>MKWM01000050.1 GCA_001899765.1 Thiobacillus sp. 63-78
AAGAACAACTCGCAAATATTCAGAAAATGCCCCAACTCGTTCGCTCATTTTTCGGGGCGCCTTCTGTCGCCTATATTGGCGACTGGTGAGTAACTTGGCATTAGCGCCGGATCAGCGCAAAAACCGCGCAGTCCGGCGATTCAAAACATAGGACAAACCCAACAGTCACTTGCTCCCCGCCACCCAAACCCCATCCCACCCCGCGTCCGGCGGCGCCTGCCGGAACGCCGCAATCCGTCCCAGCATGACCTGACCGGGCCGGTCCCCGGGCGCCTTCGCCAGGCAGTCGCGGAACGCGATTTCGGCGGCATCCCAGTCCTGCGCCCGGTAGCGTGCGAGGCCTGCCTCGTATGCCTGAATCGCCGCGCGGGTGGCGTCGCTGATTGCGTCGGCGAGCCCGATCAGCTCAAACACCTTCACCGGCTCCAGCTTGCCGACAACGCGCAGGCTGTCGATCTCGCGGAAGGCGAAGCTGTCGTCGGCGAGCATCCGCGTGCCTTCGCTCACCAGCATGCGCGTGCCGTAGAACTTGTTGGCCTGCTCCAGGCGTGAGGCGAGGTTCACGGTGTCGCCGATGACGGTGTAGCCGCGCGAGGTTTCAGAACCGATGTTGCCGACCGTGACGTCGCCGCTGGCGATGCCCATGCGCACGTTGACCTCGGGCAGGCCGTGACGAACGCCAAAGAGGTCGGGCAGGCCGGCGCGGAAGTCGTCCATCTTGCGCATCTGCTCCAGCGCGGCAAGGCAGCCGAGACGCGCATGGTCGGCGGGATCGGTGAAGGGCGGCCCCCAGAAGGCCATCACCGAATCGCCGATGTATTTATCAACGATGCCCTGCCGGTCACGGATCACCTCGGCCATCATCGAAAAATAACGGTTGAGAAAGCGCACCGCGGCGTCCGGGGTGAGGCCTTCACACATGCGGGTGAAGCCTTCGAGGTCGGAGAAGAACACAGTCATCACCTGGCGCTCGCCGCGGTCGGCCGGGATGCGGTTCTCCAGCAGGTTTCTGACGATGCGCGGGTCGACGTACTGGCCGAAGGTTGTGCGGATGTGTTCCTTCTCGCGCAACCCGACCACCATGTGGTTGAACGAGGCGGCGAGCGTGGCGAGTTCGTCATGGGTGCGCACCAGGATTTCGACGTCGAGGTCGCCCGCTTCGACCGCGCGCGTGCCGCCGAGCAGGCGCTTGACCGGATCGACCAGCGAGCGCGTGACAAAAGCGGCGAAGATCAGCCCGAGCGCGGTGGCGATGGCGGTGACGATCCAGTTGAGTGTGGTGGCCCGTTTCTCTTCGGCCTTGGCCTGGCTGGCGGTGTCCTGGGTCAGTTTGTTGAGCAGGTCGGTGGTCTTCTGGATTTCGACGTCGATGGCGTCCTTCTCGCGCAGCAGGGCGTCGCGCACGATCTTTTCCGAGCGCGGGGTGCCTTCCTGCGCCTCGATCTGGAACTGGCGGAAAGTCGCGTGGAAGTGCTGGCGGGTGGTCTGGATGGCGGGCAGTTCCTTGCCCAGCACGGCGAGCGTGACGCGGTCGAGCTCGATGCCCTTTTCCGCTTCGGCTTCACCCAGCATGCGCAGCGAGGAGTCGATAATCTGGTCGGCGTTGATGCCGCGCATATCGAAGGCGTTCGATTCCTTCGCGAGGAATTCCGGATCGGGCCTGGCAAGCTCCATGCCCGCCATCACCCGCTCCATATGCACCATCTGGTCGCGGATGAGGATTTCCACGCTGGCCACCTGCTGCTGCAGCGGCAGGTAGTAGTCGGAAAGCGCGCGCACCTGGTTGTTCAACTGGCGGAAGTTGAATACCGACAGCCAGGTGACGACCACCATCAGCACCAGCAGCGCGGTCGTGATGCTGAAAATTTTCAGGCTGATGGGAAGTCGCATGGCAGGAGGCTGCGGGTGCGCGGTGATATCACCCGCGGGAATATAACCCTGGCGCAAGTCATCGCCCAGTCAACGTGCAACACCGTCGGGCCGGCTGCCATCCAGCTGTGCGAGGCCCTGGCTGTTAGCGGGAATCACTGGTGTGCCGCTCGCTGCGTCGCCGCATTGCGCGCGGTGGCGCAGCGCGTGGTCCATCAGCACGATCGCCATCAGCGCCTCGGCGATGGGGGTGGCGCGGATGCCGACGCAGGGGTCGTGGCGGCCGTGGGTGACGACCTCGATCGGCCGGCCGTTGCGGTCGATCGAACGGCCGGGCAGGCGCATCGACGAAGTGGGCTTGATCGCGACATGGGCGACGACGGCCTGGCCGCTGGAGATGCCGCCGAGCACGCCGCCGGCATGGTTGGAGAGGAAGCCTTCGGGCGTGATTTCGTCGCGGTGCTCGGTGCCCTTCTGCCGCGCCGCCAGCATGCCGTCGCCGATCTCCACGCCCTTGACGGCGTTGAGCCCCATCAGCGCATGGGCGAGGTCGGCGTCGAGCTTGTCGTACAGCGGTTCGCCCCAGCCGGGCGGGACGTTCTCGGCCACCACGCTGATTCTGGCGCCGACCGAATCGCCCGACTTCCTGAGCGCGTCCATGTAGGCTTCAAGTTCGGGCACGATGGCGGCGTTGGGCGAGAAGAAGGCATTGTTGCCGATCTCGTCCCACGACTCGAAGGGAATGTCGAGCGGCCCCAGCGCGCTCATGCAGCCGCGGATCACGATGCCGTATTGTTCGGCCAGCCATTTTTTGGCGATGGCGCCGGCGCCGACGATGGGCGCGGTGAGTCGTGCGGAGGAACGGCCGCCGCCGCGCGGGTCGCGAAAGCCGTATTTCTGCGTATAGGTATAGTCGGCGTGGCCGGGGCGGAAGGTGTCGGCGATGTTGCCGTAGTCCTTGCTGCGCGGGTCCTCGTTGCGGATCAGCAGCGCGATCGGCGTACCGGTCGTCCTGCCTTCGTACAGGCCGGAGAGAATCTCGACGGTGTCGGATTCGCGGCGCTGGGTGACGTGGCGCGAGGTACCGGGTTTGCGGCGGTCGAGATCATGCTGGATGTCGGCCTCGGCGAGCGCCATGCCGGGCGGGCAGCCGTCGACCACGCAGCCGATCGCGGGGCCGTGCGATTCGCCGAACACGGTGACACAGAACAGTTTGCCGAGTGTGCTGCCAGACATGAAATAAGCCGGAAAGAAACTGGAAGAATGCGCCGAAGTCTAGCACAGGCGCGGCTTCGGACACGGATCGGCGCGGCCCGGTGAACTTGCCGTCATGCGCATGTTCTATCCTGAACATCTCACCCACGCGAGGACCCTCCATGAACATCACACAACACGTCGCCACCCTCGGCCAAAGCCTCTGGCTGGATAACCTGTCGCGCAGTCTGCTCCACGACGGCACACTGGCCCGGCTGGTCGCCGAGGACGGGATTTCGGGTGTCACCTCCAATCCGTCTATTTTCCAGAAAGCGCTCGCCAGCAGCCCTTACTATGCCGACGACCTGATGCGCCTGAAAGCCAGCGAACCGGACGCCGAGCGGCGCTACGAGGCACTGGTCATCCCCGATATCCAGGCGGCCTGCGATCTGCTGCGCCCCACCCATGAAGCCAGCGGCGGCAACGACGGTTACGTCAGTCTGGAGGTCGCGCCGCGCTGGGCCTACGACTCGACGCGCACGGTGGAAGAGGCGCAACGCCTGTCCGCCGCCGTGAATCGCCGCAACCTGCTGGTCAAGGTGCCGGGCACGCCCGAAGGCGTCAGCGCATTCGAGACATTGACCATGCTCGGGATCAACGTCAACGTGACCCTGCTGTTTTCGGTGGCCCAGACCGAAGCGATCTTCCATGCCTTTATCCGCGGCCTCAATGCGCGCATACAGGCCGATGCCGACGTACGCCACAGCAAGGCGGTGGCAAGCCTGTTCCTGTCGCGCGTCGACACGCTGGTCGATTCGCAGTTGACCGCCATCGGAACCCAGGCCGCCTTGTCGCTGCGCGGCAAGGCGGCGGTGGCGATGGCACGCCTCGCCTACCAGCGCTATCTCGGGATTTTTCATGGCGAGGCCTTCGCCGCGCTGGCGCAGCAGGGCGCCACGCCGCAGTACCTGCTGTGGGCCAGCACCGGCGTGAAGAACCCGGATTATCGCGACCTGCTGTATGTCGAGCCGTTGATCGGCGCCGAAACCATCAATACCCTGCCCGACAAGACGCTCGCCGCGCTGCGGGACCATGGCGATCCGACGCCCCGCGTGGAAGAAGGCGTCGCCGAGGCCGAAGCGCAACTGGCGGAACTGGCGCGGCTCGGTATCGACATGGACGCAGTCGGCAATACGCTGCAGGACGACGGCGTCAAACTGTTCGAGGCGTCGTTCCAGAAATTGCTGCAGCAGACGGGCTAGTGTCGCGAGCCGTGTGGTAAGGCAAGAACAAATTTATGTCGGACTAAAAAAACTTGAGTGGACAGGCGGCATGCCGAGGGACAGGATGATCGTTTCCGGCACGCAAAGCGTCGCATGGAATCCGGATAACGATGCCAAGGAGACACGATCATGCCCTATACCCGCCTGCCAGCGCGCAACCTCGACAAGGCCGCCGGCCTGCTTCAACCCGCCCGCACCTTGCCCGAGCGCGTTGAACTGGACAACCCGGCACTGGACGCCATGACCGATTTTCGTCATCTGACCGCCTTCATCGCCACACCGGGCGACACCATCAAGCAGGCGGAGGAGCGCATGACCCTCCGCAAGGTGCACCTGCTGTTCGTCATGGACGTTCAGGACCGCGTCGCCGGCCTCGTGACCAGTACCGACCTCCACGGCGAGAAACCCCTGCAGGTGGTGCAAAGCCGCGGCATCCGCCGCGACGAAGTGCAGGTGGCCGACATCATGACCCCGGTAGAAAAACTGGAGGCGGTCGACTATGACGACATCGTCACCGCCCGCGTCGGCCACGTGCTGGAAACGCTCAAGGCACGCGGCCGGCAGCACGCCCTGGTGATCGAACGCAGTGAAGGCCGGCAGATGGTGCGCGGTCTGCTGTCGCTCTCGCAATTGTGCAAACAGTTGGGCGTCAACATCGAGACGACCGAAGTGGCCAATACCTTCATCGAGATCGAGCAACACCTGGTGCGTACCTGAATCCTTCACCGGCCGCGCCTTCAAGCGGGGGGTGCGGGCGGGCGCGCGGCCCGCGCCCATCTCCTGCGACACACGCCCGGACCGGCAGCTTATTCGGAACACCACCATTGCCTGCCGGATACGCTGACGGAGGCGATCCTGCCAGGCCGCCGGGGTTCTCCCGTGCGGCGTCTTATGCTCCAATTCGATACTTCCAGATACGCCAGCGCACACCGGAGAGGCCAAACCGCCCATCCGACCACAAGCACATGAATATTTCCGTCAGCGAGCTGATCGTCCGCTATCTCGAACGCCTGGGCATCGACCACATCTTCGGTATGCCGGGCGCGCACGTGCTGCCGATCTACGACTGCCTGCATGATTCGCGCGTGAAGAGCGTGCTGGTCAAACACGAGCAGGGGGCAGCCTTCATGGCGGGTGGCTATGCGCGGGCATCGCATCAGCCTTCCGCCTGCATCACCACCTCCGGACCCGGCGCGACCAACCTCATCACCGGCATCGCCAACGCCTACGCCGAGCGGCTGCCGGTGCTGGCGATCACCGGCGAAACGTCCACGTATATTTTCGGCCGTGGCGGGCTGCAGGAAAGCTCGGGCGAAGGCGGCACCATCGACCAGGGCGCACTGTTCGCCAGTATCACCCGCTACCACAAGCTGATCGAACGCACCGACTACCTCGGCCAGGTGCTGAACCAGGCCACGCAGGCGCTGCTCGGACGCGAACCGGGACCGGTGCTGCTGTCGATTCCCTACAATGTGCAGAAGGAACGGGTCGACGCCAGCATGCTCGATCAGGTTCATTTCCCACGCAAGGCAGCGGTCCGGCACACTGGATCGGTGGCGGAGCTCGCCGCGCTGATCCGCGCGGCGCGCACGCCGGCGATCATTGCCGGCCACGGCTGCATCCAGGCGGGCGCGCGCGATGTCGTCGCCGCGTTCGCCGAGCGCTTCGGCATTCCGGTCACGACCAGCCTCAAGGCCAAGGGCGTGGTGGCCGAAGGCACGCCGCTTTCGCTCGGCTGTCTCGGCGTCACCTCCAACGGCGAGGCCTATCGCTATCTGGCCGAGCACGCCGATCTGCTGCTGTTCCTCGGCGCCAGCTTCAACGAACGCACCAGTTACCTGTGGGATGCCAAGCTGCTGGGCGGCAAGCAAATCGCCCAGGTCGACCGCGACGCCGCGCAGCTCGGTCGCGTGTTCCAGCCGGACGTGGCGATCTGCGGCGACATCCGTAGCGTGGTGGAAGACCTGTCTGCCGCGCTCGAAGCCGAAGCCATGCCGGCGAAGTCGCGCGAACGCCTCGGCCGCCATCGCGCGGCGGCGCCCGCGGCGACCGGTGATGAACAGGCCGCGCAGGCAGAACCGTTTCACCTGATCCGCGCGTTTTTCGGCCAGCTCGCGCAGCGTTTCCCCCACAACGCGCTGGTGTTCGACGACAACATCGTCTTCGCACAGAGCTACTTCGACGTCTCCGACCGCAACCATTATTTCCCGAATACCGGTATTTCCTCGCTGGGCCACGCCATACCCGCCGCCCTCGGCGCACGCTGCTTTGCGAAAGACAGCCCCACCTTCGCCATCCTCGGCGACGGCGGATTCCAGATGTGCTGCATGGAAATGATGACTGCGGTGAATTACGGCATTCCGCTCAACGTGGTGGTGATCAACAACGGCACGCTCTCCCTGATCCGCAAGAACCAGTTCCAGCTTTATGGCGAACGCTACATCGACTGCGACTTCACCAATCCCGATTTCGGCCTGCTTGCGCAGTCGTTCGGGGTCAATCACTACCGCATCGAAACCGAGGCCGAACTCGATGCCCTGTTCACTCATGCCGATCTCGCCGGCACGATCAACCTCATCGAAATCCTGCTCGACAAACAGGCATTCCCCCGCTATCTGTCGGCTCGCTAACCTGGCAGGGGAGAACCCCTGCATTGCGCCAATCAGCCCGGGGCTCACGGCTGCGCTTCGCTTGTTCCGCCCATGCGCGGAACCGGCCACGCCTGCTTTCATCGGTCGCCCCATGCCGGCTTGACGCTGGCAGGTCGCTCTGACACAGTCGGGATACTCTTTGCATCCATCAGGACATTGGCAATGGACACCGCCAGGCTGTACGCACAACTCATCCAGAGCGCAGGCGAGGACGTCTCGCGCGATGGATTGCAGAAAACTCCGGATCGGGCCGCGGCCGCGTTCAAGTTCCTGACGCAGGGCTATACGCAGTCGCTGGACGAGATTCTCAACGATGCCGTGTTCGATTCGGACAACAACGAAATGGTCATCGTCAAGGACATCGAACTGTATTCGATGTGCGAGCACCACCTGCTGCCGTTCGTCGGCAAGGCCCATGTCGCTTACCTGCCGAAAGGCAAGGTGATCGGATTGTCGAAGATCGCGCGCATCACCGACATGTTCGCGCGCCGCCTGCAGATCCAGGAGCAGCTCACCACCCAGATTGCCGAGGCCATCCAGACTGCCACCGGCGCCGCCGGCGTCGGCGTCGTCATCGAAGCCCAGCACTTCTGCATGATGATGCGCGGCGTGCAGAAACAGAATTCCTGGACCATCACGTCAATGATGCTGGGGGCTTTTCGCGACCACGACCGAACCCGGCAGGAATTCCTGCAACTGGTCGCAAAATCGAACTGAACCGGTAGCCTGCCGGGAAGACCGTTCGTCAGAACGGTGGCCGGCTTTCAAACGCCAGGGCTTCACCGGTCAGCGGATGGGCGACATGCAGGCCGCAGGCATGCAGAAGCAGGCGCCCGGCCCGGGCCTGCACATCCGGCGGCGCATACAGCGTGTCGCCCAGGATGGGATGACCCAGTTCGCGCAGATGCACGCGCAACTGGTGCGAACGTCCGGTAACAGGTTCGAGTTCGACGCGCGTGCACGTTCCGGTTTCGTCGATTGCCAGCACGCGCCAGCGGGTGAGGCTGGATTTGCCAAGCCGGTGGTCGATCGTCCGCCGCGGCCGGTTCGGCCAGTCGACCGCGATGGGCAGATCAATCGTGCCCCAGCCCCCCGGCGGCGCCTCCAGCCGGCCGGCGACCACGGCGACATAGCGCTTCGTCACCTCGCGTGCCGCAAAGGCCCGGTTCAGCGCGCGCTGTGCCGCCAGCCCGCGCGCCATCACCATCAGGCCAGAGGTGGCCATATCAAGCCGATGCACGACCAGCGCATCGGCATAGCGGGCCTGCACCCGCGCGCTCAGGCAATCCTGCTTGTCGGCACCGCGCCCCGGCACCGCCAGCAGGCCGCTGGGCTTGTCGAGCACGAGCAGGGCATCGTCAGCGTAGAGGATCTCGATGGCGGGTGTTCGCGTCAAGAAAGCTGTCGGGAAATTTGACATCGTGCTGTCACGGCAATTCTCGTCTGATACCAAGTCATTGTTGAACAAAGATAAAAATGCCATGGTCCTTTACTTGCTTGGCCATTCCAAAAATAAAATTGCACTCACAGCAATCATCAAAACCAAAGGGAGGATACTCATGAAGAAGCTTGCATGCTTGCAGATTCTGGCTGCAACGTTGTGCTGGACCGGTACTGCCAGCGCGACGCTGATCGACAGGGGCAACGGCATGATCTATGACAGCAACCAGAACCTCACCTGGCTACAGGACGCGAATTATGCCAAGACCAGCGGCTACAACAGCGATGGGCTGATGAGTTGGGACGAAGCCATGACGTGGGTGAGTAATTTGACCTACGGTGGCTATGACGACTGGCGGCTGCCTAATCTAGAGATCCGTACCACCTACTTCGACTTTGGCTTCATCAATTTCATAACGACCGAAATCTGGTCCGCAATGCCTCCTATCATGTGCCTCCCTTTCCTCGGTACACCTATCGGCATTTGCCAGCTACCACCTCCCCCGCCATTTACAAACATCACATCGGAACTATTCTGGTATGGCATTGACGATGGCGACTTGGCCTGGGCCAGCGATGTTGGCGGTTTCTTGCATCCATTTGCCCTTTACCCCAAATCCGAGTCATTTCAAGCATGGGCCGTAAGAGATGGCGACGTACCCGAACCTCATGGCCTCGCTCTGGTCATACTGGGGCTTGCGTGCATGCACCTCGTCACGCGCAAACCCGTCGCTCCGAAACAGGCGCGATGAGCGGGTTCTAGATTTTCAACTGGTCCAGCAGCGCGATCCCCCACGCCACCCCGAAGCCGTTGGCGTCGCTCATCACCGCGCCCAATCCGCCCTTGCAACTGTGGCCGGACAGATCCATGTGCAGCCACGGCGTGTCACCGACGAAGCGCGACAGGAAGCGGGTGGCGAGGATGTGGTCGGCCTCGCCTTCCATGCTGCACTGCTTGACGTCGGCCACGGTCGAATCGAGCGCGCTGTCGTAATCCTCGGGATAGGGGAAGACGACGATGCGTTCGCCGCTTGCGGTGGCCGCGCGCGAGGCCGAATGGGCGAGCGCGCTCGAGGTGGCGAACACGCCGGACATGCGGCTGCCGAGCGCGTAGTGCATCGAGCCGGTGAGCGTGGCGAAATCGGCGATCAGCGCGGGCTTGCTTCGGGCGGCCAGCGTCAGCGTGTCGGCGAGCACCATGCGGCCTTCAGCATCGGTGTGGACGACTTCGATGGTCGTGCCGTTCAATGCCTTGACCACTTCGTTCTGCCGGTAGGCCTGCGGGCCGATGTGGTTTTCGGCGAGCGCGACCCAGCCTTCCAGCGCGAGCGGCAGCTTCATCCTTGAGGCCGCCGCCAGGATGCCGAGCACCACCGCCGAGCCGTTCATGTCCTCGTGCATGCCCTGCATGTATTTGGCGGGCTTGAGGTTGTGGCCGCCGGTGTCAAAGCAGATCCCCTTGCCGACGAAAGCCACCTTCTTCCCCGCCCCCTGACCCCTGACCCCTGACCCCTGATCCCTTTTTCTGTCCCTGATACCTGATCCGCACGATCGCCGCGTCCTTCGCCGGCGAGCCCTGCGCCACCGCGCAGAACGCGCCGGCGCCCATCTTCTTCAGCGTGTCGAAAGCGTATTCCTCGACCGTCCAGCCGTACTGCCTGGCCAGTGCCTTGATGCGTTTGCGGTAGACGCCGGGGGTGAGTTCGTCCGGTCCCTGCACGGTGAGGCTGCGGGTGAGCGTGTTGCCCTCGGCCAGCGCCCGCACACGGACAAAGCCGCCGGCCGGTTTGTAGCCGAACAGTTGCACGGCCTTGAGCACTGCATCGGTTTTCGATTTGCGCGACGGCAGCGGCACGGCATTGACCAGCGCGGCATACGCCGCCGCCTCGGCGGCACGTGCCTTGAATGCTTCCTCGCCGAACACCGCCAGCGTCAGCGATTTCGGATGCTCGGCCATCAGCAGGGCCAGCGCCTTGCGCATCTGTTCATGGGTCTCGAAGGTGCCGGCATCGGCCTCGATCATGGTGAACACTACGAGCGCACCGCCTGCCAACTGCACCGCCACCGGCGACTTCGCCAGTGCGGCGGTCTTGAGATCGCGCCGTTTCATCGCGGCCTTGAGTTCGGTGCTGCCCGGCACATCGGGCAGCGTTTTCGATACCGGCAATATCATCAAGACATGGCTTGCCGCCTCGATCGATCCGGCAGTGATTTCCTGTTTTTTTTCAATCAGTTCAGGTAGCACGAGCGTTCCTTCAGGGTAGCGTTTTCTTGATGGTTGGCAGGGTTTGCCGGATAATTGCGCGTTTGAATTTTTCCGGCGCTTTTTCCGAGCCCGTCCATCAAGGGTAACCGAATGAAGATTGAAGACAAACAACGCGTGCTGCGCGAAATGGTGTTGCACCGCCGTTTTGAGGAGCGCTGCTACCAGGCCTACATCGAACGCAAGATCGGCGGCTTCCTCCATCTGTATCCCGGCCAGGAAGCCTGCTGCAACGGCGTGATGGAAGCCGCGCGCCCCGGCCACGACTACGTGATCACCGGCTACCGCGACCACGTGCACGCGATCAAGTGCGGCGCCGATCCCAGGGAAGTCATGGCCGAGCTGTACGGCAAGGAAACCGGATCGAGCAAGGGCCGCGGCGGCTCGATGCACATCTTCGACGCCGCCCACCACTTCATGGGCGGCTACGCGCTGGTGGGCGGCCCCTTCCCGCTGGCAGCCGGCATCGCCAAGGCGATTCAGCTGAAAGGCGGCGACGAGATCGCCATCTGCTTTCTCGGCGACGCCGCCAACAACCAGGGGGTGTTCCACGAGACCATGAACATGGCGGCGCTATGGAAGCTGCCGGTACTGTTCGTCTGCGAGAACAACCTCTACGGCATCGGCACCTCGATCGAGCGCTCCACCGCCGTGGTGCACCAGCACAAGCGCGTCGCCGCCTACAACATCCCGGCCGACGAGTGCGACGGCCAGGACATCGAAATCGTCTACGAGCATGCGCGCCGCGCGGTCGACCACGTGCGTTCGGGCAACGGCCCCTATTTCCTCGAACTGATGACCTACCGCTACCGCGGCCACTCGATGTCCGATTCGCGCGGCTACCGCTCGCGCGAGGAAGAGGAACTGTGGAAGCAGCGCGACCCCATCTTCATCCTGCGCGACCGCCTGATCGAGGACGGCGCCCTGACCATGGCCGGGTTCGAGGCACTGGAAAAGGAAACCGATGCCTACATCGAGAACGAAGTGATCAAGTTCGCCGAGGAATCGCCCGAGCCGCGTGTCGAGGATCTCGAAAAATATGTTCTCGCCGACCGTGACACCCAGCTCCCCTGGATCACGGGCAAGGCCGCTTAAAGGTTTGAGGAAAAAACAGCATGGCAAACATCATGTACTGGGAGGCGATCCAGCGCGCCCACGACGAAGAAATGGCGCGCGATCCACTGGTCATCTGCATGGGTGAGGACATTGGCGTCGCCGGCGGCACCTACAAGGCCACCAAGGGCCTGTACGAGAAATACGGCCCGCTGCGGGTGATGGACACGCCGATTTCCGAAGGCGGTTTCACCGGCCTCGGCATCGGCGCCTCCTTCCTCGGCGTGCGCCCCGTCATCGAAATCATGTCGGTCAACTTCGCCTGGCTGGCGATGGACCAGATGTTCAACTCGGCGGCCAAGGTGCGCTACATGTCGGGCGGCCAGCTGACCGCGCCGTGCGTCTTCCGTTCCGCCGGCGGCGCCGCGCACCAGCTCGGTGCGCAGCACTCGGCGCGCATGGAAAAAGTGTTCATGGGCATCGCCGGCCTGCGCGTGGTGACGCCGTCCAACCCCAAACAGGCCTACGGTCTCTTGAAATCGGCGATCCGCTGCGACGATCCGGTGTTCATCAACGAACACGAGCTGATGTACAACATGAAGGGCGAAGTGCCGGACGGCGAATACTTCCACCCGCTGGAAGGCTCGGAAGTCACGCGCTCCGGCACCGACGTCACGCTGTTCGGCTACAACATCTCGGTGCACTGGTGCCTCAAGGCCGCCGAAATCCTCGACAAGCAGTACGGCATCTCGGCCGAGGTGATCGACCTGTATTCGCTGTCGCCGCTGGATCGCGCCGGCATCAAGGCATCGGTCAGCAAGACCCACCGCGCCGTCATCGCCGAAGAAGACGAAGCGCCGGTCGGCGTCGGCGCCGAAGTCATCGCCCTCATCAACGAGGAATGCTTCTTCGAACTCGACGCCGCCCCGGTGCGCGTACATTCCGCGCTGGTGCCGCAGCCCTACAACCATACGCTGGAAAAGGCGGCGATCCCGGATCACGAGGATGTGGTGAAGGCGGTGTTGAAGATGTTCGGAAAGGCTTGAGGGATCAGGGGTCAGGATTCAGGGGTCAGGGAGTGAACAACTACCGTGATCTGAAGGTCTGGCAGATGGCGATGACGCTGACAGAAGCCATCTACCGGGCTACCGAATCCTTCCCCTCCCGGGAAACCTACGCGTTGGCCAATCAGCTTCAACGTGCAGCCGTTTCCATTCCCTCGAATATTGCCGAAGGTCACGCAAGAAGTTCGACGAAGGATTACTTGCGTTTTGTTTCGATTTCGCAGGGTTCGCTTGCTGAAGCAGAAACGCAGCTCGAACTCGCGCACCGGCTTGGATATATTCCGGAAGCCGTGTTGCATGGCTTGTTTGAACAGACAAACGAAATTGGTCGCATGTTGCACGGTCTGAGAAGCGCGCTGACCGCAAAACTATCTCCAACCCCCTGATCCCTGAATCCTGACCCCTGAATCCTATGAATCATTACGCCATCACGATGCCCCAGCTCTCGGACACCATGACCGAGGGCGTGGTCGTCACCTGGGAAAAGCAGGCCGGCGACCGCGTCGAGCGCGGCGATATCGTCGCCACGGTCGAGACCGACAAGGCCATCATGGACGTCGAGGTGTTCAAGGCCGGCTACCTCGCCGGCCCATTGGCTGAAATCGGCGCGACCATCGCCGTCGGCGCGGCGCTCGGCTACATCACCGACACCGCCGGCGACGTGGCGATTGCCGCCGGCGAAGTGGTGGCGGAAAAGGCGCAGACCGAGATGATCCCGCACCACGCCGGCACGCCCATCGTGATGCCGCAGCTGTCGGACACCATGACCGAAGGCGTCGTCGTCACCTGGGAGAAGCAACCGGGTGACGTCATCAAGCGCGGCGATATCGTCGCCACCGTGGAAACCGACAAGGCCATCATGGACGTGGAAGTGTTCCAGGAAGGCTATCTTTCAGGCCCGATCGCCGACGTCGGCAGCGTGGTCGAGGTCGGCCACCCGATGGCCTTCATCGTCGACGACGCGTCCAAGGCCAACGACACCGGCGTGACGATTTCCGCGGACCACAAGGTCAAGGACACCCACAAGGTCGCGCCGCCGTCGGCCGACAAACCGGCCCACCTCCCCATTCCCAAGACCGCGCCCGCTCAGGTGGCCGCTACCGGCGCCATGCCTCCCGTGCCACGCCCGCAGGGCCGTCAGGCCACTCCCTATGCGCGCAAGGTCGCCGGGCAGCTGGGCGTGAACCTCGCCGGACTCGCCGGCAGCGGCCCGTCCGGCGTCATCGTCTCCGCCGACGTGGCGCGCGCGCGTCCGAGCATGGCCGAAGTCGCCCACGCGCTGCCGCAGGTCGACGTACCGGGCCAGGGCCGCGCGATGACCTCGATGGAAAAGGCGGTGAGCCACGCGATGACCGCCTCGCTCACGCTGCCGACTTTCAACGTCACGGTGAACATCAATACCGCCGCGCTGACCGCCGCCGCCAAGGCGAAGAAAGTCTCGGTAACCGTGGCGATCGCCAAGGCCTGTTCGGTGGCGATGGCGAAGTTCCCGCGCATGAACTGGGCCTATCAGCCGATCGACAAGCTGGTCGAACGCAGCCACCACGACTTCGGCGTGGCGGTGATGTCGAACGACGGCGGTCTGGTGGTGCCGATCCTGCACGGCATCGAGAAGAAGCCACTGGAAGCGCTGCAGAGCGACTGGACCGGCCTGGTCGAGCGCGCACGGGTGCGCAAGCTGGCTCCGGCCGAGTATGCCAACCCCACCTTCACGATTTCCAACATGGGCATGCTGGGGGTGTCGCACTTCACCGCGATCCCCACCCCCGGCATCTCGGCGATCCTGGCGATCGCCGCGAATGGCCCTCAAGGAACCCCGTTCACCATCACCGGCGACCACCGTGTGCTAAACGGCGCCGACGTCGCGCTGTATCTCGCCACGCTGAAGCAGACCATCGAGGCGCCTGAAGGATGGATTCAGGGGTCAGGGGTCGGGGGTCAGGGAACGGCGGCTGAAGCCGTTGCCGGCGCAACCGCCACCATCAGCGCTCCGGTGTCGCCGATTCCCGAAGGCAACTGGGATGTGCAGGTCGTCGTCGTCGGCGGCGGCCCTGGCGGCGAGGACTGCGCGCGCGACCTGGCCGATCATGGCATCAAGGTCATGATGGTCAACAACGAACCCTTCCCCGGCGGCGAATGCCTGTGGCGCGGCTGCATCCCCTCCAAGGCCTGGCGCGCCGCGGCGGACAACATCCGCAACCGCGCGCACGACGCCGAGATGGGCGTCGACGGCACGAATACGCCGAAGCTCAACTGGGAACAGGTCGAGAAGCACCGCCGCTGGGTGCAGACCAGCCGCGGCGAGATGGCGCTGAAAGCCGACAAGGGAATGAAGATCGACGTGCGCGAAGGCTACGGCGAATTCGTCGATACCCACACGCTGAAGATCACCCCGGTCGAGGGCGAGCCCTATCAAGTGACATTCGGCGCGGCGGTCATCGCCACCGGCGCCCCCGCCTTCGTGCCGCCGATTCCGGGCGCGCGTGAGAATCTGGCGAGCGGCGGCGTGGTCACCTCCGACACCATCTGGAACCTTGCCGCACCGCCGAAGAGGCTCGGCATCGTCGGCGGCGGCGTCATCGGCGTCGAGATGGCGCAGATCTTCCGCGACTTCGGCGCCGAGGTGCTGATGCTGGAACGTCAAGACCGTCTCCTGCCCGAAACCGAAGAGGAGATCGCCAAGCACCTGATCACCCTGCTGGAGAAGGAAATCACCGTTGTCACCAGTGCCGACATCAAGGAAATCGGCGGCACGCCCGGCGCGATGACGCTACGCTACGCCAATAAAGAAGGGGTCGAATCGACCTTCGACTGCGAGGTCATCCTGGTGGCCACCGGCAAGCGCCCTGATACCCGCAAGCTCAACCTCGACAAGCTTGGCGTCGAACTCGACGGCGCCGCGATCAAGGTCAATGCGCATTGCCAGACCAGCGTCCCGCACGTCTATGCGGTGGGCGACGTGATCGGCGGCTACATGCTGGCCCACACGGCCGCGACGCAGGGCCGCGTCGCGGCCGGCAACCTGCTCGGCCACGCCAGCGTGTACGACCAGGACCGCGACTGCGGCGTCACCTTCTCGCGCCCGCAGGCCGGCTTCGTCGGCTTGAGCGTCGCGCAGGCCAAGGCCAAGGGTATCGACGCGGTGGAAGCCAAGATGCCGATGAGCATCGACGCCAAGGCGATGATCACCGGCGAAACCGAGGGCATGATCAAGCTGGTGGCCGACAAGGCCAGCGGCCGCATCATCGGCGTGCACTACCTCGCCGACCATACCGACACCCTGATCGGCACCGGCGTGATGATGGTGGCGGGCGAGATGACGCTGACCCAGGTGGCGAAGGCCATCTTCCCGCACCCGACGCAGACCGAGCTGTTCGGTGAACTGGCGCGGCGGCTGTTAAACCGGCTGCGGCGGACAGCGAAGAAATAAAGCCAATCCTCGGAAATCTTTAGCAACGGGCCGCAAATGCGGCCCGTGTCATTTTTTTACCGGGCGCGCTTCCAGACACGTCCGATCTCCAATGCGGGCATGATGAGGGGGTCGTATTTCACTGGCACCCAAGCAGACGCCTCGCGAAATGCTACAAATATAAATCAGGCAGCGCGCGGGGCATCGCATCGACGCCCCAGGCTCGCCTTCAAGAGCGGAGAACGTCGTTCTTCAGGTGTGGCAACCACCAAGGAGAGACACTATGGATACACAATGGAAAGTGGCAGGCACCTATTTCGAAGCCTGCAACTGCGAAGCAGCCTGTCCGTGCGTGTTCACGAGCCCGCCGACGGACGGCGAGTGCAACGCGCTGGTCGGCTGGCACATCGATCAAGGGAGCTTCGCCAACACCCGCCTCGATGGACTCAATGTCGCGCTGTTTGCGCACGCACCGGGACACATGCTGCAGACGAAATGGAAAGTCGCTCTGTACGTTGACGAAAAGGCCGACGCGAGCCAGCAGGATGCGCTGACGAAAATCTTCTCGGGGGCGGCCGGCGGCCACCTCGCGGCGCTCGGGCCTCTGGTCGGCGAGGTTCTCGGCGTCAGGAGTGCCGCGATCGATTACCGTGCGAACGGCAAACATCGCAGCCTGACCATTCCCCATCTGGCCGAGATGGAAATCGAAGCGCTGGCAGGCCAAAACGGCGAGGAAGTCACGCTCTCCAAGGTTCCCTTTACAGTGGTTCCGGACTATCCGGCAGTGGTGTGCCACTCGAAGCGGCTGAGCTTCCACGATCACGGCTTCGACCTCGAGATTTCGAAAAAGAATGGCTTTTATTCGCCGTTCAACTATCAGGCCTGAACGGCGCGCTGCCAGCGTGGCGATGATCGCCGCGCTGGTCGGAATTACCGCGCTGGCATGGAGTTATCTGGGCTATCAGTCCTGGGCCATGGACCATATGGACCAGGTCGACATGGCGATGCCCAGCCTCCAGGCATGGGGAGCTGAGGATCTGGCGCTGGTTTTCACGATGTGGGTCATCATGATGATCGGCATGATGGCGCCGTCTGCGAGCCCCATGGTCCTGCTGTTTGCGCGCATTCAGAACGGGCGTCCCGGCTCGGGCCAGCCGATGGTCGCAAGCGGGCTGTTTCTGCTGGGGTATCTGCTTGCCTGGACGGGTTTCAGCCTCGCCGCGACCCTGATTCAATGGGGGATGCACGCCGCCCTGCTATCCACACCAGCGCTGGCCGGGGCCGGCTCGATACTGGGCGGCGCGGTACTGATTGCCGCTGGACTCTACCAGTGGACGCCGGCAAAGCGCGCATGCCTCACCCACTGCCGCACCCCCCTTGCATTTCTTTTCGCCGAGTGGCGCGAGGGAGCCCAGGGAGCGCTCGTCATGGGCTTGCGGCACGGCCTCTATTGCATCGGGTGCTGCTGGTTGCTGATGCTGATCCTGTTCGTCGTCGGCGTGATGAATCTGTTATGGATCGCGCTGCTCGCCGCCTTTGTGCTGGCGGAGAAAACCCTGCCGCACGGGGCCTGGATCGGTCGCGTCAGCGGCCTTGCACTCATCGTGTGGGGAGGCTGGATGGCCGTGGCCGTGCCGGCGTGACGCTGGCATTCGCAACGGAACCGGCGGTTGATCCGAGTAGCTGCAACGCCAGCCATGCCACAAAGAAAAGGCGGCCATGCTTTCGCGTGGCCGCCCCGGTCCCGTGCCACCTTTGCGTCAGCCGAACAGCCCTTTGAAGAACAGCCGGATGCTATCCCACATGCGGCGGAAGAAGCCGCCTTCATCGACGTTCTCCAGCGCGACCACGTTGGCTTGCTTGATCACTTTGTCGCCCTGGCGGATGTCGATCTTGCCGATGACGGCGCCCTGCTTCACCGGGGCGATCAGGGTCGGGTTCAACACAAGCTGGGTGGTGAGACTGGCGGCTTCGCCGCGGGCCACGGTGGCGGCCAGGTCTTCGCTTGCGCCCGCCTTGACGGTACGCGCGGCACCTTTCCAGACAGGGGCCTCGGCCAGCACATCGCCTTTCTTGTTGAATACCCTGGTCTCGAAGAAGCGGAAACCATAGCTCAGCAGCTTGGCGGTTTCGGTGGCGCGCGCGGCTTCGCTGCCGGTGCCGAACACGGACGCAATCAGGCGTTCACTGTCTTTCCTGGCCGATGCCACCATGCAATAGCCGGCTTCCTCGGTGTGGCCGGTCTTCAGGCCGTCCACGCCGTCATCGCGCCACAGCAGCAGATTGCGGTTGGGCTGTTTGATCCCGTTCCAGGTGAATTCCTTCTGCGCATAGAGCGCATAGTGGGCAGGATCGGCCTGGATGATGGCGCGCGCCAGTATGGCCATGTCGCGCGCGCTCGAATAATGTCCGGGATTGGGCAGGCCGGTGGCATCCACGAAATGGGTGTTGCGCATGCCCAGCCGCTTGGCCTCGCCGTTCATCAGTGCGGCAAAGGCCTCTTCGTCGCCGGCGATGTGTTCGGCCAGCGCCACGCTGGCATCGTTGCCCGACTGGATGATGATGCCGCGGAACAGGTCGTTGACCGAGACCTTGTTGCCCACCTTGACGAACATCTTCGAACCGCCGGTGCGCCAGGCTTTTTCGCTGATGGTGACGAGGTCGTTTTCATGCAGCCGGCCGCGCTTGATTTCCAGCGTGGCGATGTAGGCGGTCATCAGCTTGGTCAGGCTGGCGGGGGGCAGGCGCAGGTCGCCCTCGTGGCTGACCAGGATGTTGCCGCTGGCCGCATCCATGAGCACCCAGGATTTGGCCGCCAATTCCGGCGGTGGCGGAATGAGGGGCGCGCTCCAGGCGGCCGGGGCGATCAACAGGCTGAGAATCAATACGAATCTTTGCAAAAAGAGCGGGATAGTCATGGAATTGTCGATGAGTGAGAAAACAAGGTTGGCTTTGGACCAGACAGACACGTGCAAGCGTGCGTAAGTTCAGGATAACATCGCCTGCCGCCCGACGTCAGCCTGTCGGCGCAGCCCTGTTAAACTTGCACCCTGTCGAGACCGCATTGAATCCGGTGGCCGCGCCCGGATCCCGTCATCCCAACCGCCATTCCACGCTTCCGGCCCCATGAATCCATGTTCTACCCGCTGATCCGCTCCGCCCTCTTCTCGCTCGATCCCGAGGATGCGCACGGCTTCACCCTCGCCAGCCTCGACATGGCGCACACACTGGGCCTGCTGAAACGGTTGCCGCGTGCCGTGGGCACGCCCGTGCACGTGATGGGCATCGACTTCCCCAACGCCGTGGGCCTTGCCGCCGGGCTCGACAAGGACGGCGCGCACATCGGCGCGCTGGCCGACCTGGGCTTCGGCTTCATCGAGATCGGCACGGTGACGCCGCGCCCGCAGCCGGGCAACCCCACGCCGCGCCTGTTCCGCCTGCCCGCCGCCGACGCCCTCATCAACCGCATGGGCTTCAACAATCGCGGCGTCGACAATCTGGTGCGGAACGTCGAGGCGAGCGGCTTTACCGGCGTGCTCGGCATCAACATCGGCAAGAACAAGGACACGCCGAACGAGCATGCGGTCGACGACTATCTCGCCTGCCTCGACAAGGTCTATGCGCACGCGACGTACGTGACGGTGAACATCTCCTCGCCCAACACGCAGAACCTGCGCGAACTGCAGAAGGACGAAGCGCTCGACGCGCTGCTCTCCGCGATCAAGCTGAGGCAGTCCGAACTCGCGCAACGGCACGGCAAATACGTGCCGGTCGCGCTGAAGATCGCGCCCGATCTCGACGACGCGCAGATCGCCGCGATCGCCGCGCTGCTAATGATGCACCGCATCGACGCGGTGATCGCCACCAATACCACCCTTGCACGCGATGCGGTCATCGGCCTGCCCAACGCCGAGGAAGCCGGCGGCCTGTCGGGTGCGCCGGTGCGCGCCGCCTCCACCCGGGTGGTACGCGAGCTGGCGCGTCACCTGAAGAACGAGGTGCCGATCATCGGCGTCGGCGGCATCCTCTCCGGCGGCGACGCACGTGAAAAAATCGACGCGGGGGCATCGCTGGTGCAGTTGTATTCCGGCCTGATCTACCGCGGACCGGCACTGGTGCGGGAATGCGTGCAACACCTCGCCTGACGGCCATGAAATTTGTACGGGCCACCGTTGCGGCCTGGCTGCTGCATGCCGGCGCGCAGGCCGCGCCGACGGCGCCTGTCCTGACCCATTTTCCGCAGCCCGGCCTCGGCGCCGACCAACTGGGAGTGATCGTCAACGACGACGATCCCGACAGCGTGGCGATCGCCGCGTACTACCGGAAAAAGCGCGACATTCCCGCGGCCAACCTGATCCATGTGCGTTTCAAGCCCGGCCGCAGCACGCTCGCACGCGAGGAATTCGCCACCCTCAAGCGTCTCGTCGACCGCAAAGCACCCAGGAATGTGCAGGCCTATGCGCTGACCTGGGCGCAACCCTGGCGGGTGGACTGCATGTCGATCACGTCCGCCTTCGCCTTCGGCTTCGATCCCGCCTGGTGCGCCAGCAGCTGCAAACCGACGCAACCGAGTCCCTATTTCAACAGCAGCGTGGCGCGCCCCTGGGATGCCTACCGCATTCGTCCGGCCATGAGCCTCGCCGCCGCCAGCGTGGCTGAAGCCGAAAAGCTCATCGACCGTGGCGTGGCGTCCGACGGCAGCAACCCGGACGGCACCGCCTATCTCGTCAG
This sequence comes from Thiobacillus sp. 63-78, assembly GCA_001899765.1. Lineage (GTDB taxonomy): Bacteria > Pseudomonadota > Gammaproteobacteria > Burkholderiales > Thiobacillaceae > Thiobacillus. Next base: position 20,958 of record MKWM01000050.1, read on the forward strand.
TACCACGGATAAGAACCGCAACGTGCGTGCCGCCGGATACGCCTCCGTACGTACGCTGATGCAGCCCATCATGCCGACCGACATCGTCGAGGCCAACGCGCTCACAAACAGGCCCGACGTGATGTTCTACTTCACCGGCCTCGCCCAGGTGGCGTCGCTCGACAGCAACCGCTTCCTGCCCGGCGCCATCGCCGACCACCTCACCTCGGCCGGCGGCGAATTGTTCGGCGGCAGCCAGATGAGCAGCTTGCGCTGGCTGGAAGCGGGCGCCACCGGCAGCTACGGCGCGGTGGTCGAACCCTGCAATTTCCCCTCCAAATTCCCGGTGCCCGGCATCGTCATGGCGCACTACCTGCAAGGCGAAACCCTGATCGAAGCCTACTGGAAAAGCGTACAGATGCCGGGGCAGGGACTCTTCATCGGCGAGCCGCTGGCGCGCCCGTTTGCCGGCGTCCACCAGGATACTCACGATGGCGCTCTGAGCCTGTCGGCCCGACTGCTCGCGCCCGGGCTCTACGACATACAGGCCGCGCCGTCGATGATCGGCCCTTATCGCAATGTCGGCCGCCTGCCCGTCGCCTGGGGGACACGCCAGATCCGGCTCGACCACGTCCCACCCGCCTACTACCGTTTCGAACGCCGCGCCGATTCCGCACCGGCACGATAGCGCCGGCACTTCTGGCGTGCCGTGACTTTGGTTATGCTGCGGCTATCCATCCTGTTCGGGACTCGTCATGCATATCGGCATCGCCAAGGAAATCAAGGACCATGAATACCGGGTGGCGCTCACCCCCGAGGGTGCCCGGATACTGACCCAGGCCGGACACCGGGTCAGCGTCGAAAGTCATGCCGGCGCCGCCGTGGGATTCGACGACGACGCCTACCGTGCCGCCGGCGCCAGCGTCGCCACGACGCCCGCCGAAATCTACGCCGCCGACCTGGTGGTGAAAGTGAAGGAACCGCAGGCGGATGAAATGAACCTGCTGCGCGAAGGCCAGCTGCTGTTCTGTTACCTGCACCTGGCGGCTGCGCCGGCACTCGCGCGCGAACTCATGGCGCGCGGCGTGACGGCGATTGCCTACGAAACCGTGAGCGCTCCGACGGGCGGCCTGCCGCTGCTGCATCCGATGTCGGATATTGCCGGACGGCTCGCGCCGCAGATGGGTGCGCTGGGGCTGCTGACCTCCCACGGCGGCAATGGCAGGCTGATCAGCGGCATGCCCGGCATCCCGCCTGCCCATGTCGTCATCCTCGGCGCCGGCGCGGTCGGCATGAGCGCCGCGCGTCTGGCCGCCGGCCTGGGCGCGCGCATCACGCTGATCGACCGCCAGGCCGACCGGCTCGCGCACGCCGAAACCCTGTTCGGTACGCGTGTGGCCTCACGCTTTTCCTCGCCCGAAGCGATTGCGGCATCGCTTGCGCAGGCCGACATCGTCATCGGCGCCGTACAGATCCCGGGACGCCATACGCCGCGCCTGATCAGCCGCGAATTATTGAGACTGATGCCACGCGGATCCGTGCTGGTGGATGTCGCCATCGATCAGGGCGGCATCGCCGAGACCTCGCGCCCCACCACCCACAGCGCGCCCTTCTTCGTGGCCGAGGGCGTCGTCCATTATTGCGTCACCAACATGCCCGGCGCGGTGGCGCGTACCGCCACCGACGCGCTCACCCATGCCACCCTGCCCTATATCCAGGCGCTGGCCGCGCAGGGCATCGCCGCCACGAATACGGATCCCGGACTGAAAACGGGACTGCAGGTACACGGCGGGAGAATCACCCATGCCGGACTGGCGCAGGATCTGGGATTCAGCTGATTCCTGCCTGCACGACTGTCGCCTTGTCACAGCCTTCCGCCGGTCGATTCCGGTCAGCGGCATGCGCGCCATCCTGTGTGGCGATGGAGGCGATGTCATACGCTGTGGCCGTGACCCTGGCGATACGGCGGCGAGCGGACGATGACCTGCAACGGGACCACGCGCTTGCGATGATCGGCGCATTGCACGACACTGACGTCACACACAACAAAAAAACCGCACCGGCTACACGGAGAGAAAACCGGCAAGCGAACCGGCACCATTGAGCAAACTCGACGAACTTTATCGCCTGCACCGCTTGCTGGACGGGCGGCGAACCGGCCTGCCGCGCAGCGTGCTCATCGATGAGCACGGCTTTTCGCGTTCCTCCCTCACCCGTCTGATCGCCGACCTGCGCGACCGCCTCGACGCACCGCTCATCCATGACCGCGAACGCGGCGGCTACCGCTACGACACCGCCGACGGCAGCCACGCCCTGCCCGGCCTGTGGTTCACCCCTGCTGAACTGCACGCCCTCTTCACGCTCAAGCACCTGCTCGCCAACCTCGCGCCCGGGCTGCTCGACGACCACCTGCGCCCGCTGCAAGCCCGCCTCGACAAGCTGCTCGAAAGCCAGCACCTCGGCGCGGGCGAAGCCGCCCAGCGCATCCGGCTCCTGAGCATCGCCTCCCGGCGCAAGAATCCGCGCCACTTCCAGACCGTCGCCCATGCCGTCCTGCAACGCCACCGAATCAGGATCGACTACTACAACCGCGAACGGGACGAAACCAGTACCCGCGAAATCTCCCCGCAGCGCCTCGCCCATTACCGCGACAACTGGTATCTGGACGCCTGGTGTCACGACAAAAAAGGCCTGCGCATCTTTGCCGTCGAATGCATCCGTACCGCCACACCACTCGGCAAAGCCGCCAAAACCGTCACCGAATCCACCCTCAACCGCGAACTCGCCAGCGCCTATGGCATCTTCGCCGGCCTGCCAGTCGCCACCGCTGTCCTGCGATTCACCCCCAAACGCGCCCGCTGGGTGGCCGACGAAATCTGGCACCCACAACAGCAAAGCCGCTGGCTGGAAGACGGCCGCTATGAACTTGCCGTGCCGTACTCGGACGACCGCGAACTGCTGATGGACATCCTCAAATATGGAGCGGAGGTTGAAATTGTCGCGCCTGAAACGTTGCGCGAGGCTGTCAGAAATCAGCTTGATGCGGCGTCAGGCCAGTATCGGCGGGGGAATGCGACGGGCTCAGTTTTTGAGCATGGGGACTGATATAAAGGCAACATGACAGCCCCCTTGAAAAACAGTCTGCCATTTTTATGGGCCAAGAGTTGCCAGAAAGATGGCGAGCGTTGGCACCCCCTCATCCTGCATCTGCTCGATGTCGCTGCCAGTGCGGATGCGATTCTGGTGCGCGAACCCAAAAGAACACGCGACAGGCTGGCTGCGGTGTTGGGGCTGGATTGGGCAGCCGCGCGCCCTTGGCTGTTGCTGCTGATCGCCTGCCACGATCTCGGCAAAGGCTGCCCCGGGTTTCAATGCAAGTGGAAAAATCTCTCAGGACTAGATAGCGGTGTCAGCCCGGATACTGACATTAATCACGCTTTTGTCAGTCAGATCGAGCTGCTCGAACTGTTAATCGAACTAGGTTGGCCTGAGGAATTGGCCTTGCTTGCCGCCGACGCGATAGGATGCCATCACGGCGAGCGCGCCTCGCCCAATACCCATGTGCACTTATCAGGAAACAGGCGCGCTCTAGGAAGACGCGAGTGGCAAAGTGCCCGGCGTGCGATTTTCAAAGCGCTACTTGAGGTTTTTGCACCGGTGGCACCGCCTGACAAAACTGCGTTATCCGGCCCCGATTTCATGCTACTGGCTGGTCTCACGAGTTTTGCCGACTGGGTGGGATCGAACGAAGGCCAATTTCCCTTCGGCACGTCCGACGATTGCGAGGATTTGCACACCTGGTTCCAGACCCGACGGGACCTCAACGCGGAGCGTGCGCTCGACGCGATGGGCTGGGCGGCGCGACTTCCTCTGGTGTCCTCACCCAAAACCTTCGACGAGGCTTTCGGCTTTCCACCCCGCCCCTTGCAGCAGGCAATCGCCGACGCGCTCGCGGCTTTGCAACAGCCTGCCATCCTGCTGGTGGAGGCGCCGATGGGAGAGGGCAAGACGGAAGCGGCATTCTATGCGCATCTGGAACTGCAACGTCGCTTCGGTCATCGCGGGCTGTACGTCGCGCTGCCGACCAAGGCCACGGGCAACGCCATGTTCCGACGCACGCTTAAATTCCTGCGCAGCCAAGATTGCGAACGCGCGCTCGACTTGCAATTGCTGCACGGCGGCGCGCTGCTGAACGATGATTATCAGCAGCTCAAACCCGGTGGCATACACGACCCGAAGGCAGGGGGTGAGGTGCGCGCGGGCGAGTGGTTCACCCACAAAAAACGCGCGCTATTGTCGGAATACGGCGTTGGCACCATCGACCAGGCGCTGCTGACCATTCTTCCGGTGCGCCACCAGTTCGTGCGCCTGTGGGGATTGGCGAACCGCGTTGTCGTATTCGACGAAATCCACGCTTACGATGCCTATACCGGCACGCTGCTTCTGCATCTTCTGAGCTGGCTGCTGGCGCTGGGCTCGTCCGTAGTGCTGCTCTCGGCAACCCTGCCGCCGGAGATTCGGCGCAAGCTTGCGGAATTGACGCGTGCCAAAGCACCGAAAGCGGAAGCCAGCTACCCCCGCCTCTCCGTATACGCGGAAGGCCAGAGCGTCCGCCAGTTCACTTTTGAAGCCGACCCCGAGCGGCACTTGAAAATCGCGATACAGCCCATCTCCGCTGAACTTCCAGCTCTACGCGAAGCGCTCGACAGCCGTCTCGCCCAAGGTGGTTACGCGCTCGCACTGGTCAACACGATACAACGTGCGCAGGCACTTTACCGTCTCTATCCTGAAGGCGAGTCCGTGCTGTTTGAAGGTCAGCCCATCGGCAAGCAGTTGGCCGACGGCACCGAGGTCTATCTCTTCCACGCGCGTTTTCCCGCCGACCGGAGACAGCAGCGCGAAGACGCCGTACTGAAGACTTTCGGCCCGCCCGACAAGCAAACGCCCATCGAGCGCACCGGGCGCAAGCTCCTCATCGCCACCCAGGTCGCGGAGCAAAGCCTCGATCTGGATTTCGATCTGATCGCGACCGACCTCGCACCCATCGATCTCTTGCTACAGCGCGCGGGTCGCCTGTGGCGGCATAAGCGCACCTCTCGCCCACTTGCCGCGCCTACGTTGATCGTGGCGGGGCTGGCCGAAGATTCGCCACCGGCTTTTGACAAGCCGCTGTGGTGGGGAGCGGTGTACCGGGAAGATGTGCTGTTACGCACCTGGTGTCTACTGCGTGGCATGCCGGAAATCGCCCTGCCGGAAGCCATCGACACGCTGGTGCAGGCGGTTTACGAGGAAGCGGTCGCCATACCCGAATCCTTGCTGGCTCGCCTACAAAAATCACTGGAAGACGGCGAAGGCAAAACCTATTCCCACACTATCGAAGCGAACAAAGCGATCATCGGCTTCCCCGACGACGCCTCGTGGAACGATCCAGCGCGCTTCAACCTGTTCGAAGAAGACGAACCCGGCGTCCACCGCACGCTCATGGCGCAAACCCGACTCGGCGACGATTCCGTCATCGCCATCCCGCTGCGGGAAACCGACGCGTTCGATGCTATCAAAACCCCCGATTTCGCACAGGCCAAGTCCTGGTACCTGCGCGCTATGAGCCTGTCGCGCAAAGGTATCGTCAAGCGACTGCACAGCGGAGGTGTACCGGAAGGCTGGAAAAAAAGCCCACTGCTGCGCAACGCTTATCCACTGCGGCTGGACGCAGAATCGCGCTGGATACACGATGCCAGCGTGCGGCTGGACAATGAACTAGGGCTGGTTTACGAACCGAAGGAGAGCGAATGAGCCGATTCAACCTGATCGACGAGCCGTGGATACCGCTGCGCACCCTCGACGGCAAGCGCGTGGAATGGGGGCTACGCGACACGCTCATGCGTGCCACCGAGATCGCCGTCATCGAAGACTCCTCGCCGCTGGTCGTTGTCAGCCTGCACCGCTTTCTGCTCGCCGTGCTGTACCGCGCACTCGAGGGCCCGGCGGATATCGATCAGGCCAAAGCCTGGTTCAAAAGCGGGATCCCGGGCGAGCAAGTCGATGCCTATCTGGAGCGCTGGCGGTCACGGTTCTGGCTGTTCGATGAGAAATATCCATTCGGGCAAAACCCGAATGTTGCAAAGAGCGAAATCGAGCCTTGGACAAAGCTCACAGCCGAGCACAATGCAAATTCAAATAAGGTGCTTTTTGATCATGTAGATACGAAGAGCCCTGGTACACGTCCACCGAATGGATGTGCACGCTGGTTGCTATCCACTATGAATTTTTCACTGAGTGGTGGTCGTGGCTACTTTCCGTCTCCCTCGGCCAACTCAGTGATGTGCATTCCTGTGGGAAGCAACTTACACGAAACGCTCTGTTACAACCTGATCCCTCAAAACCGGGAAATTCTTAAAGCAGATATACCCTTGTGGGAAAAGGGGCCCGCAACGCTACCTCTCGAATCCACGAAGCAGAGTGTTGCCGGGCTTGCAAATCTCTACACATGGCCTGCCAGAATGATTCTTCTGGAAGAGCAGGAATCCGGAGACGTGGCTTTCATGCGATTCGTTGCAGGATATGGATTCGAGTCAACATCGGAATACACGGATCCGATGCATCCACATGAAATTACTAAAGCAAATGGAAAGCAGCCTATGCGGTTTCGTGAAGACCGCGGTACATGGCGCGATTTCGATTCACTGCTTCCTGATGCGGCTGGGAACGCACCACTGTCAATCCAGCATGCAATCCATTTGGCCGGTAGAAAAACTAGGCTCTTGCCGAAGTCTGTTTTGACGTTAGGCCTGAGGTATACCCCGCCAAATGCCAATGTGGATTTTTGGCGCATGGAACGTTTTGTTTTTCCAACAGCGCTGACTGCTGATCGTTTAATACGCGAGGATATAAGACAGCTTCTGGACATTACCGAAGACACCTGCGAATCACTCAGGTCGTCACTTTGGAAGTTTTATAGACATCTTTTAATTCGCAGTGAGAGAAAGCGCGAAGACGACTTGAAAAAAGAAGAAAAGGTGGCAATCAACAAAATGGTTAATGCCGCCGGCCCACTGCAACACTTTTGGTCACTCTCAGAATCTGCCTTTCACAACATGTTGCAAAGCTATACCCAGGAACGTGCGCCAGAGGAAATCCGATGGCAGTGGCTGAAAGCCACGCACGATGCTTCCCTCAAAGCATGGGATCAACATAAAGCCACTATCTCGACCGGCGATGCCTGGGCGATCCGGGCGCTGGTTAAGGCTGAAGACCCGGTAGACAGAAAACTCAGGAATTTGAATTCCGAAATCAAGAAATACGAAACACACTGCAAACCACAGGAGGAAACGGCATGAGCGCATTCATCGCCTGGCTGGAAAAGCTGAACGAGGCGGACAGCAAGGCAAAAGCCGTGCTGCGTCGCAGCCTCACGTTCGAACCGGGGCAGCACGTACCAGCTTACCCCTACGTTGAGCCCTTTGTGAAAGACGACGACGGCAGGTGGCGCAGGGAAATGCACTACCTTGTCGCTGGTTTGTGGGCTGCGCACTGGCGCGACGGACGTGCTGGGCCACTGTCGCCATTGGCCAAAGCCTGCGCGGCGCATCAACTCAAGAGCGGCTCGGCAAGCACCGAACGCCGCTTCATCAGCCTGCTAGACGCAGACCACGAGCAGCTACCACATCGCCTGCGCCAGATGGTCGCCCTGCTAGGCGAACAAAACATCGACTTCGATGCCCTGCTGCGCGACCTGCTCGCCTGGAACCGCGACGACAAGCGCGTCCAGAACGCTTGGGCACGTGATTTCTACCGCACCCTCATCCCGACTACGCACGAACCTGCCACCGACACGGAGACCGTCGCATGAAAACCCTGATCGAAATTCACGCCCTGCAAAACTTCGCCCCGTCCAACCTCAATCGGGACGACACCGGCGCACCTAAGGACGCAGTTTTTGGCGGCACCCGCCGGGCCAGGGTTTCCAGCCAATGCGACAAGCGCGCGATCCGCCAGTTTTTCAGCGAGAAGGTGAGCGAAGGCGTATTCGGTGCGGACGAACTGGCGGTGCGCACCAAGCGCGTGTATCAGGCCATCGCCGACGCACTGACGGGCAAACGCGACCCCGCCGAAACACTGGTGAAAGCCGAAATCGCGTTGTCCTACGTCAAACTGAAAGCCGCCGAGGGCGGCAAGACGCAATACCTGCTGTTTCTCGGGCAGCGGGAAATCTCGGCGCTGGCTGATGCGATTCACGAATGTTGGGATGACATCGTCGCGGCGGCTGAAACCGATGCTGAGAAGCCCAAGGGCAAAGCCAAGAAAGCGGCTGCCAGCAGCGCGCCAAAAGAAGTCCAGGCACACATTGAATCCATTTTCAATGGCGGCAAGGCGGTCGATGTCGCCTTGTTCGGACGCATGCTGGCCGACATGCCGGAGAAAAACCAGAACGCTGCCTGCCAGGTTGCGCACGCGATTTCCACCCACGCCGTCGAACGCGAGTTCGACTTCTACACGGCGGTGGACGACCTCAAACCTGAAGATACCGCCGGTGCCGACATGATGGGCACAGTGGAATTCAACTCCGCCTGCTACTACCGCTACGCCGTCGTCGATTGGGAACAGCTCGTAAAAAACCTGCAAGGCGACACCGAGCTTGCGATGCGCGGTCTGCGCACTTTCCTGCAAGGCTTCGTCGTGGCCGAACCCACCGGCAAGCAGAACACCTTTGCCGCTCACAACCCGCCCGAGTTTGTCGCGATTACTGTGTGCCGCAACGCCGCGCCGCGCAATTACGCCAATGCGTTCGAAACGGCCATCCGCGCCAAAACCGGCGAATCACTGACGCGAAAATCGGCAGACGCACTATGCGCAAAAGCCAACGATTTGCAAACGGCGTACCCACGCGACAGCCAAACCTTCGTGCTCGATCTAACCAAGACCGAGCTTGGCGGGTGCGGCGAGGCGGTGAAGTCGCTGGGCGTCATGCTGGATAAAACCCTGGCTGCGGTGCAGGAGTAAGCTATGCCGACCTTGCTGCTAAGGCTCGCGGGGCCGATGCAATCCTGGGGCACGACCAGCCGATTCGATCAGCGCGACACGGGTAAGGAGCCAAGCAAATCCGGGGTGATCGGTTTGCTCGCCGCTGCGCTTGGGATAGACCGGGAAAACTGGACTGACCTCGAACCGCTGGCCGCGCTGGCGATGGGTGTCCGCCATGATCGGCCCGGCGTACCCAAGCGCGACTACCAAACTGCCGGCTGCGCTACTGCCGACACCATCATCAAAGCTGATGGCAGCCAAGCTAAGGACGGCGGCGTAGTATCCAACCGTCACTACTTGGCCGACGCGGTGTTTCTGGTCGGGCTGGAAGGCGTGGACCGCGCCTTGCTCGAACGCGCGCACACCGCCTTAAAGAACCCGACCTGGCCGCTGGCGCTTGGGCGTAAATCCTATGTGCCTTCGGAACCCGTCTGGCTGGATAGCGGCGTGGCCGATGCTCCTCTGCTCGACGCGCTCGCCGCCTGGCCGTGGATCGCCACACCGCGCATGTGGGAAATCGCACCCGAAAAGCTGTTGGTGTCGCTGGAATCGCCAGACGGAACCGGTGCGCTCAGGATGGATCAGCCGCTGTCATCGTTTGCCGAGCGCCGCTTTGGCGCGCGTTATGTGCGTTCCGACTGGATAAGACTCACGCCGGAGGCGAACGATGCTGCTGCATAGAATCCATCTCAACCCACGCAGCAAGGACGCACGTCGCGATCTGGGCGACCCGTACCAGTTACACGCAACCTTGTGTCGGGCCTTCTTTCCCCAAGAGACGAAATGCCTTCCGGGCTCGCTGTTGTGGCGACAGGAACCGGAAACAGATTCTGCAGGCCTTCCACGCATTCTCGCCCAATGCCGTTCGGTGCCCGACTGGTCGCGCCTACCGCACGGCTGGCTCGAGCACACGGATCCCGGCATCGACCTGACTCAAAAACTTGCGCTTGATACACTCGTCGCAGGTCAGCGATTCCGCTTTAGGATGCGTGCGAATCCCTGCAAAACCGTGAATGGTAAGCGACAGGGAATTATGAATCGAGATGAACAAATAGGCTGGCTCGAACGCAAGGCAGAACAACACGGGTTTACGCTGCCCGAACCCGTATCCACGGATTATTTCGAGTTCATGGAGCAGCCGACCGGACACGCCTATCCGAATTGCCGGATCACGCAGGAACAAATGCTGACCGGGCGAAAGCACGATGGCATGGTTGTCCGCGTCTACGCCGCACTCTATGAAGGCCAATTGAGCGTGACGGACGCCGTGCTGTTCAAGCAAGCGCTGACGAAGGGTATTGGTCACGGCAAGATGATGGGCTTGGGCTTGCTGTCTGTTGTACCGATTTGTGAATAAGGTGGTGTCGGCCCCGCAAAAGCCTTCGGCTGCGGTTTGCTCCTCGTCCGCCGCCTGGGTTAAATTGCGGATGCCGTACTGTTGAAAAGGAGCGAATCATGGAATGGCGAGACCGCATCGTTTCCGACCCCGAAATCCTGGTGGGCAAGCCAGTCATCAAGGGCACGCGCATATCCGTCGAACTGATCATCGGCTGGCTGGCAAACGGATGGACGTTTGAACAGCTGCTGGAGTCCTACCCACATATCACTCGCGAAGACATTCTGGCCGCGTTGGCTTTTGCGGCGGAGATGATGCAGGAAGAACAGTACATCGCCCGCCACAAGGCTGTTGCGTGAAACCGCCGTTGCTGGTCAACGAGAACTTTCCCGCACCCGCCCTCAAGCGTTTGCGGGCTGCCGGTTTCGACGTTGTCGCCGTGGCTGAAAACATGCCCGGCGCGTCAGACCGGGTGGTGCTTGAACGTGCCCGCGAGCTTGGGCGTTGGTTGGTTACGTTCGACCGCGATTATGGCGAACTGGTGTTTTTACATGAACTGCAGCCCCCGCCCGCGATTGTTTTTATCCGGCAAGCGCCTGTCCCGCCCGATGCCCCTGCGGAATGGCTGACCAGCCTGTTGTCCGATCCAGCGTTGCAAGCGGGCTATTTCATAACGCTTGGCAGCAAGACCATTCGGCGACGAGCCTTACCACAGGTGGCCTGATGGCCGATCTGCTACCGCCCCTCAAACCCATCCCCATCAAGGATCGCCTGTCCATCCTCTATATCGAGTACGGCCATCTGGACGTGCTTGACGGCGCGTTCGTTGTTGTCGATAAAACCGGCGTGCGCACCCACATTCCGGTCGGCGGCGTGGCCTGCCTGATGCTGGAGCCCGGCACGCGCGTTTCGCATGCCGCGTGCGCGCTGGCCGCGCGGGTCGGCACTTTGCTGGTGTGGATCGGCGAAGCCGGCGTGCGCCTGTACTCCGCGGGACAGCCGGGCGGCGCGCGTTCGGACAAATTGCTGTATCAGGCGCGTCTGGCGCTGGAAGACGGCCTGCGGCTGAAGGTAGTGCGCAAGATGTACGCGCTGCGCTTTGGCGAGGAGCCGCCGCAACGCCGTTCGGTCGAGCAGTTGCGCGGCATCGAGGGCGCGCGCGTGCGCGAAACCTACAAACGCATCGCCGCCAAGTACGGCGTGGAATGGAAAGCGCGTAATTACGACACGAGCGACTGGGACAAGGGCGATCTGCCGAATCGTTGTCTATCCTCCGCCACTGCCTGTCTGTATGGGGTAACCGAAGCCGCCGTGCTCGCTGCGGGCTATGCCCCTGCCATCGGCTTCATCCACACGGGCAAGCCCCTGTCCTTCGTGTACGACGTGGCCGATGTATACAAATTCGATACTGTCGTGCCACTGGCCTTTCGAATTGCGGCACGCCATCCAGCCAACCCCGAGCAGCAAGTTCGACTGGCCTGCCGCGACGTCTTCCGTGAATCGCGTCTCCTGGAACGCATCATCCCGGGCATTGAAGACATGCTCGCCGCCGGCGAAATCGAGCCGCCCGAACGCTTCGACGAACAAGTCGGCCCCGCCATCCCCAACCCGGAATCCATCGGCGATGCTGGTCATCGTTCTTGAAAATGCATCACCCCGGTTGCGCGGCCGGCTCGCCATCTGGCTGCTGGAACTCCGCGCCGGTGTGTATGTAGGCAACTACTCCGCCAAAGTGCGCGACCACATCTGGAGCCAGGTCGAATCTGGCCTCGGCGAAGGTAATGCCGTCATGGCTTGGCGAGTTAATAACGAGGCGGGATTCGACTTTGTCACCCTTGGCCAAAACCGCAGAATCCCCACTGAAATTGATGGGGCAAAGTTAATCAGCTTCCTGCCCTTGGACAATAACAATGCTCTTTAACAAACTGGAAAATACATGCCGATTTAAGACCGAGAAATCGGTAGAATTCCAACCAGTTGATTAAAGTCGGTAAATCAATGAGTTGGAAGAAGTGTGTTCCCCGCACACGCGGGGATGAACCGAAGTGCGTGACGGCACCTATGAGTCAGGCCGAGTGTTCCCCGCACACGCGGGGATGAACCGCCTCTTCGTAGGCCACCAGATAATCAATTTCCGTGTTCCCCGCACACGCGGGGATGAACCGACTTGGCTGTACGTGGTGGGATTGTCGCCATCGTGTTCCCCGCACACGCGGGGATGAACCGCCAAGGTCTCGGTGTCAGCGGAGGCCCAGGACGTGTTCCCCGCACACGCGGGGATGAACCGTTCCACGGCGATTCGTCCCAGCGGGTCGCGTAGTGTTCCCCGCACACGCGGGGATGAACCGCGACCTGGCTATATGCGGTGGGCACGGAGCGCGTGTTCCCCGCACACGCGGGGATGAACCGTCCATTCCGCCCGTCCCATGGTGTCCCACTCCGTGTTCCCCGCACACGCGGGGATGAACCGGCAGGAGAGTCGGCCGAACTGCTGCGCATCTAGTGTTCCCCGCACACGCGGGGATGAACCGGGTACCTACCAGCTTGACCCCAGCACCATGAGGTGTTCCCCGCACACGCGGGGATGAACCGGAATCCGCCGATGCAGCCTACGACCGCACTATGTGTTCCCCGCACACGCGGGGATGAACCGCTGACTACCTCAGTAGTTCTCAATTGGGCCAAGTGTTCCCCGCACACGCGGGGATGAACCGGAACAGGATGCAGCCGCCGAGTTGCAAGGAAAGTGTTCCCCGCACACGCGGGGATGAACCGAATTCCGCTACCTGCCACCGGATTCGTCTGAGGTGTTCCCCGCACACGCGGGGATGAACCGTCATGATTTGCATCGATTCAAAACCCGAAAAAGTGTTCCCCGCACACGCGGGGATGAACCGCGCGTCGCCATCGAGCGCACGATTCCCGACGTGTGTTCCCCGCACACGCGGGGATGAACCGGTGCGGAAGGGTGCGCAATCGTGCTCGCGTACGTGTTCCCCGCACACGCGGGGATGAACCGGAATACCTCGAACTGGACGGCCTCAGCGACAGGTGTTCCCCGCACACGCGGGGATGAACCGACCACCAAGGCCATGCTGAAGGCCGCTCACGAGTGTTCCCCGCACACGCGGGGATGAACCGCAGATTGAGGAGGACGAAAACGGCCGCCTGAGGTGTTCCCCGCACACGCGGGGATGAACCGGAGGGCACGCGGGTGGTGCGGAACAGGATCGTGTGTTCCCCGCACACGCGGGGATGAACCGGCGGTCGCCCGCATCGCCATAGGGGCAGTACGGTGTTCCCCGCACACGCGGGGATGAACCGTAATTGTCTTGCTGGTCGGCAACGGCACCAGTGTGTTCCCCGCACACGCGGGGATGAACCGCTGGGTGACCGTCACGCGCACCGGCAAGTTTTGTGTTCCCCGCACACGCGGGGATGAACCGCCTGCTCAATACGGGCCAGTACCACGTGCTGCGTGTTCCCCGCACACGCGGGGATGAACCGCGGCTGTCGGGGTCGCTCAGCGGTCGCGCCATGTGTTCCCCGCACACGCGGGGATGAACCGTTCATTCCTGGCAACGATTTCCTCGGCGACGCGTGTTCCCCGCACACGCGGGGATGAACCGGCGATCTGAGGCGGGCAGCGTGCAGCCGGTGAAGTGTTCCCCGCACACGCGGGGATGAACCGGAACTGTATTTCGTTGTCAATTACGACACCGAGTGTTCCCCGCACACGCGGGGATGAACCGCCGGGGGACTGCATTGGGTCTGCCATGGGTTGGTGTTCCCCGCACACGCGGGGATGAACCGCGTGGGCGTCAACGTGGGGAATTCGCCAGTTCGTGTTCCCCGCACACGCGGGGATGAACCGCTGAAAAAGGGGTATAAATTCCTCAAGGGCGGGTGTTCCCCGCACACGCGGGGATGAACCGGCGGCGGCGATGGCAAGGGAGGCGATGCACTCGTGTTCCCCGCACACGCGGGGATGAACCGCAATCCATTCCACTTTTGCCTGATTCCGATCCGTGTTCCCCGCACACGCGGGGATGAACCAGATGAGGGACGAATAGTGATTTCAGACATGTTGTGTTCCCCGCACACGCGGGGATGAACCGTACCCCGTGCCCGGTTCATAGCCCTTGATGTAGTGTTCCCCGCACACGCGGGGATGAACCGCAGGTCGGCCTGCATCGCACCGGCCACGACGAGTGTTCCCCGCACACGCGGGGATGAACCGGCTCACCTCCACCGTCGCCCCCACCCACACGCGTGTTCCCCGCACACGCGGGGATGAACCGACGAGGCAGGACGTGCGCCCCTACGGTCTCACGTGTTCCCCGCACACGCGGGGATGAACCGATCGAGGCGGTGGACGCCGACGGCGTCTGGGTGTGTTCCCCGCACACGCGGGGATGAACCGCGCCCGCAGCGCTGCGGACGTGGGCAATTGGGGTGTTCCCCGCACACGCGGGGATGAACCCAGCTTTGTCGATTGGGCTGAGCTGACGATGCCGTGTTCCCCGCACACGCGGGGATGAACCGGACGTGACCGGCGAGCCGGCACATATCGCCAAGTGTTCCCCGCACACGCGGGGATGAACCGCCACTGCTCCACCTCGCGAAATAATCATGAAAGTGTTCCCCGCACACGCGGGGATGAACCGGCCAGCACCACCGTGCACCAGGGCAGCCTGGTGTGTTCCCCGCACACGCGGGGATGAACCGAACAACATTCTTGACGACAAACTCGGCATCTACGTGTTCCCCGCACACGCGGGGATGAACCGGCCATCTATGCCACGAAGTCGATTCTTGAGCGGTGTTCCCCGCACACGCGGGGATGAACCGCAATTCGAGGGCTACCGCAGCCAGGTCTATGAGTGTTCCCCGCACACGCGGGGATGAACCGTATTTTCAGACTGATGGCGATGGGTATCTGGTGTGTTCCCCGCACACGCGGGGATGAACCGAACCGCCGCCAACCAAGCCCCGTGGCAGCCAATGTGTTCCCCGCACACGCGGGGATGAACCGGTTGAGTTTACAAATTTAACGCTCTTCGCAGCGTGTTCCCCGCACACGCGGGGATGAACCGCCGTTCATGGCGCTTCCGAGCACTTGGGCGGCGTGTTCCCCGCACACGCGGGGATGAACCGGCCGCGTCTCCGACACGACGACCGATTCGCTCGTGTTCCCCGCACACGCGGGGATGAACCGGCTGCGTCAGTCACGGTAACCTGAGTTGTGATGTGTTCCCCGCACACGCGGGGATGAACCGTCCACGCGCGCCGGCAGGCCGCCGACAAAGCTGTGTTCCCCGCACACGCGGGGATGAACCGCGGTGCGCGCGCAGATCGCCAAGCGCCCCAACGTGTTCCCCGCACACGCGGGGATGAACCGCGGTTGCACTTGACCAGGCGATATCCGGGGTGGTGTTCCCCGCACACGCGGGGATGAACCGGCCCGCTCCCGGCCCGCGCTGTCGACGTGGAGGTGTTCCCCGCACACGCGGGGATGAACCGAATCGCCGCCAGCACCCGCACGTCCTGGCCGTGTGTTCCCCGCACACGCGGGGATGAACCGACGTGGTGTGGGAAGACGGCAGCCCGCATGACGTGTTCCCCGCACACGCGGGGATGAACCGTTCGGCTTGCCTTCTTCGCCACGCCACTCGTAGTGTTCCCCGCACACGCGGGGATGAACCGGACGCGACGGTCTGGAGCAAGGCCAGCGTGCTGGTGTTCCCCGCACACGCGGGGATGAACCGAAAGAACCGAAACGTACACGCCGCCCGTGATGGTGTTCCCCGCACACGCGGGGATGAACCGCGGCTGAGGATTTCGCATTCAAGCGGAGTCGAGTGTTCCCCGCACACGCGGGGATGAACCGTCCTTGTCGATCGATGCCGGACGCTGGCTGATGTGTTCCCCGCACACGCGGGGATGAACCGAATTCCTCGCCGCCGGTGAAACCAACATGAACGTGTTCCCCGCACACGCGGGGATGAACCGCCCTGTTGTTAACCGTGCCATCTCGCGCGCAAGTGTTCCCCGCACACGCGGGGATGAACCAGCCACGCGCCAGCTACAAAACGAGCATGATCCGTGTTCCCCGCACACGCGGGGATGAACCGACAACGTGGGACTGGGTGAGCAAGCAAATGGGGTGTTCCCCGCACACGCGGGGATGAACCGCCTGGGCGATGTCGCTGGCCGCGCTGGACGAGGTGTTCCCCGCACACGCGGGGATGAACCGTTGACGTGCTTCGAACTTAACCCCTACCATGTGTGTTCCCCGCACACGCGGGGATGAACCGCATGGCCTGCGCTGCCGGCACTACATTCGCTAGTGTTCCCCGCACACGCGGGGATGAACCGTACACCGGCCGCGACGTCGCCACCACCGAGTTGTGTTCCCCGCTCACGCAGGGATGGCCGGCCTCCAATGTTGAGACCTGACTCGGACTTTGACCGAGCCCACGTCAAGCGAAAGCAAGACGCCTGCCCTTCGTTGTCGGCACGGCCCGTCCGAGCTCCTCCGCCGTCGCAATCCAGAGGGCGATCGCCTCATTGACGCTGGCGAGCGCGGATTCCTGCGAGTCTCCATGTGCCATGCAGCCGGGCAGTTCGGGCACCTCGGCGACGAAGGCCTGATCATCCTCGCTCCAATACAAAATAATTTCGTACTTCGGATTCATTCATCGGCTCCAAGCTTGTATTGGAGAATTATGGCGCGGACTTGGCGAACCTGTAGGGCTTAGCCTTGCTGCCATCCCGCTGGGGGTTGACCAACTCCAGAACGTCGGGATGACTGAAGATGTGATGGCCGCCCCGGATTCGCTGCGAGAAGCCCAAGCTGGCCAGAACAGGGCACAACTCGTCGAAGCCGATATTGGCATCGCTGCGGCCGAGCAGGATTTGCTCGATCAGCTTCTTGAGCTTTGCCATCCGGCATCAATCCCAGCTCAACGCCCCGCCCGTCTGGTACTCCGTCACCCGCGTCTCGAAGAAGTTCTTCTCCTTCTTCAGGTCGATCATCTCGGCCATCCAGGGGAAGGGGTTGGTGACGCCGGGGAACATTTCGTCGAGGCCGATCTGCTGGCAGCGGCGGTTGGCGATGAAGCGCAGGTATTCCTTGAACTGGGCGGAGTTGAGGCCCAACACGCCGCGCGGCATGGTGTCTTCGGCGTAGCGGTATTCGAGTTCGACGCCCTTCTGGATCAGGCCGCGGATGTCGGCCTTGAATTCGCTGGTCCATAGGTGCGGGTTTTCCAGCTTGATGGTGTTGATGAGGTCGATGCCGAAGTTGCAGTGCATGGACTCGTCGCGCAGGATGTACTGGTACTGCTCGGCGGCGCCGGTCATCTTGTTCTGGCGGCCGAGCGCGAGGATCTGCACGAAGCCGACGTAGAAGAAGATGCCTTCCATGATGCAGGCGAAGACGATCAGCGACTTCAACAGCTTCTGGTCGGCCTCGGGGGTGCCGGTCCTGAATTCGGGGTTGGTCAGCGTGTCGATGAAAGGGATGAGGAAGTCATCCTTGTCGCGGATGCTGGCGACTTCGTGATAGGCGTTGAAGATTTCGCCTTCGTCGAGGCCCAGCGATTCGACGATGTACTGGTAGGCGTGGGTGTGGATCGCCTCTTCGAACGCCTGGCGCAAAAGATATTGCCGGCACTCGGGCGCGGTGATGTGGCGGTAGGTGCCGAGCACGATGTTGTTGGCGGCCAAGGAGTCAGCCGTCACGAAGAAGCCGAGGTTGCGCTTGACCAGGCGGCGCTCGTCTTCGGTCAGCGCGGTGGGGTCCTTCCACTGCGCGATATCGCGGCTCATGTTCACTTCCTGCGGCATCCAGTGGTTGGCGCAGCCGGCGAGGTATTTCTCCCACGCCCATTTGTACTTGAAGGGGACGAGCTGATTCACGTCCGTCGCGCCGTTGATCACACGTTTGTCGGCGGCCTGCACGCGGCGCGCTTGCGGCGCGGTGGGGGCATCGGCAACGTCAGCCCCGGCCGGCGCGGATTCCTTGCGCAGGAAGGACGGCACGTCCAGGGGCTTGGCGGCGGGGGTGAAGTCTTCTTCAAAATTCAGCATCGTTATCTATCTCCTTTGGTTGTCCCAAAGTGGGCTGGGCCCACACTGCTTATTCAGTTTCCGACGGGCTGGAAGCCCGCCACTGCTATTCCTCGGCGGGAGAGCCTTCCCTCTCCCCAACCCCTCCCCCGCTTGCGGGGGAGGGGCTAAAAACCCCCTTCTGCGCCACCTCGACTGAACCGAGCCAGCGGGGATGAAGGCGAGCACTGTTCGAGCTCCGCAGCAGGGCACGTTTTGTGTGCCCTGCCAGGGCGAGTTGCGCAGCCTCCCCGATGGATCGGTTCAGTCGAGGCCCGCCCGAAGGGTGGCGCAGCGGGGTCGCCTTTCTTTGGTTACTTCGGAGTCCATGCCTTGGCATGTACTCCCATCAAAGCAGCGGCGAGACAAGAAAAGTAACCGGCCCGCCGGCATACGATTCCACACGCGCTTTAGCGTGTAGTGGATCGGAGTCCCTTCAGGGGCCGCTCCCGGCCAACGAACCGTCGCACACCGCGACCGCATCCATTGACCAGGCTTGCCTCTTCTTTGGTGCTGCTCCCCCTCCTGTTACCCCTTTACTGGCAAGCCTCGCATTCCTCGAACCCGGGATCCCCCGGCCGCATGGTGCAGGCCTTACCCTCCATCTCCGGCTCCGGCAGATTCGCCGTGGCCCTGCTCATCGCGCTGCTGCCCATAACGCCCGCGCCACCGCCCGCCGACACCGCATTCAGTTCGCCGCCCTTGCCGGTGGATTTCTCGGCCGAGGTCGCGCCCAGCGTGCGCAGGTAATACGTCGTCTTCAAGCCGCGGATCCACGCCAGCTTGTAGGTCTCGTCGAGCTTCTTGCCGGAGGCACCCGCCATGTAGATGTTCAGACTCTGCGCCTGGTCGATCCACTTCTGGCGGCGGCTGGCGCACTCGACCAGCCAGTGGGTTTCCATCTCGAACGCGGTGGCGTAGAGCGTGCGGATGTCGGCCGGGATGCGGTCGATCTTGGCCAGCGAACCGTCGAAATACTTGATGTCGGCGACCATGACCTCGTCCCACAGGCCGAGTTTCTTCAGATCGGCGACCAGGTATTTGTTGGCGACGGTGAATTCGCCCGACAGGTTGGATTTGACGTAGATGTTCTGATACGTCGGCTCGATCGACGCCGACACGCCGACGATGTTGGCGATGGTCGCGGTCGGCGCGATCGCCAGGCAGTTGGAGTTGCGCATGCCGTGCTCGGCGATGCGGGCACGCAGCGTGTCCCAGTCGAGCGTGCTGGAGCTGTCCACTTCGAGGTAGCCGCCGCGCTCCTCGGCCAGCAGTTTCAGCGAATCCTGCGGCAGGATGCCGCGGCTCCACAGGCTGCCTTCGTAGCTGGAATAGCGGCCGCGCTCGGCGGCGAGTTCGGTCGACGCCCAGAAGGCATAGTAGGACACGGCTTCCATCGAGCGGTCGGCGAATTCGACCGCCTCGTTCGACGCGTAGGGTACGCGCAGTTCCTGCAGTGCGTCCTGGAAGCCCATGATGCCGAGGCCGACCGGACGGTGCTTGAGGTTGGAATTGCGCGCCTTGCCGACGGCGTAGTAGTTGACGTCGACGACGTTGTCGAGCATGCGCATCGCGGTATGGATGGTGGCCTTCAGCTTGTCCAGATCGAGCTTGAGCTGCCCCGAATCAGAATCACGTTTCAGGTGATTGACGAGGTTGACCGAGCCGAGGTTGCACACGGCGATTTCAGTGTCGCCGGTGTTGAGCGTGATCTCGGTGCACAGGTTGGAACTGTGGACGACGCCGACGTGCTGCTGCGGGCTGCGGATGTTGCACGGGTCCTTGAACGTGATCCAGGGATGGCCGGTCTCGAACAGCATCGACAGCATCTTGCGCCACAACTGCACGGCGGGGATGCGCTTGTATACCTTGATTTCACCACGGTCGGCGCGGCGCTCGTATTCACCATACGCCTCGGCGAACTTGCGGCCGTAGAGGTCGTGCAGGTCGGGCACGTCGTTGGGCGAGAACAGCGTCCAGTCGCCATTGTCCATCACGCGCTGCATGAAGAGGTCCGGAATCCAGTTCGCGGTGTTCATGTCGTGGGTGCGGCGGCGGTCGTCGCCGGTGTTCTTGCGCAGGTCGAGGAATTCCTCGATGTCGAGGTGCCAGGTCTCCAGGTAGGCGCACACCGCGCCCTTGCGCTTGCCGCCCTGGTTCACCGCGACGGCGGTGTCGTTGACGACCTTGAGGAAGGGCACGACGCCCTGCGATTTACCATTCGTGCCCTTGATGCGGGCGCCCATCGCGCGCACCGGCGTCCAGTCGTTGCCCAGGCCGCCGGCGTACTTCTGCAGCATGGCGTTTTCCTTGATCGCCTGGTAGATGCCGTCGAGGTCGTCGGTGACGGTGGTGAGGTAGCACGACGACAGTTGCGAATGCCGGGTGCCGGCGTTGAACAGGGTCGGCGTCGAGCTCATGAAGTCGAAGCTCGACAGCACCTGGTAGAACTCGATGGCGCGCGCCTCGCGGTCGATCTCGTTGATCGCGAGGCCCATGGCGACGCGCATGAAGAAGGCCTGCGGCAGTTCGATGCGCGATTCCTCAATGTGCAGGAAATAGCGGTCGTACAGGGTCTGCAGACCGAGATAGCCGAACTGGTAGTCGCGGCCGGCGTCGAGCACGGCGGCGAGGCGCGCGAGGTCGAACTGGCCGAGTTTCTCGTCGAGCAGTTCGGCGCCGATGCCCTGCTTGATGTAAGCGGGGAAATATTCGGCGTAGCGCGCACCCATCTGCGTCTGCGTCACCGCTTCGCCCAGCACTTCGTGGCGGATCGAGTTGAGCAGCAAGCGCGCGCTGACGAAGGAATAACCCGGGTCCTGCTCGATCATCGAACGCGCGGCCAGCACCAGCGCCTTTTCCACCTCCATCATCGGCACGCCGTCGTAGAGGTCGCGCAGCACGCTGTGCATGATCGGCTCGGCACGGACGTTATCGCCCAGCCCGCTACAGGCGTCGGCCAGCAGCGCGGCGAGACGCGCGGTGTCGAGCGGCTTCTTCTGGCCGTCCTCGATCACGTGCAGCGGAACGTCGGGGGCACCGGCGGCTTTTTGTGCGGCACGCTCCTGCGCGCGCTTTTCGCGGTACAGCACGTAGGCGCGCGCGACTTCGTGCTCGCCCGAGCGCATCAGCGCCAGTTCGACCTGGTCCTGGATGTCCTCGATGTGGAAGGTGCCGCCGTTGGGGGTGCGCCGCAGCAGGGCGGCGGTCACCTGGCCGGTGATGGCCTCGACCAGCTCGCGGATGCGCGCCGACGCCGCGGCCTGTCCGCCCTGCACCGCGATGAAGGCCTTGGTCACGGCAATGGCGATCTTGTTCGGCGCAAAACCGACCACCGCGCCGTTACGACGGATGATCTTGTAGTCGGCGTAGCGCGTGTCGATCACCGCCACATCGGCGGATTCGAGGGGGGGAATGGGCATGGATGCCGCGGATTCGGTGGCGACGTTCAGCATCGGGGAAGCTCCTTGGTAGTGGGTATCACGACAATACGGGCTCGCCTGCAAGCGTGAAACATCCACACCTTATGCACAGCTTGTCCGGCCCCCGCCAACAGTTTTATACACAACATATTGTGGTACTGGAGAAGGCTGGATACAAATTCTAGGTGTCCTGCCCGCTATGTCAACCCGGATCCGGATAGTCGGG
This sequence comes from Thiobacillus sp. 63-78, assembly GCA_001899765.1. GTDB lineage: Bacteria > Pseudomonadota > Gammaproteobacteria > Burkholderiales > Thiobacillaceae > Thiobacillus. The sequence goes on from MKWM01000050.1 coordinate 43,054, forward strand.
AAAAGATTTTTCGGCGTCCTGAAAATCCCGAGACAAATCAATATTTTCATTGGACGGGATGCCTGAAATTTGCACAGCACCGCGCGGGGGCAGGCCTGGCGCCCTGAAACACCCGCTCCGGCCGATGAAAGCGTTGAAATTCAGTTTATTCGCATGCACGAATGCTGTCCCGGCCGCGCAAAGACTGCTAAATCTTTGCGCGATCTGACGAAAAACGCGTGTGGAGCCACGCCTCGATATGACCTGGCGAGCATTTCCCCTGAATGAGGATCGGGGGAATTTTGGTTATGATGGCAAAAAACTGCATCTTTCCCGGTTCTACCATGCGTCATACCGCCGTCCTGCTGATTTCCTGCCCCGACCAGCGAGGGCTGGTCGCCGCCATCGCCGATTTTCTGCTGGCGCACAACGCCAATATCCTGCATGCCGACCAGCATCAGGATGCCGAGCTGAAACTGTTCCTGATGCGGGTGGAATGGGAACTGGCGGACTTCAGCCTCGATCTGGCCGACTTCGCCGCGGCTTTCGGACCCATCGCGAACCGCTTCGGGATGGTCTGGCGGCTCGCCGAATCGAGCCGCAAGCCGCGTCTGGCCATATTCGTATCGAAATTCGATCATTGCCTGGCCGATCTGCTCTACCGCTACCAGAGCGGCGAGTTGCACTGCGAACTGCCGATCATCCTCAGCAACCACGAGGATACGCGCTGGCTGGCCGAGGCCTACCGGATCCCTTTCCAGCACCTGGCGGTGCACCAGGACATCAAGCGCGAAGCAGAGCACACGCAACTGGCCATCCTGCGTGACCAGAAGATCGATTTCATCGTGCTGGCGCGCTACATGCAGGTGCTGTCAGCCGATTTCATCCGTCACTTTCCCCACCACATCATCAACATCCACCATTCCTTCCTGCCGGCCTTCCATGGCGCCAAACCCTATCACCGGGCATTCGAGCGCGGCGTCAAGCTGATCGGCGCGACCGCGCACTACGTCACCGAAACGCTGGACGACGGCCCCATCATCGAGCAGGACGTGGCGCGCATCTCGCACCGCGACAGCCTCGACGACCTGATCAACAAGGGCGCCGACCTGGAGAAGGTGGTGCTGTCGCGCGCGGTGAAGTGGCATCTCGACAACCGCGTGCTGGTGTACGCCAACAAGACCGTCGTGTTCGACTGAACCGGCATGCTCGCGTTCAGCCTTCCCCAGGTCGATCCGCTTGGCCAGCCCCCGGTCGAAACCCGCCCGAAGGCCGTGACCGCGTGGCTGGGCCGTCTGCCCTACGCCAGCCCGGTGGACGCGGCCCAGCAACTGCTCGCCGTCCTGTATGCGCTCAACCGCCATTCGCTGGGTGCCGACGAGCGCCATGCCCTGCTGACGCTGTACCGCCCCGTACTCGTGCGCGTGGCCGCCAGCCTGGAAACGCTGCTCGCCGAATCGGGGGTGCCGCCCTATGCCCAGCAACGGCAGGCCGGCGCCCTGCTGCGCGACCTGCAGCGCGAGCGCAGTATTGGCTACAAGCATCTGCTGATGGCGCTGACCGATCAGCGCTTCGGCCGCGCCAATCCCCGGCGCCTGGCCGAATTCAGCGCCCAGGTGGCGGTTGCGCTGCGCGACCTGCAGACCGCCTGTTTCATGACCTACACGCCGCCGCCCGCCGGCCTGTGGCAGGAGCTGCACCAGCTGCATGCGTATGCGCAGGCTTCGAATGTGGCGGAACTGCCGACCGACGGCGTGCCGACGACCAGCCTGAGCTACCGCCAGGCCGTGCTGATCGCGCTGGCCGATCCGCCGCACCTGAGCCCGGTCGAGCTCGCCCATACCCGGCTCTACCTGGACCGCTTCGCCGCCCTCGCCGACCTGGCCTCCGGGCCGGTCGCCGGCCATCGCGGGTTTCCGGTGCCTGCCGACGGCGACCTTGCACCAACCCAGGCCGCGCCCGGCGGCCAGCCGGGCGGTCTGTGGCTGGATACCGATACGCTGTGCCGCCACGTGCACGAAACCGCGATGCGGCTGCGCAAGGGTGAGACGCCGCAGCAGATCGACCTGCCGCCGGGAATGGACCGCGCGCTCAGCCTGACGCTGTGCAAGCGGCTGCTCAAGGAATGGGGCAGCACCGCCCAGCGCACGTACAAACGCTATCCGACCGCGCCCGACAGCACGGTGCAGATCGTGGCCGGCGTGAGCGCCATCCATCGACTCCTGGAACAGCCCGCCGGTACGGAACCGGCGGAGCCTGACGAGAGCCAGCCGATCCATGATGTCCAGGGAATGTTCGCCTCGCCGGTCGTTGTCAGCACCTCCGTATGGTCCGTCATCAACGACAGCGCGGCCGGCATTGCCCTTACCGGCGCGCCGGCGTCACCGCTGAACCTGAAGGTGGGTGACCCGCTGGCGCTGCATGACGGCGCAGCGCCAGGATGGTCGTTGGGCGCCATCCGCTGGATCCGCATGCGCGATGCGCGCCAGGTCGAACTGGGCGTCGAGCGGCTGGCGCCGCAGATCCAGCCGGTGTGGGTGCGTCCGCTGCGCGGGCATCGCAAGTCGAGTCCGGAACCCGCCTTGTTCCTGTCCGGTCTGACAGCCCTGAAGCAGACCGACCGCCTGCTGCTGCCGCGTCATCTGTATGCGGCCGGCATGGATGCCGAGGTCCTGCATACGCCGCGCCAGTACACGCTCAGCTTCGGTCGGCTGCTGGAACATACGCCAGGCTTCGACCTGATCGATTTCACCCTGATTGCAGACGAACCGCTATGACCGAGATTCTTGTCCTGTATTACAGTGCCGGTGGCAGCGTGCGCGACATGGCGCATCTGATCGCACGCGGCATCAACCAGGTGACGGGGGCGTCCGCCCGGCTGCGCACGGTGCCGCCGGTGGCGCCGCGCACCCAGGTGACCGAGCCGCCGGTGCCAGACGAAGGTGCGCCCTATGTGGAACTCACCGACCTGGAGCAGTGCAGCGGCCTCGTGCTCGGCTCGCCCACCCGCTTCGGCAACATGGCCGCGCCGCTGAAGTATTTCCTCGACACCACCGGCGCGCTGTGGGCCAAGGGCACGCTGGCCGGCAAACCCGCCGCCGTGTTCACGTCCACCGCCAGCCTGCACGGCGGTCAGGAAACCACGCTCACCAGCATGATGCTGCCGTTGCTGCACCACGGCATGCTGATCGTCGGCCTGCCCTACACCCTGCCCGAGGTGAACCATACCGCCAGCGGCGGCGGCCCCTACGGCGCCAGCCACTGGGCCGGCACGGCCGACGACAAACCGCTCAGCGATGACGAACGCACGTTGTGCCTGGCGTTGGGCAAACGCCTCGCCGAAGCGGCCGTGAAGCTCGCGGTATGAAGCGGCCGTTCCACGGCGTGGTGGCAGTACGCCCATGAAAATCCTGCAGACCATCTCCATCACCAGCCTGATCGCACTGATTTTTCTCTGTCTGGTGTGGGAATTGTGGCTGGCGCCGATTCGCCCGGGCGGCTCGCTGCTGGTGCTGAAGACCCTGCCCCTGCTGCTGCCGCTGATGGGCATCCTGAAAGGCCGCCGCTACACCTACCAATGGGCGCCGATGCTGATACTGGCCTATTTCACCGAAGGGGTGGTGCGCGCCTGGTCGGACAGCGGCCTGTCGGCGTGGCTGGCCGGCGGCGAGGTGATGCTGTCGGTGGCCTTCTTCTTCGCGACGATCTACTATGCCCGGTTCAGCGCACCGTCGCGGCAGGCGCGGTAAAAAACGCCCCGCGGGGCGCTTTTTACCCGGGATGGCTCACACCTGCGGATGCGCGCGCTCGCGCTTGCTGTTGAGCTTGTTGAGCGCGTGCAGATAGGCCTTGGCCGAGGCCACCACGATGTCGGTGTCGGCTCCCTGTCCGTTCACCACGCGCCCATCCTGCGCCAGCCGCACGGTCACCTCGCCCTGCGCATCGGTGCCGCTGGTGATGTTGCTGACCGAATAGAGCAACAGGTCCGCGCCGCTGTGAACCACCGACTCCAGCGCTCTGAAGGTCGCGTCGACCGGGCCTGAACCCTGGCCATCGGCCTGCCATTCGGCGCCATCGTCAGTGAATACGAGTTGCGCGCGCGGAATCTCGCCGGTCTCCGAACACACCTTCATCGATACCAGCTTGAAGCGTTCGTGCTCGGCGGCATAGCCTTCGTCGGACACCAGCGCCTGCAGGTCATCGTCGAAGATTTCGCGCTTCTTGTCGGCGAGATCCTTGAAGCGGGCGAACGCTGTATTGAGCGCTTCCTCGCTGTCGAGCACGATGCCAAGCTCGGCAAGCTTGGTCTTGAAGGCATTGCGCCCGGAAAGCTTGCCGAGCGTCAGACGGTTGGCATTCCAGCCCACATCCTCGGCCCGCATGATTTCATAGGTCTCGCGATGTTTCAGCACCCCGTCCTGATGAATGCCGGATTCGTGGGCAAAGGCGTTGGCGCCGACGATGGCCTTGTTCGGCTGCACCGGATAGCCGGTGATGGTGGAAACAAGCTTGGACGCCGGCACGATCTGGGTGGCGTCGATGCGCGTGTCGCAGTTGAACACGTCGCGGCGGGTGCGCACCGCCATCACGATTTCCTCCAGCGAGGCATTGCCCGCGCGCTCGCCGAGACCATTGATGGTGCACTCGACCTGACGCGCGCCGTTCATCACCGCGGCGAGCGAATTGGCGACCGCCATGCCGAGGTCGTTGTGGCAGTGGGTCGACCAGATCACCGTGTCGGCGCCCGGCACGCGCTCGATCAGCTGCTTCATGCGCTCGCCCCACAAGGCCGGAATCGAATAGCCGACCGTGTCGGGGACGTTGATGGTTTTGGCGCCGGCCTTGATCACCTCGTCGAAAATCCGTACAAGAAAGTCCATGTCCGAGCGCACCGCGTCCTCGGCCGAGAACTCGACGTCGTCGGTGTATTCGAGCGCGAGCCTGACCGCCTTGACGGCGGCCTCGACCACCTGCTCCGGCTGCATGCGCAGCTTCTTCTCCATGTGGAGGGGGCTGGTGGCAATGAAGGTATGGATGCGCCCCGACCTGGCCGGCTTGATCGCGCCACCCGCCGCGTGGATATCGCGTTCGTTGGCGCGCGCCAGCGAACACACGGTCGAATTCTGGATCGTTTCGGCAATGGTTCGGATCGCCTCGGCATCGCCCGGGCTGGCGGCGGCGAATCCCGCTTCGATCACGTCGACGCCGAGCTTTTCCAGCTGGCGCGCGATGCGCAGTTTCTCCTCCCGGGTCATCGACGCGCCGGGGCTTTGCTCGCCGTCGCGCAAGGTGGTGTCGAAAATAAACAAACGGTCGTTCATGGCAGGCTCCATGGAGGGTCGGGCCGGGGTTCAGTCGATTCGGGCCGACGCATTATATCGGGTTGCCGCAAGAAGCAGGCGGCGCGGGGGTACTGCGGGAGGAGGGGGTTCAGTATGTGCGCGCGACGCGCAGCAGCAGGCCGTCGAACAGGACGTTCGACAGGCAGAGAAGACAGGATGGGTGCGACGGGCTGGACATGGCTCAAATTCTATCTATTTTTCGCCACCCTGCAAGGGGGCAGCCGTCTCGAGCGATTTTCTGTGGCGAATCCGCCGCAACAGCGCGTCGGCATACCCCGACAGGCCATACAGCACGAACACGCCGAACAGCACTTCGGGCGGGCTGGTCGACACCAGGATGAAGGCCAGCACGATCAGCAGGATGACGAAGAACGGCACACTGCGCCTGAGGTTGATTTCCTTACCGCTGTAATAGCGGAAGTTGCTGACCATGGTGAGCCCGCCGAACAGCGCGATCACGGCAGCCAGCCAGCGCACGTCGTGACCCGCGATACCGTATTCGGTCATGACCCAGACGAAGCCGGCCACCAGGGCCGCGGCCGACGGGCTGGGCAGCCCCTGGAAGAAGCGCTTGTCGGTGACCGTGTCGATCTGGGTATTGAAACGCGCCAGCCGCAGCGCCGCACCCGAGCAATAGACGAAAGCGGCGATCCAGCCGAACTTGCCCATGCCCTGCATGGCGAATTCGTAGATCACCAGCGCCGGCGCCACGCCGAACGACACCATGTCGGAGAGGCTGTCGTACTCGGCGCCGAAGGCGCTCTGCGTATGCGTCATGCGGGCGACGCGGCCGTCGAGTCCGTCGAGCACCATGGCGATGAAAATCGCTACCGCCGCGAGCTCGAAGCGGCCGTTCATCGCCTGCACGATCGCGAAGAAGCCGGCGAACAGCGCACCGGTGGTGAACAGGTTGGGCAGCAGATAGATGCCGCGGTCACGTATCCGGGGGCGCTTCGATTCGGTCTTTCGGTGATGGAAGTCGAGCATGAAGAGGACTGAGGCGTATTCGCCCGCGTTACCAGCGAGCCAATATAGTACGTCCGCCCGTGACTTTTTGCCCGATCGAGACTTCGGCGCGCGCCGTCGTCGGCAGATACACATCGACCCGCGAGCCGAAGCGGATGAAGCCGTAGCGCTGGCCGCGCGCAAGCGCGTCGCCGGCCTTGACGTAGCACAGGATGCGGCGCGCGATCAGGCCGGCGATCTGCACGCAGGTGACGTCGCCGCGCGCAGTGGCGATGTGGAGTGCGTTGCGCTCGTTTTCGGTGGAGGCCTTGTCGAGGTCGGCGTTGACGAAGCTGCCCGCCGTGTACCAGTGGCCCTTGATCTCGCCGTCGACCGGACTCTTGTTCGAGTGCACGTTGAACACGTTCATGAACACGCTGATCTTCAGCGCCTCGCGGTCAAGGTATTCGTCGCGCACCTTCTCCACCACGACGATGCGGCCATCGGCCGGCGCGATGACCGCGTCGGCGTCGGGCGGCGGCACCCGCGCCGGATCGCGAAAGAACTGCAGCGCAAACGCCGCCCAGATCCAGAACGGAATCGACCACCAGCCGATGAGCCAGGTGGCGATCAGGGCAGCGGCAAACGCGGCCAGCAAAACCAGCCAGCCCTCGCGGGCGATAAGGGGATGTGTCATTTCAGGGGTCAGGATTCAGGGATCAGGATTCAGGGGACGGAACGCAAAGGTCAGCACGGCGCAGCCGCACAAAAACCCCTGACCCCTGAATCCCGACCCCTGGCCCCTTTTAGTTCTTCGACTGGTCGACCAGCTTGTTCTTGCTGATCCACGGCATCATCGCGCGCAGCTTGGCGCCGACGACCTCGATTTGATGCTCGGCGTTGAGACGGCGGCGGGCGGTCATCTCGGGGTAGTTGGTGCGGCCTTCGAGGATGAACTGCTTGGCGTAGTTGCCGTTCTGGATGTTGTCCAGGCACTCCTTCATCGCGGCTTTCGACTGCGCGTTGATGACCTTGGGGCCGGTCACGTATTCGCCGTATTCCGCGTTGTTGGAGATCGAGTAGTTCATGTTGGCGATGCCGCCTTCGTACATCAGGTCGACGATCAGTTTCAGTTCGTGCAGGCACTCGAAGTAGGCCATTTCCGGCGCGTAGCCCGCTTCGGTCAGCGTTTCGAAGCCGGCCTTCACCAGGTCGACGCAGCCGCCGCACAGCACCGCCTGTTCGCCGAACAGGTCGGTCTCGGTTTCTTCGCGGAAGGAGGTCTCGATCACGCCGCCCTTGGTGCCGCCATTGGCGCAGGAATACGACAGGGCGAGGTCGCGCGCCTTGCCGGACTTGTCCTGGTACACCGCGATCAGCGACGGCACACCGCCGCCCTGGGTGTAGGTCGAGCGCACCAGGTGACCGGGGCCTTTGGGCGCGATCATCACGACGTCGAGATCGGCGCGCGGGGTGATCTGGTTGTAGTGCACGTTGAAGCCGTGGGCGAAAGCGAGCGTGGCGCCCTGCTTCAGGTTGGGTTCGATATCGCTGTAATACGTCGCGGCCATCAACTCGTCGGGGATCAGGATCATCACGAAGTCGGCGGCCTTCACGGCGTCGCCAATTTCCTTGACGTCAAGCTTGGCCTTCCTGGCCTTGTCCCACGAGGCGCCGCCCTTGCGCAGACCGACGGTGACTTTCACGCCGGAATCCTTCAGGTTGTTGGCGTGGGCATGGCCCTGCGAGCCGTAGCCGATGATGGCGACCTTGCGTTTCTTGATGAGGGAAAGATCGGCATCCTTGTCGTAAAAAACTCTCATGGTGTGTGTTCCCGGGAAAAAATTGTAGAAGTACGGATGGAAATCAGAGTTTGAGGCTGCGCTCGCCGCGTCCGATGCCGGACGCGCCGGTGCGCACGGTTTCGATGATGAAGCCGGAGTCGATCGCTTCCAGAAAGGCGTCGAGCTTGGAACCGGCGCCGGTCAGTTCGATGGTATAGGTTGATTCGGTGACGTCGATGATGCTGCCGCGGAAGATGTCGGCGGTACGCTTGATCTCTTCGCGATCTCCCCCCACCGCCCGGACCTTGACCAGCATCAATTCACGCTCGATATGGCTGCCTTCGGTCAGATCCATCACCTTGATGACGTCGACCAGTTTATTCAGCTGCTTGGTGATCTGTTCGATGATGTCTTCGGAACCCACGCTCACGATGGTCATGCGCGACATCGTGGCATCTTCGGTCGGCGCCACGGTGAGCGACTCGATATTGTAGGCTCGCGCGGAGAACAGCCCGGCCACGCGCGACAGCGCGCCTGCCTCGTTTTCCATCAACAGTGAAATGATATGGCGCCGGCTCATCACAACTCCTCCGCCAGGATCATTTCCGACAGGCCCTTGCCGCCTTCGACCATGGGGAAGACGTTTTCGGTCGGGTCGGTCTGGAAGTCCATGAACACCATTCTTTCCTTCAATGCGGGGGAGAACGCCTCCTTCAGCGCGGCTTCGACGTCCTCGGGCTTGTCGATGCGCATGCCGATGTGGCCATAGGACTCCGCCAGCTTGACGAAATCGGGCAGCGACTCCATGTAGGATTCAGCGTAACGGCTGCCATAGAAGAACTCCTGCCACTGCCGCACCATGCCCATGTAGCCATTGTTGAGCGTGACGACCTTGACCGGAATGCGGTACTGCTTGCAGGTCGAGAGCTCCTGAATGTTCATCTGGATGCTCGATTCGCCGGTGATGCAGGCGACCTGCGCGTCGGGGAAGGCGAGCTGCACCCCCATGGCGTACGGCAGGCCGACGCCCATGGTGCCAAGACCGCCGGAATTGATCCAGCGGCGCGGCTGGTCGAATTTGTAGTATTGCGCCGCCCACATCTGGTGCTGGCCCACGTCGGAGGTCACGAAGGCATCACCCCCGGTGACTTCCCACAACTTCTCGACCACGTACTGCGGCTTGATGAGCGGGCTGTTGCGGTTGTACTTGAGGCAGTTCTTCGAGCGCCACAACTCGATCTGCGTCCACCAGGTATTCAGCGCCGGCGCATCCGGCTTTTCCTTGGCCTGTTTCAGCAGCGCCAGCATGTCGGTCAGTACATTCTTGACGTCGCCGACGATCGGGACGTCGACCTTGACGCGTTTCGATATCGACGAGGGATCGACGTCGATATGGATGATGCGGCGCTGCTCACGCGCGAAATGCGCGGGGTTGCCGATCACGCGGTCGTCGAAACGCGCGCCGACGGCCAGCAGCACGTCGCAGTGCTGCATCGCCATGTTGGCCTCGTAGGTGCCGTGCATCCCCAGCATGCCGAGATTCTGCCGGTCGGTCGCAGGATAGCCGCCCAGTCCCATCAGGGTATTCGTGACAGGAAAACCCAGCAGGTGCGTCAATTCGGCCAGTTGTTCCGCGGCATCGCCCAGCACCACGCCGCCGCCGGTATAGATCATCGGACGCCGGGCTTCCAGCAGCATCTGCACGGCACGCTTCATCTGGCCGCCATGCCCCTTCACCACCGGATTGTACGAACGCATCTCGAGCGTATCGGGGTAGACAAAATCCGTGATGTGCGAGGTCACATCCTTGGGCACATCGACCACGACGGGGCCGGGGCGGCCGGTGGAGGCAATGATGAAAGCCTTCTTCATCGTCACCGCCAGGTCCTTGACGTCCTTGACGAGAAAATTGTGCTTGACGCAGGGGCGCGTGATGCCGACGGTGTCGACTTCCTGGAACGCGTCGAGGCCGATCGCCGGGGTCGGCACCTGGCCGGTGACCACGACGATGGGAATCGAATCCATGTAGGCGGTGGCGATGCCGGTCACGGCGTTGGTGACGCCCGGGCCGGAGGTGACCAGCGCCACGCCGACGCGCCCGGTGGCGCGCGCATAGGCGTCGGCGGCGTGCACCGCGGCCTGCTCGTGGCGCACCAGCACATGCTTGAATTTGTTCTGCTTGAAGATTTCGTCGTAGATGTTGAGCACGGCCCCGCCGGGATAGCCGAACACGAACTCGACCCCTTCTTCGGCCAGACAACGTACGACGATCTCGGCGCCCGTGGCTTCCATAAACTGGCAAAAAATCAATTCGTTGGTGGACCTGTGAGGGTAATCGTTTTGCCCGGTAACGGTCAAGAAATCATGCCGCAATGATCATCCGGCAGATTTTCGCGTCTTTTTCCACGCCGGGCCCGGCAGGCATTCCTGCCCTGACCTGATGAAACCCCCACCGGCAAGGAGGCGCGGAGCGGTGAACCGCTCAATCAGGCCCCACGGGAGACCTGGGGAAATTACTCGTGTGCGGCTTCGCGCAGCACCCGCATGATTTCGTTCAACGACCCTTCTGCATTCTCGAACAGACAGACCATGTTGCCGACGCTGCATGCCGTCGTTGTGCCCCCCCGGACGACCCAGCCCTGCGACGGGGACCAGCCGCGCATTTGTGAAAACAGGGACAGCAAATCGGTATTGCCCGACACCATGCGGCGATACCACTGGGCAAATTTGGCCATACGCTCGATCAATTCAAGAGGCAGCATGCCTTCGGCTTCCATGACCACGCCGTCATCCCGAAAGCGGCATACGGCCGTCACCCCGTCGAGTACCAGGATTTTTCTCAGCGACATACGCGCACCTCAGGCCTGCAGGGCATTGAACGTGGCTTCGTAGTCGGCGTCATGATTCCTGACCACCACGCCGCAGTTGCCGTTCACGACCACCGACCATTCCAGTCCCACCATCGAGAAGCCCTTGACCGGCTGGAATCCGCCCTGTCCGGTGAGCGCTTCCCAACCCCGCGCTTCCATTCCGGCAATCGCCAGATTGGCCACGCAGGACCGTGCCAGCAAATCCAGCACCTGAGGGGTCAGCTCGGTTCCTTCGCGCAGCACATGCGATTCCAGATCCCCCTTGTCGGCATAGGTGAATGCCGCGAGCGCGCCAGGCAAATCCATCATTTTCCGCAGATCCATCTTATCTCCCCCGTAGTGTCGACATCGGTTTTCAGTACAGTGCTTCTTTGGTATTGCCCCCCAGCCTGGCATACAGATTGACCAGCAGGTCGCTCTCCACATCGCCGACTTTGGCACGCATGATGGTCATGACATCGTTGAGCAGTTCGTCATGGTTTTCGATGAAGGAAAAATAGTTGCCGACTGCGCATATCGTCAGCTTCTCGCCGCGCACGATCCAGCCTTGCGTCGGGCGGCATCCGCATCCATCGGCAAAGGATTCGAGGATTTCTGACTGCATGTTGACCGCCAGGGTATTGGCGCGGCACAGGATGGACGCCATGCGGGCAAACTCGTCGGTCAGTGCGCCTTGATAGGAGAACCGGTCGCCACGATAGGCATATTCTCCAGCTGCGATCACGCCAGGGATTGCCATGAGCTGCTTCAGGATGTGCATCGAGCCCCCTCTTGGTTTTGATTGGCTTGCGGCGCGTTATGGCAAAGTACCGCACCTAAGTCGCAATATAGAGCCTCCATGCAAAACAATGCAATAGCCACTTTCCCTGCCTCTTTTCTGGTGCGTGTCGCCGCGATGATCTACGAGCTGCTGCTGGTCACTGCAGTCCTGTTTGTCGCCTCGCTCCCTTTCCTCTATCTGGTCGGCAATGCCGAAACCGGCTGGCGGCATCATGTCTTCCAGTTGTATCTGGTCGGCGTGCTGTTCGCCTATTTCAGCGCATTCTGGCGACGCAGCGGCCAGACTCTGGCCATGAAAACCTGGCGTATCCGTCTGATCGACCTGAACGGCGGCCGCCCCAGCCTCAGGCAATCCGCGTTGCGCTTCGTCCTCGCGCTGGCAGGCCTCGCCCTGGCAGGCGTCGGCTTCTGGTGGGCGCTGTTCGACCGCGACCACCAGTTCCTGCATGACCGGATCGCGGGCACCCGCCTGGTTCGCGTGCCGCGCAAGGGCTGAGGCATGAGCTGGCGCGACTATTTGCAAACCCGTCTCCAGGCCATCGGGCCGGACAGTGTGTACGCGCTCGATGCCACGGCCCATCAACTGGCCTGCGCCGCCCTGCCTGGCATCCCGGTGCATGCGCCCGACAGTCCGCACGACCGCCCCTGTGCGCTGGCGCTGGGGATCGACGCACTGACCCCTCTCGATACGCGGCAGGCCCAACACCTGATCAGTCGGGTACGCCTCTATGTCGCCTCGCGTCTCCTGATTGCCGCGCCGCCCGGCTGCCCGCTGGACGACGCGGCCTTCCGCGCGCTCGGCTTTACCCGGGAAATGACGGCGCCGACAGAAGACATGCATTTCTACTATTACGATCTGGATACCTACAAGATGGTGCCGGACTGGCTCAACGCCCGCTTCTGGGCGCATCCCGAACGCTGGGAACCCTGAAAAAACCATCTCCCTTCGCAGACGGACCCCGGAACGGAATGGCGGGCATGCGCCCCGAGTCCTTTCCATGCGCAAGCGCCTCCGCATACGTTACACTGGCTCATACACCGCCCCAGCCCTGGATATCCACCATGAATTTCATCCCCCACAACACGATAGAAGAGCAGCTTGCCGCCGTCCATGCCGGCACGCTCGACCCCGAGACCTTCGTGCTGCATCTGATCGACCAGCAGCTATTCATGCCGGTACGCGACGAGAAGAATGCCATCCAGGGCTTCCAGCGTTCGACCCAGGCGGAGCCGCTGATTATCGAGGACGAGGACGGCGAGCGCGTGCTGGTGCTGTTCACCAGTCCCGAACGCGCCAAACCCTTTGTCGAGCATTTTCCCGATTTCTCGGGCGGCCTGCTGACCGAGTTTTCCTGGCTGCTGCGCCGCATTGGCGGCGGGGTGCCGATTGCACTGAACCCAGGCTGGGACGTCGGCATGGATTTCGATGCCGACATGACCGCCCAGCTGGTTGCGCAACTTCCACCCGAGCATTCGGCCTGACCCATACGCCGTCACGATCTTCCCGCATGCTGTCCGCCCACGCACTGGCCGCTTTTCGTTCCCTCCTTGGAACCGATCGTGTCTTTGACGACATGGCTGCTCGCATGCTCTATGCCAGCGATGAAACACCCCGCCAGGTCGTGCCCGACGCCGTGCTGTTCCCGACTTCGCACGACGAAGTGGCGGCACTCGTGCGCATTGCCTGCGAACACCGCATTGCGTTGACTCCGCGCGGTGCCGGCTCCGGCAATGTCGGGGGCGCACTGCCCGCACCGGATAGCGTGGTGATCAGTTTCGAATGCATGCGACGCGTGCTCGAATTCGACCCGGCCAACCGCCTCATCGTGGTTGAACCCGGCGTAGTCACTGAAGAAATCGATCGCACGGCGCGCGGCGCCGGCCTGTTCTACCCGCCCGACCCCGGCAGCGCCGCCTATTGCCGCATCGGCGGCAACCTCGCGATGAATGCCGCCGGGCCACGCGCCGTCAAGTATGGCGTCACCCGCGATTACGTGCTGGGGCTGCGCGCCGTCACCGGAGATGGTCGCGAAATCCGTACCGGCTGCCGCACCACCAAGGGCGTCACCGGCTACGACCTGACCCGCCTGCTGGTCGGCTCCGGCGGCACCCTCGCCCTCATCACGGCGGCCACCCTCAAACTGCTGCCCGCACCGGAAGCCGTCGCCACGTTGCGCGTGTGCTTTGTCAGCAACCGGGCCGCGCTCGATGCGGTCGGTCGCGTCATGCGCCAGGCCGTCGTGCCCAGTGCGCTCGAATTCATGGATCGGCACGCCATCGACGCCATCCGCCCGACCGGTGCGGCGAGCGATCTTCCGGCCGGAACACAGGCCCTCCTGATGGTCGAGGCCGACGGTGCCGCGCAGGACCTGCCGCGCCAGATTGCCGCCCTGGAACAGGCGCTCGACGGCGCGGGCCTGCTCGAAATACGCAGCGGCTTCGAACGCCAGGACATCGCGCGACTGTGGATGGCACGCAAGTCCTTGTCGCATGCGGTCAAACGGATTGCGCCGCTCAAGATCAACGAAGATGTCGTGGTGCCGGTGTCCAGGCTTGCCGATTTCGTCGACTTTCTCGATCACACCGCCCAGACACACCAGTTGCCGATCGTCTCGTTCGGCCATGCCGGCAATGGAAACCTGCATATCAACCTGATGGTGCATCCCGCTGACGTCGACGAAATGACGCGCGCACACCAGGCACTCGACGCCATCATGTCGCGCGTGCTGGCACTGGGCGGCACCCTGTCCGGGGAGCACGGCATCGGCACCGAAAAACGCCGTTTCGTGTCGCAGGAAATCGATCCTCCCACGCTCGATCTGATGCGCGCGATCAAACGCCAATTCGATCCGCACGGCCTGCTCAACCCCGGCAAGCTTTTCCCCGATTGAGTGTCGATGACGATGCGCAATTCGGATGCGCGCCAAGGGCAGTATTTTCCAATTCACACATGAGCCTGAGCGAGCGGGGCAATCGGAGTTGACTCAGGCGGCGCGTTGTCGAGATTTGTTGATGAGTTGAAA
>MKWM01000051.1 GCA_001899765.1 Thiobacillus sp. 63-78
TTGAGCGCGTCATCGACCTCGCGGCTGATGTCCTGCATTTGGCGGAAGGCGATTTCAGTAGCGATCGCTTCCGAGAACCCATCAATGATGCGATCGGCAACAATAGTCGAGCCACGGCCGCTATGGATGGACTGGGCGATCATCTGATAAATCGGCGTGCTGGTCATGGCGATCACCTGTAGCGCTTTCGGGTCCGTCAGCGCTGTTCTGGTGACAATGGCGTCCTTCAACTTATTCAGCTGCTCATACACGATTGCCGTCATCCCCACGGTTGTACGGGGTGTCCCTTCATCCGTAGCCGAGGCATAGGGAAGACAATCTGAACCGGACGGGCATTCACGGATCCTCATGGTATGTGTGCCGGACAACGGCCCCAAAAAATCCTCCCACGTGATGGTTGGCTTGAAATATTCCGTGGTGAAGCCGCTGGCGATGTCGCTGCTGTTCCTGAGGAAGGTGATAGTCCCGAAGAGCGAAATGTACAGTTCGATTTCTTCATTGGAATACCCGCCCGCGCGTTCAAGGGCATCATAAACGAGGTTGAAATCCGATTTCAGTACCGGTTTCCCCGCACTGTCCAGGCAAAGCGCTGCATTCACGGTGCATGCAGCGTCATAGGCGGCCTTCGTGTTCGCCGGATTGGTTTGGGTATCTTCCTTGGCATTGAAGAACGATCCATAGGAGCCGGTGAGCGCCGAACCGAAGACCTGGGCACGCTGCTCCATATCCATGTTCCGGGTATCCGGCGCGGTACCGACATACTGTTTGATCGCCTGGCAACTGCCGATCTGGAACTGGTTGAGCTGATTCATCGTCTTCGACAGATCGGTCAGCAACCCGTCGATCTCGGGAGCCATGGTTTTGAGGGCAAGCTGGAAGAAGTAGCCCACGGCGTTCTGCCCGATGTTTCGCAGCGCATTAACGAACGCATCCATGTTGACGAAGCCATAGGCTCCGAGCCAGGCGTCAATCCCACCACAGCCCGCTTTGTAGCCTGGCGGGGAGAAGCTGAATAGATTGGTGGCGCGCTGCGGCGCGCGGTAAGAAAAACCTCCCAGCGCCATCGTCGTTTGGCCCTGCGACTCGTACACAGCGGAAGGCGTGACATTCATCGCCGCCCCTGCTGAATTGAAGTAGTCATTCATCCAGTCCGACCCGGCCGCGATCGAGGTCGTGGCAGGAACGGACAGTCCCAAGCTCAGGGCCAGCATGAGAGTGATGGGCTTCAGACGAACGCTGATTTTCATGATGGACTCCTTGTTCAGAACTCTTGGCCGGGCTGCGTGCGGGTCAACACGCGGATCCGCTCGATGATTTCATCAATCGCCAGCGCGCCGCTTCCGATCGGCACGGCCTGCCGGGTTTCCCGGTGAACCAGAAACAGCGCAGGTACCATCTGGATGCCCTGGCCATTGCTCACGGTCATCGAGATGCCGTTATCGCGTCTGGCATCAGGAAATTGGGGGAGGGTTCCACCGTCCATGCTGACGCCCATCACGGGCAAGCCATAATTTCGCTCCAGCAGGCGCAACACCGGCGCCTGCTGATGGCAGTAGGGGCAGTCAGATCGGAAGAAAAACATCAGGCCGTAGTCTCGCGACAGCTCGGCCAGGGTCTGCTCCTGCGCTTCACGCCGCATATCCTTCTTGTTGAGCTGGGCGAAGGTGGCCGTCGGTGACCGGTTGTTGTAATCAACCGATGGTGTGGCCCATACCACGCGGCGTGCGGTATCGGCGAAGACCGAACTCTTGTCCATCACATAGGTCTGCGCTTCAAGGTAACTGCGCACGTTCGCTTGGGTGGGCTGCATGATGGCCAGGTCTTTCAGCCTGGCCAGCTCCTTCTGCAGATCCTCCATCGTTGTCATTGCCTTGATGGACTTCGGCTTGGCATCAGCCTTCTTGTCCTTCTTCACCGGCGGTGCGTCCGGTGGATACCAGTTGAACCCGCGCTCCGGGTTCTGCCACGGCGTATCGTCCCACCAGCCTTTATTTGCAGGGCCCGAGTCGGTGATGGCAAACGCTGCCTGGCTTATCAACAAAGCCACTGCAGCAAGCAGGGCAATCAGTCGCTTCAACGCGCCTCTCCCGTCCCGACAGGCGAGACCAGTGGCGGCTGGCCATCCCTGCATAGATTGAGTTCGTAGAACATGCTGAACGGCTCCATCGTGCCTTTCACCGTCTTCATTTTGTGGTCTGGCATGCCAAGCACCAGCCTCAACCGCTTACAGCCGGGCCGGATAACCTGCACAGTCGTTACGGATGCCTTGACCCGCGTGTTCGGAGGCGCCTTCGTGTCGTTCTTAAGCTTCAGAGCCATATCACCGATGAGCCAGGCTTGGGCGGTCCCGTCCCGTGAGTCAATGGCCGCAAGTAACAAGCCTCGCACATTGGCTGTCTCAGGTAGCGTCGGAGCAGCCACGGATTCAAGGCTGGATCCAAGAAGAGTTAGAAGCAGCATTACGATTGCCCGATTCATGTTCTGAATATGGTTAGTGACAAAGATGACTTCATGATCGCCTTTCATTCCAATCAATCTATGGAGTGGCGTAGTAGCTGTTGATCTTTGTCGTGGCACGGTCGATCGCGTAATCCGGGATTTTGACGCTGGCCTTCACATCCGCCACCACGCTGGAAAAGTCGATCAGGCTAAAGTCGACACTCTGGAGTTCGGCGGGGGTCAATCCACCACAATCCGGGCTCTTTGGATTCCCCCAGGATTTGCCAAGCTGTGCTCGACCGGATGCAGCGATCAATCGTGCGATACGGGAGTTGAAACAGCAGTGCGATTGCTTCTTCTGCACGCAGACACCAAGGACTTTTTGGGAGCAATAGGTACCGACATGAACGCAAAGATTCTGCCCGCGCTTCATGCCAAGAATTTGCTCTTCTTGTTCGCATGAAACGAGCTCCATAATGATGTAGATTGCGATGGCGATCGCAAACGAAGCGGGATCGAAACCGACGAAGAACGTCCCGCTTTCCCCAAGCAGAACGGTCGTTCCGGCTGCAGGGGCGCCGTATCCAACGGTCAGACCAAAATAGCTGAACGAAGGACTAAAGACCGATGAAGACCCGCTTCCCCCAAGAATTGACTCCATTCCATTTATCAGGAAATTCGGGGCGTCCGATTGGAACAGCGAATCGTAGACTGCTGTAGACCC
>MKWM01000052.1 GCA_001899765.1 Thiobacillus sp. 63-78
CTGCATCTCAAGCGATGGAGGGGAATCGCCACCCGCTATGCAAAGAACCTCTCTTCCTTCGTTGCTGCTGTGCAGATTCGCTGCCTGACACTTTGGTTGGCCATCTCGTGACGACACTATCTAATAATCTAATCGAATTCCGCATGAATACTGGCCCTTTAGCCTTTGAACGCGTTCATCGGGAAGGTGATTCCGCTACGCGCCCGCTGGTTCGTCAGGCCATGCGCCTGCATTTGTCGCTCGTCGTTGCAGGCATGAGCCTGCGGCCTCCTCGCTTCGCGGCAATCGCACGCCCTGACGCCCCATCGCGCGCGTCCAACTGCGGTTTCTAGGTTTATGCTCAACGCGCTGTGGGTCGGCTTTTTCCTGGTCGCCTTCCTGATCGCGCTGTTCAAACTGGTTTTCTTCGGCGACGCCGGCGTATTCGCAGCCCTGGTCAAGTCGCTGTTCGACAGCAGCAAGACCGCATTTGAAATCTCCCTCGGGCTGACCGGCGTAATGGCGCTGTGGCTGGGCGTGATGAAAGTCGGCGAACGCGCCGGCATGCTCGACGTGCTGACGCGCGGCCTGGCGCCGCTGTTTCGCCGCCTGTTTCCCGATGTGCCGCCCAATCATCCGGCACTCGGCGCGATGACCATGAACATGGGCGCCAACATGCTGGGCCTGGACAATGCGGCCACGCCTCTTGGCATCAAGGCGATGCAGGCACTGCAGACGCTCAATCCTTCCAGCGACACCGCGAGCGATGCGCAGATCCTGTTCCTGGTGATCAACACCGCGTCGGTCACCCTGCTGCCGGTCACCATTTTCACCTTCCGCGCGCAGCTCGGCGCCGCCGACCCCACCGACGTCTTCGTGCCGCTGCTCATCACCACTTATACGGGTACCCTGACCGGCTTGCTGGTCACCGGCCTGTTCCAGCGCCTGCACCTGTGGAATCGCGTCACCCTGGCTTATCTGGGCGGCGCCACCGCGCTGATCGGCGGGCTGGTTGCGTATTTCTCCAGTCTCGACGCCGCCGAGATGACACGGCAGTCAGCCATTCTCAGCAACGTCGTGCTGTCCGGCATCATTGTGATGTTCCTGCTGATGGCGGTGTGGCGGCGCGTCAATGCCTACGAGGCTTTCATCGAGGGGGCGAAAGAGGGCTTTCACACGGCGGTCACGATCATTCCGTATCTGGTCGCGATGCTGGTGGCGATCGGCGTGTTCCGCGCCAGCGGCGCGCTCGACCTGCTGATGGACGGCGTGCGCGGCGCCGTGCAGGCGCTGGGCTTCGACGCCCGCTGGGTCGACGCGCTGCCGACCGCGCTGATGAAACCGTTTTCCGGCAGCGGCGCGCGGGCCATGATGATCGACACCATGCAGGCGCACGGCGCGGATTCCTTTGCCGGGCGGCTCGCGTCCATCGTGCAGGGCAGCACCGAGACGACGTTTTACGTGCTGGCCGTGTATTTCGGCGCGGTCGGGATCAAGCGTGTGCGCCACGCCGTCACGTGCGGGCTGATCGCCGACGTCGCCGGCGTCCTCGCCGCCATCGGCATGGCCTATCTCTTTTTTGGCAAAGCCGCATGAAACCCTACGATACGCTTGCCGCGGTCGATCTTGGATCCAATTCCTTTCGTCTGGAAGTGGCACGGGTGGCCGGTGACCAGCTCTACCCGCTTGATTCGCTGAAGGAAACCGTGCGCCTGGCCGGCGGGCTTGGCGCAGACAAGCGGCTCGACGAGGCCACCCAGAAGCGTGCGCTGGCCTGTCTGCAGCGTTTCGGCGAGCGCCTGCGCGGCTTGCCGCCGGAAGCGATCCGCTGCGTCGGCACCTCGGCGCTGCGCGTCGCCAGGAATGCCGGCGAGTTCATTTCCCAGGCCGAAGCTGCGCTCGGGCAGCCGATCGAGATTGTCGCCGGACGCGAAGAAGCGCGGCTCATCTATCTGGGGGTCGCGCATTCGCTGCCGGCGTCGCCCGACCGGCGTCTGGTCGTCGACATCGGCGGCGGTTCCACCGAATTCATCATCGGCCACGGGCTGAAGCCGCATGAACGGGAAAGCCTGCATATGGGCTGCGTCAATTTCTCCACGCGCTTCTTTGCCGGCGGGGTCGTCGACAAGGCTGCGCTGAAAGCCGCCGAGACCACGGCCCGGGTCGAGGTCGAGCGTATTGCGAAAGCATTTTCCCGTGGCAACTGGCAACAGGCGGTGGGCTCCAGCGGCACCGCTCGCGCGTTGCGCGAAATCCTCGAACAGAGCGGCTGGTCTGCACACGGCATCACCGCCGACGGGCTCGCCCAGCTGCGTGCCCAGTTCATCCGGGCCGGCCACCTCGACGCGCTCGAACTGCCCGGCCTGACGCGCGACCGCCGTCCGGTCATCGCCGGCGGTTTCGCCATCATGGCCGGGCTGTTTGCCGAGCTTGAAATCGAGCAGATGGACGTCGCCGAAACGGCCATGCGCGAAGGGATACTTTACGACCTGCTTGGGCGTTTCCACCAGCACGACATGCGCGAAGCGACGGTGAATGAATTCATGCGCCGCTATCATATCGATACCTTGCAGGCGAAGCGGGTCAGGCAGATGGCGGTGAAATTGCTGAGGGCCTGCCGTGGCGGCAACGAGAACGATGTGCGCTTTCTCGACTGGGCCGCGCGCCTGCATGAAATCGGGCTCATGGTGTCGCACGGCGGCTACCATCGCCATTCCGGCTATATCCTGGAAAACGCCGACATGCCCGGCTTCTCGCGCACCGATCAGGCACGACTGGCGCTGCTGGCGCGAGCGCAGCGCGGGGCGCTGACGAAGTTGCCGGCATTTTCGATGGGAACGGTGTCGGACAGCGAACGCCTGCTGGTGTGGCTGTTACGCCAGGCCGTCATCCTTTGCCGCAGTCGTGCCGATGCGCATCTGCCCGAGGTGGCCGTGGAGACGGGCAGCAAGCGCTTCCGGCTGACCTTGCCCGAAGGCTGGCTGGAAAGTCGCCCGCTTACCCAGCGTGCCCTGGAGGAGGAGGCGGCGTACTGGCAGTCGGCAGGAATCAAATACCTGTTTGCCTAGTGTGCTGTCCCGCGAGAGGGAGCCGTGACGTCGCAAACGGGCGCGCGATCAGTCGTTCCGGGATAATAGGAATACTGAAAATATATCTTTTGTCGATTCCGGGAACCGTGTTCCACGCGGCAAGTCGGGAAAGCCCGCAGGTAATTTGAGAGAAGTGACATCGCTGAACGCGCCGTTGCGCAGCATTGGCTGTCCACAGGTGTTTTGTCAGAATGATGAGTGTATTCAATCATGAATTGAATTCCATCAGGGCGTTTACCCGGCGGATGATTACAACTCCCCATCGTGGGTTGCCTGTCTGTCCGGGTGCCATGAAGTGGTCGGGCGGCCCATCCATATCGATATATACGATATATAAGATATAAAAAATTCGTTTGTTAAAAAATTTGCAAAAAACTACCCTAGAGTTTCAGAATATACGAATAAGGGTACTCTCGATGCAAACTGAAGACGCGCTGGTTCTTGATCCTGCGGAGCGTGCTCCGACGTCGCATGAGCCGCCTGCCGTCATCCGTGATCTCGTCAGTGAAGCAGGCATTACGA
Organism: Thiobacillus sp. 63-78; assembly: GCA_001899765.1. Taxonomy (GTDB): domain Bacteria; phylum Pseudomonadota; class Gammaproteobacteria; order Burkholderiales; family Thiobacillaceae; genus Thiobacillus. The sequence goes on from MKWM01000052.1 coordinate 3,591, forward strand.
TCAACGGCGATGCGCCCTGGGATATTCAGGTGCTCGACGAACGCGTCTATCGGCTTGTCCTGGCAAAAGGGTCGCTCGGATTCGGTGAAGCCTATATGGACGGAATGTGGGAGTGTGAACGGCTGGACCAGCTTTTCCACCGTCTCATGGAGGCAAGGATAGAAGATAAAATCGACAAATGGTCGCAGTTGCGCCTGCTGGGCGAGATTCTGCGTCATCGTCTGTTCAATCTGCAATCCAGCCGGCGCGCCTTCCAGGTGGGCGAGCAGCACTATGACATTGGCAACGACGTGTTCGAGGCCATGCTCGATCCCACCATGAGCTATTCCTGTGCCTACTGGCACAACGCCGCTGGACTGCGGGACGCGCAGTTGAAGAAGCTCGACATGATCTGCCGCAAGCTGGAATTGAAGCCTGGCGAGCGTATGCTAGAGATCGGCTGCGGCTGGGGAGGGCTGGCCGCTTATGCAGCGGAGCATTATGGCGTTGAGGTGGTGGGCATCACCATCTCGAAAGAACAGCAGAAGCTGGCCCGGGCGCGTTGCAAAGGCCTGCCGGTATCAATCGAGCTGATGGACTATCGGGATCTCACCGAGCAATACGACAAGATCGTTTCGGTGGGAATGTTCGAGCACGTCGGCCCGAAAAACTATGCGGCCTATTTCGATACCGCACACCGCGTGCTCAAGGACGATGGCCTGTTTCTGTTGCATACCATCGGCAATTCCGTCACATCGCCCAAAACCGACGCGTGGATCGACAAATATATTTTCCCGAACGGCAAGCTGCCCTCGGCAAAGGAGATTGCATCGACCGTGGAGCGCCGCTTCCTGATCGAGGACTGGCATAACTTCGGCCCGGACTACGATCGCACCCTGATGGCCTGGTGGGAAAACTTCGACCTTGCCTGGCCTTTCCTGGAATCCAGATACGGCAAGCGTTTTTATCGTATGTGGAAATACTATCTGATGAGTTGCGCGGGCTTTTTTCGTTCCCGCCAGGGGCAGCTCTGGCAACTGGTCCTGAGCAAGCCGGAAAGAGGAAGTGTCTATCGTTCGATACGGTAAAGCGCCTTACAAACCCAGCTCCTTTGCATCGTCGTAATAACGCTTGACCCCTTCCAGAAAATCGTGACGAGCCGGACACAGGCTCGTCAATCACGCTGACATCACGACGCGCGTACGGCGCTCGGCACTCTCCACCCGGAGGGAGCATGGCTTTCAGGGGCGGGTAGAACGCAGTACTGCACCTGTTCGACGGACATCTGGATCATTGCTTTTGCGTGCAGGATAAACCGCGTCAGGGCTTCGCATTTCTGGCGACAGGCACATCCGCGATCCTCGATCAGCCGGGCGACCGTCACCGCAAGCGCATCGCAGGCATTCGCCAGACGCTCGATACCGGCCGCGCTGGCGCATTCGCGCAGATGAAGCAGCGCCAGGGCATAGGCTGTAATCTGATCTTCGGTGAGTTTTTCCGGGTGGGCGAAACAGTGGCGGGAGACGATGGCTCCCATTTTATTCAGTGCGTTCAGCGCCACTCTGACGGCTATTTCAGGTTTGTCCGGGGTGGGTTCCACGTGACGGGCTGTGATGCCGCGCCGATGTCTGGAAGTCAGATATTGCGTGTTGTGCATATGGCATACCTCCAAGTGATTCGCATAAGCTGCGCCGTGCATGGACGCACAGGCTGGTCCGATGATTACAACAGCTGATGATTACGACCAATATAGAACAAACCTGAATACTCATACTAGCATAGGCTGGTACATTCATACCATCAACTGAACCTGATCTCTGCTTGGTGTCAGCATCAGAAGGTGTACGGTGACCGTCACAGCGACCCACGCCCCAGAAAATGGACCGGAGTCGTTCACGTTCGTTCACGAAACGTCGATGTCGATTGTCATGGACGGGATCGACGGATGAGCCCGGTTCCACCTGGAGTCAGGGAAAGTCGGCCCTGATCCCGGGAAGCGGGCGGTTCCGGATCGTTTAGGTATGCTGCGACCGGCAGCCTTGGAAGGTGAGGATCGTGTCAGCAGGCCGCGCCACTCAGGGCCTGGGGTATCGAATGGACCAGGGCAATCGGGTCGCCCGCTTGGGCGTGGCCTGTACCAAAACAATGCGGGGACCGAAGTCCCCGCAGACACGTCGTCATCGATTGAAACAGATTGATCAGCGTTTTTCGATCAGTTCGACACGACGATTCTTGAAGCGTCCTTCTTCCGTCGCATTGTCGGCGATCGGCTGGGATTCTCCGTAGCCCTTGGCAGTCAGGCGGTCCGCGGCGATGCCCTTGCTGATCAGGTAGTTGCGAACGGTCTCTGCGCGCCGCTGGGACAGCTTCATGTTGTATTGCTCACTGCCCCGGCTGTCTGTGTGGCCCGCGACTTCGATGTTCACATTGCCCCATTTATCCAGCCCGGCGACATTCTTGTCGATGATGGCGATATCTTCCTGGCGCAGCGTGGCCTTGTCGAAATCAAAATTCACGCCTTCCAGTTCCAGTTTCTGCGGGGGCGCGGGTGCGGGTGCGACGTAGGGGGCCGGCGCGGGCGCGGGCGGTGCGACATAGGCCGGTTCGGGGGCCGGTGCGGGTTCAGCCGCCGCAACCGGTGCCGGCGGTGCAGGGACCGCGCAAGGGGTATCCAAAAGTCCGCGGCCCGGACAGCCGATCGTCCGGTAAAGCTCGTAGCCGGTCGTTTTTCCGGTGGGGCTGGCAGCATTGGAAGGATCGTAGTAAACGCCTCCTGCCGCGTAGGCCGTTACAACGCTGGCAGACATCAGGATGGCTCCGAGGGTGCTGACAAATAAAGAGGTGCGCAAGATATATCTCCTTGTTGAATGAACGTGGGGTCGAGCAAAACGTAGAGTATTTCTGTGAACTTTAATGGTGGAATGCATGTTTTTCAAGCATGTTTTGCACAACCGGCAATGATCGCGCAGTCGCCGCCGACTAGCGGGCGGTGGGCCAGCCGCAGCGCCATCGGCCGCTGCTTCAGATGACTTGCGTCTGGTTCCGGCCAAGCGCCTTGGATTTGTAGAGCGCCTGGTCGGCACGATTCAGCAAGGCATCCAGGGAATCACCCGGGGTCAGCCATGCGGAAATACCGATACTGACCGACCAGGCGACAGGCTGACTGATCCGGCCGGCCTCCTGAAACCGGTTTGCGGCATACATGGCTTGTTCCAGACCGGCGTTGGGAAGAATGGCCATGAACTCGTCTCCCCCGAAGCGGGTGAGTTGATCCGATCCCCGAAGCGCGGCTTTTGCCTTTTTTGAAAATTCCACCAGGATCCTGTCTCCCTCGAGATGGCCATGGGTGTCGTTGATTTCCTTGAAATTGTCCAGATCGAACAGCATGATCGCCAGTTTGCTGCCATGACGGCGGGCGCGGGCAATCTCCCGTTCGAGTTCTTCCATCGCCGCATTCTTGTTGAGGCACTGGGTCAGGCCGTCGTGCCGGCTGATGAACTCCAGGTCGTGCCGCAGCTTTTCCGACGCGAGCAGAATCAGGCTGATCGTCGCGAGCGGAATCGTCAGGGCTGGAAGCGCGATATAGACAAGCTGCGAGGCCGATGCGTCCAGCACCCCGGTCGGCGGGGCGAACCCGAGGAGCAGGGCGCCCAGACGAATCAGCCGTGAAGCGATCATGATCGCCAGCGATGCGACCAGAACATGGCGCCCCGTCGTCCTGGGCAATTCCCGCAGCACAAGAACGAGCTGATCCAGAACGACGATAAGCGTGAACAGGGCCATGGCGCCGACGCGCATCCGGATATCGGGCTGGACATACGTGAACCAGATGAACAGCGCCACGAACGCCAGCACGAACAGGGCCAGCATGTTCCGGCTGTATGTCGGGAGCATGCCGGCGAACTTCCGGGTGCCGGCATTCATCGCCATGAAGGCGATCAGCAGCGTCAGGTTGGCCAGGACGATGCTCAGCAGGTCGGGGATATGGCCCCGTGCGATGAAGAGCGGAAAGCACAGCGCGATGGCCAGCGCGGCCAGGCTCCATTCGCGCAGTCCCCGGATATTTCCTGGATAGGTCTGCGCAATGATCAACAGCGTCCCGCTCATGGCCAGCGCCACGAAAAACGAAATGACAAACAGGAGCAGCGGCGGATTCATCCAGGGAACAGCGCAGGTGATGGGAGCGTAAATGACCGCACAGTCTAACGTATTGTGTCATTCCCGCCATGGGTCGCAGCCGGATCGCGCCGCCGTATTCAGGCAGCCGGATGGAACGGGTGTTCGATCAGGGTATCGGGCCGCCCCGTTCAGGCAGGCGGTTTGTGACAGATCGGTCCGGTGACCGGATTTTCCACGCTTTCGGCAATTGCCTGGGCGATCTCGTGGACTTCCCCGGGCGTGAAATGCTCGAAGAGGCGGCGCGCGATCGGGGGAGGAATACGGACGGCACGAGTCGTGCCGTCCGCCAGCGTCACCATGACGCCGGCGACGTGATGGCTGACCAGTTCCGGGTCCGCTTCGGCGAGCAGCATTTGCTCGTCCATGAGGGCGTCGTACTCGGCTTCGAGGACCTCCTGCAGATCATCGTCCAGTTCGTCCGGCAGTTCGACGATAAAGCCCTCGATCTCGTCCTGGCGTGTCATGCTCGCGACCCCGTGACCCGATGCAAACGCCACGAAGCGGCCACGCAGCGATTCGTTGAAAAACATGTATTCGAAACTCATTCCGCTGCCCTTTCGCTATGCCTCGGCACGCCGCGCGATCATCAAAAATACCGGGTAATCCCGCGTTCCGCTCTCGCGTGTCTTGGCGGAATGATACGCGGCTTGCAGCGAGCGTTCTCAATCCCGCCCGGGGAGCATGCGAACCAGCGTGTCATCGTGTTTGATGTAGTGATGATACAGGGCGGCCGCCGCATGCAGGCCGATGAGGAAGTAACCCAGGGTGCCGATGGTTTCATGCAGGTCCTTGAGCTGCCTGGCGAGGGCCTTGTTTTCTCCGATCAGCGCCGGCAATTCCAGTCCGAAGAACGGAATCTGCTTGCCGCCGGCACTCAGTACCAGCCAGCCCAGCAGCGGCAGGCCGATCATCAGCAGATACAGCGCCCAATGCATCAGCCGGGAAGTCCATTGCAACAGCCGCGGCGGCTCCGGATGGATGGCGGGCGCCGGGCCGGCCAGGCGCGCTGCCAGGCGCAGCCAGACCAGCACGAATACCAGCAGGCCGAGCATGAAGTGCCAGGTCTTGAACGCCGCGCGAATATCGCTGCCTTTTTCAGACAGGCCGTGCAATTCGATGGCTCCGTACACGCCAATAAACAACAGCAGCATCAGCCAGTGGAGCCCGATGGAAGGATAGCTGTAGCGGTTTGTGGGGGACTTCCGGTTCGCGAGCATCGAATTCCCTTTATGTCAGATCGGAAAACGATAGCATTGCGCACCATGCTTAAGCGTGGCTTAAGCGGCGGGCCGGCGAAGTCCGTCCGCGCCAGCAGGGGAATATGCAGCATTCGAAATCCCGGGCAGAAAATAAAAAACGGGTCAGGACGAGCCCGGGCTCCGTTCGAAGCACGTCAGGTGAACTTCCACGCTGAGCGACAAGGCTGTCAGCGCAGCGGCCCTGGCGCGGCCCTCGGCGTTGGCGCGGTAGAGATGCGGGGTCATCGCCAGCAGGTCGGCAATCTGCCCTGCATGGGTCAGTTCGACGACGAAGCGGAGTGTTTCCGTCGGCAGACGGCGGAAGCCTGCCGGTGTGTGCGTCCCGGCCGGGCGTTCCGGTTTCAGGCTGGGGTAAATGATCTCGCGCAGTTCGCGCAGATGGTCCGGCCCGGCGTCGACCTGCAGCAATCGGCCGCCCGCTTTCAGCACCCGCGCAAACTCGGGATATACCGGGAAGCCGAACAGGCACAGCACCCGATCCAGCGTACCCGGCAGCACCGGCAGCCTGGCATTGCTGCCCACCACCCAGTTGACGCGCCTGTCCTGCTTCGCCGCCGCCCGTACCGCCCATCTGGAAATATCCAGCCCCAGCAGCGCCAGCGTCTGGTCTTCTCCCGCTGCCGCCGCCAACTCGCGCAGGTAATAGCCCTCGCCGCAGCCGGCGTCGAGGCAGCTGATCGCAGCGTCAGCCGGTAGTCCGGCCAGCGCGGCGCGGCTCACCGCCGCGGCAATCGGCCGGTAAAACCCGGCCGTGAGAAAACGCCGCCGCGCCGCGACCATCTCCTTGCTGTCGCCGGGATCGCGCGAGCGCTTGTGCTGCACCGGCAACAAATGGGTGTAGCCCTGGCTGGCGATGTCGAAACTGTGGCCGGAGACGCAGCGCCAGGCGGAACCTGTGCAATGCAGAGGCATCCCGTCCAGCGGGCAGGCCAGCATCCGGAATGGCGTGACGCGCATGGGCTGCAGGCATCCATCGGCTGAGGGGGGAACAAGCTTGGTCATGCAATACGCGTTACATTTCAGAAGTCGGGCAGTAGGGACAGAGGATGCCGATCGGGATATTATCCGCAACGTTTCCCGACGGAACCACTGGATGGATCTCTCCCATTGGCTAGACTCAATGGGCATGGATACGAATGTCCGAACCCATCAACGAAGTCCCAACCAGGAGCATAGCGATGCGCAATGATTTGAACGACACCGGCAAACTGGTTTTGCGTCTGCCCTTCGGGATCATGATCCTGCTCCACGGCATTGCCAAGCTCACCCACGGCATCGATCCGATCGAGGGCATGGTGACCAGCATGGGCATGCCCGCCTTTTTCGCCTATGGCGTCTATGCAGGGGAAGTCCTGGGGCCGCTTCTGCTCATCCTTGGCTTCTATGCGCGCATCGGCGCCGCACTGATCGCCATCAACATGCTTTTCGCCTTTGCCCTTGTCCACACCGGCGAACTCACGAGCCTCAATCAAACCGGCGGCTGGGCGCTGGAATTGCAGGGCATGTTCCTGTTCACCGCGATCGCCCTGACGCTCCTGGGTCCCGGGCGGTTCGGCGTCAACCAGCGCTGAGACGCACAGCTGTGCGGGAGAGGGCGATGATTTCGGCCAGCGCCGTGACGAGATACAGGGCGAAGGTTCTCATGCCGCCCCTTGGGCTTCACCCAAACCGTCCGGACAGAAATGAATTTCGATGGTCGAGTGGACGATCTCTTCGTGTGCGGACAGGCGCGCGTGCATCACATCCGGAGTGAGCAAACGGTCGTGGGTCACCACCGTCATGGCACACGAATAGACCTGTTTGCCCACGCGCCAGACGTGCAGATCGATAATCCGTGTGTCACCGGCATCTCCCCCGGTTTCTACCGCCTCCCGGATCTCGTCGACCACGGGATGATCCATCTCGCGGTCGAGCAGCACCTTGCCGGTATCGGCGATGAGGCCCCTGGCCCAGACGGCAACCAGCACGGCGCCGACGATGCCCATGAGGGGATCGAGCCATGACCAGCCGAATATCCAGCCGCCGAAGAGCGCCGCGATGGCCAGCACCGACGTGGCGGCGTCGGCCATCACGTGCAGATAGGCGGATTTGAGGTTGAGATCGTTGTGGGGGCCGTGATGATGCCCGGCGCGGCCATGCCCGTGATCGTGGTGATGCGCTTTGCCCAGAATCAGCGCGCACACCACGTTCACCACCAGCCCGAGGATGGCTATCACGATGGCTTCCCTGTACTGAATGGGCTGCGGCGAGACGATCCGCTCCACCGAGCCGACCACCATCACCCCCGCCACGCCCACCAGGAAGATCGCGCTGGCAAAGCCGCCCAGGATCTCGATCTTCCAGGTGCCGAAGGCAAAGCGAGGGTCTTGGGCGTAGCGCCGGGCGGTCGTGTAAGTCAGCGCCGACAGGCCAATCGCCACCGCGTGAGAGCTCATGTGCCAACCGTCGGCCAGCAGCGCCATCGAGTTGAACCACCAACCGGCGGCAATCTCGATCACCATCGTCAGCGCGGTGATCCACATCACGATCCACGTGCCGCGCTCAGCGGCATCGTTACCGGTATCAAAGACGTGGTCGTGTCTCCATCTGGACAGGTTTTCGCAATGCATGGCGGTTCTTACTTGATGTAGGTGCGCAGAACCTCGATCAGCTCATCGGCGCCCTGGGTGCGCTCCGCATCGCTGGTGATCGCCGGGTCGGTAATGTGCGTTCGCACGTGCGCTTCGAGCACCTCGGCCATCAATCCGTTGATCGCCCCGCGCGCAGCGGCGATCTGGTGCAGGATCACGGCGCACCCCTTCTCGGCCTCGAGCGCACGCTCCAGGGCCTCAACCTGGCCCCGGATGCGGCGCACCCGAGCCAACAGCTTCGACTTTCCCCGTATGGTATGACTCATGTGTATCCGCGCTGAATAATATAGGGGGGTATGGTATGTGAAGCGGCAGGAAAACGCCATCGGTGAGCCGGTGGCTCTTTCGATACAAAGGTATACGACGGCATGATGGCTTCGTCGCCGGGCTGCATATCCAGCAATAAAGTAGCCATCCCGAGTGCGCAACTGGGCGTCATTGAGCCTCAGAAAAGGGCTGATCAGGACAAGGCGATCACGTGCGTCCTTGATCAGCGCTTCGGGAAAGTAATGGGTTGCGCTGGTATTGGGGAAGCTGGCCATTGGATTCGAGCGAGCGATAGATGCTTGCTGATCCTGTCAAGTCACTCATGCCGCAACGCCTCGATCGGGTCCATGCGCGCGGCGCGGCGGGCCGGGAAGTAGCCGAACAGCACGCCGATGCCGGCCGAGAAGACGAAGGACAGCAGGTTGATGCCGGGCTGGAACACGTAGGGCACCTGCATCAGCCGTGTCAGGCCGACCGAGGCGCCGGTGGCCAGCAGTACGCCGATCAGGCCGCCCAGGCTGGCCAGCACCACCGCCTCGATCAGGAACTGCAGCAGCACCTCGCGCTCCAGCGCGCCGATGGCCAGCCGCAGGCCGATCTCGCGCGTGCGCTCGGTGACGCTGACCAGCATGATGTTCATCACGCCGATGCCGCCCACCAGCAGGCTGACGGCGGCCACCGCGCCCAGCAGCGTGGTCATCACGCGTGTGGTGCCCGACAGCGTGTCGGCCAGCTGCTTGGTGTCGAGCACGTTGAAGTTGTCGTCGTCGCTGCTGGACAGCTTGCGCATCTCGCGCAACAGCTGCGTCAGGCTGGACTTGACGCGCTCGGCGTCGCTGGCCGGGTCGAGCGACACCAGCAGCGTGTTGACGTTGGTGTTGCCGGTGACGCGCCGCTGCAGCGTCTTGAGCGGCATCAGAACCACCTCGTCCTGATCGTTGCCGAACGAGCCCTGGCCCTTGCTTTGGAACAGGCCGATCACCTCGCACGGCATCTGCTTGACGCGCAGCGACTGGCCGAGCGGATCGCCGCCACCGTACAGATGGCGCTGGATGGTGGTGCCGATGATGCACACCGCGGCGCCCGAGCGCAGCTCGGCCTCGGTGAAGGGGCGGCCGGCGGCCAGTGCCCAGTTGCCGGTCTGCAGCCAGTTGTTGGTCGAGCCCACCACGCTGCTGCTCCAGTTCTGGCCGTTCGCCACCAGCGTGACGCTGGAGCGCGCCTCGGGCGCCACCGTAGTGATGCCCGAGATCTGCCCGGCGATCAGATCGGCGTCGCCTTCCTTGAAGGGGGGCGCGGTGCCGCCGCCGCCGCCCGGCCCCATGCGCTGGCCGGGGCGCACCTGCAGCAGGTTGGTGCCCAGGCTGGAGATCTGGTTCTGCACCGCCTGCGTGGCGCCGCTGCCCAGCGTGATCATGGTGATGACGGCCGAGACACCGATCACGATGCCCAGAACGGTGAGAAAGGAGCGCAGCAGGTTGCGCCGGATCGAGCGCAGCGCCAGCACCAGGGTGTTCCACAGCATCAGCTTGCCTCCGCCATCTGTGCGGCCGGTGCGCCGTGGCTGCCGGGTTGCGTCGGGTTGGGGTTGCGCTGGTCGCTGGCCACCAGGCCGTCGACGAAGCGCACCACGCGGTGCGCGTAGGCTGCCATGTCGGGCTCGTGCGTGACCATCAGCACGGTGATGCCCTGCTCGCTGTTCAGGCGCGCCAGCAGGTCCATGATTTCGTGGCTGCGTTGCGTGTCCAGGTTGCCGGTCGGCTCGTCGGCCAGCAGCACCGCCGGCTCGCTGACGATGGCGCGCGCGATCGCCACGCGCTGCTGCTGGCCGCCCGACAGCTCGGCCGGCGTGTGATGTTCCCAGCCCTTGAGGCCGACGGCATCCAGCGCGCGCGCGGCGGCGGCGCGCCGGTTCGCCGCCGGCTCGCCGCGGTACAGCAGCGGCAGCTCGACGTTCTCTTGCGCGCTGGTGCGCGCCAGCAGGTTGAAGCCCTGGAACACGAAGCCGAAATAGCGCCGCCGCAGGCGCGCGAGCTCGTCGCGCGACAGCGTTTCGACGTGCGCGCCCATGAACAGGTACTGGCCGCTGGTCGGCCGGTCCAGGCAGCCGAGCGCGTTCATGGCGGTCGACTTGCCGGAGCCGCTGGGTCCCATGATGGCGACGAACTCGCCGCGCTCGATGTCGAGGTCGACCCCCTTCAACGCCAGGAAGGCGGTGCCGCCTTCGCCGTAGCGCTTGGTCACGCCGCGCAGGCGGATCAGCGGCGCTGCGTCGGGCATGGCGCACCTCGGGGCGGCTGGGGGCGGGCGTTCACTGCGCCGCTCTCTGGTCGGTGATGACCGGCGTGCCGGGCTGCAACTCGGGGCTGCTGACCTCGGTGCGGCGCCCGTCGCTGATGCCGGTGCGCACGCTGACGGCCACCGGCTGCTGGCCCTGCAGGGTCCAGATCTGGCGCTGCTGGTCGGCCGCCGCTGGGACGCCGGCCTCGCGCGGGCGGCGCGGGGCGGCTGGCGGGCGCGCCATCATGCTCGACACCAGGTTGCCTCTGCCACCGGGCGCCGCGCCAGCAGGCTGGACCGGCTGGGCGCTGGTCGGCGTGAAGCGCAGCGCCGTGTTGGGCACCAGCAGCACGCCTTGGCGCTCGGTCGAGACGATGGTGGCGGTGGCCGTCATGCCGGGGCGCAGGCTGAGGTCGGCGTTGTCGACGCTGAGCTGGGTGGTGTAGGTGACGACGTTGTTGGTGGTGGTCGAGCCATAGGCCACGCGGGTGACCTGCGCCGGATAGTGGCGTGCCGGGTAGGCGCTGACGGTGAAGCTGGCGCGCTGGCCCTGCTGCACCGCGCCGACGTCGGCCTCGTCCACGTCGGCTTCCATGATCAGCCGCGTCAGGTCTTCGCCCAGCGTGAACAGCGTCACCGCCTGCAGCGAGGCGGCCACCGCGTTGCCGGGGTCGACCGAGCGCGCCAGCACCACGCCGTCGATCGGCGAGCGGATCGAGGCCTTCGACAGGTTGGTCTCGTCGGTCGACAGCGTGGCGCGCGCCTGCGCGACCAGCGCGCGCGCGTTGTCGGTACTGGCGTTGGCGCGCGCCAGCGTGGCGCGGGCGGTGTCGAGCTCGGTCGCCGACGGCACGCGGCCGGCCGACAGGCGCGCCACTTCTTCAAAGCGTTCGAGCGTGGCGCGTGCCTCGCGCGCCGTGGCCTCGTTTTGCACCAGCGCCGCCTGCGCCGCCACCAGCGCGGCACGCGAGCGGTTCACCGTGTCCTCGAACTTGGTGCGGTCCAGCTCGACCAGCACCTGGCCCCGCTTGACCCGGTCGTTGACGTCGACCAGCACGCGCGCCACGGTGCCCGACAGCTCGCTGCCGATGGCGACCGAGCGGGTCGGATTCAGCGTGCCGTTGGCCGTCACGCTGAGCGTGATGTCGCCGCGCTCGATGGGCGTCGTGACGTAGACCGGTGCCGCGCGCTGCGCCTGCCGACCCTGCCACCACCACAGGCCGGCGCCGGCCGCGACCAGCAGCGCCAGCCCGAGCCACAGCGTCGGCCGGCGCCACCAGACCGGCGGACGGTCGTCGCCCAGCAGATGGTCGATGCCCGACGCGGGCGTGGATGCCGCCGGTGGGGCGGGAGGGGTGGCAGCGGAAGAGTCGCTCATGGCAAGGGCGCCTGCGCGGCGCGCGCCGGCAGGGAAGTTGACAGGGCCAGGAAAGCCGGGCGGGCCGGCAGCTCGGTGGGGGCGGTTGCCGTGGGCGCCTCAGGAGGGTGTTCCCATCCTCCGCCCAGCGCCTTGTAAAGCCGCACGTGGTCATTGGCCAGGCTGGCGCGCACGGCGGCTTGCGCGTCCTCGGCCGACAGCAGGATGCGCTGCGCCTGCAGCACGACGTCGAAGCCGATCAGCCCGGCCTGGTATTGCTGACGCGCCAACTGCTCGGCGTTGCGCGCCGCCACGGCCGCGGCCTGCAGGCTGCCGATGCGTGCACGGTCGCCCTGCAGCGCGACCAGTGCGTCTTCCACCTCCTGCAGCGCGGCCAGCACGCTGGTGTGGTGGTTGGCGCTGGCCTGATCCAGTGCGGCCTGTTGCGCGCGCAGGCGGCCGGCGATGGCGCCGCCGTCGAAGATCGGCTGCGTCAGCCCGGCCAGCATCGACGCCACCACGCTGGAGCCGTTCAGCAGCGACCCGGTCGACAGCGACTGCAGCCCGAGCGTTCCCGACAGCCGCAGCGAAGGGTAGCGCGCGGCGTCGGCCTGCGCCACGCGCGCCCAGGCGGCCTGCAGCTGGGCCTCGCTCTGGCGCACGTCGGGCCGCTGGCGCAGCGTGTCGGCCGGAAAGGCCAGCACCAGGTCGTCGGGCGGCAGCGGCACCGGCGCCGGCGTGAACGTCAGCGCGCCCGGCGGGCGGCCGGTGAGCACCGCCAGCCGGTGGCGCGCCTGCGCCACGGCGGTCTGGCGCAGCGGCAGCTGGGCGCGCGTCTGCTCGGCCAGGGTGGCCGCCTGCTCGACGTCGAGCATCGACACCAGGCCGGCCTGCTGGCGCCAGCGCGCGATCTGCAGCGTGTCGTCCTGCGTCGCCAGGTTGTCCTGCGCGATCAGCAGACGCGCCTGCTGATCGCGCAGGTCGACGTAGGCCAGCGCCACTTCGGCCGCCAGCGATACCTGCACCTGGCCCAGGCTCATCTGCGCGGCGCGGGCGTCGCTCTCGGCGGCGCGGGCGCCGGCCCGCAGGCCGCCCGACAGGTCGGGCTCCCAGCTGGCGTCCAGCCCGAGGCCGAAGTTGTTGTAAGTGCCGCCGCCATCGCTGTGGCTGCGCTGGGCCGAGCCCGAGCCGTCCAGGCTGGGCGCCAGCGCGGCGGCGGCGACGTCGGCCAGCGCGCGCGACTGGCGCAGTGCCGCCAGGGCCGACCGCACGCCGGGGTTGTGGGCCAGCGCGTCGTCGATCAGCGCGCTCAGCTCGGCGTCGCCGAAGCGCCGCCACCAGGCGGCCAGCTCGGTTGGCGACTGCGACTGCGGCTGTGCAGCGCCGCCGGCCGACCACTGCGTCGGCACGGCGCTGACGGGCAATTCGGGCGCCGGCCCTGGGTTGGCGCAGCCGGCCAGCGCAGCGGTCAGGCTCAACGTCAGAAAGTGGAGCGCGAGGCGTGGTACGGGGCGGCCGTTCATGGGAGCGCCAGTATACGCGTCGCTGGTTTGCGGTGTCCAAGAGGGTGATCATCAGAGGCCCATGCGGCTCGACTCACTCGAGCGGACAAGTACGCCAACGCTTGAATGATTTGGCCATTTCATGCCTCCGTCAGCTTGAGCGACTGCTCGGATGGTGAGGTTCGCGGCGGAAATCTGGCAGGCAGTTGCCATCCCGGTTACACCCATTTCAGAGTAGGGTTGCGGTTCGCGTTGCGGCGAATGACGTGCCTTATCACCGCAATATGTGCGGCGATTGGCTTGCGAATGCGGAGAATGTGGCCCATAATCTCCGCATGAATAGCGGCGATTACACTTATATCTGGCAAACCGGTGATTGGCCTCACTGGCGCTTCGACTTGGCGGTATTGGCGGGTCCGATGGCGGAGGTCAGTCGTGCCCAAGGCGTTTTGCTGGGTCGATTGGCGGACGTCGGCATGGCCTTGCGTGGTCAGGCCAGTTTGGCCGCGCTCACGGAGGATGTGGTCAAAACCAGCGAGATCGAGGGCGAGACTCTCAGTGTCGAATCCGTGCGCTCTTCCATCGCTCGCCGCCTCGGGGTAGACATTGGCGCGCTGGCACCGGTGGATCGCCATGTCGAAGGCGTGGTGGAGATGGTGCTTGATGCCACGGCCAATGCCGCCACCCCTGTTACCCAGGAGCGCTTGTTCGGCTGGCATGCTGCCTTGTTTCCAACGGGGTACTCCGGTCTGGCAAAAATCAGTGTGGGCGCATGGCGTGACGATGCTAACGGCCCGATGCAAGTGGTGTCCGGCCCCATTGGCCGTCAACGTGTGCATTACGAAGCGCCACCGGCGAATCGGCTGGATTCCGAAACTCGCAGATTCCTTGACTGGGTCAATGGCCCATCAAACGATCCGCCCTTGCTCAGGGCGGGCCTTGGCCATCTGTGGTTCGTCACCTTGCACCCGTTCGATGATGGCAACGGTCGTATCGCTCGGGCCATGGGTGATTTGCTGCTGGCGCGTGCCGCTGGCAGTCCTCAGCGCTTCTACAGTTTGTCTGCCCAGATCCAGAGGGAGCGCAAGGCCTATTATGACATCCTGGAGCGAACCCAGAAACGGTCGATGGATGTGACCGAGTGGCTCCTCTGGTTCCTCGAAACATTGCATCGTGCCGTCGATCAGGCACAGGTCACGCTCGATACGGTGCTGGCCAAGGCACGGTTCTGGCGGCACTGGGGCTCAATGCCGTTGAACGAACGGCAAGTGAAATTGCTGAACAAACTGCTGGATGGTTTCGACGGCAAGCTGACCACCAGCAAGTGGGCGGCCATCGCCAAATGCTCGCAAGATACCGCGTTGCGCGATATCAGCGACCTGCTGACGCGCGGTGTGCTGCGCAAAGCCGACGCCGGTGGCCGAAGCACCAGCTACGAGCTGGATGATCTGCCGCAATAGAGGATGCAGGAGAACGGTATGAATCAAGAGGACAGATCGGATCTCACACAGAAAACGCTTGCCGCTCTTGCTGCGGAGATGGAAGAGCGTCCGTGGCGGATTCAGCCTGTCGATGCCGTGTTTGTCAGCCGGATACAAGCTCTGACTGCGAGCGTTGACATTGATCTTGATTGGTCGTTGCTGGCTGAGCCTGGCGCCAACATCAGCATGGTCAGGCTGTGCATCAGCGCCTGCGCGTTCGATCAGGCGGAACACGGAGTTCGCTGTGGCGTCATTGATTCACGGTGCACGGAAGCTACGTCAGTCGGATGGTCAACCTGACTACGCTGGCACCGGACATCGTGGCCACTATCCTCGACGACAGGCTGCTGAATCACGTCACGCTGTTTGATCTGGCGGTTGATTCGCCAGCGCTGTGGGATGAGCAGCAGGAGCGGGTCGGACTCTGAGGTGGAGACACCACCTCAGCTCAACAGGCTTGTGAGATCCTTGAGCATCAGGAACAGGTGATACGGATCGGTCGGGCTGGGCTCGAATTCCCAGGATTCATACCACTGCCGCGCCGCATCATCCTTGGCATGCACCAGCAGGCAGCGAATGCCGGCGATGTCGGCGGCCTGTGCGGTGCGCAGCAGAGCGTCCTTGAGCAAGGCTTGCCCCAGACCTTTGCGCTGATGCTCCTGATCCACGGCGAGCCGGGCCAGGATCATGACGGGCACCGGATGACGCGCCAGCCCCTTCATCACTCTCGACGGTGCGGCATCCGGATCGACGCTGCCGACTGCCAGGCTGTAGAAGCCGACCACCATGTCTTCGTGGCAGCAGACGTAGGTCTGTGCGCTGTTGGCCTTCTGGTTGACGAGCGCATAGCGTTGCAGGAACTGGTTCAACGCGGCCTGGCCGCAGTCGAAAGCATCGACCTGATCCGTTGCAAGCAGCTTGCGAACGGGCGTGTACGCACTGCTCAATCCAGAACCCCAGGCTCACGCAGCAATTTCTTCAGGCGCGGCTTGCTTTGCACCGGACGATCCAGCGCTTCCTGGAACGCCTGCCACTGCGCGTCGTCCAGCACGAACTGGCGACGATCCGCCAGTGTCTGCGCGGCCGCCGTCACGCCCGCGTCGAGCAGGAACTCGCTGACGCTCTTGTGGCTGGCGCGCGCGGCTTCCTGCAGTAGTTGCTTGACCGGCGTGCTGGCCCGAACGTCGATGCGTTCGGTCTTGGAAAGATTCAGGGTGCTCATGCTGCCCCTCCGCATTGATCCTGGATACCCTTATTGTAGCTGTCCGGACATTGTGCTGACAAGATGTTTCCTTCTCTACCCAATGCTGCAATCCAACCGTTTGATTCGTCAGCTCGTAACTCTTTGATCTGTATGGGGTCAACTTGTGGCCCTTGCGGACTTCGGGCCAGATTCAGGGAGCGAAGCCGGAGCGAAGAATGACCAGGAGAGAGTGGAATGTGGCCCGGAACGGCCCATTCGGGCGGCTGGCGAAATCCGCAGGCGTTCGCAGGAACACCAAAGAACACGCGGGAAGCCCAATCTAGTCTGGGTGGTTGGTTAAATTGGGGATTTAGTTGACTACCATCCACGTTTGTCCGGCCTCTCGTTCGACCATGACCCCTTCTCCGGTCAGCCTGTAAGTGAGGGAACAGCACGCACGGGGAGAAGAAAGCACATTTCTATTCAACACCCCATAGTTCTCTCCAACACACCGGGCCGATGGGGTCACGAACCCTGGGTGACTTTCGCGGTGAAGCCTGGCGCCAATTTGCTGCGTAAATTGATAGCTGGTGGGGTGCACCAAGTCAGGATATTCCGCTACTCGTGCACTCAGGTTCAAAAGCGCCGCGTCGCAGCGCACCCAATACACCTTGCGTTCACCCGTTATGCTTTCGCGCGCTCCCTGAGGCACCAGCTCGTCAAAGCCTGCATCGGCGAGAAATCTACGCCAATGGTGTACGGTTTCGTGAACCGTTGTTTCCACTAAATCCGACCCATACCAGATGCCAAAGCTGCCATCGCAAAAGCGACTGGCCGCCCAGTTCCGGAAAGGGAACTCAATAGCGTTGAGCCAATCGGCCTCCTCGAAGGGGCGGTCGATAATGGTGTTGGGGGATCCATAGGTGTGCGGCTTGGTGGCAAGCTCGTGCTGCTGAGCTATTTCCCAATCTGCCGGGTCGTCCGAGAGGTCGTCGAACAGGTTTTGGGAAACTCGGATGGATTTGATATTGTGCGCCACGTCCTGATGCACATCAGCAAGTGGCAACCCCGCGAAGAACGCGTCCATCAATTGCCGCGAACCCGGTCAAGATAGGACCGGACCATAAGCATTCCTGCAAAGCCCCATTCCTTTATTACATCTACAGGAGTCAGCCCTTCGAAGGCTTTGTTACGCTGGGTCATCCAAGCGTAGGCCAGGTCTCGGTCCTGAGGAAAGATTAGGCGAAGGTTTTTGTGAATCGCCAATATGTGACCAGCACGCTCCAACAAGTCCCGGTTTGCGGCCAGGGGCTCTCCACGACGATAGCGGCTCAATGCCGTTCTGTTATTTGTGGCGAGGCCGAGCATGGCAAGCTGCTCCTCCGTTCCAAGCTTCCAGTGCTCAAAGGCACGAGTCACCATCTTGGCCAGGGCGCCTCGGTTTTGGTCGCCTTGATTGGAGGCTACGGCTGCTTGGTTCATGATGTACCCCCAGCTAATTAGTGTTAGTTGCTCCTAATATAGTAGCAATTGATACAAAAAGTCAAAGAGGGCCCCATGGGCTAACCAACCCTGGCGGTATTCGGCGGATGCGCGAGCAGATGCCCTCGGCAGACATTTGGGCAGCAGGCTGCTGCCCAATTACCGTGGTTCCACATCGTCACCTTGTTGACTAAGCTGGCCGATAACGGCGCGCGCGAATGGTATGCCCAGCGCGCCATCGCGGAGGGCTGGTCGCGCACCTCGCTGGAACTCAACATCCGCAACCGCCTGCATGAGCGGCAAGGCCAGGCCGTAACCAACTTCGGCGCGCGCCTGTCTGGCGCAGGCGTGTCCGAGAGAGGAAGGCCGCAAACCCCGCCAACACGCGGGGAACGGGCAGAAAAAAACCCAACCGATAAGGGTTGGGTCAGACTGCTGACAAAGCCCCCACAAGCTGGGGGCTTTGTGTTTGAATCGTGGTCATGCTCAAACCGCCTGCCCCGCACCAGCACCGGCTGGAAA
>MKWM01000053.1 GCA_001899765.1 Thiobacillus sp. 63-78
TTGATGCCATTGCAGCGAGGATCCATCTCTCCCCCAACTGCCAACAGCGCCCCGTTGCCGGGGGGAGGCGTCCATACCATCTGAACAAGTCCTTCGACAAGCTCAGGACGAACGGCATGGCATCACGGTCGGTACACTTGTATCCACTTGATTGAAACCCGGGCCGGCTGACGGCCCGCAACCGGAGATGAGCATGCAATACGTGCTCGCGCTCGACCAGGGCACCACGAGTTCCCGCGCGATCGTGTTCGATCACGCGGGGCAGATCCAGTCCGTCGCGCAAAAGGAATTCCGGCAGATCTTTCCGCGGCCGGGCTGGGTCGAGCACGATCCCGACGAGATCTGGTCGACGCAACTCGGGGTCGCCGTCGAGGCGGTCACGCAGGCCGGGCTGACGGGGCGCGACATCGCGGCCATCGGCCTTGCCAACCAGCGCGAGACGACCGTGGTGTGGGACCGGCGCACCGGTCAGCCGGTGTACCACGCCATCGTGTGGCAGGACCGGCGCACCGCGGGCCTGTGCGACGAGTTGCGTGCGGCGGGCCATGAAGCGTTGTTCCAGCGCAAGACGGGACTGCTGCTCGACGCCTATCTGGCGGGCACCAAGCTGCGCTGGATCCTCGACAACGTACCCGATGCGCGACGTCGCGCCGAGGCGGGCGAGCTGGCGTTCGGCACCATCGACAGCTGGCTGCTGTGGAAACTCAGCGACGGCGCGCTGCACGTCACCGACGCGACCAACGCCTCGCGCACGCTGCTGTTCGACATCGCACAGCAGGCATGGGACGACGAGTTGCTGGCATGCCTGCGGGTGCCGCGCGCCATGCTGCCCGAGGTACGCGACTCCAGTACCGTGTACGGCCACACCACCTGCCTGCCGGGCGGGCGGCGTATCCCCGTCGCCGGCGTGGCGGGAGACCAGCACGCCGCGCTGTTCGGTCAGGCCTGCCTGCGGCGCGGCATGGTCAAGAACACCTACGGCACCGGCTGCTTCATGCTGATGAACACAGGCGACACCCCTGTCCCGTCCCATAACCGCCTGCTCACCACCACGGCGTGGCGCTTCGCGGGGCGCCCGAGCTACGCGCTCGAAGGCAGCATCTTCATCGCCGGCGCGGTGGTGCAGTGGCTGCGCGACGGGCTCGGCATCCTCCGCAGCGCGTCCGAGGTGGAAAGTCTGGCGGCGAGCGTGCCGGACAACGGCGGGGTCTATCTGGTGCCCGCCTTCGTCGGCCTCGGCGCGCCGCACTGGGACCCCTATGCGCGCGGCGCCATTCACGGCATCACGCGCGGGACCACGGCGGGTCATCTGGCACGCGCCGCGCTGGAATCCATCGCCTATCAGGTGAGCGACCTCGTCAGCGCGATGCAGGCCGATTGCGGCCTCGCGCTCGGCGAACTGCGCGTGGACGGCGGCGCCACCGCCAACGACACGCTGATGCAGTTCCAGGCCGATCTGCTGGGGGTGCCGGTGCTGCGTCCGGCGGTTACCGAAACCACCGCGCTGGGAGCGGCCTACCTGGCCGGCCTGGCGGTGGGCTACTGGGGCGGGCTGGACGAGATCGCCGCACAATGGCAGGTCGAGCGCGTGTTCGAGCCGGCCATGGGGCGCGACCGGGTCGCCGGGCTGCGCGGAAACTGGGCGCGCGCGGTGGAGCGTTCCAGGGGCTGGGCCGAGCCGTGAACCGGGACGCGGCCATTGCGCGCATAGGTGAACGGCGCACGCCCTGGGACATGATCGTGATCGGCGGCGGTGCGACCGGCCTCGGCATCGCGCTCGACGCCGCCACGCGCGGCTACGACACGCTGCTGCTGGAACGCGGCGACTTCGCCCAGGCCACCTCCAGCCGCAGCACCAAATTGCTGCACGGCGGCGTGCGCTACCTGCGCCAGGGCAACCTGAAACTGGTGCGGGGCGCGCTGCGCGAACGCACCCGCGTGCTGGCCAACGCCCCGCATCTGGCGAGCGTCCAGTCTTTCATCCTCCCTACCTACAGGCGCGGCGAAAGCCTGTACTACGGCTTCGGTCTGGCGCTCTACGAACGACTGGCCGGGCGCGCCAGCCTCGGCAGTTCGCGGCGGCTTGACGTGGCCGAGACCCGCCGTGAACTGCCGACGCTGCGCGCCGACGGCTTGCGCGGCGGCGTGCGCTATTACGACGGCCAGTTCGACGACGCCCGCCTCGCGCTCTGCCTGGCGCAAAGCGCCTGGGACCATGGCGCCACGCTCGCCAACTATTGCGCGGTAGTGGGCTTGCTGCGCGCCGGCACGCCGGGCACGCCGGTGCGCGGCGTGATGGCACGCGACGGCGAAACCGGTGCGGAACACGAGATCCCCGCCCGCGTGGTCATCAACGCCAGCGGAGTGTTCTGCGATGCGGTCCGCCGCCTGGCCGACCCCGGCGTTGCCGCGTGGGTGGCGCCGAGTCAGGGCGCGCACCTCGTGCTGGAGCGGCGTTTCCTGCCCGGCCGCCATGCGCTCATGGTGCCGAAGACCGACGACGGCCGCGTGCTGTTCATCATTCCCTGGCAGGGCCGGCTGCTGGTCGGCACCACCGACGTGGCGGTCGAGAACGCGGCGGCCGAGCCCCGCGCGCAGCCGGCGGAGATCGAGTTTCTGCTCGAACACGCCGGACGCTTCCTGCAGGATGCGCCGCGCCGGGAGGACGTGCTGAGCGTGTTCGCCGGCTTGCGGCCGCTGGTGCGCACCGGCGGCGGGCGCAGCACTGCCGCACTGGCGCGCGATCATCTGCTGCGCGAGGAGTCCGGCCTGGTCAGCATCACCGGCGGCAAGTGGACGACTTATCGCGAAATGGCCGAACAGACAGTCGATCTTGCCGCGCGCGTGGCGCAGTTGCCGGGCCGTCCTTGCCGGACGGCGGATCTTCCGCTGCACGGCGCGACCTCCGATCCCGTCCCGGCTGCGCTGCGTGCCTATGGTTCGGACGCCGCTGCCGTGCAGTCGCTGGCGCAGACGCGGCCGGCATGGGCGGCCCCCCTGCATCCGCGGCTGCCCTATGTCGGCGCCGAGGTGGAATGGGCGGCCCGTCACGACATGGCGCGCAGCGTTCAGGACGTGCTGGCACGGCGTACCCGCGCATTGCTGCTCGACGCGCGCGCCAGCATCGAGGCCGCGCCCAAAGTGGCAGCCTTGCTGGCCGCCGCCCTGGGCCGCGATGCCGCCTGGCAGGCGCGCGAAGTGGAAGCGTTCACCGGATTTGCCCGGAGTTATCTGGCATGCGAATCCGGGGAGGCAAGCTGAGCCTGGGTTTTTCCCGATGGCGTGCCGTACTCGCGGAAACTTGAGCGATGCGGTCCGGTCCATCGCAGGGTTAAAAGGAGGGTCGATGAAGACATTGAAGCTGCAAATCCTGGCATCCCTGCTGGCCGGGCTGGCGCTGACCGGCTGTGACGACGCGCCTTCCGGTTCATCCGGCGCGGCGGACGCGGAGAGCGTGCCGCTCGACCGCAAGCTGGATGCCGCCCAGCTGGCGCGCGGCAAGACGGTCTATGAAAAGCACTGCCTGGAATGTCACGGCGACGCAGGCAAGGGACAGCCGGGTGACTGGCGCATCCGCGAGGCGGACGGTTACTTCCCGCCGCCGCCGCTGGACGACAGCGCCCATGCCTGGCATCACCCCACGGCGGCGCTGCTCGAAGTCATCCGCGACGGCAGCCCGCAGGGGCAGGGCAAAATGCCGGCGTGGAAGGACACGCTCAGCGAACAGGAGATGCAGGATGTCGTGGCCTACATCAAGTCGTTGTGGTCGGACCCGGTCTACCGGTTGTGGCAGAAAATGGAACAGCAATCGCTGGAACCCTGAGCGGGGGATCGGCTCTACTCTTGACGGAGCGGGTAAACTCCCGCCCTGATCCCAACCAGGAGTCACAATAAACATGAGCGAATATGGATTCGAAACCACCCTCAACGGCCCTTTCAATGCAGCCGTCGAGAAGGTCACCGCCGCCCTCAAGACCGAAGGCTTCGGCGTGCTTACCGACATCGATGTGCAGGCCACCATGAAAGCCAAACTCAACGTCGATGGTCGTCCCTATCGCATTCTCGGTGCCTGCAATCCGCCGCTGGCGCACCAGGCCATCAGCGCCGAGCCCGACGTCGGCATGCTGCTGCCGTGCAACGTCGTCGTGCGCGAGGACGCCGACGGCCAGGTGACGGTGTCTTTCCTCGACCCCGGCATCATGGTGAAGCTGGTGGACAATGCCGCCGTACACAACGTCGCGACCGAAGCGCGCGCGCGTCTGCTGCGGGTGAAGGCGCATCTGGCGGCCTGAACGGAGGTTCGCGTCGCCGGCCGGCGATCAGGCCCGGATGGCTTCGACCTCAAGATATTCGGCCTCGACTTCGGTTCCGCCATCGCGTGCCTGGTTGTGCGCCGACCATAACTGTTCCAGATCGCTTCGCAAGGCGGCTTGCCTGTCGGGATCGAGCGCGGCAAAGGCGCGGTTGCTCGGACCATAGTAGGCGCGGAAGAACTCGACGACTTCGGGCGGCGGGAACGGATACTTCATCGGATACATTTTCCACGTCATGCGCAGGTCGCTGGCGCCATCCTGAAGACGCGCGCGCACCGTCGCCTCGTCGCCCCAAAGCACGGGGGACGGCATGCCCGCCGGCGGTGGCGCATGCTTGCCGTGAGCCTTGAACATCTGCCCGACGAACCCATCGGCTGTCCAGTTGCCCATGAGGATGCGTCCGCCGGGCCTGCATACGCGCAGAAGTTCACCCGCCACCTGCTCGGGTCTCGGCGCAAACATGGCGCCGATCAGACTGAAGACGACATCGAACGTCGCATCGTCCTGGGGCAGATCCTCGGCGTCGCCTTCCTCGAAACGGATGGCCAGTCCCTCCGCCCTTGCGCGAGAGCGTGCCTGTTCAATCAGGTTGGTGGCGATGTCGATCCCCGTTACCGTGGCGCCGTCACGGGCAGCGGGCAGGGAGAGCTGGCCTGCGCCGCACGCGACATCCAGCACACGTTCGCCGGGGGCGAGATGAAGGCGTCGAAAGAATTCCATGGCGCCGGGTTCGAGATAGGTTGAGAAACGAGCATAGTCGCCCGACATCCACATCGCTTTCAGACGGGTCTTGAGCGTTTCCATTTCAGGGGTCATCGACATCATGCTTCTCCTTGTGTGGGTTTTCAATTTCGATCATCATCGTTCGATGCGACGGTGCAGATCGTCGTCCTGGCCGACCCCGTTATCAGCCTAGTCATCCTGAGAGATGAAACCATGACCGAAACGCAAAGAGTCATGTCCGAAACGCCGAATCAGGCCTCGACGGAGTTGTTGTCGGACCTGCTCGGCAGCATGCACCTGTCCGGCGTGGTCTTGTTCAGCGTGGTGTTTCGCGAACCCTGGGGCCTGGTTTCGCCCGCCGCCCGCGAACTGTCGAAGATGCTGCCGTTCCACACCGAACACATCATCCCTTTCCATATCATCGCCGAAGGCGGTTGCTGGCTGGAGCTGAGGGATAGTGAAACGGTCTGGATGGAAGCGGGCGATGCCATATTGCTGCCCTACGGCGACATCCACGTCCTGCACGGCCGCGAGGCGGCCGTCAACACGCCTGCCCAGCAGTTGCTGCCGCCACCGCCCTGGCCCGATATCCTGCGGGTCGAGCATGGGGGAGGCGGCGGGCTGACCCACATCGTCTGCGGCTTCGTGCAATGCGATGAACTGCTGTTTCACCCTGTGCTGCGCCATCTGCCCGCGCTGATGCATGTCAGCCCCGGCCGTGTCCCGGACGACGAGTGGCTGGCCAGCACCATCCGCCACACCGCTCAGGAGGCAAGCCGGGCGGATTCGGGGAGGCGCTCCATGCTTCCCCGCCTGACTGAACTGATGTTCGTGGAAATCCTGCGCCAACACATGCAGGGCCTCTCGACGGATGAAGTGGGCTGGTTCGCCGCGGTCAACGATCCGGTGGTCGGCACGGCGCTGAAATGGCTGCACACGGCGCCGCTGGAGGACTGGAGCGTGGACCGGCTGGCCCGCTGTGTCGGGGTGTCGCGCACGGTGCTGGCTGCGCGCTTCAAGCATTTTCTCAATATGCCGCCCATGCACTATCTGACCCGCTGGCGCCTGCAACTGGCGGCACAACGCCTGAAAGCGACGGACGCGCCCATGAAGGGGATCGCCGGCCAGGCTGGCTATGAATCCGAAGCGGCATTCAGCCGCGCCTTCAAGCGCCACTTCGGTTTTTCGCCCGCGGACTGGCGCCGCCGGCAGATTCCCGCTTGATGGTTTTTCTGTCGGAAGGGCAGGTGCCGGTGGCTGTGCTGACGGAGCGTGGCCGCCTGCCCCGTTTGTCTGCGGTTTATTCCTGATCCAGTTCCTGCAGCACTTCCTGGATCAGCACCCACGGCGCCACCACCACTGCCCAGAACGTCGGCTGGCGCGCGTGCCAGTCTTCGGCGTCGGCGAGTTCGGCGCGGGCGATGCGGCCGTCGGCCAGCCAGGCTTCAACGGTCGCGGTGTTGTTCTCGGCAAGGTGCAGCGCCGCGTCGATCAGGTCCACGCCAACGGCGACCTTGATGACGTCGCCGCGTGCGAAGTGGCGTTCGAGTTCGGGCCAGCCGAGCCGGGCGGTTTCGAGGTTGAGCTTGGCGCGGAGGAGGTCGCGGGGGGTCACGGCAGACTCAAGACGCAAGGTTCAAGTTACAAGTTACAAGTTACAAGTTACAAGTTGCAAGTTACAAGTTACAAGTTACAAGTTACAAGTTACAAGTTACAAGTTACAGGTTACAAGTTGCAAGGAAATTCAGCGGGTCTTGCCGCCGCCGCGGCGCTGACTGAGCGGGTGTCTGGGCACTTGCGGGGGGCGGCCGCGGCCGGCGGGGGCAGGCCTGTCCGGTGCGGGTTTGCCGGCACCCGCTTTGGCCGCATCCGGTTTGCCTGCGCCGGGTCTGGCGCGCGCGCCTTCCGGCTGCCCGCCGGTGCCGGCGGGCTGGTAGAGCGGAATGAGGTGTTTCCTGCTGTTGCCGATGAGGTCGGCGCGGCCCATTTCCTTCAATGCTTCGCGCAGGAGCGGCCAGTTGTCGGGATCGTGGTAGCGCAGGAAGGCCTTGTGCAGACGGCGGGTGCGGCCCTGGCGCACCACCGGCACGGTCTCGGCCTTGCCGCCGAGCACCTTCTTCAGCGGATTTTTTTCGGTGTGGTACATCGCGGTGGCCAGCGCCATCGGCGTCGGCAGGAAGGTCTGCACCTGATCGAGGCGGAAGTCGTGCTGCTTCAGCCACAGCGCCAGGTTGAGCATGTCCTCGTCGGTGGTGCCGGGGTGCGCCGCGATGAAGTAGGGAATCAGATACTGCTTCTTGCCGACGGCTCTGGAGGCGGCCTCGAACATCTCCCTGAAGCGCTCGTAGGTGCCCATGCCGGGCTTCATCATTTTCGACAGCGGGCCGGCTTCGGTGTGCTCGGGCGCGATCTTGAGGTAGCCGCCGACGTGGTGCTGCACCAGTTCCTTGACGTATTCCGGCGAGCGCACCGCGAGGTCGTAGCGCAGCCCCGAACTGATCTGGATTTTCTTGATGCCGGGAACCTGGCGCGCGCGACGGTACAACTGGATCAGCGGCGCGTGGTCGGTGTTGAGGTTGTCGCAGATGTCGGGGAACACGCACGACAGCTTGCGGCAGGAACGCTCGATTTCCTTCGATTTGCACGCCAGGCGGTACATGTTGGCGGTCGGTCCGCCGAGGTCGGAAATGACGCCGGTGAAGCCGGGCGTCTTGTCGCGGATCGCCTCGATTTCGCGGATCACCGAATCCTCCGAGCGGCTCTGGACGACGCGGCCCTCGTGCTCGGTGATCGAGCAGAAGGTGCAGCCGCCGAAGCAGCCGCGCATGATGTTGATCGAGAAGCGGATCATCTCCCACGCCGGGATTTTGGCGTCGCCGTAGCTCGGGTGCGGCGCGCGCGCGTAGGGCAGGTCGTACACCGCGTCCATTTCCGGGGTGGTGAGCGGGATCGGCGGCGGATTCAGCCAGACGTCGCGCTCGCCGTGCGCCTGCCTTAAAGCCCTGGCGTTGCCGGGGTTGGATTCGAGGTGGAAGACCCTGGACGCATGGGCGTACAGCACCGGGTTGTTCTTCACCTGGTCGTAGTCGGGCAGGCGGATCACGGTGCGCGCGCGGATTTCCTGCCGCATGGCGAGGCGTTCGGCCCTGGGGACGAGGCGTAGCGGCGCCGTGCCTGCGGGCGTCTGCGGCGCAGGTGCTTTTCCCTCACCCCCGACCCCTCCCCCGCTTGCGCGCGCGACGGTGTCGCGCCCCTCTCCCCCGGCCCCTCCCCCGCTTGCGGGGGAGGGGAGGAAGGCGTAGGGGTCGACGTGCGCGTCGATCGCGCCGGGGGTGCTGAGCTCGGTCGAGAGGACCTCGATCCACGGTTGGGGGGCTCCCTCTCCCGCAAGCGGGGGAGGGTTGGGGAGGGGGGAAGGCAGCCAGTCGCGCGCCACCATGAAGCCGGTGCCGCGCACGTCGCGGATGTCGCCGATTTTTTCGCCGCGGGCGAGGCGATGCGTGATCTCCAGCAGCGCGCGTTCGGCGTTGCCGAAAATCAGCAGGTCGGCTTTCGAATCCGGCAGCACCGAGCGGCGCACGGTGTCCGACCAGTAGTCGTAATGCGCGATGCGGCGCAGGCTGGCCTCGATCGAGCCGATGATGACCGGGGTGCCGGGGAAGGCCTCGCGGCAGCGCTGCGCGTATACCGTGACCGCGCGGTCGGGCCGCTTGTTGGGTTCGGCGTGGGCGGTGTAGGCGTCGTCGGAGCGGATTTTTCGATCCGCGGTGTAGCGGTTGACCATCGAGTCCATGTTGCCCGCGGTGACGCCGAAGTACAGCGTCGGCTGGCCGAGCGCGCGGAAGGCATCGGCCGAATGCCAGTCGGGCTGGCTGATGATGCCGACGCGGTAGCCCTGCGCTTCCAGCAGCCGTCCGACCAGCGCCATGCCGAAGCTGGGATGGTCGATGTAGGCATCACCCGTGATCAGGATGACGTCGCACGCATCCCAGCCGAGCGCGGCCATTTCGGCACGCGACATCGGCAGGAAGGGGGCGGTGCCGAAGCGCGCCGCCCAGTGCTTGCGGTGGGAGAACAGGGGCTGGGTCATGAGAGTTTATCCGCGGAGTACGCGAAGAAACGCGAAGAAATTCTCAACCACCGTTCGGGCTGAGCTTGTCGAAGCCCCCTGCCCACTCGGACATGCCCTTCGACAAGCTCAGGGCGAACGGGACTTGAATTCACTTCGCGTCCTTTGCGGACAAAGAGGTTTTAGTTGACGCCGAGCAACTCCACTTCGAACACCAGCGTGGCGTTCGGCGGAATCACGCCGCCGGCGCCGCGCGTGCCGTAGCCCAGTTCCGGCGGGATGGTGAGTTTGCGCTTGCCGCCGACCTGCATGCCGGCCACGCCCTGATCCCAGCCGGCAATGACCTGACCGCGGCCGAGGTGGAATTCGAACGGATCGTTGCGATCGACGCTGGAGTCGAATTTCCTGCCGTCGGTGAGCCAGCCGGTGTAGTGCACGGAAACGGACTGGCCGGCGCTGGCGGTGTCGCCGCTACCGACGACGAGGTCTTCGATGATGAGCTCGGACATGATGGGAACCTGTCGAAAAATGGAAAGGGGCATTCTAGCAGGTCGTCAGCGCCACTCGGCCGGCAGGAAGCCCGTGTCGGGATCGACGTCGAGGGGAATGGTGGTGACGCTGCTGGCGTCCGGCGGCGCATCGCGCAGGACGACCTGCGGAAAACCCAGTACCACGGCGACCATGACCAGCTGGATGGCGAGGAAGGGAATCGCGCCCCGGTAGATGTCGCCGGTGCTGATGGAACGGGGCGCCACGCTCTTCAGGTAGAACAGCGCGAAGCCGAAGGGCGGATGCATGAAGGCGGTCTGCATGTTGACCGCCAGCATCACGCCGAACCAGATCGGATCGATGCCGAGCTTGGCGGCGATGGGTCCGACCAGCGGCACGACGATGAAGGCGATCTCGAAGAAGTCGAGGAAGAAGGCCAGCCCGAATACCAGCAGGTTGACCGCGACGAGAAAGCCGAGCACACCGCCGGGCAGCTGGCTGAACAGGTGCTCGACCCATACATCCCCATCCAGTCCACGGAACACCAGGGTGAAAATCGTCGAGCCGATGAGGATGAAGATGACGAAAGTGGTCAGCCGCGTGGTGCTGTCCATCGCCTGCGTCAGTTGCAGGCGGGAGAGCCGGCCGCGCGTCAGCGCCAGCAGCAGGGCGCCGGCTGCGCCCATCGCGCCGCCCTCGGTGGGGGTGGCGACGCCGAGGAAGATGGTGCCGAGCACCAGGAAGATCAGCACCAGCGGCGGCAGCAGGGTGGTGAAGACGCGCAGCAGCAGGGCCGTGCCGCGCAGGATGCGGACCGAGGCCGGCATGGGCGGCGCAGCGTCGGGGCGGAGCAGCGTGACGAGAAACACGAAGGCGAGATACAGCGCAACCAGTCCCAGGCCGGGGATGAGCGCGCCCTTGTACATGGCGCCGACCGGGGCGCCGAGCTGGTCGGCCAGCACGATCAGCACCAGCGAGGGCGGAATGATCTGCGCCAGCGTGCCCGAGGCGGTGATGACGCCGCTTGCCAGCCGCTTGTCGTAGCCGTAGCGCAGCATCACCGGCAGCGAGATCAGCCCCATGGCGATGACGGTCGCGGCGACCACGCCGGTGGTGGCGGCCAGGAGGCCGCCGACCAGGATCACCGCGTAGGCCAGGCCGCCGCGCACCGAACCGAACAGCTGGCCGATGGTGTCGAGCAGCTCTTCGGCCATGCCCGAGCGTTCGAGGATCAGCCCCATGAAGGCAAAAAAAGGAACGGCCAGCAGCGTGGGATTGGCGACGATGCCGTAGACGCGTTCGGGCAGCGCGTGCAGCAGCGATACGTCGAACAGTCCGGCCATGATGCCGATGCCGGCGAACAGCAGGCCGTTGGCGGCGAGCGCGAAGGCCACCGGGTAGCCCAGCAGCAGGAAGGCCACCAGGCCGAGGAACATCAGCGGCGCCAGGTTTGCCAATCAGACTTCCTCTTCCGGTGCTTCATGGGGCAGCACGAGACGGCCCGACAGCACGCCGATGCGCTTGATGACTTCGGCGATCCCCTGCAGGGCGAGCAGGGCAAAGCCGACGGGCAGCAGCAGCTTCACCGGCCAGCGCACGAGGCCGCCGGCGTCGGGCGACATTTCATGCGTGACCCAGGCGTCCACGAACATCGGCCACGCCAGCCACATCAGCAGCAGCGCCATCGGCAGCAGAAACAGCAGGCCGCCGGCGAAGTCGATCCAGGCCTGCCCGCGCGCGCCGAGGCGGTGGTAGAGAATGTCGATGCGCACGTGGCCGTTGTGCTTCAGCGTGTAGCCCGCCGCCAGCAGGAACATCGCGCCGAACAGATACCACTGGATTTCCAGCCAGGCGTTGGAGCTTGCGCCGAGCGCATAGCGGGCGAGCGCGTTGCCCGCCGAAATCAGCGTGGCGACCAGCACCAGCCAGATGACGAGGCGGCCGACGCGCTCGGTCAGCGCGTCGATCAGGCGGGCCAGCGCGAGCAAGACTCTCACAGTGCGCCGGCTTTCCTGAGAAATTCGGCCAGCCGCTCGGCGACCACGCGATAGCCCGCGGCGTTGGCGTGGATGGGGTCGGACTTGAGGCGGTTGTCCTTCAGCACTTCGTTGAAGACCTCGTCTTCCAGCGGCAGCCGCATGTCCCGGGCGACGCGGGCGTAGAAATCCGGCGCGCCGCCGAACAGTTTTGGTTCGGGCACGCCGATCAGCACGACCTCGGCGCCGCTGGCCCGGATGGTTTGTATCAGCAGGCGCAGGTTGTTTTCGGTGGTCGACTCGGGCTGCTTTCCCAGCATGTCGTTGCCGCCCAGGCACAGCAGCACCAGGCGCGGCCTGTATTCGGCCAGCACCTCAGGCAGACGCCGCAGGGCGGAAGTCGTGGTGTCGCCGGGCACGCCGGCGTTGATCACGGTGCGGCCGGTGAGCGACGCCAGCACGGCCGGGTAGGCCGTGTCCTCGCTGGCGCCGGTGCCGTGGGTGAGGCTGTCGCCGAAGGCGAGGATGACATCGTGCGGGCTGAGCCTGGACAGCGTCGGCGCGCGCTCGCATGCGGCGAGCAAGAAAACGGCAACGAGCGCCAGGAGGTAGCGCCGTACCGCCGGCATTTAGTTGCCGGCCACCGTCATGTGATCGATCAGGATGGAGCCAACCTGCCTGGAGCCACGTTTTTCGATGTCCTTGCCGATGGCGACGATGCCCTTGAACATGCCGGCGAGGTTGCCGGCAATGGTGATTTCCTCGACCGGGTATTGAATTTCGCCGTGTTCCACCCAGAAGCCGGCGGCGCCGCGCGAGTAGTCGCCGGTGACCATGTTGGCGCCGTGGCCGAGCAGCTCGGTGACCAGCAGGCCGCGGCCCATCTGCTTCAACAGACCGTCGAGGTCGTGCTCGCCCGGCGTGACGATGAGGTTGTGGCTGCCGCCGGCGTTGCCGGTGGTTTGCATGCCGAGTTTCTTCGCCGAGTAGGTCGACAGGAAGTAGCCTTGCAGCACGCCGTCCTTGACGACGTCGCGATCCATGCAGGCGACGCCTTCGCTGTCGAACGGTGCGCTGCCGAGGCCGCCGCGGATGAAGGGCGCCTCGCGGATGGTGACGAGCGGGGCGAACACCTGTTTGCCGAGGCTGTCGAGCAGGAACGACGATTTGCGGTAGAGGCTGCCGCCGGAGACCGCGGCGACGAAGTTGCCGATCAGGCCGGTGGCGATCGGCGCCTCGAACAGCACCGGGCAGGTGCGGGTGTCGAGCTTGCGGCCGTTCAGGCGCCGCACCGTGCGCTGGCCGGCGATGCGGCCGACGCTTTCGGCGGAATCCAGATCGTTGGCATTGCGCGCGCTGCTGTACCAGTAGTCGCGCTGCATCGCGCCCTTGTCTTCGCCGATCACCGCGACCGAGATGCCGTGGCGCGAGCCGGCGTAGCCGTTGCAGAAGCCGAGGCTGTTGGCGTAGATGAACTGCGAGGTATGCAGGCTGACGCCGGCGCCTTCCGAATTGGTCAGCCGCTTGTCGACCGCCAGCGCGGCGGCTTCGCAGGCCTTGGCACGCTCGGCGGCTTCTTCCACGCTGAGCGCCCAAGGATGGTAGAGATCGAGGTCGGGCACATCCCGCGCCAGACGGTCGGCGTCGGGCAGGCCGGCGGCTTCGTCCTCGGCGGTGTAACGGGCGATGGTCAGGGCTTTTTCGACCGCGCTTTTCAGCGCCGCTTCCGACAGGTCCGAGGTCGAGGCGTGGCCGCGCCGCTGGCCGAGGTAGACGGTGACGCCGGCACCCTTGTCCTTGTTGTATTCGATGGTCTCGATCTCGCCCTGACGCACGCTGACGTTCTGGCCGACGCCTTCGGAGATTTCGGTGTCGGCGGCGCTGGCGCCCTGTCTGGCGGCGTGTTCGATGACGATCCGGGAGAGGGCCATGAGCTGATCGCGGGTATAGCTGAATTGGGAGCGGGGCATGTGGTGATCGAAGGGTAAGAAGGCGCAATGGGTTTTGATTCGGCACGTTTGAGCGACAGAAACTACAATAACGATCATAACAGCAACCGAGAGCCTCACCGTGCGCCTGATCGACCCCGATGCCGAACTGGAATTCGACCCCGACGAGGTCTACGACGGCCCCAGCAAGAGCCATAAAAAACGCGAAGTCGAAGCTCTGCAAGCGCTGGGTGAAACCCTGGTCAAGCTGCCCGATGCCCAGTTCAGGCGCATCGAGCTGCCGGAAGACCTGCGCGCCGCCGTGGCCGACTGCCGCAAAATCACCCAGAACGGCGCACTGCGGCGACAGAAGCAGTACATCGGCAAGCTGATGCGTGCGGTCGATCCGGCGCCGATCCAGGCGCAGATCGACGTTTTCAACGGCGTGTCCGCGACGGAAAACGCCAAACTGCACCAGGCCGAAAAATGGCGCGAAAAGCTCATCGCGGACAACGGGGCGCTGACGCTGTTTCTCGACAAATACCCCGATGCCGACGCCACCCATCTGCGGCAACTGATCCGCAATGCGCGCGATGAGGCCGCGCGCGGCAAGCCGCCCAAAGCCTTCCGGGAAATCTTCCGGGTGATCCGCGAAGTCATGCAGGCAACATAAATCAGGGAGGGAGGCAGCATGTGGGGACGCATCGTCAAAATCGCCTTGAGCCTGCCGTTCCTGATCGCGGCCGGCTTGTTCGGGCTGTATCTGGTCTTCGGATTTTTCCTGATCGACCCGCTGGCGCAGAAGCTGCTGCCCTGGATCGGCGAGAACAAGCTTGCCAGCCAGTTGAGCGTCCGCCACGTCAAGCTCAACCCGCTCACGCTGGAGGCCACCGTGGACGGCCTCAAACTGGCCGAGCGGACGGGTGCGCCGCTGGCGAGTGTCGAGCGGCTGTATGTCAACCTCGACACCACCGGACTGTTCCGCTGGGCCTGGCGTATCCGGGATATCCAGCTCGATCAGCCGCATGCCACCGTCGAGGTGCGTCCCGGCGGTACGCTGAACTGGGCGGCGCTGATCGCCAAACTCAATGAAGACAAGACGCCGCCGTCCGATTCGATCGCGCGGGTGCTGATCGATCATGTCCGGATCGGCGATGGCCACATCGTTTATACCGATGCGAACCGGACCGGCAAGCCGTTCACGGCGGTGCTGGAACCGCTCGGCATCGAGCTCGACGGCCTGTCGACCCTGCCCGAAGACCGCGGCGATTATCAGATCGCGGCCAGACTGCCGGCACAGGGCGGCACGCTCAAATGGAAAGGCGACGTGGGCTTGAATCCCGTCGCATCGAGCGGCGAACTGGCGCTGGAAGGCGTGCAGATGGCCAGGCTGCTGCAGGTGCTCAAGGGCCCGCGCAATGTCGAGCTGCCGTCCGGTACGCTGGCGGCCGGCCTGCACTATCGCTTTGCCATGGTGCGTGACAAGGCGGGCGAGGACGTGCCATGGGTGCGGGTCAACGGCGCCAACCTGATCGTGCAGAACCTGACGCTGGCGCCGCGCGGTGGCGGCGAACCCGTGTTGCAGCTCGCCGAGGCGCGGGTCGGCAACGCGAACTTCGATCTCGCCGCGCGTGCAATCGATGTCGGCAGCGTGAGTCTTGCCGGCGGCAAGCTGGCGGCCACGCGCGACGTGAAAGGCACGCTGGATTGGCAAACCCTGTTTGCCGCGGAGGAGGGGGCGGCGGTGCCCCAGCCGGCCGCGCCCCAAGCGACCGCGCCCCAGCCGACCACGCCCCAGCCGACCGAACCGGTGGCGCCGTGGACAATCGGCGTGCGCGAAATCAAGCTGGCCGACTGGTCGGCACGATATACCGACCAGGGGTTCGCCAGACCGCTGGGCGTCACGGCCGAAGGCTTCGGCCTGACGGCGGCGTTGACAGGCGAGGTGGGTGCCGCGGCTGCCCTCACCGTCGGCCCGGTGAATGCCGCGCTGGGGCCGGTGCGGGTGCAGTCGGGCGGCCAGCCGGTGGCGGAATTGCAGCACGCATTGCTGGTCAATGCGGCCCTGAAACTGGCGGAGAAACAGCTGACCATCGAGGCGGTTGAATTGAGCGGGGCGAAAACCACCGTGTCGCTGGACAAACAGAAGACGCTCAACTGGGCCGACATCCTGAAGAAAGCGCCCGGTGTGCCGACTGCCGCACCAGCCAAGGCGGACACGGCCGCCACGTCGCCGATGGACGTGCGGCTCGCACGCCTCGCGCTCGACGGTGTCGAGGTCGGGATCGTCGACCAGTCGCCCAACGCACCGGTCAGACTCGATCTCGCCCAGGGTTTCGTCACGTTGAAGGACCTCAGCCTGAACCTGGACCAGCCGGTTCCGCTGGAAGCCGGCTTCGCGCTCAAACAGGGCGGCCGCTTCGATGCCAGCGGTACGGTCATTCCGGGCAAGGCATCGGGCACGCTGGATCTCAAACTCGCGGGGCTGTCGCTGAAGCCGTTCGCCCCCTACGTCAACCAGTTCGCCAGGCTTCACCTGCGTTCCGGCGCCGCATCGACGCGCGGCAAGCTGTCATTTGCGCAGGCGAAACCGGGCATGAAGCTGGATTTTCGCGGGGGGTTTGACGTGGACGATCTGGCGATCACGGAAGAGGACACCGGGGACGCCTTCCTTGGCTGGAAAAAGCTGTCGTCCGGCAGTCTCGATGTCAGGCTCGGCCCCGATCGGCTGAACATGAAGGAACTGACGGCGCTGAACCCGTTCGGCAAGGTGATCATTTTCGAGGACAAATCGATCAATCTGCAGCGTGTGCTGCGGGCATC
Source organism: Thiobacillus sp. 63-78 (assembly GCA_001899765.1). GTDB lineage: Bacteria > Pseudomonadota > Gammaproteobacteria > Burkholderiales > Thiobacillaceae > Thiobacillus. The sequence continues at coordinate 16,322 of MKWM01000053.1, forward strand.
GGACCGACCGGCGGTCGCCGCGGCCGACAAACCGGCGCCCCGCGCGCAGCCGGAGACGGCATTTCCGCTGACCATCGAGCGCCTGCGCATCGTCGGCGCCAATGCGGAGTTCGCCGATCTTTCGCTGACGCCGCAGTTCGGCACGCGCATGCACGATCTCGGCGGCGTCGTGACCGGTCTCTCGACCGACCCGGCGACCACCGCGCAGGTCGAGCTCGACGGCAAGGTGGACGACTACGGCTCGGCGCGCGTGCGCGGCTCGATCCAGCCGTTCCGGGCGACCGATTTCACCGATCTCACGCTGGCGTTCCGCAACCTGGAGATGACGCGGCTGACCCCGTATTCGGGCAAGTTCGCCGGCCGCCGCATCGATTCCGGCAGACTCTCGGTCGATCTCGAGTACAAGATCAAGGATCGTCAGCTGGCCGGCGAAAACAAGTTCGTCGTCAACCAGCTCAAGCTCGGCGAGCGCGTCGACAGCCCCGATGCGCTGCATCTGCCGCTCGACCTTGCCATCGCGCTGCTGGAAGACAGCAACGGCGTCATCGATCTCGATCTGCCGGTGTCGGGCAGTCTCGACGATCCGCAGTTCAGTTACGGCAAGATCGTCTGGAAGGCGCTGGTCAATGTGTTGACCAAGCTGGTCACGGCGCCCTTCCGCGCGCTCGGCAATCTCCTGGGAATCAGCGCCGAGAAAATGGAGGCCGTCAACTTCGACCCCGGCAGCAGCGTGCTCTTGCCGCCCGAGCAGGAAAAGCTCAAGACGCTGGTCGAGGCGCTGGCCAAGCGCCCCGCGCTGACGCTCACCCTGGCGCCCGGCTACGACCCCGAGGCCGACCGGTACGCCCTGCAGGAACAGGCGATGCGCACGGAAGCCGCCGCCATCGCCGGCATCAAGCTCGCCCCCGGCGAGGCGCCCGGCCCGGTGGACGTCAACCACTACAAGATCCAGACCTGGCTGGAAGACCGCTACATGGCAAGCGCCGGCAAGGAGGACTACCAGAAGCTGCGTGCCAGCTTCCAGGACAAGAACGCGGGTGCCGCCGCGCGCGTGATGGAAAGCGAAATGGTCGAGCGTCTGGCGCGCCGTTTCAAGACCCGCGACACGGGGCCGGTTTCCGCGTTCCATGCCGAACTGCTGGAGCGATTGACCCGGCAGACGAAGATCGCCGACGAAGCCCTGCTCAAACTTGCGCAGGCACGCGGTCAGGTCATGCGCGATGCCTTGCTCAAACTGGGGCTCGACGCCAGCCGGGTGGACATTTCCGGGCCCGTCCAGCAGACCGTCAAGGACAAGCTGGTGGGGAGCACGCTGAATCTGGGCGCCCGTGCAAAACCCAAGGCGGACGTTGCGCCTTCCGCACCGCCTGCCGCGGCGGCGGCGCCTTGATCCGGATGCAGGCAGGGCGCCGCCGCGTCGTCAAGGACCGACCTTCCCAACCATTTACCCTGTCATGATGTTTCGCCGGATTCGCATTCTCATCCTGCTGGGTATTCTGGCTGCCGCAGCGGGCCTGACCTGGCTGGAGCAGTCCATGGTTCGTGCCTGGCGCGGGCCGCTGGATGTGGCGGTGATCCCGATCAATGGCGACGGCTCGGCGCAGGCCGCGGACACGATCCGCGCGCTCAAGGCAAGCGACTTCGCTGACATCGGCGCGTTTCTGGAACGCGAGACCGCGCGCTACGGCGTGAAACTGTCGCCGGCCGTGCAACTTACCCTGCTTCCGGAGGGGCACGAAAAGCCACCCGCACCGCCGCGCGACCACAGCGTGTTGAAAACGGTGTGGTGGAGCCTGAAGCTGCGGTGGTGGGTGTATCGGCAATCGGGCGAATGGCTGCCGCAACTGGGCCGGATCAAGCTGTTCGTGCTGTACCACGCACCGCAGGAGGGTGTGCCGCTGGCGCATTCGCTGGGCCTGCAGAAAGGCCTGATCGGCGTGGTGCATGCCTTCGCCGATTCCCGGCAGGGGCAGCAGAACAACATCGTCATCGCGCACGAACTGCTGCATACGCTGGGGGCGACCGACAAGTACGATGCCGAGGGCCGTCCAGTCTACCCGCAAGGCTATGCCGAGCCGGAGTTGCCGTCGCAGAGGCCGCGCCGCGAGGCGGAGATCATGGCGGGCCGGCTGGTGAATGCCGCGGGCCGGCTGGTGATGCCGCCCAGTCTCGACCAATGCGTGATCGGCGCCATGACGGCGCATGAAATCAATCTCGACGAAGGCTTCAGACGGCGATATGGATCACCCGGCGGCTGAGCGCTGGCGTTGTTGTGCCAGTCGCGCCAGACCGTAGTGGATGAACGCCAGCGCGGCGAATACCGGCCCCAGCAGGTTCAGCAGGGGAACGAACTGCACCAGTCCGGTCAGCCCCCCCAATGCCCACCAGCCGCCGCGTTCGTCCTTGAACAGCGCCGCCATTTCGCCCGCGCTCGCATGTTCGGCGATGGCGTCGTAGCGGAACAGGCGCTGGTTCAGATAGGCCGCGGCCGCGAAGGGCACGATCACGCCGACGCCGATCAGCCACAGCGGCAGCGTCACCCCCCACAGGGCGATAAACACGATCACTGCAATCAGCGCATTCCACAGGCTGCCGACGAAGCTGCCGCCGTTTTCGCGCCGAAGTTCCGGGTAATGGCGTTCGGCCACGATGCGGATCAGCGCGGTCATGCCGAACAACGCGGTGAGGATGAGCGCGGTGAGATAGACCAGGGGCACGTAGAACAGCACATGCAGCAATACCTGGATGCCGTTGGCGATCCAGACCGGTTCGAGGCCGGTCAGCCAGGCCTGGATGCCGAGCTTGTCGAGCCCCAGCGCGATCCAGCCGGAAAAGGTGCTCCAGAACACCACGGCCAGCACCAGCCAGAGCAGGCCGGCCGCCAGCATCGGCCAGATCACCACCCACAGCACGCGCGGCTGGAACAGGTCGCGCAGGGCGCGCGCCAAGGCTTCGAGCACGGTCGTCATACCGATATCCGCAAGGCCGATTTGGGACGGAATACGCCGATGGTGCCAGGCCGGGTGTCGAGATACGGTCCGCCGATGAGGTCGATGCAATAGGGCACGGCGGCGAAAATGCCGTCGAGCGTTTCCTTGATCGCCTTGGGCTGCCCCGGCAGATTGAGGATGAGGCTGGCGCCGCGCGTGACGCCGACCTGGCGCGACAGCATCGCGGTCGGCACGTATTGCAGCGACACCGCGCGCATCGCCTCGCCGAAGCCGGGCAGCACCTTGTGCGCCACCGCCAGCGTCGCCTCCGGCGTGACGTCGCGCGGCGCCGGGCCGGTGCCGCCGGTGGTGAGGATGAGCGAGCAGTGTTCGGCGTCGGCCAGTTCGATCAGCGTCGCCTCGATCAGCGCCTGCTCGTCCGGAATCAGCCGGGTGACGAATTCGGCGGGATTGACCAGCACCTCGCCGAACCAGGCCTCGAGCGCGGGCAGACCCTTGTCTGCATAGGTGCCTGCGCTGGCGCGGTCGCTGATGGAAATCAGGCCAATGCGAACGGGATCGTGGGTCATATGGTCATAAAAGAGGGTTGCGCGAGCCAACGAATTTATCAGAATGCAGGAATGAAGATAAAGGAGAATGGAATGAGCTTGATCAGAATCATACTGACCGCATGCTGTTTGTGGGCGACCGCAGTCTTGGCCGATCCGCCTCCCGGCTATCCGTTTGTCAATTTCGACGCGGGTCTGAAGGCGGCGCGCGCGAGCGGCAAACCGATATTTCTCTATTTCGGGCGCTACGGCTGTGCCTGGTGCGAACACACCAACAAGACGACCTTTTCCGACCCGGCGCTGAAGAAGCTCTACAGCGACAATTACGAACTGGTGTATGTCGATGCCGAATCGGGCAAACGGCTGACGCTGCCCTCCGGCGAGCGTCTCACCGAGGCCGAACTGGGCGCGCGGCTGCAGGCGTTCGCCACGCCGCTGTTCGTGTACCTGACGCCGCAGGGCGACAAGATCGTGCAGATTCCCGGCTTCAAGACGGTGCAGGATTTCCGCGACTACGACCGCTACGTGCGCGGCGGCTACTACAAGCAGAAGACCCTGCTGCAGTTTCTGGACGGCAAGTCGTGAGGGCGGCGGTTCTAGCGCTGAGCCTGCTGGCGGGGACGGCGCAGGCGGCCTGGCAATGGAGCGAGCCGCTGACCGTCAACTCGGTGCGCGGCGCGAAAATCTATCCGCATGTGGAATCGGCCAATCGCGCCAACGTGGCGGTGTCGGGCACGACGGTTGGCGTGGTATGGGAAGACAACCGCAGCGGCAGCCCGCAGTGTTACCTGGCGATGAAGCCGGCGACTGCCACGGGTTTCCAGCCGGAAATCCAGCTGGGCCAGGCCGAGTGCTACGAACCGGCCGTGGTCGCGCTGGAGGGTGGGCGCTTCGTCGCGGCATGGGAAGAAGCGGGCAAGGTTCATGCGCGGCTGCTGCCGGGTGGAACGGCGCTGACCTTGTCGACGGCCGAAGCGGGACAGGCCACCCTGGCCGTGAAGGGAGACACGCTATACGCGGCCTGGGCCGAGCAGGCCGGGCGGTTCCGGCGCATCGTCGTGGCTCGCCTTGACGTGACGACCGGTGCGCTGCGGGCGGAACCCGCGCAGCCGGTCGAAGCCGCGCTGCCGACCGACGATCAGGCCTGGCCCGCACTGGCCGTGGCGGGTGACGGCAGCGTGACCGTGGCATGGGAGGACCGCCGCGATCGTCACACCGTGCCGATGACCAGCCACAGCGGCGACAACCTGAAGTTTTCCGCACCGGCCCGTCTGAGCGACGTGCCCAAGGGGGCCGGGCTGGGCCAGTCCATGGGGCTGGGCGCGGGCATGGGTGCGATGCGGCCTACGCTGGCGGCCTGGGGCGCGCAAGGGGTCGTCGCGGTCTGGCTGGACAAGCGCGATTTTCTCTCGGGCTATGACGTGTATGCCGCGTTCGATCCGGGCACGCGCCGCTTCGGCCCCAACATCAGGGTGCAGGACGACTTCGGCGACAATATCGCGCAATGGCATGCCAAGGTCGTCGGCAATGCCGACGGACGGCTGCTGGCGCTATGGGATGATACCCGCGATGGCACCCCGGACGTATGGCTGGCCGACTGGAACGGCACGGCATTCGGCGAGAACGTGGCGGTTCCGGGTGCGGCCGGGCCGGGTGCGCAGTCCGATCCGTCCGCTGCGCTGGATGCCGCGGGCGGGCTGCATGCCATCTGGCTGGAACAGGACGAACAGGCCGGTGCGCGCGTTCGCTATGCGCATGCCACCTGGCAGTGATTAGGGTCTGTTAACAGGCCCTAGATCCAGCCGCGCTGCTTGAGCCGCCGGTACAGCGCCAGGACGGCCGCACCGGTCAGCGCCAGCAGGGCCGGATAGGCCCACGGCCATTTCAGTTCGGGCATGCCGACGAAATTCATGCCGTAGAGGCTGAATACCACCGTCGGCAAGGCGAGCAGCGCGCCCCAGCCGGCCAGCTTCTGTACCGATTCGTTCTGTTTCACCGACAGCGAGGCGAGATGGAACTGCATGGCGTCGGACGTCGAGACGCGCAGGCGGTCGATGGCGCCCGACACCCGCACCGAATGGTCGTGGATGTCGCGGTAATACGCCTTGAGATCCCTGGTGGACAATTCAGGATGCAGACGGACCAGGTTCAGCGAAATTTCCTGCATCGGTTCGGTGGCGTCGCGCAGCGTGGTCAGATCGCGTTTCATCTCATAGAGTTGCTCCAGCATGTCGCGCCCTGATTCGACGCCGCCCATCAACTGGCTTTCCAGCGAGTGGAACCGTTCCTGCATCCCTTCGATGACCGGCCTGAACTGGTCGACGATGAGATCGAGCACCAGATACAGCGCGTAAGGGGTTGCCGCCTTGTGGCCGTTGGGCAGACGCTGCAGGCGGTCGCTGACGCGCTGGTAGCCGCTGCCGCTGTCGTGGCGGATGGCGACGACGTAGTTCCTGCCCACGAACAGATGGGTTTCTCCAAGTTCCAGACGATTTTCCCATAGCTGCGCCGTCCGTACCGCAATGAACATGTGGCCGTCGTATTCCTCCAGCTTGGGGCGCTGGTGGGTGGAAATCGCGTCTTCCAGCGCCAGCGCATGCAGGCCCAGTTCCTGGCCGAGGCGGGTGATGGTCCCGCGGTCCGGGGATTTCAGTTCGACCCAGATGAACCGGTCCGGCTGCCCGACATGGTCGCTGATGTCGTCGAATGCGATGGTCTGGGCTTTGGAGTCGGTGAAGAGCAGGCAGTTGATGATGGGCTCCGGCTGCGAAGGCACACAGCGTGATTCTAGATCGTGTTCGTCTGGAGTGACACGCTTTGTCCGTGTTCCGGGAGGCCTCGTGTCCGCGTCTCACCCACGCATTCGACACGCATCGGTGCGCCTCGTCGGCGGAACGCCGGTCTATTGTCGCTTACCGGCTGATCCCTTGAGGTGTAGAATTCGCGGGTTTCTGAATCACGGCCGGCGCGACGCATGGACCCCGGGACCGGGGAAAATCCTTCAGCGTCGCCCCGCGGTCAAGACAGTATTCCGATCGAATCTGTCAGCAGGCAGATTTCACGAGACCCGCTTGGCCTGATTGAAAGCAACTCCAGTGCAGACGCTCCGCTTACACGAATCCCCATTGAATCTGGCCGGTACGACCAGAGCCTCTCTCGCGGCATTTTTTCTGCTGTTCGTGTTTGCCGTCAGCCTGCCCCCGAAGTGGGCGACCTTGCATGTTGCCGGACTTGTCCTGGTTTTCTCGGCCGGTTTCGCGCGCCGCGAGGATTGGCGCACGCCTGCCATGCACACTTTCCTGCTGTGCACCGGGCTATGGTTGATCCCGGTCCTGTTGACCGGCGGTCTGCAGCACGCGGCGGGCGTCGCCACCGCAACCAGCTGGACCGGCTTGCTCGTGCTCACCCTCCGCATGCTCGGGATCGGTCTGGGCCTCATCGTCCTCGTCCAGCGCGGCTGGCTGACCCTGTATTCCGCGACCGTCGCGCTGCTCTGCGCACTGGCGATTCATGCCGGTGCCGGTTTGATCGACTTCCTCACCACGCCGGATGCCAGCCTGGTCGACTGGCGCGAGTTGCGCATCAGGGGGCTCGTGTTCAACCCCAATCCGTTCGCCATGTTCATGGCCTTGACGGCGACTCTGTGCGCCGGCCTCCTGCGTCACCCGCTGCGCCGCCCCACGTTCTGGGCGCTCGGGGCGCTGTTGATCACGGCGCTGCTCGGCGTGTGGGTGTCGGGATCGCGTGGCGCGCTTCTGACCGCCGCCGCAGGATTCGCGGTGCTGTTCCCGCCCGTCAGCCGCAAGCGCCTGCTGGTCTACCTTGGGTGCGGCGTGCTGCTGGCCGCGGTTTATCTGTATGTCGCCGCGCACACGCCTCCGTCCTTGTACAGCAGCAGCGACAGCGAACGCGTGCGGATCATTGCCTATACGCTGGAGAAGATCCGGCAGTCGCCGTGGCTCGGCTGGGGAATCGGCGCCTACGAGCACCTTCCCGGTCACGTGGTCAACGCGCCCCACAACATGTGGCTTGACCTGGCCTTGAGCAGCGGCCTGATGGCGCTGGCGGGCGCGTTGGCATCAACGGCGCTGCTGGCGTATCGCCTCTACCGCTGCGGCCATCCCGCCGCGCACCTGGCGCTCGCCGTGCTTGCCGCCTGCGTGGTGGCCGGCACGTTCGAATATTCCATCCTGGATTCCACTCATTTCCGCGGAGTCTGGGTCACCGTCACCGCGATCGCCTGCTACACCCTGAACGAACGCGCGCTGCGCACAAACGCAAGTTAGGCCCCCACACTTCCTGCCGCTTGTTTGACAAACAGCTCGCGCGCGCACCTCTTCCATTCCAGAAAATGAGCCCCAACAAAGAACTCCTTTTCCACTGCTTCGTCATCACGCTGGAGCATTCCGAGGCGCGTCGAAAGATCATTTCAAGTCGGCTGGACGAACTTGAAATACCTTTCGAGTTCTACCCCGGGGTGGATGGCCGAAAAATCGATCTCCTCTCGCACCAAGGCTATTCAAAGTGGAAAAGAAGGATGCTTTTCGGTCGGGACCTCAGCAACGGAGAGTTCGGCTGCGTTCTTGCCCACAAATCAATTTATGAACGCATTGCAGAGAAGAATATTGGTATGGCCCTCATCCTTGAGGACGATGCGATACTTTGCGACGAATTGCCAGGCGTGATCAACGCACTGATGCAGTACCAGAAAAACTGGGACATCGTCAGATTTCTCGGCCGCAAAAAAAACTACCGGGCTTCCCGCATGATCGCGCAACTGCCCGGAACACAAAATCATCTCGCCCGGTCGCATGGCATGCCAGGCGGCGCCTATGGATACATCATCAACAATCAGGCAGCCAGGCGACTGCTTTCGATGATGGAAAAGAACTGGCTTCCAATCGATACGCTGCACGGTGTTTCATGGCTTACCAGATTGAACACCGTTTCAGTCGTTCCCTCTCCCGTCCTGCCGAATGATGACGTTCCCTCCTGCATCGATGAACAGGATTCCAACCTGCGCTGGAACAAGGCAGTCAGTCTTTCCGGCTGGAAGAAATTAATCTATCCGCTGACGCGAGGCGTCTGGAAAGCGTATTGCAATGTATTGGTAAAATACGTGTGGCTAAGCACCTTGATACCGGACATCAAACTGTCAAGGCAGCTCAAGGAACCCTGCGCAATCATTGGAATCCGGCAAGCAAAATCCAGTACGAACTGAAAACAGCCTGGAATCCCCCCTGATTGCCATGCCTGTAGTTGCTACCCGCATATTTCACACCTCTGGAAGGATCCAGGTTCAATCCATGCAGCACGTAAACGTCCTCTGCCTGAAATGGGGCACCCGCTACGGCGCGCACTACGTCAACCGGCTCTATCGCGGCGTCGGCCGCAACCTGAGCCGGCCGTTCCGGTTTTTCTGCTGCACCGAAGACGCCAGCGGACTGGATGCGGGTGTCGAAATCATTCCGTTCCCTGGCAACCCCGGCGTCAAGCGCGGCTGGCCCGACATCCTGGTCAAGCTGGCGATCCTGCGGGACGGTTTTGGCGGCTTGCAGGGGCCGACGCTGTTTCTCGATCTGGACGTGGCGATCACCGGGCCGCTCGACGGCTTCTTCGACTACAAGCCGGGCGCGTTCTGCATCATCCACAACTGGGTGCACTGGCGTAAAGCCGCGCTGGGGCGGCGGCCGGCGGTGGGCAATTCCTCGGTCTTCCGCTTCGAGGCGGGCAAGTCCAACTACGCTTATGAGATCTTCCTGCGCGAGATGCACCGCGCGGAGGACCGCCGCATTTTCAACACCGAGCAGGCCTTCCTGACCTATGCAATGGGCGATCCGCAGTGGTGGCCGGAGGACTGGGTCAGGAGCTACAAGTGGAACTGCCGCCCGGCTTTTCCGCTCAACCTGTTCCGCGCGCCGCAGTTGCCCGAGGGCTGCCGCATCCTGGTGTTCCATGGCCGCCCCGACCCCGACGAGGCCATCCATGGGTATCGCGGGCGCAAGCTCCACCACCGCACGCTGCCCGCGCCGTGGATCGCCGATTACTGGACGCTGTAATGCCCGACGCCCAACTGGCCGCCTTCTGGGACATGATCGACGGCGTTCTGGTAGTCAATCTCGACAGCCGCCCCGACCGCTGGCAGGACGTGCAGGCCAGGACTGCCGGATTCATCCCCGCCGAGAAGCTGCACCGGCTGCCTGCGACGCTGGGCGCGACGCTGCCCGGCTTCGGCGTGCCGCCGTGGTTTCGCGGCCGCAAGCGCGACAGGACCTGGGCCGGGCGCGCCGGTTGTGCGCTTTCGCACCGCGCGGCGATCGCTCACGCCAAACAGCAAGGCTGGCGCACGGTACTGATCCTGGAGGACGACATCGAACTCGATCCCTCGCTGAGCGAGGTACTGGCGGTCCTGCCCCAAGCGCTTGGGAATGCCGACTGGGACGTCTGCTATCTGGGATTTACCGACCCGGTTTCGCCCTACCGCACGCTGGCCAGCGTGCCGGCCGGACATCGCTTGTGCGTCGTATCCGGGTGCAGCACGACCCACGCCTATCTGCTGCGGGACAGCGTCTACGATTTATTGCTGGAAAAACTGCCAGTTATCGACAGCATCTGGCACTGGATCAGCCGTCACCGCGCCATCGACCGCTGGTACTACCGCAATCTGGCACGGTACTTCAATGTGTGCGTGGTATCGCCGGCAATCATTAATCAGCAGGGTGGCTTCTCCGACATCACCCAACGTCTGCACGAGAAAGTGCACACCACGCACGTGCCCGACACACGCCACGGCGTGCTGGCTTACTGGATGCTCGGCAGACTGCGCTGGCTGTCCTACCGACTGGCCGAGCCGCGCGACTGGCTGCGCGGGCGCATCAAGCAGGCGCGCGGATTCTGATTGCCATGAGCGACCCGCAGACCGCGCCGGCCCGGTTACGCATCAAATTCCTCGGCAAGTTCAAACCCGGCCGCGACGGCGAAGGCTGGCTGAAATGCTTCCCCGGCAGGCAGCCGCGCTGGGGCAACTGCGACTTCATTTTCGACCGTAACTGCCGCGACTACGACTGGCTGGTGGTCTACGACGATCTGCCTTCGCTGGCGGGCGAGCGCCACCCGCTGTGGGTGGAGGAGCTGGCCTGTCCGCCCGAAAACACCCTCTTGATCACGGTTGAGCCGTCCTCGATCAAGACCTACGGCCGAACCTACCTGCGTCAGTTCAACTGGCTGCTGAGCACGCAGGAAGCGTGGGCGACGGGCCGCCACAAGGGCCTCATCTTCCAGCAGCCCGCGCTGATCTGGTTCTACGCCGACAGTTCGCCGCGCGGCGACTACGACACGCTCGTCTCGCACGTTCCGCTGGACAAGACCGCCGACCTGTCGACGGTCTGCTCCAGCAAGCGGCAGGGGCATACGCTGCACCGCCTGCGCTACGACTTCACCCAGGCGCTCAAGACCCGGCTGCCGTTCATGGAAATCTACGGCCATGGCGTGCGCCCGCTGGTTGACAAGGCCGACGCCCTCGATCCCTACCGCTACCACCTGGCGATCGAAAACCACCTGGGGCCGCACCACTGGACGGAAAAGCTCGCCGACCCCTTTCTCGGCGCGTGCATGCCGGTCTACTACGGCTGTCCCAACGCCGAGGATTATTTCCCGCCGGAAAGTTTCATCCGCATCGACATCGCCGACGTCGACGGCGCCGCCGAGATCATTCAACGCGCGATCCGCGACAAGCTGTGGGAAAAAAACCTGCCCGCGATCCTGGAGAGCCGGCGCCGCGTGCTGGAAGCATACGGCCCGATCGCCACCATCGTTCGGCTGGTCAACGAAAGGCACGTCGCCAGCCGCGCTCGACCCGCGTCACCGATCCAGATCCAGAGCCGCCGCCGCCTGCACCGGCAATGGCTGCCGGGCCTGCGCTACGGCGTGGAAAAACTCTACGTGCGCGCCCGCCATCGCTGGGCGGGCGATTGAGTGTTGCGCTCAGGCCAGCGTCTTGCGCAGTCTGAACAAATGCCCGCGTGGAAAACTGCGGAAAGCCTTGTGCGAACGCAGCGTCACCGTCTTTTCGGTCAGCCCCGGGCGGTATAGGGCCTCGGCCCAATGCGCCGCCCAGGCGAAGGGGTTGTAGACGTTCAGTATGCGATGCCTTGCCTCCGCCAGCGCGGCCTCGCGCCGGGGCCCCAGCGGCTGGTCCAGCAGTTCGGCGATGCGCGCCGCCGCCGTGTCCACGCCCAGATCGTTGATGGAAAGCAGCGCTTCCGCGGGCAGGTAATCCGCCACGTTCGGGCAGCCCAGATAGACCGGATAAGCCCAGCCGAGGTAGGCATCGGCGAGCTTCTCGGTCCAGTAATGCGGCTCCACGCCGTTTTCCAGCACCAGTTGAAAGCGGTAAGGCAGGATCGCCTCCATCTTGTCGTCGATCGGCTCGAAGCCGCGCCCGAAATGCACCAACCGGTCGCCCAGGCGCTGCTTCAGTCCTTCGAGCAGGGCAAGCCGCCGGCGCTGGCCTTCGGTCTTGCTGGCGTTGGAACACACCACGGCGATGCGGTTCTGTTTCTCCGGACAGGCCAGCGCGGCCAGATGATCGTAACCGTAGCGATAGCGGTGGCTGCTGCGATCGAGCCCAACGTGCCAGTTGAGCCCGAGCGCGCTGACGTGCAGATGCGGGTGGCGCGACTGCGCATGGCTGTCGACCACATGGCCGAACTGCCGGTAAAACGCCTGCGGATACAGCTTCTTGGACAGCGGTTCGCCGGCGATGAACAGGGTGTTTTGCGGTGCGGCCATGAAGCGGTCGTAGGGGCGGGCGTTGCCCAGCACCGCGCTGAAATCCGCGCGTCCGCCCGACTCGGGGTTGAAATCGAAACGGCAGCGCCCCCAGCGCAGGCTGCCGCCGGGCGTCAGCCATTCCATGCCGCCCGGCGCGCAGTCCATGTTGATCCGGACGAGAAGCTCGTCGTGGTCTGTCATCGGCGGGAGCGGCCGCTCAAAACGGCAGCGCGAGGCTGGGCGCAGCCTGGTGGATCACGCGACGAAAATCGGCCTGGATGCGTTCCAGCGCGGAGGCAGAGTCGGCCTCGAAGCGCAGCACGATCACCGGCGTGGTGTTGGACGGGCGCGCGAGGCCGAAGCCGTCGGCGTATTCGACGCGCAGGCCGTCGAGGGTGATGATTTCCTGGGCGTCGGGGAAGCGCGCGGATTTCTGCAGCCGCTCCATCAGCGCGTAATGCTCGCCTTCGGCCATCTTGATGTTGAGCTCGGGCGTATTTACCGTGTCGGGCAGGCCGTGCAGGGTGGCGTTGAGGTCGGCCTGCTTGCTCAGATATTCGAGCAGGCGCGCGCCGGCATACAGACCGTCGTCGAAGCCGAACCAGCGCTCCTTGAAGAACACGTGGCCGCTCATTTCGCCGGCCAGCAGCGCGCCGGTTTCCTTCATCTTCGCCTTGATGAAGCTGTGGCCGGTCTTCCACAGCGTGGGCTTGCCGCCGCGCGCGCGAATCCAGTCGAACAGATTGCGGGTGGATTTCACGTCGAAGATGATCTCGGCGCCGGGGTTGCGCGACAGCACGTCGTCGGCGAACAGCATCAGCTGGCGGTCAGGGAAGATGATGCTGCCGTCCTTGGTGACCACGCCGAGACGGTCGCCGTCGCCGTCGAAGGCGAGGCCGATTTCGGCGTCGCTGGTTTTCAGCGCCGCGATCAGGTCGGCGAGATTCTTGGGTTGCGACGGATCGGGATGGTGGTTGGGGAAGCTGCCGTCGACCTCGCAGAACAGCTCTTCCACCTGGCAGCCCATGTCGCGATAGAGCCTGGGCGCGAACGCGCCCGGCACGCCGTTGCCGCAGTCGATGATGATTTTCATCGGACGTGCGAGCTTCACATCCGACACGATGCGCGCGAGATATTCGTCGGCGATGTCGTGCTGGCGGTAGCCGCCATTTCCATGTGCAAGGTCGTTGTTGACCAACCGCTCGCGCAGCTTCTGGATCGCATCGCCCGCCAGGGTCTCGCCGCCGAGCACCATCTTGAGGCCGTTGTAGTCGGGCGGGTTGTGGCTGCCGGTGACCATCACCGCGCTGTGGGTGCCGAGCTGATACGCGGCGAAATAGGTCATCGGCGTGGCGACCATGCCGAGATCGACGACGCCGATGCCGGCCTTGCGGATGCCGCGCGCCAGCGCGGCGGCGAGATCCGGCCCCGACAGGCGGCCGTCGCGGCCGATGCAGATTTCCTGCTGGCCGCGCGCTACCGCTTCGGAGCCGATGGCGTGGCCGATGGCCTCGACGATTTCCGGCGTAAATGTCTTGCCGACGATGCCGCGGATGTCGTAGGCCTTGAAGATTTCCTTGGGGTATTCCACACCGTGCTCCCTGTTTTCGAAGGGGTCGATTCTACCTGAGGGCGCTACCACGCCTGGATATCGAAATGCTGCATCAAACGGCGGGACAGCCAGTCGAGCCGGCCCGGAAATGGACCCGTGGGGAATGCGACATGGCCGCCGGCCTCGGGTTGTTCGAGCAGAACCGCGGATGAGACTTCTCGAGACGACGGCAGCGCCCAGGCGGGCAGGAAAGGATCGTTTCGCGCATTGATGACGAGGGTGGGCACGGCGATGGCGCGCAGCAGGGGTTTGGATGACACTTTCAGCCAGTAATCCTCGGCATCGCGGAATCCATGCAAACGTGCCGTGACCAGCGTGTCGAATTCGCGAAAGGTGGTGGTGGCGGCAATGGCTGCCGTATCCAGCACGCCGGGAAAACGCGCGGCCTTGTGCAGGGCCTTCTGCTTCAGGGTGACGAGAAAGCGCGCGGTATAGACACGGCGGTTGAAACCGCGATCGAGAGTATGGCCGGCCGCGGTGAGGTCGAGCGGCGCGGAAACCCCGGCGGCACGTTCGACCAGCTTGAGCGCCGTCGCACCCCGTTCACCCAGCCATTTCAACAGCGCGTTGCCGCCGAGTGAAACGCCCGCGGCGTAAACCGGAACCCGGGCATGCAGCGATTTGACATACGACAGCATGTGTTCGATATCTGCGCTGTCGCCGGCAAAATAGGCGCGCGGGAGGCGATTGTCTTCGCCGGAGCAGCCGCGGAAATGCGCCACCGCGCCATGCCATCCCCGTATCCGGACATGGGTCATGAGGCTGCGCGCATAATGGCTGTCGGCGCTGCCTTCCAGGCCATGGAACAGCACCACGACCGGCGCGCCGGCCCGGCCATCCACCCAGTCGAAATCGAGAAAATCGCCGTCCGGTAATTCCAGGCGCTCGCGCCGCCAGGCCACGGGCGGGATGCGGATGCACACGCTGCTGTACAGGGTTTGCAGGTGGCCGCCAGGCAGCCAGGCGGGGGCACGATAAGCCATGTCCGGAGAATGCCTGACGCGGAATCTGGCCAAGGCGCCGCAGCCGTTTAATGCAGGACCGTGGGCGGCGTGTGCGAGGGGGGCGAGCCGCCCACCTGGAGCGGGGACGCGTGGTGCAACACCATGTGCCAGCCGCCGTCGGCATCCTTGCGGTAGACATTGGTGGCGAGGATGGCCGGACGCGGCTCGGTCTCCTGGCCGATGACGAGATATTCGCGAACGACGCGGATGACCTGTGTGGCGTCGCGCATCTGGTGGGCGACTTCCACCTGCACATTGAAGCGGCCTGCCGCCTCGAACATGCTGTGCCAGCCCGCCGCGACGGCTGCGCGTCCGTTCAGTGGCGCGGCCAGGGGATGGATGCAGGCAATGTGGTCGTCGCTGGCCCAGACCGCCATCATGGCGTCGAGCGAGCGCGCCTCGAACGCAGCGTAGAACGCGGCTTCGGCAGCCTCGGGGGTGGGGAACGCGGGTATGGACATGATCCTCGAATCAGGGCTGTCGCCCCGGACGGGGCGACAGGCGTTAGTGGTGGCTGCCGCTGGGTTTGCCTTTCAGGCGATAGAGTGTGCCGCAATACGGACACAACGATTCGCCGCGCGCATCGATCGACAGATAGACGCGTGGATGGGCGCTCCAGTCGGCCTGCTGCGACATCGGGCAATGCAGCGGCAGGTCGCTTTCGGTGATTTCGATGACGCGCTGGGTATTTATGCCCTTCGGGGTATTGTCGTGCCGTTCGCTCATGACCGCGCCCGCTCAGACCGGGCTGAGCCAGTCGGTATGCGCACTGGCACGGCCATGCACGCAGTCGAAATACATCGCCTGCAGTTTCGCCGTGACGGGGCCGCGCGTGCCCGCGCCGATGGTGCGGTTGTCGAGCTCGCGGATTGGCGTGACTTCGGCGGCGGTGCCGGTGAAGAACGCCTCGTCGGCGCAGTACACCTCGTCACGCGTGATGCGCTTCTCGACCACCGGCAGGCCGATTTCGGCGGCCAGCTGCACGATGGTGTCGCGCGTGATGCCTTCCAGCGCGGCGGTCAGGTCCGGCGTGTAGAGCGTGCCGTTGCGGACCATGAAGAAGTTCTCGCCGGAGCCTTCGGCGACGAAACCGTCCACGTCCAGCAGCAGGGCTTCCTGGTAGCCGTCCATCTCGGCTTCCTTGTGCGCGAGGATGGAATTCATGTAGTTGCCGTTGGCCTTGGCCTTGCACATGGTGATGTTGACGTGGTGGCGCGAGAACGAACTGGTTTTCACGCGGATACCGTTGGTGATCGCCTCGTCGCCCATGTACGCCCCCCAGGGCCAGGCGGCGACGATGACGTGCACCGACAGGTTCTTCGCCGAGATGCCCATGGCCTCCGAGCCGAAGAACGCCATCGGGCGCAGGTAGCAGGATTCGAGCTGGTTTTCACGCACCACGGCGCGCTGCGCTTCGGAAATCGTGGCTTTGTCGAACGGCAGCTTCATGCCGAGGATGTGAGCGGAGCGGAACAGACGGTCGGTGTGCTCCTGCAGGCGGAAGATCGCCGTGCCCTGTTCGGCCTTGTAGGCGCGCACCCCCTCGAACACGCCCATGCCGTAATGCAGGGTGTGGGTGAGGACGTGGGTGGTGGCGTCGCGCCAGGGGACGAGCTTGCCGTCGTACCAGATGACGCCGTCGCGGTCGGCC
>MKWM01000054.1 GCA_001899765.1 Thiobacillus sp. 63-78
CATTTCCAGCCGGTGCTGGTGCGGGGCAGGCGGTTTGAGCATGACCACGATTCAAACACAAAGCCCCCAGCTTGTGGGGGCTTTGTCAGCAGTCTGACGGGCGTTGAACGCCCGTTTTTTCCATCTTGAAACCGATTACGCCGGCACCGCCGCTTCCTGCCCCAGTTGCTCGGCAATCGAGTCGAGCAGTTGCTGTTCCTGGTACGGCTTGCCCAGATAGACGTTGACGCCGATTTCCATCGCGTGGTTGCGGTGCTTGTCCGCCGTGCGCGAGGTGATCATGATGATCGGCACCGCCTTCAGGCGCCCATCGCTGCGCATCACGCGCGCCAGTTCGAAGCCGTCCATGCGCGGCATTTCGACATCGAGCAGCACCACGTCGGGAATCAGGTCGCGCATCTTTTCCAGCGCATCGACACCGTCTTTCGCGCTGTCGACACGGAAGCCTTCGCGGGTAAGGAGGCGGGTGGTGATCTTGCGCACGGTGAGCGAATCGTCGACCACCAGCACCAGTGGCGGCTGTAGCATGGCACTGACTTCCACAAGCTCGGCAGGCGCCGCAGGATGTTCCGCGGCAGTGCGCGGCATGCTGGCCCAGCGCAGCGCCAGCGGGACCGGATTGAGAATCAGGATCACCCGTCCGTCGCCGCGCACGGTGGCGCCTGCGACACCGGTAATGCGCGCCATTTGCGGGCCGATGTTCTTGACCACGATTTCGCGGGTGCCTTCAATCGTGTCGAGCAGCACCGCCGCCTGGCTGGCACCGCTTTTCAGAAGCACGACCGGGTTGTAGCGCTGCACCTCGTGCACGGCCTCGATATCCCCCAGCAGATGCGGGAGATAGGAGAACGGGTAATGGGCGCCGCGCCACGTCAATTCGCCAGCCACCATGGCCTGTTCCAGCTCATGCGGCTTGAGTTCCAGCACCTGCTGCACCAACGGCGCCGGCAGCGCATAATCGTGCCTGGCGGCCTGGATCATGACTGCCTGGGTCATCGCCAGAGTCAGCGGCAGATAGATGTTGAAGGCGGTACCTTCACCCGGCGTGGAGGTGATGTCGATACGGCCGCCGAGCGCGGAAATCTCGCTCTTGACCACGTCCATGCCGACGCCGCGACCGGCCACCTGGCTGACGGTTTCGGCGGTGGAGAACCCGGCGGCAAAAATCATCTGCGCCAGCAGCGATTCGGTCGGCTCGACGCCCGGCAGCAGCAGGCCGCCCGCTTCCGCCTTTTCACGGATGCGCGCGTAGTTCAGCCCGGCGCCGTCGTCTTTCACGGTCAGCATCATTTCGTTGCCGGACTGACGTGCCGACAACACGATCTCGCCAAATTCCGCCTTGCCTGCCGTCCGGCGGATTTCGGGCGTTTCAATGCCGTGCGCCAATGCGTTTCGCAGCAGGTGCTCCAGCGGCGCGGTCACTTTCTCCAGCACGGAGCGATCGATTTCGAGCTCGCCGCCCTGGATGTCGAGCTGGGCGCGCTTGTCGACGTCGCGCGCGGTCTGGCGCACGGTGCGATAGAGGCGCTCGGCCACTGAATACAGGGGCACCATGCGGACCCGCAGCAGATCCTGCTGCAATTCGCGGTTCAGCCGCGTCTGCTGGATCAACGCGGCGTCGGCTTCGCCAAGACGTGCCAGAAGAATATGCTGCACCGTCGAAATATCGTTCACGCTTTCAGCGAGAAAGCGGGTGACTTCCTGGAAACGCGTGAAGCGATCGAACTCCAGCGGATCGAATTTCTCGGCCATGCCCTGCGTCTGGAACGTTGCCTGCATCTGCGACTCGGCCTGGATCTCGACTTCCCGAATGTGGCCGCGCAGGCGAACCAGTGCTTCCGACAATTCGTTGACATGCCGCTTGAACGCGAACATTTCACTTTCGATACGCGAACGCGCAATGGCCACCTCGCCCGCCTGGTTGACCATGCGATCGACCCAGTCGGCGCGCACCCGTAGGGTCAGGGCATTGCTTTCGCGCGCAACCGGCGTCGCGGGCGCGAGCGGATCGGCGCTTGCGGACATGGCCGTGGCCATGGGTCCGGCAGGGTCCAGAACCGGCTCGACCGGAGCCTCCAGCAGGGCCGGTGCGTCGTCGATCGAGGGTGCAAGATCGCCCTGCCTGAGATGTTCCACGGCATCGGCCAGACGGTCGAGCTGGGCCTCCAGCGTGTCGAATATCGCCTGCCCGGTGGCCAGATGTCCCTCGATCACGGCGATCACGCGCGATTCCATCACGTGCGTCAGTTCGCCAAGGCGCATGGCGCCCACCATGCGTGCGCTCCCCTTGATGGTATGCAGATTGCGGCGCAGCGCATCGCGTGGGCCTTCGCTGGCAGGCGCCTCCTTCCAGGCACGAAGCTGCGCGCTGGTGTCGGGCACCAGCGTATCGGCTTCTTCGATAAAAATCGGCAGCAGTTGCTGGTCGATTTCATCGGCCACCTCGCGCCGTTCGAATACAGGCGCCGACACGGCGGGCCTGATGTCCGGAACCAGCGCGCTGATATCCGGCAGGCCCGGCGTCGCATCGCTCTGAGCGGCCTCAACAGTGGTTTCGACAGGCGCAGCTTCATACGGCAATGCCGCTTCCAGACTCGCGGAAACCGGCATGGCGACATGTTCCTGCACATCGTTCGCCGGCGCCGCTTCGGGTGCCACTGGCGCCTGCTCATCCTCGAGTTCGCCCAGGGCGGCGATCAGATCGTTCGCAGTCTCAGGCAACTGCCCGCTTTCGATGCTGGCGATCATGTCATGCAGACGCGCGACGGTATCCTGGACCAGCGGCAGATGCGCGGGGGGCAAAGACACATGCGCGAAACGGTTCCAGTACTGCTCGAGGGCATGCGACAGGTCGGACAGCGCCGTGATGCCGGCTGTGCCCGCAATGCCGCCCAAAGTATGAATGGCACGCCGTGCATGTTCACTGACTGCGCTGTGCGCCATGTCGGTGTGACGCTCGACCTCTTCCGCCATGACAGCCAGACGCTGATGCGCTTCGGTCATGAAAATTTCGTAAAGCCCGGTGGACAGGCACACCGACCCGATACAGATCTCGTCCGGGATGCTCGGCTCTGCAGGCGTTTCCCCGGATACCGGCGGCATGGCGTCCATGTGCGCGGCGGGTGGCGCAACCTGCGTGTCTTCGTGTGAGGGATCGACGCCTTCCACAGCGGCCGGCCCGATATCGTGCACGGCAACGGGCACCACGGCATATTCGATCATCGCGCCGACATCCGGCACGGGGTCGGGCCACGCATCCGCCATCACAGACTGAGGTGCAATCCCGGCCGGCGCGACCTCCAGCTCCCCAGCGGCGTATTCGTACAGGGGGAATCCGGTGCCGGCTTCAACCGCCGCCGCACCGTCGATCTCGTTCACGTCAGGAATCCCGGCAGTTTCCTCTGCTCCGGCGATCACTTCAAGCGTGGACGGAACCTGATCGCCGTCTTCCATGCCGGGACCGGCCGCAAGGCTCTCGTCTACCGCCGTCATGATCCCGATTTCCTGCACCGGATCGGCCGCTGCGTCGCTCGCCACGACCGCTTCGGGCAGCGGGAATTCGCATGCGACCTGATCCGCCGCGACTGTTTCGGCTATCGGCGTCTCATCCAGCGCCCGTCCCTGTGCCACACGATCGACCGCTGCCAGCAAAGCGGGGACCGGCAAACTCGCCGGTTGATTGGCCTGCAATGCATTCACCCAGTCCTGGAACATTCCACGGGCGCGCTCGATCAGACACAACAGATCATTGCTGGCCGGCTTGTTCTCGGCCAGCCAGCCATTCATCAACTGTTCATGCCGCCAGGCGGTTTCACCCAACTCGTCCAGGCCAACCATGCGCCCGCTGCCCTTCAGCGTGTGGAAGCCACGACGGATGACCGTCATGGAAGCCTGATCGTCGGGGTTGCCCTGGCAGGCCTCACAGGCTTCGCCCATGGCCACCAGCACCTCGTTGGCTTCTTCCAGGAAAATTTCAAGCAGTTCCGCCTCGGAGCCTTCTGGAATCGCGACCTGAAGCATGGCTTCGTCCGGCGCACTGTCGCCAACCGCTTCCACACCCGCCTCCTCTGCTGCGTCCGGAAGCATGTCATGTGCGGGCACGGTCGTTTCAATACCCGGCCCTTCAGGGATCCCGTTTGGTTCGGATACGGGTCCATCGAAGGCCGACACGGCTGCTTCGGCAACCGGTTGCGTCGCCTCTTCAATCATCAGCGGATACCCGGTCGCGGAACGCTCCGGCAGCGCCAGACCGGTCAGCGCCGCGATGTCCGCATCGAGCGCCTGCGGAGCGGTCAATGCATCGCGGCAGGCCTCGAGCGCCACGCGCGTCTGTTTTTTCAGCGTGGCATCGTCGATCAGTTCGGCGTCGCGATTGAGCTCGGTCAGGGCATCAAGGAATTTTTTTTTTGTGGCGTCGTCGGGCTGATCGCACCACGCCAGATAATTTTCCTGTACGTCGGTCTTGCGGGCAGGCAGACCTGATTCGACGGTGTCATCGAATGCGCCTTCGTCAGCGCTGTCGGCACCGATCACACCGAATTCGATCAGTACGGGACGCAGGATCCTGGCGGCGTCGGCACGGCCGGCGCAAAACGATTCGACATACAGTCCAAGACTGGAGAACGCATCGGCCAGACGTTGCTGGGTTGTCTCATCGGGATACCCCTCTTCGGCAAACGAGTGCGCCGTCGCGGCAGCCGCACCCAGCAGGCTGGCGGCATCGGGCAATTCCAGCATGGTGAGCGCCCCTTGCGCCTGCTGTGCCAGCGCGGGCAAACCGGCCAGCGCTTCGCGTTCGCCGGCATCGCGAAAGAAGGCATCCAATGCTTCTTCCATCTGTTTCAGATTCTGGCCGACTTCCTGTGCCATATGCACCAGCATGTCGCGTTCGGCTTCGCGCCGGCTGTTGGCATCCAGAACCACGGCGGGCATCTCCCGCCCTTCGATCAACGCACGCAGACGTGCCTGCTGACCTTCCGCGCGGGCCGCGAAATCACTGTGCAGAACATCTTCCTGATCGACGGCATTCTGCATGAACAGCAAGGTGGCCGCGACTTCCAGATCCATCTGTTCCCGCACGCCATCCTCGCGTTCCGCCCTGGCCGCAGCGGCGGCGGCCAATGCATCCAGCAGGGGTTTCAGCTTGCTGGTTTCCAGTACCTGCACCTGCGGCAGCATGTGTTCGAGATGGCTGCGGAACGGCTGCAGATGCGCGGCGTCGCCTTCCACGTAGAGATGCCAGCTTTCCCGCGCAGCCTTGAGGTTCGCCTGCATGGCATCCAGCACGGGGCGCATGCGCGCAAGTGTTTCGGGGTCAAGCATGCCGCGGCCCGGAAGATAGCGATCCAGACCGAACGTGGCGCGAATTTCGGCGGCGCGGCCCTCCAGGGCCTGACTTTTCGCCACGAAAAACAGGGCATCGCGCAGCAGGCGCTCGGCAACCTGCGGCGAGCCTTCCATCAGGCGGCGCATTTGCAGATCGACCCGGGCCAGCAGCTGCTTGACATGGAAGTCGGCTTCGACGCCGTGTGCGATCAGACTATCGACGAAGCCGGCACATGCCCACCAGAAGGTTTGTGAGGCCTGCGACGGTGCAATACGTTCGATCGCGGTCAGCGCATCGCGCATCCGCTTCAGCCCTTGCTCCGCCTCGATATTGCGCAGGAACGCCAGCAGGCCGCGCTGGAACAGCCCGCGCGCAGCCTTGACTTCGGCCGCCAGCGCCTCCTGCGTCAGCGTGTCGCTGGCGGCCTTGCCGTGTGCCCGCGTACGCAGGTCGGGAAAGAACAGTTCGCCCTCGAACACACGCTCCGCGCCCTGCAATTCGCGCAGCCGTTTGTACAGCGGGAACAGCGCCAGCTCACCGCTGCCGCGCCCGTCGGCCAGGTCCTTGACCCAGCGCTGCAGGCCTTCGATGGCATTGCGCAAGGCACACAGCACGTCATCGTTCACCTGCAGGTGGTTTTCATTGATCTCGCCCAGTGTGGACTCGAGCACGTCCGCCAGGGTGGCCGCGCCTTCGAGGCCCACCATGCGGAGCGCGCCGGCGACCTGGTGCGCATCGTCGGCCGCCAGTCGCAGGGCATTGGTGAGGTCGGCATCCACGCTGTAGGCCTGCACGCGCCCGAGGGCGGCCTGCAGCGCGGCGTCGATGTCTCCGCGTACCCAGTTCAATGGGCCGGTATCGTAGTCGAGTAAGGCGCTCATGATATGTATTCCTGACGTTGTATGCCGGCCTGGCCGAAAAACACGCTGCTTGGGGTCAATCTGCTCAGGCAAGCTTGAAGCCTGCAACCGAGCCCTTGAGATCCTGCGCCAGCTGCTTCATGCCGCCGATCGACTCGGCGGTTTGCTGCGTACCGCTGCTGGTCTGCGCCGAAATGGATTTGATGTCCTGCATGGTTTCGGCCACCTTGGCGGTCGATTCGGCCTGACTCTGCGTGGCCGAGGAAATATCGGCGATCAGCCCGGCCAGTTTCTTCGACACGTCGCCGATCTCGGCCAGCGTCTGGCCTGCGGCATCGGACAGCTTGGCGCCTTCGACCACGCCCTGGGTCGAGACTTCCATCGCCGCCACCGTGTCATGGGTGTCGGACTGAATCGTCTTCACGATGGCGGCGATCTGCTTGGTCGCATCGGCCGAGCGTTCCGCCAGCCGCTGCACTTCTTCCGCAACCACCGAGAAACCGCGTCCGGCCTCACCCGCGGAAGCCGCCTGGATGGCGGCGTTGAGCGCCAGCACGTTAGTCTGTTCGGTAATGTCGGAAATGAGTTCGACGATTTCGCCAATCTCCTGCGAGGATTCGCCCAGGCGCTTGATTCGCTTCGACGTTTCCTGAATCTGCTCGCGCAGGCCGTTCATGCTGGAAATCGCGTTGGCCACTGCATGCTGGCCTTTTTCGGCTGCCGCCAGCGATTGTTCCGCCACCCGGGCGGATTCGGCCGCGTTGCCCGATACCTGTTGCACCGACTGCGCCAGGTTCACGACTGCGGCCGAAGTTTCTTCGATGCCGGCAGTCTGGCGGCGTGCCGCCTGCTGCAGCGAATCGGATACCTGGCCCGCCTGATCGGCGGCCTGATCCATTTGTTGCGTAGCATGGTTGATCCCGCGTACCAGCGTACGCAATTCCTCGACCGTATAGTTGATCGAGTCGGCCACCGCGCCGGTGATATCCTCGGTCACGCTGGCGTTGATCGTGAGGTTGCCCTCGGCCAATTCGCCCAGTTCGTCCATCAGGCGCAGAATCGCCTCCTGGTTGCGGCCGTTTTCCTCTTCGCTCCTGCGCGCCCGCGATTTGGTCTCGTTGATGTTGACCAGCCCCAGCATCACCAGCGAACCGATCGCCAACAAGCCGAACAGGGCCGCCAGCAGATAACCGGTGCCCCCCACGGACTGGTAGTCCTGCGACAACTGGTCGGTATTTTCAAGCAGCGCATCGCTGCCGGCGAACAGGTTTTTGGCCGATATCTTGGCCTGCATGAGCGGCTGCGTATTGGCGAGCACCGCGCCCACGACCTCGACCATGTCGCCCATGTTGCTGCCAAGATCTTCCAGGGTCGCCAGGTTGCTTTCGTTGCGGCTGGCGATGCCGGACATCAATGCCTGTACGGTATCCCGGAATGAAGTCGTGTCCTTCTCCAGTTGCGTCACGACGGCGGGGTCGATCAGCTCGGCCGTCAAGAGCAGGTTGGCGTTCTTCGGCAAACGCTGGCTCAGCATGGCCAGATGATTCGCACGCGACACTTCACGCACGCCCGCTCCGGAATCCGCCAGCTGGCCGGCCAGCCGTTCGGCCACCTTCTGCAAATCCATGCTCAGGCTGTTAATGCGTTTGATACTGGCACTCATCGCTACCAGGTTTTTCTGCTGCGACAGGATCTGGGTGACTTGCGGGTTGAATTTCTGCCATTGCGTGTCGATCTTCTCCAGGGTCATGCGGGCGGCACCGCTGGAAGCGGGAATCGTGTCGTCGCCCTCGGTCAGGCCTTTGAGCGTCGTCTCGAAACTTGCTTTGCCGGCCGCCAGTTTCTTGAACGCTGCGGTATTACCCAGCACCGACTGCTGGGCGGCCAGCGGCAGACGCTGCGACAGCACCTTGAGTTCGCCCGCCCGTCTTTCGTAGCCGGTACGGTTATCAAGCTGGATCGAACTGTAGATGGTGAAGCCGGCCGCCAGAAGCAGGGAAACGATCAGGGCACCACCGGTATAAAAATATTGCTTCTCGACTGGCAGACTGCCGATCAGGGGCGCCTTGCCGGGATCCTTGTCCGCCAGCTTGCGCACGGTCTGCATGATCAGGGTGGTGTGTTCGTTTCCACTTTTCCCCGTCATGCGGCCCGCCAGCCCCTTGAGGCCATTCATCGTGATTGCCATGTTCATCGCTCCAGTCCTCCTACTGTATCGGCGCCAGCGCGCCCGGTTCTAATGATCAATACCATTGCCGATCTATGCTTCGACCTTGAGAAATTCGGCATCGCCAAGCAATTGTCCGAAGTCCATGTCGCACCAGTCGGCACCCGTCTCATCCGCGTACTGGCGCGCAACCCAGGGATGGGCCGCATGCGCGCCGCTCGGCTGGTAACGATTGATGTTCTTGAGACCCAGGGTGTTGCGGACCAGCAGTGCCGCGTTCACGCCGAAATCATGATGCGGAATCAGCAGGCGGCTATCGGCATGTTCAGGCGTCACGCCCTGCCCCATGAAATCGGCGAAATCACTCACGGCATACAGATTGCCGCGAATGTTGGCGACGCCGCGGAACCAGCGACGCGCACCGGGCACCTTGACGATGGCCGGTACCGGAATCACTTCTTCGGTATCGGACAGGCTCACCAGCCAGTTCGCATTGCCCACGCGAAAGCCCAGCCGCGATCCGGAATTGTCGCGGCTGGCAGCGGCCTGCAACTGTTGTGACAGCTGGGTCTGAAATTCGCGCAGATTGAATTTCTTGGCCATGGCGGTGCGCTCAGCCCAGCGCCTTGATCTGCTGCAGCAGGTCTTCCGGCTTGACTGGTTTGACCAGATAGGCTTTTGCGCCCTGACGCATGCCCCACACCTTGTCGGTTTCCTGACCTTTTGTGGTGCACATGATGACCGGAATATGCTTGGTTGCATCTTCCTTGGTGATCATGCGGGTCGCCTGATAACCGTTCATGCCGGGCATCACGACATCCATCACGATCAGGTCGGGCAAGGTCTGCTTGGCCTGGGCGACGGCTTCCTCGCCGCTTTCAGCCATGCTGACCAGATAGCCGTTCTTCACCAGCAATTCGGACAGAAAAAAACGTTCGGTGGGTGAATCGTCCACAACCAGAATTCGGCTGATCGCCATAACTATGCTCCCAGAAAATTAAGCATCTGCACTCGTATGCTCACGCACTGCCGTCAGCAACGTGTCCTTGGTAAAAGGCTTGGTCAGGTATTCGTCGGACCCCACCATGCGACCGCGTGCCCGATCGAACAACCCGTCCTTGGACGACAGCATGATGACGGGCGTGGTGCGGTACCTGGCATTCCGCTTGATCAGCGAACAGGTCTGATAGCCATCGAGTCGCGGCATCATGATGTCGACGAACACCACATCGGGCTCGTGGTCGGTGATCTTGGCCAGCGCGTCGAAACCGTCCTGCGCCAGAATGACTTCACAGCCCGCCTGATTCAGAAAGATTTCCGCGCTGCGGCGTATGGTATTGCTGTCATCGATGACCATGACCTTGACGCCCTTCAATGCTTCGTTATCCACACGTTTCTCCAGCAGGATCGTCGGGTAGGCGGCACCTGCCACCTCCTGTGTGGTAAACATTACGGCACCGGTTCTGGCTTCTTTAGTGCGTGCCTGCCGCCACGGGCGGGCGACAAACAAAAAGGGCGTTGCCGCGCAACGCCCTTTTGCCCGTCAGGGAGGCCTGTCCTTACTGCTGCTGCCAGGCATCTCCGCTGGACTTCTTCTCCACCCCGGCCACCGCACTCATGGTGTCGAGGATGGTATTCGGCAGGGAGGATATCCGCATGAACTGCCCCATCCCCACATCGGGGAACGCCAGGGCGATGCGGAAGCGGCCATGCGGCGATTCCACGTCCTTGTCGACCACGTAAATCTCGTACGGCAGGCCGGCAATGCTGTTCTGCATGTCGATCTTCTTGATCCAGTCGCCGTCGCTGTTCTCGCCGTCGTTCATCGCCACGCCGAACACGGCCAGCTTGCGATTGGGCAGCACGATCTCATAGATCTTGCTCGTCTTGCCCGCGCCCTTGGCCAGATTCTCGCGTACGGTCTTCACCGCCTCGGCAAAGCTGCCGTATTCAGCCAGCTTGTTCTTGTACGAATCCAGGCGCTCCATGCCGATCATGTAGCGGTAATTGCTCAGGCTGCCGGCGGATTCGTCACCGCCCAGTTCCTTGCCCGCACCCAACGCACTTTGCAGGCGCGCCTGCAAGGCCTTGACCGCATCTTCCTTCTTGGTGAAGGCCTTGCGGAAATAGGCGCGATACCAGTAGTCGGGGTTGGTGTACGTCACGCTGCCGTCCGCCTTCACCCCCACCCGGATCGCCGCACCCAGGATGGCATTGCCGCCCACTGCGCCCACTTCGTCGAGCATGGCGTCATCCGTGGCGACGACCACGCCATAACCCGCCAGGGTCTTGGGGAAATATTTGCCAACCACCTTGAATCCGCCGCTTTTCAGCCTGGATTCGACGGCCGTGGCCGCCGCCTGCACATTGCCGCTTGCCACCGAATCCCCCTGAATATAAGGGGAGATCGCCCATACGCTTGTCGAAAAAACAAGCAGAACCCACATTGAAATCCATCGTGTCATCATTGTCGTCTCCTGATCGACTGCCATTGGTTAACGCCGTCGTGCCGCACTTCCGTCCAGCCTGCGCGTACACACTCAGCCCACCTCTCCCGCATTAACGTACCAGTCTGGGCATTACTTGAATGAAATCAACAAAATGTCAGATCTCCACCCGCTCGAAATCCTCCTTGCGCGCACCGCAATCCGGACAGGTCCAGTTGATCGGGACGTCGTCCCAGCGTGTGCCGGGCGGAATGCCGTCTTCAGGCGCGCCGGTTTCCTCGTGATAGATGTAGCCGCAGATCAGGCACATCCAGCTTTGGTATTCGGGAGGTTCGGACATGGGTTCAAGGGGAATCGGCTAAAATTGGGGATTGATTTTAAAGCAGCGCTGTCATGCCGCCTACTTTCTCCTCCAAGCCCACGCCACCGCTGGTGCTCAGCTTTGCCGCCTCCGATCCGACGGGCGGCGCAGGAATCCAGGCCGACCTGCTGACGCTGGCCAGCATGGGCTGCCATCCCCTGTCGGTGATCACCGCCCTCACGGTGCAGGATACTGCCGGCATAGACGAGATTCTGGTGATCGATGCCGAGTGGGTGGCGGACCAGGCCCGCATGCTGCTGGAAGACGTGCCGGTCGCCGCGTTCAAGCTCGGCATGCTGGGCGGAGCCGAATCGATGGCGATGATCGCGGAAATCCTGTCCGACTATCCGGACATTCCGGTCATCCTCGACCCGGTGCTGGCCTCCGGACGCGGCGACGAACTGGCCACCGACGACATGATCGCCGCCATGCGCGACCTGCTGATCCCGCAGACCAGCATTCTCACGCCCAACAGCCACGAAGCGCGACGGCTGGCGTCGTTCGAATCGGACGATGACGACATGGATCTCGCCGCCTGCGCCAGACACCTCACCGATCTCGGCTGCGAATACGTACTCATCACCGGCACCCACGAAGCGACACCGCGCGTGCTGAACAGCCTGTACGACACCAACGGGCATGTCCAGACCGATGCCTGGGACCGCCTGCCCGGCAGTTATCACGGCTCGGGCTGCACGCTTGCCTCGGCCATCGCCGCAGCCCTGGCCTACGGGCAGGAGATTCCGCAGGCGGTGCGTGACGCGCAAAATTTCACTTATGAATCCCTGAAGGCCGCGTTCCGCCCCGGCATGGGGCAATACATCCCCGAACGTTTTTTCTGGGCGCAGGATGAACAGGTCGAAGGCAATGCCTGAGTTTTTCCATGCTTGAATTTCCGGGCGGCCTCTACGCGCTCACTTTCGAAACCGCGGACACCGGACACCTGTTGCGGCAGGTCGAGGCCGCGCTCGCCGGAGGGGTCGCCGCGGTGCAATATCGCGACAAATCGGGCGACGTCGCGCGCCGTCATGAACAGGCGAGCGAACTGGTCGCGTTATGCCGCCGCTTCGGCGCGCCGCTGATCGTCAACGACGACCTGCGGCTGGCGGACCTTGCCGGGGCCGACGGCGTACACCTGGGACGCGACGACGGCAGTCTGCGCGAAGCACGCATCATTCTCGGCCCCGGCAAATTCATCGGGGCCTCGTGCTACCAGAGTCTCGATCTTGCGCGGGCGGCGCAGGCCGCAGGCGCCGACTACGTGGCGTTTGGCAGCTTTTTCGCATCGCGCACCAAACCGGATGCGCCGCGTGCCAGTCTTGATCTGCTGCGCGACGCGGCACCCCTCATCCAGGTGCCGCTGGTCGCCATCGGCGGGATCACGCCGGCCAACGCGCCGTCGTTGCTCGATGCCGGAGCCGACAGTCTGGCTGTGCTATCGGCCTTGTTCGATACCCCCGACGTCCGGATCGCCGCGCACGACCTGAATCAATTATTCGAAACCGAATCCGAAGAGTGAACGCCCAACGATGAAAGCAGCCATGACCCGTAACGAACAGCTATTCGAACAATCGCAGCAAGTCATCCCCGGCGGGGTCAACTCGCCGGTACGTGCTTTCAGAAGCGTTGGCGGCACCCCGGTGTTCTTCAGTCGCGCCAGGGGCTCCCGCGTATGGGATGCCGATGGCCGCGAATACATCGACTATGTCGGTTCGTGGGGGCCGGCCATCCTCGGCCACGCCCACCCCGGCACCGTCAAGGCGGTGCAGGACGCCGCCGCCAACGGCCTGTCGTTCGGCGCACCGACCGAAGCCGAACTGACCATCGCCACGCGCATCACCCAGCTCGTACCCAGCATCGAGAAGGTGCGGCTGGTGTCGTCCGGCACCGAGGCGACCATGAGCGCGATCCGTCTGGCGCGCGGTTTCACCGGGCGCAGCAAATTCATCAAGTTCGAAGGCTGCTACCACGGCCATGCCGACTTCCTGCTGGTGAAGGCCGGCTCCGGCGCACTCACCTTCGGCAACCCGACCTCGGCCGGCGTACCGCCCGAAGTGGCGGCACAGACCATCGTGCTCGACTACAACGACGTCGCCGGACTGGAGCGCACCTTCGCCGGGATCGGCAGCGAAATCGCCTGCATCATCGTCGAGCCCTTCGCCGGCAACATGAACCTGGTCAAGCCGAACGCCGAATTCATGAGCGCGATGCGCCGGCTGTGCGACCAGCATGGTTCCCTGCTGATTTTCGACGAGGTGATGACCGGATTCCGCGTCGATCTCGGCGGCGCACAGAAACTGCTTGGCATCAAGCCCGATCTGACCACGCTCGGCAAGGTCATCGGCGGCGGCATGCCGGTCGGTGCCTTCGGCGGCCGCGCCGACGTGATGGAGGCCCTGGCGCCGGTCGGCCCGGTGTATCAGGCCGGGACGCTGTCGGGCAACCCGGTCGCGGTGGCCGCCGGTCTGGCGACGCTGGATGCGATTTCCGAGCCCGGTTTCCATGCGGCGCTGACCGCCCGCACCGAAAAACTGGTGCAGGGGCTGACTGCCGCCGCAGAAGACGCCGGCGTCAGCTTCTGCGCCGACTCGGTCGGCGGCATGTTCGGGCTGTATTTCGCCGCGAGGCCGCCGGCAAGCTTTGCCGAAGTGATGCAATGCGACAAGGAAAAATTCAACCGTTTCTTTCACGCCATGCTCGATCGCGGCATGTATCTTGCCCCGTCCGCATTCGAAGCCGGCTTTGTCTCGGCCGCGCACAGCGATGCCGATATCGACGCCACCATCGCCGCGGCACACGATGTGTTTGGAAAGTTATAAACCATTAACCACAGAGACACAGAGACACGGAGAAAAACAAACGCTTTCCTCTGTGTCCCAAGGGATACCGTCCCTGCGGGACATATCTCTGTGCCTCTGTGGTGAGAAAACCCAATGAACGACGAACTGTCCCCCGAGGACGAACTGCGCCTCAACGTCCTCTTCAATACCGAACTCAAGGCGGTCCGCATCGACGAGTCCAGCATGACGCTGTGGGCGCTGACCCCGCAGGGCGAAGCCAGCGTGCCGCTCAAACCCACCGAGCGTTCCGACCGCTACCTGAAACGGGTGCGCGAGTTGCTGTCCGGCCATGCGCTGGGGTCGCCCGGCGGCTATCCGGTGCATCTCACGCGCTGGACCCGACAATCGCAGGCAGGACTATCGGCCCAGCATCTGGCGCAGCTGCTGCTGATCGCTGAAGAGGAGGCGGTGGTCGCGGTGGTGAACTCGCCCGCGCTGACCGACGAACTGGCCCGCTATGCCTGGTGGTGCATGCCGACGATTGAGAACGCGCGTTGCATGCTGCTGCGCGATGTCGTATGCCGCGGCAGCATGGGCCGCACGCTGGCCGAGTTCCTGGTCGAGCATCTCGCCTTTCTGCACGAGGACGACCTCGGCATTCTGGATACGGTCGCGGCGATGCTGTATTCCAGCGTACTCAGCGATGCCGAACGGCTATCGGTCTGGAAGCGCGGCAACAGCCGCAACGCCTACTACGTGGCGTTTCTCGAAATGCAGCCGGACCGGCTGCCCGGTCCGCGTGCCGCGCGCGCCGACCACGCCAGCGTGCCGCAGCTTGCCGGCAATCCCTACTGCGCGCTGCTCGACCGGGCTCTGTCGGCGCAGGGTCAGACTTTTCTCGCCACCCTCGCGACGGTCCTCGACCGCCCGGAAATCCAGGAAGTGGTGAATCACACGCTGAATGCCCTCGCCAACTGGTGCGCCCCGCTCCGTCAGGCGGATGAAGCCACGCGCGACAGCGCCCTTTCCGCGCTGCTCGCCGCTGCGCCGCAATTCGGGCCGGACTGCGCGGCGCTGGGCACGCTGGCCGCAGCGGATGCCGAGACGGTACGACCGATCTTCCTCAAGACCACAGCCATCGGCTCGCTGATGCGGCGCAAGATCCAGCCTGTCGTCACCCCTTTGCTCGACGCCATCACGGTACTTCGACGCCAGCCATAAAGCGCGAAGCCCTGCGGGCGCAGGCTCGCAGGGCTTCAGGGGGCGCCGGACCTTACTGCCCGAGCGCCGAATCGAGGCTGGCGAGAAACTTGTCCGCCTTTTCGAAACCGATCACCTTGTAATCCGATTGCGCGCCCGTGTCGTCCCAGAAAATGAGGCCGGGCGGCCCGAACAGGTTGAAGCGTTTCAGCAAGGCCTTGTCGGCATCGGTGTTGGCCGTGACGTCGACCTGCAGCAGGACCATCTTGTGCAGGCGGGCCTGCACCCTGGGGTCACTGAAGGTCAGATGTTCCATTTCCTTGCACGACACGCACCAGTCCGCATAAAAATCGAGCATGACCGGTCGGCCCTCGGTCCTGGCCGCGGCCAGTCGGGTATCGAGCTCGGCGACGCTCTTCACCCTCTCGAAGGCCACCCCTTCTTGCTCGGCCGCCATGGCAGCACCGCCCGCGCCGCCTTTGAAGACACTGCCCTTGTAAATCTCGAGTGGCTGCAACAGGTCGCGGCTGCCCGCCAGCATGCCGAGAATGATCGACAGCCCGCCGACCAGCAACACCACGCCGAGTCCCTTCCACAAACGCTTCCAGCCCGAGGCTTTCTCCGGCAGCGGATCGAGCGCATGCAGGTAGATCGCGGACGCGATCAGCAGCACGGCCCACAGCAGCATGTTGACCCAGGCCGGGATGATCGGCGAGATCAGATAGATGGCGATCGCCAGCATCAGCACGCCGAAGAAGTACTTCACCGCGTTCATCCAGCCGCCGGCGCGCGGCAGCAGCGCCCCCGCCGACAGGCCGACCAGCAGCAGGGGCACCCCCATGCCGAGCGCCAGCACGAACAGCGCGACGCCGCCCAGCGTGGTGTTGCCGGTCTGTGCGATGAAGGCGAGCGCGGCCGCCAGCGGCGGCGCCACGCAGGGGCCGACGATGACGGCGGACAGCGCGCCCATGACGAAGACGCCGATGAAATTGCCGCCCTTCATCTTGTTGGAGGCATCGGAGAACTTGCTTTGCAGCGCGCTCGGCAACTGGATCTCGAAAAAGCCGAACATCGACAGCGCCAGCAGGACGAAAATGCCGGCGCCGATGCCGAGCGCCCACGGGTTCTGCAGGGCGTTCGACAGCAGCGTGCCGGACAAGGCAGCCGCCACGCCGGCCAGCGCGTAAGTGATGGCCATGCCCAGCACGTAGGCGAGCGACAGCAGGAAGCCGCTGGTCTTGGTGAGTTCCTTTTTCTGTCCGGCGATGATGCCCGACAGGATCGGAATCATCGGGAACACGCACGGCGTCAGCGCCAGCAGCAGGCCGAATCCGAAGAAAGTGGCGACGACCGCCCAGAAGCTGCCGGCCTTCAATACGCGCTCGATCTTCGAGGTATCGGATTCATTGGCTACCGGCTTCGCGGCATCCGGGGTGGCGGATGCAGTCATGCCGCTTGCCGCAACGGAGGCGATGCCGCCGCCGACCGTCATGGAAAAGTCATGCTTGATCGGCGGATAGCAGACGCCGACCGCCTCGTTGCAGCCCTGCCAGGTGGCGGCCAGAACCAGTGTTTCGTTGCCGGCCAGCGGACGCGACAGCGCGAGGCGGGCGGACATGCCCTGGTGATATACCTCGGTACGGCCAAAACTCGGGTCGTCCTTGATGTCGCCCGCCGGCGTCTCGACACGCGTAATCGTGACGCCGGCAGGTGATTTGATGGTGTAGGCGAGCTTGTCGCGATACAGGTAGGTATGCGCGGTCGGCGTGTAATCCAGTTTGATCGTCTGCGCATCCGGCATGGCGGCGGAGACCAGGAACGCCTCGTCCGGCGGCAGAAGCTGCGGCATGCCCGTATCGCCGCCCAGGCTCTTCAGGCTGTCCAGCGCGGACGGCGCCGCCGCAGCGGCAACGGCAGACGAGGCGGACACCGCGGCCGCCACCAGTGCCGGCAGCTTGATCGTGACGCTTTCGTTTTGCGGCGTATAGCACAGTCCGGCATCCGCACAGCCCTGCGACACGGTTTTCAGGGTGATCGACGTGGCGTCCGCAGTGCGCTGGATCGGCAGCACGATGCGCACGTCCTTGCGATAGGTCTCGACCGTGCCGAAGTTCTCGTCCTGTTTCATCTTGCCGGCCGGCTTCTGCGGCGAGCCCAGCGTCGCGCCATCGACTTCGAACTTGAACTTGTCGCGATACATGTAATAGCCATCGGCGATCTGCCAGTTCGCTTCCAGCGTATTGGCGTCCAGCGCACGGGCCGAGAACTTGAACGCGACATCGGGGTCAAGGAATTCATCGGCATGCGCGAGCGGAACATGCAGGAACGCACTGCCGAACATGGCCAGCAGGTTGATAAAACGAATCCACTTAATCATGCTTTTCAGTCTCCTTGGCCATCCAGTCGAGATAAGCGGGCAAGCCGTGTGTGATCGGTACGGCGATCAGTTCGGGTACAGCGTAGGGATGGTGCGCGCGGACGATCACTTCGACCTGCGGGTAGTTTTCCGCGGTGGTCTTAATCAGCAGGGGAATTTCTTCCGCCGTGTCCACCCGCCCCTGCCAGCTGTAAATGGAGCGGCATGCCGTCAAAACGTTCACGCATGCCGCTGCGCGGCCCTCGACCAACGCGCGCGCCAGTTTCTCGGCATTCGCAACATCGGGTACATTGGTCAATACTAACAAAGGTTCCATGTCATGCGCTTTGGTTGGATTGTCCTATTGTTCCTGTCGTTTCCGGTACTGGAAGCCATCGGTATTTTCTGGGTGGCCAGTGTCATCGGCGGCTGGGTGCTGCTGTGGCTGCTGCTGGCGGCCGTCGCCGGCATCCTCCTGATTCGCGCCGAGCACGTCGTCTGGGGGCCGCGCCTGCTGTTTTCGTTGCAGTCGGGCGCGCATCCCCTGGCTTCCCTCTTCGCCAGCGGGCGTATTCTCCTCGCGGGCGGCCTGCTTGTCTTCCCCGGTTTCATCAGCGATGTCATCGCGCTTGTCCTGCTGCTGACCCCCGGCAC
Source organism: Thiobacillus sp. 63-78 (assembly GCA_001899765.1). Taxonomy (GTDB): domain Bacteria; phylum Pseudomonadota; class Gammaproteobacteria; order Burkholderiales; family Thiobacillaceae; genus Thiobacillus. The sequence continues at coordinate 18,152 of MKWM01000054.1, forward strand.
CTGGGCCGGACGCAGGAAGGATCCGCTGCGCCCGGCAAACGACGACGTTCTGGAAGGCGAATTCAAACGGGAACCCGACGATCTGCTGCGCTGAACGGCGGGCTGCTCAGAACAGACTGATCTGACCGGGCTGAGGCCCGTCGCGGTAGGCCGGCCCGATTTCGCGCAGCAGGTCATGCGAAGTCGGGTAGCGGTATTGCAACCGCAGTTCGTGTGCGGTACGCGTGTTCGACAACTGGCGCGACTCGCGCAGAAACGATAGCAGCGCCTCCGACAGCAGCTTTTCCGCTTCGGCACGGTCCACCCGAGGGGGCCGCGGCAGGCCGAACGCATCGGCACAACTGTCGAACCAGTCCCCCATTTTCAGCGGACGCGTATCGACCGCATGATAGATGCGCTGCGAACGCCCCCTGAACAGCGCCGCCCACGCCAGCCGCGCCAGGTCATCGGCATGGATATGATTGGTGTAGCTGTCATCCTGCGCGACCAACGCGGGCGTACCGCGCCGGATACGCTCCAGCGGCAAACGGTCGGCCGCATAGATGCCCGGCGCACGCAGGATGCTCACCTGTACCCGCATGGCCTCGCCCCAGGCGCGGAGCTGGCGTTCGGCATCCACCCGCCGCACGGCACGGGCGTTCACCGGCGCCACCGGACGCGTCTCGCTGACCCAGTTGCCGCCGCAATCGCCGTACACGCCGCTGGTGCTGACATATACCAGCACGCCCGGGGCGCCGCGCCGGGCGAGCGCATGCAGCAAGTGGGCCGTTCGCGGATCGGTACTGCCCGAACCGGGTGGCGGCGCAAGATGCAGTACCGCGTCGACGCGCGCCAGGCGCTTCAGCGTAGCGGGCATATCCAGATCGCCGATGCACGGCGTCACGCCCAGCGCGCGCAACTCGGCCACGCGGTCAGGCCGACGTATCATGCCAATGAAGTCGGCCTGGCCGGCATACTGCGTCACCAGCCGCCGGGCGACATCGCCAAACCCTACGATCAAGATCTTTTTCATTGCTCCAGCCTGTAACCCTTGAGCCGCAAGGGTAAAAACCCCGCCTGTCCGGGCGATAATCCATGCGGTTCATTCCCGCATTTTAAGCGCACATCATGCCGTACCAGATCACCATCCAGCCCAGCGGGCATCAATTCACCGTCCACGACGACGAAACCCTCCTCGAAGCCGCTTTGCGCGAAGGGTTCTCACTGGCCTACGGCTGCCGCAACGGCGCGTGCGGGACCTGCAAGGGCAAGGTGCTGTCCGGCCAGCTCGACTATGGCGCGCATTCCGCCAGCGCGTTGAAAGATGAGGAAAAAGCACAGGGTCGCGCCTTGTTCTGCCGCGCCAGACCGTTGAGCGACATGGTCATCGAGGCCAAGGAAATCGGGGCCGCCAAGGACATCATGGTAAAAACCCTGCCGTGCCGGGTGGAAAAACTGGAAAAACGGGCCGATGACGTGATGGTGGCGAAAATCAAGCTGCCCGCCAACGAGCGACTGCAGTTTCTCGCCGGGCAATACATCGACTTCCAATTGAAGGACGGCAAGTCGCGCAGCTATTCGCTCGCCAATCCGCCGCACGACGACGCGCTGCTGGAACTGCACATTCGCCACGTGCCGGATGGCCTGTTCAGCGGCCAGGTGTTTTCCACCCTGAAGGAACGCGACATCCTGCGCCTCAAAGGGCCGCTCGGCAGTTTCTTTATCCGCGAGGACTCGGACAAGCCAATGATCTTCATCGCCGGCGGCACCGGCTTCGCGCCGATCAAGGGCATGCTGGAACACGCCTTTGCCGAGCATACGGACCGCGAACTGGTCCTGTACTGGGGGGTGCGTTCGCTGAAAGATCTGTACATGGCCGAACTGCCGCAGCAGTGGCTGGCCGAACGGCCGAACTTCAGCTTCATCCCGGTGCTGTCCGAGCCGCAGCCGGACGATCGGTGGGAGGGGCGGACCGGTTATGTGCACGAGGCGGTGCTGGCCGACTTTGCCGACCTGTCTGGCTATCAGGTGTATGCCTGCGGCGCGCCCGTCATGGTGGACCGTGCGCGGGAAACCTTCACGCGCACGCGGGGCTTGCTCGAAGATGAATTCTTTGCCGATTCCTTCGTCTACGCGGCCGACGCGGAAATGGCCTCCGCCCCGTAGAAAACGCCCGCGGGAAACGGAGATTGCGCTTTGCCTGCCCGCCACGGCCGCAGGCGTGCGGCGGTCAGACGCTCACAATTCCCCGTGGGCGCCCGCTTTCATGATATCGATCAGCCCGTCGCGTACCTTCTTGATGCGCCGGGTCAGTTCCCCTTGCAGCTTTTTTTCCTTCGCCACCAGATCGACGTTGATATCCTGCATGATCAGCCAGCCTCTGCCGTCGGCATCCTCGATCATCGAGATGCGGCACGGCATGTAGATGGCAAAGTCCATGCTCATGTCGAGCAGTTCCTTGGCCGTGACCGCGTCACAGAACTGGAAAATGGTGATGGTGCGTTGCGGCTTGCCCGTCACCGCCTCTACCTGTTTGGATAACGGCAGTTCCGCGACCAGTTTCAGGTTCAGCGCATTGGCCCGCAGGCGCATCGATTCGGCCGCGTCGGCGAGGCTGACGCCGGGATCGATGGCCACCTTGTAAACACCGGCGGTCGGGCTCGGCTGCGAGGGTGCGGGTGCGGCCTGGCTGGCGGGCAACATCACCAGGCTGCCCAGAACGACCCCCAACAGGGCAAGGAAATAGCGGCGCATGGATGCTCTCCTCATTGATGCCGGAAAAATCCGATGGTACACGCTGCATGATGGCGCGAATCCATGTCAACGTCCCGGTCGTTCACTTCGAACCCTGCTGCACGCCGCACAATGCCAGGGCTTTCTGATAATGCCGGCAGGCTTCACCGGGCTGGCCGCTCTGGTTCTTGAGCTCAGCCATGCGGATATGGCCTTCGGCGCTGGCGGCGATGGCCAGGCTGGCTTCCAGATAGCTTTGTGCCTTGCCCCATAGTTGCTGCACGCTACAGAGCTGTGCCAGGGAAAGCAGCAACTGTGCGTCGCGCGGCTGGGCATGCAACCATTTTTCGGCCTGCTCGATCTGCCGGGTCGGGCTGCTGCCGCGCACGTCGCCATACAGGGCGACCAGATCCTCGTTCCACTCACGCCCGAGTGCGGCCTCCAGAATATCCAGCGCCGTATCGTGCCCGCCGCGTTGCATGAAGGCACGGGCAGCGGCACGCGCCATCCACGGATCGGTCTTGAAATCGGCCGGAATTTTCTTCCAGTATTCCAGCAGACCGCGATCGTCTTCGGCGCGGCGCTTGAGATTTTCCGCATACACCATGCGCCGGCTCTGGACGGCGACGCCCGGCTCCAGCGCATTGCTGCGGACCAGTACGTCGAGCAGGCGTTCGGCTTCATCCCACTGTCCCGTCATCTGTCTGGCCTTGAGTTCGAGCCGCAACAGCGCAGTGTGCTGGGGCGCGATCTCCCTGGCCCGGTTGATCGCCACCAGCGCCGCCGTGGCATCCTTGGTGTCGAGGCATGCCTCGGCCTCGAACAACAGCGCCGCGAGTTCAGCGCCGTGTTCGGTGGCTTCCCGTATGTGCCGTTCGCGCTGCGCGACCGCCCGCATCTCCTGCGCCGAACGGGCTGCCAGCACGCGCGCCAGGCCGATCCGGGGTTCGTCTCCCTGCCATTTTCCGAGGGATTCCTCGGCGTCCTGATAGCGGCATTCAGCATATGCCTGCAGACCGCCAACGAAATTCTGGTCGCGTTTGCGTGCGGCCCGGCGCTCGCGCTGTTCGCGCACGATGCCGGGTAGATTGAGGGTGAGCATGGCCAGGCGCAGCAGCACGATGCCGCCCACCACCATCCCGACCACTGCCAGCACAAAACCGATGAAGGATATTTCCATCCGCCACGGCGGATAGACCAGCACGACATAACCTGGATCGTAGCGTCCTGCCATCGCCAGGGCGACTGCCAGCACGGCCACGATGAGAAGCGAGATCAGCCAGCGCAATTTAATGTTCTCCCTTGTAGGCATCGAGCGCAGCCAGGCTGGCATCGATGCCCGGCAGCTTGATGGCAATCTGCAGGCTGGCCAGGCGCTTGACTTCCTTGATGGCATCGGCGACCCCGGCATCGCGCGTATTGAAATAGCGTTCAAGCATGTTCAGCACCGCGCGCAGGTCCGCGCGGAATGCCGCCTGATCCTGCGACAGCAGCCCCAGCCTCGCCGACAGCAGGCGCAGGCGCAGGTTCTCGCGCAGAAAGTAAGCCTGATCAGGCGGCAGCAGCACCGCTTCGTTGCCTTCCACGCGGCGGATCTGCACCAGATGCTTCAGTTCCGCCCACAACTCCTGGCCGAAGTTGGCCGCCTGCACGCTGCGCGGCGCAGGCACCGCTTCGGAGACCTGCGCGCTGGCCAGTGGCCAGTCCATGTGGTGCGCCACCAGCGCCTCGATGCGGGCGCTCATTCCCACTTCGTCAACCGAGGGGGCTGCCCGCAGGTTGGCCAGATCGACGGCTATGGCACGACGCAACGCGGTGAACTGTGGCTTGTTCAGGCGCTGCAGCCGGGTATCGGCCCCCTCCAGCGCGATGATCGCCGCCTTCACGTTGCCCACCAGCTGCAACTGCTGCGCGGCCGTCAGCAACACCTGCTCGATTTCAGCCAGCGTCCATTGATCGCGGCCCTGCGCCAGATCCTTGTACAGGGACTCGAGTGCGAGCTGCTGCTGCTGCGACGTCGCCATCTGGCTTTCGATATGCGCGACCTTTTCGCCGATCTGGCGCATCGCGTCGTCGGCATTGCGCGCCAGCAGCCGGGATTCGCTCGTCTCCTTGCCCGATTCGGCCAGCCGGCGTCCCAGTTCGGTTTTCAGATCGCGGATGCGTTCACGGCTGTCGGACCAGGACCATCCCGCTGCCGCCAAAGCCAGCACGGACACCAGCATGGCAACGAGCGGCAGGGGATGGATACGGGATTGCGGCGTTGCCACGGCTGGCGCAGGAGGCGTGGCAGATGTTTCGGGGGTGTCATTCATGTTTTAGAGCCTGTCTTGTTCCTGAACCAGTTAACCAGACCATCCAGCAAGCCATCGTCGCCGCCTGGCGTGGTGATGACGCGCGCAATGCCGAAGCGACGAGCCGCTTCGGCGATTTTCTCATGCGGGGCGAAAAGCGGGGTGGCGGCGAGCAGGGGCGCACCCGGCTCACCCAGCAAGCGGGCCAGGTTGTACAGCGTCTCCGCGCTGGCGATCGTCACGGCATCGATGCCGCCCGCCCGCCAGCGGGCCAGCAGGCGTGAAGGATCGGCAGGCGGACAGGTTCGCCGGTAGCACTCCATGAAATGCACGTCCGCTCCGCGCGCGCGCAGGGTGTCGGACATGAGCGGACGGCCGCCGACGCCGCGCACGATCACCACGCGCTGACCTGCCACGGCCTGCAACTCCGGCAACGCCAGCAGCGCCTCGCTGTCCTGGCCGTCCGGCGTGACCGCCCCTTCAAGCCCCTGCGCCGCCAGGGCACGGGCGGTGCCAGGGCCGACCGCAAAAAACCGGCCGGCATCCGGCAGGGTGCCGCGTGCGCGAATCGCCGCCAGGCCGTACTGCGCGGCGTTGGGGCTGACGAAAATCACGATATCGGCGCCGGCCAGATACGCGAGCGCATCCGCCAGCTCATCCAGCGCGACCGGCTCGATGCCGAGCGCGGGAAACACGAACGCTTCGCCGCCCGCCTCAAACACCTTCTGCGCCAGCGACCCCGCCTGATGGGCCGGGCGCGTCACCAGAACGGTGCGGCCGTCCAGCGGCAGCATCACGGCAAGGCGTCGAGGATGGCGCGTGCGCCCTGCGTCAGCAGCTTGTCGGCCAGCGTCTGCCCGACCGCTTCGGGATCGGCTGCGTCGCCTTCCGCACGATCATGAATGAAGCCGCTGCCATCCGGATTCGCCACGAAGCCATTGAGCAGCAGCCGGCCATCGCGCAGCACGGCATGCGCGCCCAGCGGGACCTGGCAGCTGCCGCCGAGCACCCGGCTGACCTGGCGTTCGGCGCGTACGCAGGCGGCGGTTTCAGGATGATTCAACGCCGCCAGCATGGCGCCCACATCGCGGCTGTCGCGGCGGATCTCGATGCCGAGCGCACCCTGGCCGGCGGCGGGGATGCTGTCCTCCACGGACAGCAGGCTCTTGATGCGATCGCCGAGGCCAAGCCGCTTGAGACCCGCGGCCGCCAGCAGGATCGCGTCGAACTGGCCCTCGTCGAGCTTTTTCAGCCGCGTGCCGACGTTGCCGCGCAGCGGCTTCACGCTCAGATGGGGATAGCGCGCGCGCAGTTGCGCTTCGCGGCGCAGGCTGGACGTGCCGACCACGCTGCCGGGGGGCAAATCGGACAGGTGTGCATGGCGGTTCGACACGAAGGCGTCGCGCGGATCCTCACGCTCGCCGATCACCGCCAGTTCGAAACCGGGCGGCAGTTCCATCGGCACGTCCTTCATCGAATGCACCGCGAGGTCGGCCTGGCCGGCCTCCAGCGCCACCTCGAGCTCCTTGACGAACAGGCCCTTGCCGCCGATCTTGGACAGCGTGACGTCGAGGATCTGGTCGCCCCGCGTAGTCATGCCCAGAATATTCACCACGCAGTCGGGATGGAGGGCGCGCAGGCGGTCGCGAATATGCTCGGCCTGCCACATGGCAAGGGCGCTTTCACGGGAGGCGATGGTCAGGGTGTGCATGCGGTAGGAATAAACTGTTTGACTTGGCAAATGATGGCGCGATACTGGCGATCATGATGTACCCGAAACCACTCGAAGGCAGGGCGACCATCGCGTGGCGAATCGCGGTCTGGGCGCTGATTTTAACATGGGGGCTGGCGCTTTCCGGCGTGGCGCGCGCGGCGGACGGGCTGGTCCACGCAAAGAATTTCCAGACCGACGCGCGCACGGCCGCCACGCGACAGGTGCCCATCCTGGTCGTGTTCACCACGCCGGACTGCCCGTATTGCGAACGCGTCAAGCACGACTACCTGATCCCCATGCACAAGGATCCCGCCTACCGCAAGCGCGTCATCATCCGGGAGGTGACGATCGGCAGCACCGGGCCGTTGACCGACTTTGACGGCAAGCCGACCACCGAAGGCGCCTTTGCCGCCGCACACAAGGTTTTCATGGTGCCCACCGTCCAGGTCTTCGACACCCAGGGCCACGACGTCGGCGATGCCATCGTCGGTCTCTTGATCCCGGATTTCTATTTCGGTTATCTGGAAAACGCCATCGACGCGGGCGTGAACAAAGTACGCGGCAAATAACCGCGGCCGCGCCGGCATTGCCCGTCCGCCGGATGGCGCCGCCCGGCGGACGGGCAATGCCGTTCGTCCCTGCATGCGTCGATTTCCCAAGCCCGGCAGGCTGCTAGAATCTCGCCATGCAGGACGCGCAGACATGAAAACCCTTCTGGCCGACGACCATCCGCTCATGCGCGCGGGCGTGCGGCAGGTGTTATCGCAACTGGAACCACCGGTCGAGATCATCGACGCCCACGATTATCCCAGCCTGTTTGCGCAGACCGCACTGCATCCCGACCTGGACCTGGCACTGGTGGATCTGAACATGCCCGGCTTCATAGGGATGCAGGGCATCGCCCAGTACCGAAACCGCTTCCCCGACGTCCCTCTGGTGGTGCTGTCCGCCTCCGAATCGCCGCACGATATCCGGAATGCACTGGAAGCCGGCGCGCTCGGCTACATCCCCAAGGCCGCCCCCACAGCCGTGATGCTGGTGGCGTTGCGCCAGGTCCTGGCAGGCGACCTATTCGTACCAACCTGCCTGGGCAACGGCCACGGCGGACCGCATGCGGTGGTGCCGGTTGATCTGGAGGTCTTGCGGGACAGCGGATTGACCGCGCGCCAGCTGGAAGTGGCGCGCCTGTTGGCACAGGGCAGCGCCAACAAGGCCATTGCCGCCATGCTGGCCATGTCGGAAAGCACGGTGAAGGTGCATACCACGGCCATTTTCCGTGCACTGGGCGTCAGCAATCGCACCGAGGCCATGCTTGCCATCCAGCGGCTGACGATCCACAGTTCGTGACCTTCCTGCGCGCCTGGCTCCGCCGTCTGCCGCATCTCAGCATCCGCAGCCGCGTGCTGCTGATCGCCCTGCTGCCCGCGCTGCTCGCCGAGTCCGGCATGGTGGCCTACTTCACTTCGCAGACGCTTGCCACAGCCGAAAACGCACTGCACGCCCGCGCGACCAGCGCCGCCCGCCATCTGGCCGAAACCTTGCCCTATGCGCTGGCCCGTGGCGATACGGCGCTGGCCCGCCGCCTGCTCGAAACCGAGGCCCACAACAGCCGGCTTGCGTTTGCCCGCGTCACGCACCCACAGGGGCCCACGCTGATCGATACGGGCAATGCCTCCGGAAGCGGACGCCTCGACGTCCGCTTCCGGGAACGCGCCAGCATCCTCTTGCCCTCCGGCTCGGCGATTCAAGCCAGCGCCCTGGCGCACGCACCCAATGCCACCCACGGCTTGCTGGGCGAAGTCGAGGTCGGCGTCAGGCTGGACCAGATCGCCACGTTCAAGCAGGACACCCTGATGCATGCTGTCCTGCTCATGCTGCTGGCCATGTCGCTTACCGGTGCGCTGGCCTGGCGACTGTCCAACCGGCTGGCCGGCCAGTTGCGGCATGTCGGCCGCGTGGTCGAAATGCTTGCCTGCGATGACCTCACGGTACGCACCCGCTTGCCGCCCGAAGGTGAAATCGGCGCACTCGCCACGGGCGTGAACAACATGGCCGAGGCCTTGCAGACGCATCGCAGCGAACTGGAGCGGCGCATCCGGGAAGCCACCGCAGATCTCGCCGCGAAGAAGGACATGGCAGAACGCGCCAATCAGGCCAAATCGCGTTTTTTCGCCGCGGCCAGTCACGATCTGCGACAACCGCTGCATGCCCTGTCTCTATTTGTCGCTGCGCTCAAGGCGCGCAACCAGCAGGCCGAAGCGCAGTTCCTGATCGACAACATCGAAGCCTCCACTGCGGCCATGGAACTGCTGTTCAATTCGCTGCTCGATATCTCGCGGCTCGACGCCGGCGTCATCGAAGCGCATCCGGCGCATTTCTCGCTGCAGAAAATGCTGTATGACCTCGAGCAACAGTTCAGTGCATTGGCCGCGGAGAAGCAGTTGCGGCTGCGTTTCCGCCCGTGTGATTTCACTCTGTATAGTGACCCGCTGCTGATCGAGCGCATCCTGGCCAACCTGATCGCCAATGCCATCCGCCATACCGACGATGGCGGCGTGCTGGTGACCTGCCGCCGCCACGGCCGTTCGGTGCGACTCAGCGTGATCGATACCGGGCGCGGCATTCCGCCCGATCAGCAGAAAAATGTGTTCCAGGAATTCGTGCAGCTGCATAATCCGGCGCGCGATCGCAGCAAGGGGCTGGGACTCGGGCTGGCCATCGTGTCGCGCCTCGGCCGGCTGCTGGGACTTCGCATCGACCTGCGTTCATGGCCGGATCACGGTTCGGCCTTCAGTCTCGACGTGCCATGCGGCGACGTCCGGCTGGTCCGGACACCTGCCCCCGCCAACACGCCCGGCCCCATCCCGGTCGACGCACTGGTGCTGCTGGTGGACGACGAAACGGCGATCCTGCGCGGCATGGCCGAACTGTTCGACAACTGGAACATCGACCTCGTCACCGCGCACAGTACCGACGAAGCCGAACACTGGCTTGACAGCCTCGGCCGCATCCCCGATGTCATCGTGTCCGATTATCGTCTGCCCGACGACACCGACGGCGTCGAGGTCATCACCCGCCTGCGCAAAAAATTTGCCCGCGACATCCCCGCCATTCTGGTCACCGGCGACACCGCGCCCGACACCATCCTGCGCATCAGCCAGGCAGGGATTCCAATGCTGCACAAGCCGCTGCGCCCAGCCAAACTGCGCGCCCTGCTCACCCACCTGATCCAGCAGGCACGTACCACCATGGGATAATCCACTCCCCACTCCCCACTCACCACTCACCACTCACCACTCACCACTCACCACTCACCACTCCCCACCATGCACCTACATATCCTCGGCATCTGCGGCACCTTCATGGGCGGCATCGCCGCCATCGCCCGCGCCGCCGGCCACACCGTCACCGGTTGCGACGCCAACGTCTACCCGCCGATGTCCGACCAGCTGCGCGCGCTCGGCATCGATCTCATCGAAGGCTACGACGCCAAACAAGCCGGCATCAAGGCCGACATCTTTGTCGTCGGCAACGTCGTCACCCGCGGCAACCCGCTGATGGAGGCCATTCTCGAACGCAACCTCGCCTACACCTCCGGCCCGCAATGGCTGGCCGACAACGTCCTGCACGACAAATGGGTGCTGGCAGTGGCGGGCACCCACGGCAAGACCACCACCGCCGCGATGCTGGCGTGGATCCTCGACGACGCCCGCATGCGTCCGGGCTTCCTCATCGGCGGCGTGCCGCAGAATTTCGAAGTCTCTGCCCGGCTGACCGACAGCCCCTTCTTCGTCATCGAAGCCGACGAATACGACACCGCCTTCTTCGACAAGCGCTCCAAGTTCGTCCACTACCGCCCGCGCACCGTCATCCTCAACAACCTCGAGTACGACCATGCCGACATCTTCCCCGATCTCGCCGCCATCGAGACCCAGTTTCACCACCTCGTGCGTACCGTGCCCGGCAACGGCCTCATCGTCGCCAACGGCCGCGCGCCCGCACTCGAGCGCGTATTCGAACGCGGTTTGTGGACCCCGGTAGAACGTTTCGACAACGCCGGTGGCTGGAGCACCGGCGAGCCCGACGCCGACGGCAGCTTCGACGTCCTGTTCGACAGCGTGCCGCAGGGCCGCGTGAACTGGACGCTCATCGGCGAACACAACCGCATGAATGCGCTCGCCGCCATCGCCGCCGCCCGCCATGCCGGCGTGCCCGCCGCCGCCGCGATCGACGCCTTGAGCCGCTTCGAGAACGTCAAGCGGCGCATGGAAATTCGCGGCAGCGTGCACGGCATCACCGTCTACGACGATTTCGCCCACCATCCCACCGCCATCGCCACCACTGTCGAAGGCCTGCGCCGCAAGGTCGGAACAGCGCGCATCCTCGCTGTACTCGAGCCGCGCTCCAACACCATGAAACTCGGCGTCATGAAAGCTGCGCTGCCTGCCAGCCTCGCCGGTGCCGACCTCGTCTACTGCTACGGCGCCACCCTCGGCTGGGACGCGCGCGAAGCGCTCGCCCCGCTCGGCGCCAGGGCGCGCGTGTTCGACGATCTCGACACGCTCGTCGCGCAGCTCGTCGAAGACGGCCGCCCCGACGACCACGTGCTGATGATGAGCAACGGCGGCTTCGGCGGCATCCACGCCAGGCTGCTGGATGCGCTGCATCATCACTATCACGAGGATATTGTGCTGATGCCGATGCATCGGCATGGGGGGTATGCGTAAGGGAATGTTGTCATTGCGAGGCGCGTAGCGGCGAAGCAATCCAGTTGCGCGTACTGAGCGAACGATTGCGTAGCGCACTGCCCACGCACCGTTCGCGCTGAGCCTGTCGAAGCGCTGTCAACGATAGTGAAGGATTTCGCAAGACCGCTGACCGTTGGCCGGGGGTTGCCCGGCAGCAAGTTACTTTTCTTGTCTCGCCAAGAAAAATAACCCAAAGAAGGCGACCCCAACATCCCCGAAACCCCGAAGCTCAAGCGCGCCGAGCGGGCGGCAAAGAACTCGCCCCGCTTTTGCTGGGCTGATTTCATTTTTGTGAGCGGGGCTCAAACACCTTTGCCGCTGATCCGCCCGCCACACTTGATCTTCGGCGGGGCTGTAAGGGGAGGAAAGTCAAAACCAGGACAACGATGACTGGACAGTTTAAGCAACTATGTGCGACATGCCTGTTTTGGGCATCAAGCAGATATCAACGTCGCCTTATCAGATACATGACAAGAACAAAGGCAAGCAGTACATACAAAGCATAAAAACGGTCAGTTTGGATTTCTATTGCAAGCGTCCGTAATTCTCGAAGTATTCCGACCTAATCCATGTCTGCCTCTGCACTCTATATTAAGTTAGAGGCAGTCTAAGGGGCGTTCTCCAAGCAACGTAATTAACCGGCGTTAGTAATCCAAGCGAAGCACGATTTCAAAAGGTCATCGAGTCCGATGATCTCCTTGAGGAAGGTGTCCCCATCAGTCACCCTCGCCCTGGTTTTGACTTTCCTCCCCTCACAGCCCCGCCGGAAATCGAGCCTGCCGGGCGGATCAGCGGCGAAGGTGTCTGAGCCCCGCCCACAAAAAAACCAATTAAAACAGCAAGGCGGGGCGAGTTCTTCGCCGCCCGTCCGGCAGGCTCGATTTCCGGGGTTTCGGGGATGTCGGGGTCGCCTTCTTTGGGTTACTTTTCTTGGCGAGACAAGAAAAGTGACTTGCCGCCGGGCTGCCCCCGGCCAACGGTCAGTTGTCCTGCGAACACCTCCCCTACAACGAACAGGCCCTTCGACAAGCTCAGGGCGAACGGGCCGAGGAATGCGCTTCGACAGGCTCAGGGCGGACGGTGCGGGGTGGCGGTGCGCTATGCAATATTCAACGAAGTGCGAGCGCAGACTGGATAGCTTCGCCACCGTGCGACGCTCAATGACGGCACCCCGCCCCGGATTTCTGGAATCCCCCTGCGCCCGGTAAAATCCGGGGATGATCGTTTATCTTCATGGCTTCAACTCTTCTCCCGCCTCCGGCAAGGCCCGGCTGCTCGGTGAGTACCTGGCAAGCCTGGGCCGGCAAACGGACTACTATTGCCCGACCTTGCCCAACAGCCCGGGCGAAGCCATCGCCCGGGTTGAAGCGCATCTGGCGCAGCGCCAGACCGAACCGGTCACCCTCGTCGGCAGCTCGCTGGGTGGCTTCTACGCCACCCATCTGGCGGAGAAGCATGGCTGGAAAGCGGTGCTGGTGAACCCGGCGGTCCACGCGCACGTTCTGATGCGCGGCGCGCTCGGCCCGCAGACCAACTGGCACAGCGGCGAAACATGGCAGTTCACCGAAGCGCATCTGGCCGGGCTCGCCGCGCTCGACGTCTCCGCCATCACCCGCCCCGAGCGCTACCTGCTGCTGGTACAGACCGGCGACGAGGTCATCGACTATCGCGACGCCGTCGCCTATTACGCGGGCGCCGCGCAGATCGTCGAGAACGGCGGTGACCACGGCTTTCGCGGATTCGAACGCCACTTCCAAACCATTCTGGATTTCTGATTTTTCATGTATCTCATCTTTGAAGAGGACGGCCATTTCAAGGCCGGCTCCCTCCTGTCCGAGACCGACGCGACGGTACAGGTGGAGACGGCTTCGGGCAAGCGCAGCAAGATCAAGACGGCCAGCATCCTGCTGCGCTTCGCGGCGCCCGCCCCGGCCGAGGTGATGGCTGCAGCCGGGACGCTGGCGGAAGAACTCGATGCCGACTTTCTGTGGGAAGTGGCCGGTAGCGACGAATTCGGCTTCGAGCAACTGGCGCAGGAATATTACGGCCACACGCCACAGCCGGCGGAGTCGGTGGCGCTATTGATGACATTGCATGCGTCGCCGATCCATTTCCATAAAAAAGGCCGGGGACGATATCGCCCCGCACCGGCCGAAACGCTGGCGGCCGCCAAAGCCGGGCTGGAAAAGAAGCGCCTCGCTGCGGAAAGGCAGGCCCATCTTGCCGCCGAACTCGCCGCCTTCCGTCTGCCCGCGGAATACACCTCGCTGATTCCGCGCATTCTCATCGCGCCGGACAAGAACACCCTGGAGTACAAAGCGCTGGCGGACGCCGCCGCGGCGACCGGCCTGTCTCAATTAAGACTCATCGAACGCTGCGGCGCGATTCCCTCGACGTTCGATTTCCATCTGGCGACCTTTCTGCTGGAATATTTTCCGTGCGGCACCGGATTCCCGGACGTCGCCGAGCCGCACGACCCCCCGGCATTGCAGAAGCGAGCCGTCCGCGCGTTCTCGATCGACGATGAGGCCACCACCGAAATCGATGATGCCCTGTCGGTCGAGTGGCGCGACGACGGCAGCATCTGCGTCGGCATCCACATCGCAGCGCCCGCGCTCGGCGTCGCGCCGGATTCGGAATTCGACAGGATGGCGCGCGAACGCCTGTCTACCGTGTACTACCCGGGCAGCAAGATCACCATGCTGCCCGAGCCGTTGATCCACCATTACACGCTGGGCGAGGCGCACGACTGTCCGGTGCTGTCGCTGTATCTCGACGTGGCATCCGACCTGCGCGTGCGCGGGACCGAAACCCGGCTGGAAATGGTGCACATTGCCGACAATCTGCGCCACGAAACGCTGGAGGCGCAGTTCAACGACGACACCCTGCGCAACCCCGCAGTGCCCGATTATCCTTACCGCCGCGAGCTGGAATGGCTGCACGATTTCACCGCCGTGCTGGAAGCCGGGCGCGGCAAGACCAGCACCGTGGATCGTGTCGACTACAACTTCAGGATTGACGGCGAGCACATCAGCATCACCCCGCGCAAGCGCGGCAGCCCGATCGACAAGGTGGTGTCGGAACTGATGATCTTCGCCAATGCGCACTGGGGCGGCTGGCTGGCGGAAAACCGCATACCCGGCATCTACCGCGCGCAGGCCAACGGCAAAACGCGCATGACGACCGCCCCCGACCCGCATCAGGGTCTGGGCGTCGATCAATATGCGTGGGCGACGTCGCCGCTGCGGCGTTACGTCGATCTGATCAACCAGCGCCAGTTGATCAGCCTGGTGCAGGGCAGCGATCCGGTCTATCCGCCCCGGAGCGAAGCCCTGTTCACGGTGGTGCGCGAATTCGAACTGGCCTACGATGCCTACAATGAATTCCAGCGCCGCCTTGAGCGCTACTTGATGCTGCGCTGGCTGATCCAGGAAAACGTGAGCGAAGTCACCGCCCGCATCATCCGGGAAGACCTGGTGCGCTTCGACACCTTGCCGATGGTGACGCGCGCGCCTTCGGTGGCGGGCATTCTCCCGGGGTCGCGGGTATCCCTTGCGATTTCCCATATCGACCTGCTCGACATCAGCTTCCATGCCGAATACCGGGAGACCCTGGAAGCGCCGCCTGACAGCGGCGCCGTGCTTCCGTAGAATCGGTCCTGCCTCCATATCCGGTCTGTTTCGTGTCCGCCCCGCCTCCCGCTCTCGCCGCTCCCTCCAAACAAGGCACACGCATGGCACTGGCCCTGCTGGCGTCAGCGGCGGTACATGGCATGGTGCTGTCGACCCAGTTCGTGCACGTCAACCCGCGGCTGTTCGAGGATTCCAACCTGCCGATGGAAGTCGTGCTGGTCAACGCCAGGACTGCGGAATCACCGCTCAATCCGGATGCGCTGGCGCAGGTCAATCTGGCGGGTGGCGGCAATACCGACGAAGACCGGCGACTGAAAAGCCCGCTTCCCGCCAGTTCCCGCTCCCAGACCGGAACCGGGGAGGCGGCCTTGCAGGCCAAGGTGAGCGCGCTCGAGCAGCAGGCCAAGGCGCTGCTGAGCCAGCTGAAACCCGATGGCCCGCTGCCACCCCCTTCGCCCGTGACGACGCCGGCCCCCGTCCCGCCCACCGTGGACGCCAGCCAGCTCAATGCGCAGGCGCGCGAAATGGCGCAGTTGCAGGCGCGCATCTCGCAGCAGTGGGATGAGTATCAGAAACGCCCCAAACGTGCGTTCGTCGGTGCCAATGTGCGGGAATATGCCTTTGCCCGCTACGTGGAAGACTGGGTCGCCAAGGTCGAGCGCATCGGCAACGTCAACTATCCCGAAGCCGCACGCCGCCAGGGCATCTATGGCAGCCTGCGACTGACGGTATCGATTTATTCCGACGGACGGATCGAGACCGTCGACATCGACAGCACGTCCGGTTCCAAGATCCTCGACGCCGCGGCGATCAGGATCGTCCAGCTCGCTGCACCCTACGCGCCTTTTCCCGACGACATGCGGAAAAAAGCCGATATCCTGTCGATCACCCGCACCTGGACCTTCACACGCTCCGACCAGCTCGTCGGGACTGACTGAATCCCGTCATGTCCACCCTGCGCACCGCCGACACGGCGGCGCCTTCGCTTCAACCCTTCAAGAATAATCCAATATCAATCAACAGCTTATTGGATAGTGGCCACACAAGGCATGCCGATTGCTCCGTTCAGGAAAAACCGGCGCTGGAACTCTTTCCCGGCCGTCCCCGAATGACAGGAGCTCACATGACCCGATTCAATCGATTTGCCGCGCTGCTGGGTGTTGCGCTGGTGTCCACCCAGGCACACGCCGTGGATGTGTCCTTCACCTCCGGTGCCGGACTCGCACAGAGCTATGGCAATACCTACACCGCCACGACGGATGGCCTGACGGTCTCGGCCAGCGCCTGGTCGAGCACGGGGCGCGCCAACCAGTTCGCACAGGCGGCCCTGACTCTCACGCCGGGTGTCGGCCTGGGCGTATGCAGCAGCCAGGAAAAAGTCGGCTGCACGGCCAAGAATTTTGCCGACGCGCTGGGCAACAAGGGCGCCGACGACCTGATCCTGTTCACGTTCTCCAGTGCGGTCACGCTGCAATCTCTGTCCATGATCCAGTTCGGCGGCGATTCCGATCTCAGTCTCTGGGCCGGCGCCGGAGCCTTCAGCCCGGCCGGGCTGAAGGCCGGCCAGATGGGTACGGCGACCCTGTACGACAACACCAGCAATGTGGACGGCATCCGTGACGTCAACCTCGCCAGTTTCACCGGAAGCTACGACTGGCTGGCGGTGGCGGCCCGGATCGGCCAGAACGACGACTTTGCCAAGCTGCGAGCCCTGACGATCACCCCCGTGGCCCAGCCGGTACCGGATGCCGCCCCCTGGATGACGATGCTGGCCGGCCTGGGGCTGGTCGGCTTCCGCGTGAGCCGGCGCCGGCAAATCTGATCTGCCGCACCTTCCCCGCAACGACCCGCCGAGTGGCGGGTTCAGACTGCTGACAAAGCCCCCACAAGCTGGGGGCTTTGTGTTTGAATCGTGGTCATGCTCAAACCGCCTGCC
The DNA here is from genome assembly GCA_001899765.1 of Thiobacillus sp. 63-78. Classification (GTDB taxonomy): domain Bacteria; phylum Pseudomonadota; class Gammaproteobacteria; order Burkholderiales; family Thiobacillaceae; genus Thiobacillus. The sequence continues at coordinate 35,188 of MKWM01000054.1, forward strand.
CCGCACCAGCACCGGCTGGA
>MKWM01000055.1 GCA_001899765.1 Thiobacillus sp. 63-78
CTTTCAACTCATCAACAAATCTCGACAACGCGCCGCCTGAGTCAACTCCGATTGCCCCGCTCGCTCAGGCTCATGTGTGAATTGGAAAATACTCCGCCAGGACCAATGCGGACAGGCGCGTCCGGGCGGCTCGGTGCTCGGGATGGATGATGCGGGGACCGATTGACATCGCCTGATGGCTTCTTCGCTTCCTCCCGTCGGCAGTCTGCTGTGTGCGGCCGTCGAAGCGCCACAGCGTCAGCGCGCAAGCTGCGGGCCGTGATGGCGCGCTATTTTGAATTCTGAACGCGGGACGGATGCGTGCTGGGTCATTCCTACCAGCCGTCTGCTGTTTTGTCCGCGTAATTTTTAGGCTAATGTTCGTGGATTCCGTGCTTGGCGGATTCGGGGTGCGGAAGGCATAACAATTATCAACCACGCTCAAGGAGGCTTCCATGGCAAGTCCGCAACCGGATTGGGCCGCGATCGACAACGATCCGCGGTTCCAGGCGCTTCACAAGAAGAAATCATCCTTTTTGTGGGGCCTGATGGTGTTTTCGATCGTGTACTACTTCCTGCTCCCGTTCGGTGCCGCCTATTTTCAGGACCTGTTCAAGGTCAAGGTGTGGGGGCCGCTCAACGTCGGTCTGCTGTTCGCGCTTTCCGAGTTCGTCGTCGCCTGGGCCGTCGCCGCCGTGTACGCCCGGCGCGCCAACCGCGAATTCGATGCCATGGCCGTCGAAATCGCCCGTGACGCCCACAACATCAAGGGGAGCAGATGATGACGGAACGTTTCAAACCCTGTCTCGCCGGTGCTGCGGCGCTGCTCGCTTCCGGGTTCGCCCATGCCGGCGACGGCGCGGTCGCCGATGAATGGAAGTGGCTGACCTTCGCGGTGTTCGGCGGCATCATCGCGCTGACCATGTACATCACCTGGTGGGCCGCCAAGCGTGTACACACCACCAGTGAGTTCTATGCCGCGGGGCGTTCCGTTTCCGGCTTCCAGAACGGCTGGGCGATTGCCGGCGATTACCTGTCGGCCGCGTCCTTCCTCGGCATCGCCGGCCTCATCGCGCTGTACGGCTACGACGGCTTCATGTATTCGGTCGGTTTCCTGGTCGCCTACATCACCGTGCTGCTGGTCATCGCCGAGCCGTGCCGCAACATCGGCAAGTACACCCTCGGCGACATCCTGGCCTTCCGCAACAATCCCAAGGCCGCGAAGACCATCGCCGCGGTTTCGACCATCACCGTGTCGATCTTCTACCTGACCGCGCAGATGGTCGGCGGCGGCGTGCTGATCAAGACGCTGATCGGCATCGACTATGAAGTGTCGGTGATCGGCGTCGGCGTGCTGATGCTGGCCTACGTGGTGTTCGGCGGCATGGTGGCGACGACCTGGGTGCAGATCGTCAAGGCGATCCTGCTGGTGGTGGCCTCGCTGGTCATGGTCGCGCTGGTGTGGGCGCCTTACGGTTTCTCGCTGCCCGGCATTCTCGATCATGTGGTCCACGACGACGGCATCCAGAAGCAGGTCGCCAAGCTGCTCGGCACCGCCGCGGCCAACATGACGCCGGAGGAACTCGGTCAGCGCTTCCTCGAGCCGGGCCTGTTCCTGAAGAACCCGATCGACCAGATCTCGCTGGGCATGGCGCTGGTGCTGGGCACGGCCGGGCTGCCGCACATCCTGATGCGCTTCTTCACCGTGCCGAACGCCCAGGAAGCGCGCAAGTCGGTGGTGTGGGCCATGGTCGTCATCGGCGGCTTCTACGTGCTGACCCTGTTCCTCGGTCTGGGCGCGGCGCTTCACGTCGGTCCCGCCGACATCGCCGCGCTCGACAAGGGCGGCAACATGGCGGCGCCGATCCTCGCCCAGTACCTGGGCGGCGGCGCCGATTCGATGATGGGCAACTTCTTCCTCGCCTTCGTCGCCGCGGTGGCCTTCGCCACCATCGTCGCGGTGGTCGCCGGCCTGGTGCTGGCATCGGCCTCGGCCATGGCGCACGACATCTACGTCGGGGTGATCCGCGGCGACCATGCGACGCCGCACGAACAGGTGACGGCGGCGCGCGTCGCCTCGGTCATCGTCGGCATCGTCGCCATCGTCATCGGCATCGCCGCCAAGGGCCAGAACGTCGCCCACCTCGTCGGCATGGCCTTCGCGGTGGCGGCGTCGGGCAACCTGCCCGCTGTCCTGCTGACGCTGTACTGGAAGCGCTGCAACACCGGCGGCATCGTGCTCGGCATGCTGGTCGGCTCGTTCTCCGCGATCGCCCTGGTGATGGTGTCGCCCAACCTCACCTATCCGCAGGGGGTCATCAAGGAAGCCAGGGCCGTGCTGGAAGGCACGCCGGCCAAGGATGCGGTACCGGCCAAGGCGAGCGAGGGCTTCGTCTGCGAACTGTTCGCGCTGTGCCAGAACGCCGAGGTCGCCAAGCCGGCCGCCGAAGCGAAGCCCGGCGCGATCGAGAAACTGGCGACGCTGAATGAGAAGATCGCGACCCTGAGCGACCCGGCCGAGCTGGACAAGGCCAGGGCAGACGCCGGCAAGCTCGAAAAGGACATCCAGAAGGCGCAGGATGATCTGAAGAAATTCGAAGGCCAGACCGCCAACCTGGTCGGCATCGAGAAACCCTTCTTCCGCCTGAAGAATCCCGGCATCATTTCGATCCCGCTGGGTTTCCTGATGGTCATTCTCGGCTCGCTGCTGTTTCGCGACAGGCGCGCGGAAAGTATGTGGGAGGAGCTCTACGTGCGCCAGAACACCGGCATCCACGCCGAGGGCACGGTCGCCCACTGAAGCCGGCACGACAGCATCCGGCAAGCCCCCGGTTCAGGCCGGGGGCTTTTTTTCGGCTGATTCCGGGCATGAAAAAGCCCCGCTGTTCGGCGGGGCTTCTCAGTCTGTATGAGCAGGCGTTCGCTGCCTTACATCATGCCGCCCATCCCACCCATACCACCCATACCGCCCATGTCACCTCCCATCGGCATGGCCGGCTTGTCTTCCGGCAAGTCGGCGACCATGCAGTCGGTGGTCAGCATCAGGCCGGCGATCGAC
>MKWM01000056.1 GCA_001899765.1 Thiobacillus sp. 63-78
AACTCATCAACAAATCTCGACAACGCGCCGCCTGAGTCAACTCCGATTGCCCCGCTCGCTCAGGCTCATGTGTGAATTGGAAAATACTCACTTGCAGACTTTATGGCCAAGCCCATCGAACTGCGTTGGCAGCATCTCCAATGTTTTCAAGCGATTGAATGAGCCGCGCCACTTCGGGCCATGACGACGACAGTGGACAACGCGAAACAGCCGGAAGTCATGCACAGTTATTGTGCAGACAATGCGTCGGCAAACTCGCTACCATGCAGCGTCCTGTCGATAGAAAGTCCGCTTGTGCACATTTCCGGTTTTTCCCTGTCGCGCCTGCCGCGTATCGAGTTCGGCCCGGGCGTGCTCGGCAAATTGCCGGCCATCGCCCGAATCTACGGCACGCGTGCTTTGTTGGTGACCGGAGCGAGTTCATTGAAAAATTCGCCACGCTGGGCAACCGTGACGGACGGGTTGCAGGCTCAGGGGGTTTCCTGGTTGCATCTGGCCATTCCGGGCGAACCTTCCCCGCAGAGGGTGGATGAGGCCGTGCGCACCCTGCGCCTGGAATCCATTGACGTGGTCATCGGCCTCGGCGGCGGCAGCGCGCTGGATGCGGCCAAGGCGATTGCCGGTCTGCTCAAGCCCGGCAACTCGGTGCTGGATCATCTGGAAGGTGTGGGGCCCGAGCTTGCATACACCGGCCCGGCCACACCGTTCATTGCCGTACCGACGACCGCCGGGACCGGCTCGGAGGCGACCAAAAACGCCGTATTAAGCGTGCAGGGTAGCGATGGCTTCAAGAAATCCTTCCGCGACGAGAAACTGGTGGCCGAAGTTGCACTGGTCGATCCCGATCTCCTCGCCAGTTGCCCCGCTGCCGTGATTGCGGCGAACGGAATGGACGCCTTCACCCAGTTGCTGGAATCTTTTGTTTCCTGCCGCGCCGCGCCTCTGACCGATTCGCTTGCCTGGGGTGGCATGAAGGCCGCGCGTGACGGTTTGCTGGCCTTGCATGCCGATGCCGGCGACACGGCGGCGCGCAATCGCATGGCCTACGCGGCGCTGGTGTCGGGCATCACGCTGGCGCAGGTCGGACTCGGCTCGGTGCACGGACTGGCCGCGCCATTGGGTGCATTCTTCCCGATTCCGCACGGTGTCGCGTGCGGCACGCTGGTGGCGCAGGCCACGCGCGCCAATATCGAGGCGTTACAGGCGCGCGCAGCGAATCATCCGGCGCTGGGAAAGTATGCACAAGTGGGGCGCCTGCTGAGCAGGCAAGGCCAACTGAACCAGCTTGCGTCACACGCCGTCCTGATCGACACGCTCGACGCTTGGACACGCGAACTTCAGCTTCCCGCCCTGGCGCACTACGGCGTGACGCATGCCGATATTCCGCGCATCGTAGCCAATAGCCGCGGCAGCAGCATGAAAACCAATCCGATTGATCTCACCGACGCTGAAATCGCGGGCATTCTTGCCGCGCGCATCTGACGCCTCAAGTTAAACGCTTGTCGTCCGCTATTTCTGCGACCTCATCATCAGGAACGCAACCATGCCCGGCCTCCTCCTTTTCTTCATCGTGCTCGCACTTCCGGCGGTCTATGGCGTGTTCATCTTCAACCAGATGGTCTCGCTGAAGCATGGCGTCGGCAAGGCCTGGTCGAACATCGACATTCTGCTCAAACAGCGCCATGACGAGCTGCCGAAGCTGGTCGAAACCTGCACGCAATACATGCAGTTCGAGCAGGAGACGCTGGAAAAGGTCATGCAGGCGCGCAACCAGGTCGCCGCCGCACGGGAATCGCAGAACATCCCCGCACTAGGTCATGCCGAAAGCGCATTGCGGGTGGGGCTCGGCAATCTGTTCGCGGTTGCCGAAGCGTATCCCGATCTGAAAACCAACGAAACCTTCCAGCATCTGCAGGCGCGTATCACCGGGCTGGAAAGCGCGATCGCCGACCGCCGCGAGTTTTACAACGACTCGGTCAACGTCAACAATGTTCGCGTGGAACAGTTTCCCGACACCCTCGTGGCACGACTGTTCGCCTTCCGCCAGTTCCCGCTGCTGCGATTCGCCGCCGAAGAAAAGAAAGACGTTGACCTGAAACAACTGTTCGACCGCTGATGTTTCCTGAACGCTGGGCGGCCGAATGGCGGTACGACTATGTCAATTTCGCGCTGGGCGGCGGTAATCTGGTCATCCTGCTGTTCGGTCTCCAGCTGCATTCACATCTGGGCTGGCAGATCAGCATTGCGCTGGTTGGCCTGACCAGTTTCTGGGCGTGGCTTGCCAACCTCAAGCGCTATCGCGCCATCGCGGACACACCGACCTCACGCATCGCTTCGGCCCCGCAAGGCTATATCGAGCTCGTCGGGCGCGGCCGGCAGCCACCTGGCGAAAGTCTGGTCAGCCCGGTCAATGGCTTGCCTTGCCTGTGGTACCGGTACCACGTCGAACGTCGAAACAATCATCGCTGGGAATACGTCGAGTCCGGGATGTCACACGACACTTTTGGCATGGAGGACGGTAGCGGCCACATACTGATCGATCCAGAAGGTGCGGAAATCCTCGCCCCGCGCAAGCAGGTGACGACATCGGGGGAGTTTCGAAAAACCGAATGGACGCTGATCGAGGGGGATCCGATCTACGTCATCGGCGACCACGTCACGCTTGGCGGCCCCAACGCCGTGCTCGATAAAAAAGCCGATCTCTCCACCCTGCTAGCCGAATGGAAAACCGACAGGGTCTCGCTGCTGGCACGTTTCGACACTGATCGCAACGGCGACATCAGCCTCGACGAATGGGAGCATGCGCGCCAGCGCGCATCTGATGAAGTTGACCGGGCCCATCTGGACATACGCCTTAAAGCCGGGATCCAGCTTCTGCGTAAACCGGCGCATGGCCGTCCGTTCCTGATCGCCAATCGTGAAGTCACCGCGCTGATACGGCATTTCTGGCTTTGGAGCTGGATACATCTGGGACTGACGATCAGCGCCCTGTTCGGCCTGATGCTGCTTGGGCGTACGGTTTGAGTGCCGCGGCGGGAGTGCCGCTTGCCCTGCACGGTTTCCCGCCCTATAGTCAGGACATGGAGGATGCGCCATGAAATCTGCCATACCCGAAACCCCTGCCAAGTACGACCATACGCGCGTCATTGAGCGTCCGGATGGGTGCTACTGGATCGATGCCGACACCGGCGAAGAGTATGGACCTTTCGCCAGCCTGCTCGAAGCGATGCAGGACATGGAGTACAACGCGGAGAGTGACTATGAACCGGGCGAAACGGTGGAGGAAGCCGAAGATGAAATCGGTATTTCCGACTGGATCGATCCTGATACAGGCGACCCCGGCGGGAAATTCCACCGCCCCATAGACTGATTCCGGCATAGCCTGATTTCAGACCATCCTGGAGTGTTCAGCAGGGCTCCGCGCGGCAAGCTCCGTTGTCCGCGCCTCGCGCTCAAAGGGATTGTCGTGATACGGGTTGCCGCCGCGAATCCAGGCAACCAGGCCAGCCAGAGGATACAGAACCAGCAGCAGCACCCCCCACCGCTCAAACTGTCTGACGTGCACCCGTTCGTGGGTACGCGTGTGTGCCAGCGCATTCAATGATTCGCCCACCACGACATGTCCCAGTGTCAGGGCTGCCACCGCCCCGCTGAAAGGGAAGCCGCGACGCAGCACTCGCGCCGGCCAGCCGCCAGCGACCTCCAGCACGCCTTCCGCCCGCTGCAGCGTTCCACCACTTCCGCGTGACACGAGCGCAATCAGCACGCCCAGTAGCGTGACCGGAGATGCCCAGACATAGCGCAAGGCCCGCAGCACTTAAGCGCCCAGCGCTTCCGCAAACCAGCGTGCGTCATCCAGGCCCTCGCTCAAGAAATGCCGGCGGGCACATTCAAGCTGTGCCGCGCTGCCCGCCGCATACACATCGAAACGGTGCAGGTCAGGGTAATCCGCCGCGATATTCTTGAGCAGGGCGTCCAGATCGCCGGTTGCCGCATGCGGCAGGTAGTTGAAATTGTCGAGTGCATCGGCCCAGGTACGGCACAGGTTGTCCTGATAGTGCCCAGTCTCGTCGGCCACCCAGTGCAGGTCGATCGATTCGGCCAGTTCCAGCGACATGGCATGCTGAACCAGACTCTTGATCGGGGCAAAGCCGACGCCAAAGGCAAGGAAAATCACCGGTCGCGGCGAATCCTCGTCCAGCACGAATTCGCCGAACGGGCCTACCAGCGCGACGGTATCGCCGGCTTTCAGCGCGGTGAACACCGCTTCGGCCAGGGCATCACCGTGGCGATGGGGAATCTGCAGTTCGATATTGCGGTCTTCGCACGGACAGCTGGCAATGGCGTAACGCCCGTGCCCGCCGCCGATCGACACTTCGATGCTTTGTCCGCCAAGGTATTGCAGGCGCTGGCTGCGCGGCGTCAGAAGATGCAGCGCCGCCATCTGTGGATTGAATATTTCCACCGACTTGACCTTGGCGCTGATCTGCTGCACCGGAATGTCGTGCGCACCCTCGATGCTGGCCTCGATCACGACATCGTTCACCGGCGCATACGAACACATCAGAATCATCCCGGCGTCTTTATCGGCCTGTTTCTGCACATAGTCGTGGGCGCGGACTTTTTTCACCTCGCCCGAAATCAGCCGTGCCTTGCACTCGCCGCAGTTGCCGTTGCTACAGCCGTAGTTGAGCGAAATCCCGTTGCGCAACGCGGCATCGAGCAGCGTGTCGTTGCCCTCCACCAGAAACTCGTGACCGCTAGGCTGGAGGGTGACATGGGCTGACATGACTTTAAGTATCCTTTCCTGTGCAATCGCTGCTTGCGCCAGCAGCGCATCGGGGGGCATTTCGGCCAGGTTGCGCAGCAGAAATGCCCGCACGCTGTGCAGGGCATGATGGGTTTCGGCGCTGGCGTCTTCGTCGAATTCATCGATTTTCTCGTCCAGCCAGGCCATCACGTTACCGTAATGCAGTAACAGGGTCCTGGCCGCGGCATATTCGTCGCTCAATTCTGTCAGCCGCGCCGCCAGCACCTGCTTGTCCGGCAGCACGCTTTCATACATCCGCTTGGCGAATGCCTTGTCCTTGATTTCCTGAACCCGGCGAAACTCTGCGTCGTCGTCCCATTTCACCTCGGGAAACACACGCAGCAACTCGTCCAGCTCGACCATGCCGTCAAAGGTTGCCAGCACCCCGCTGCGGATGATTTCCTGCAGCGCATGGCGCGGCTGGCCGACCAGTTTGGCCACGCGAGAGAGTGGAAGCAGATGGCTCATGACGTGATGGTACTCCGTGTACGCGACAGACAGAATCGGCACTTCACCAAATCGTGAATCCGTGATACGCCCGTTCCCCGTCCGACCATACAATACAATCCCGTCATGCCGTCCATCACCACCCGCCCCTGCCCTGCCGACGCCCGCGTCATCCTCGAACGGGCCGGCCTTGCTCCTGCCTGGGCACGGCTGTATGCCGCGCGCGGCGTCAGTCGTCCCGATGAAATCGCCCACCGCCTGACGCAATTGCTGCCACCCGCCGGCCTGTTGAACATCGAGCAGGCCGCCCTGATACTGGCCGATGCCATTCATGCAAACAAGCGCCTGCTCATCATCGCCGACTACGATGCGGACGGTGCCACGGCCTGCGCGGTCGGCGTGCGCGGCCTGCGCCTGTTCGGCGCGCGTGTCGATTACCTGGTGCCCAACCGGATCGAGCACGGCTACGGCCTCACGCCCGACATCGTCAGGCTCGCCGCCGAGCCCCCATTCGGGGACAAGCGCCGGCCCGACCTGCTGGTCACGGTGGACAACGGCATCGCCGCGGTCGAGGGCGTGGCAGCGGCGAACGCGCTCGGTATCCCGGTGCTGGTCACCGACCATCACCTGCCCGGCGACGCGTTGCCGGACGCCGCCTGTATCGTCAACCCCAACCAGCCGGGCTGCACTTTCGCATCGAAGCATCTGGCAGGAGTCGGCGTGATGTTCTACGTGCTGCTGGCGCTGCGCGCCGAGCTGCGTCAGCGCGGCGCCTATGCCGACACGCCCGAGCCGGATCTGCGCTCCCTGCTCGACCTCGTCGCGCTCGGCACGGTCGCCGACGTGGTGAAGCTCGACCCCAACAACCGTACCCTGGTTGCGCAAGGCCTGGCACGCATGCGCGCCGGACAGGCCAGCGCCGGGGTTCACGCGCTGTTCCGTGCGGCCGGGCGCGATCCCGCGCGCGCCACCGTGTTCGACCTCGGTTTCATGCTCGGCCCGCGTCTCAATGCCGCCGGCCGCATCGACGACATGGCGCTCGGCATTGAATGCCTGCTGGCCGACGATCCCGCGACCGCGCAGCGGCTGGCGCAACAACTCGACACGCTCAACCGCACGCGGCGCGATGTCGAAGCCGACATGCTGGAGGAGGCGCTCGCCATCCTGGCCACCTTCAATCCAACCGACAGCCACAGCCTCACGGCGTTTCAGCCGGGCTGGCATATCGGCGTGATCGGCATTCTGGCGTCGCGTCTCAAGGACAAATTCCATCGCCCCACCATCGTCTTCGCCATGAGCGAACGCGGCGAACTCAAAGGCTCCGGCCGTTCCATTCCCGGCCTGCATTTACGCGATGCGCTCGATCTCATCGACAAGCGTCATCCGGGCCTCATCGCCAAATTCGGTGGTCATGCCATGGCGGCCGGACTCAGCATTCCGGCCGGGCGCCACGTCGAGTTTGGTGAAGCATTCGAAACCGTGGTGAGCGAGCTGATCGATCCCGCGGATCTCGAAGGAATGATCGAGACCGACGGTGAACTGGATATTGCCGAACACAGCTACGAACTCGCCGAACAGTTCGATCACGCGGTGTGGGGGCAAGGTTTCCCTGCACCGCTGTTCACCGCCAGCTTCGATGTACGGATGCAGCGCGTCGTCGGAGAGAAGCACCTGAAACTCAAACTGGCACGCGGCGAGGCCGTGTTCGATGCCATGTATTTTTTCCATCCCGACCCGTTGCCAGACCGTATCCGGGCCGTCTACGCACTCATGCCGAACGAATTCAACGGCCAGCGGTCCCTGCAGCTCAAGCTGCAATACTGGGAACCCGTGGGGGAATAGTTACAAGATGCAAGTGACAAGTGACAGGTTTCAATTGAACGAGCGGCCCCATGCCAAGCCACGATTCCCTTGCAACTTGCAACTTGCACCTTGAAACTTGAAACTTGAAACTGCCTTCCATGCCGCCGATCACACTTGCCCTCATCCTGCTGAACGTTCTCGTCTACGTGCTCGAACTCGTCACCGGACCCGAGATCATCCGCGTTTTCGGCCTGTGGCCACCAGGCTCGGGGGGCACATTCCATCTGTGGCAACTGGTCACCTACAGCTTTCTGCACGGCTCGCTTACCCATCTGGGATTCAACATGTTCGCCGTGTGGATGTTCGGTGCCGCGCTGGAACAGCGCTGGAACGATCTGCGCTACCTGCTGACCTATCTGCTCAGCGTCGTCGTGGCCGCCATGACGCAGATCGTCGTCTCGGGCTATTTCCTGCACAGCAGCAGCCCCGTCATCGGCGCCTCGGGCGGCGTATTCGGCTTGCTGCTGGCCTATGCGATGTATTTTCCGCGGAACGTCATCACCTTCATTTTTCTGCCCTTCATCCGGATTCCCGCGCGCACATTCGTGCTGGGCTACGGGATCGTCGAGCTCGTCCTCGGCCTCACCAGCACCGATGCGGGCGTGGCCCACTTCGCTCATCTCGGTGGACTCTTCGGCGGCTGGCTGGGGGTGCAGTATTTCCGCGGGCGCGGGGTATTCGGCAAGCGGCCTTCGCCTTAAAGATTCAAGTTGCAAGTTGCAAGTTACAAGTTACAAGTTACAAGTTACAAGTTACAAGATTCAAGGAGAGCGAGCGGCTTTATGCCCGGCCACGACCCCCTTGTAACTTGAATCTTGAATCTGCCTTTCAGGCGTAGCCGTCCGGATTGCCCGCCTGCCAGCGCCACGCATCGACACACATGCGCGCCAGGTCGTATTCCGTGCGCCAGTCCAGTTCGCGCGCCGCACGCGCCGGGTCGGCCCAGCATTGCGCCACGTCGCCGGCGCGGCGCGCCACGATCCGGTACGGCACGGGTTTGCCGCTCGCCGCCTCGAATGCACGCACCACGTCCAGCACGCTCACGCCGCATCCGGTACCCAGGTTCCAGGTCTGCACTCCCCCCCGTTGCAGCAGCCTCTTCAACGCCGCCACATGGCCGCGCGCCAGGTCGACCACATGAATGTAATCGCGCACGCCGGTACCGTCCGGCGTTGGATAATCGCCGCCGAATACGTTGAGATGCGGACGACGGCCCACCGCCACCTGTGCCACATAAGGCATCAGGTTATTGGGAATCCCACGCGGATCCTCGCCGATCAGGCCCGACTCGTGCGCACCCACCGGGTTGAAATAGCGCAGCAACGCGATGGTCCAGCCGCCATCCGCCAATGCGATATCGCGCAGCATGTCCTCGATGAACAATTTGGAACGACCGTAAGGATTCGTCGCCGACAGCGGAAAATCCTCGGTAATCGGTACCGTCGCCGGGTCGCCATACACCGTGGCGGATGACGAGAATACCAGCGTCTTCACGCCGGCCGCCGCCATCTCCTCGAACAGCGCGATGCTGCCGCTGATGTTGTTGTCGTAATAAAGAAGCGGTTTTTCTACCGACTCGCCTACCGCCTTCAAGCCGGCGAAATGCACCACCGCGTCGACCGCATGGTCGGTGAACAATTTGTGCAGCGCCCCACGGTCGCGGATGTCGCCCTGCACGAACGTCACCGGCCTGCCGGCAATCTGCGCCACCCGCTCCAGCGATTCCACACTGCTGTTCGACAGATTGTCGAACACCACCACCTCGTGCCCCGCCGCCAGACATTCCACCGCGGTATGCGAGCCGATATAGCCCGCGCCGCCGGTCAATAGCACATTCACTCGCGTCTCCTGCCAATGGTCATCACTTGCTGTCCGCCTCCAGGCACAATGCCAGCGCCGCGCGCCAGTCCTGAAGGCCGATACCGAACACCCGCTGCAGCTTGTCGTTGTTCAATCGCGAATTGAGCGGCCGCTTCGCCGGGGCCGGATAATCGCTGCCGGGGATGGGAAGCAGACAGGTATCCGCGTCGTCAAGCGCCCGTATCTCCTCGGCGAAACCGTGCCGCGAGGTCTGGCCTGTATTCGTCATATGGTAGATCCCCCAGGGTTCCGCCCGACCGAATCTGCCAGCCGGTGAAACGATCTGAGCCAGCACCTGGGCCGTGGCTTCGGCAAGGTCGCGGCACCAGGTCGGCGCGCCGATCTGGTCGGCGACGATTTTCAGTTCCGGCTGTTCCCGCATCAAGCGACGCATGGTCAGCAGAAAATTGCGGCCACGCGCACCATACACCCAGGATGTGCGGAAAATGAGATGGCGACAACCTGTGGCCTGGATGGCACGCTCACCTTCCAGCTTGGTCGCGCCATAGACATTGAGCGGCCCGCAGGCGTCGTCCTCGCGCCAGGGTCGGTCCCCGCTGCCGTCGAACACATGATCGGTGGAATAATGCACCAGCAACGCATCCTGCCGCGCCGATTCCTCGGCGAGGATGCCGGGGGCGATGGCATTGACCGTGCACGCCAGTTCCGGCTCGCGCTCGGCCTGGTCCACCGCGGTATAGGCCGCCGCGTTGACGATAATCCGTGGCGCGATCTCACGCATGATCCGGCGTATCGCGTCGCCATCCGCCAGATTCAGGGTGCTGGAATCCAGCGCGAACACCTCGCCCAGGCAACCCAGCGTACGCCGCAACTCCCAGCCGACCTGACCACGGACACCCGTGAGGGCGATAGGCCGGGCCGCCGTCATGCATACACCTCCGCATCCTTGAGCAGCGGCTGCACCTGATCCTTGGCGGACAGCACCGGCGCATCGTCCAGCGGCCAGGCCACCCCGATCTGCGGGTCGTCCCAGCGGATGCCGCGATCCCACTGCGGCGCGTAATAGGCAGTGGTCTTGTAGAGAGAATCCGCGCTGTCGGAGCGCACCAGAAATCCATGTCCGAACCCGGGCGGAATCCACATCATGCGCCGGTTCTCGGCCGAAAGCTCGTAGCCTACCCATTGTCCGAAATGCGGCGAGGACTTGCGCAGATCCACCGCCACGTCGAAGACGGCGCCACTCACGACACGGACCAGTTTTCCCTGTGGTTCGGTGAGCTGGTAATGCAGCCCTCGCAATACGCCCCTGGCCGAACGCGAATGATTGTCCTGCACGAAGTCCGCATCCAGTCCCAGCGCGGTAAAGGTCCGCTTGTTCCAGCTTTCCAGAAAGAAGCCGCGCGCATCGCCGAGCACCCTGGGCTCAAGGATCAGGACGCCGGGCAAGGGGGTTTCGATGAGCTTCATTCCTGTGTGCGTTGATGTGCGTGGTCAAGAGTGCCCGGTTTCGACTGCCTGCTCGTGGAAGTGCCTCAAGCCGAGGGGCAGGACCGTTGTGTTCCCCTGGCAAGGCGGCTTGATTCTATGCCATCTGCCACGAAAACCCCGCCAGGGTATTGGCGAACCTGGGCCAGCTTGCCGGTTGGCCACGTCCCTGAATCCGATGGGGCCGCCCCCGCTGTCGATCTCTGTTCAACACGGCATGGCGGCGCGCCAAGCGGTATTCCGAATGCGCAACTCATGCCGGTTTTACGAACCGGCGCCTGCCTCCCGCAGTTCGTCCATGATGTCGTCCATGTCTTTTTCCCATTGCTCCAGCACGGGTTTCAGGGACGGGTCGGGAAAAAACTGATACAGGGTTCGAGGATGGCTCGCCACCAGGATGGCCTGTTCGCCTTCCGCAAAAATCGTGATGTTCAGCGGCAGGAAAGGAATCAGTTGGGGATGGGCGGCCGTCATCTGTCTCACTTCGTCAAGTTTGCCGAAATACACCACGCGGTACATATCGCTCTTGTATTCGCGCCGGGCCAGATTCTCGTTCACCTGTTGCAGGCGCGTGATCGTGTAGCCGCGGGACGAGATGGCGCTTTGCAGCAGGGTCATCGCCTCGGGGAAGGGTGCGTTCACGCGCGCCATGAGCAAGCCCTCTGCCCGGGCGGGCGACCCCAGTACCCAGAGCGCCAGAATCGCCACGCCCATTTTCCACATCAGTTTTTTCATAGCGTCGACTCCTCCATGATGGCGGTGTAGTGCTGCTTCAACTGTTCGCATACTTCATTCAACTCGGAATTGTTGAACAAGCGGCTCAGCACCTTGGGGTTGACCGACATCACCTGCACCTTGCCGTCGGGTTTTTCCAGGATGGTGATGCGGCAGGGCAGGAACATGCCCACGCGCGGATCGATGGCCAGGGCCTGATTGAGCAGGCTGATGTTGCAGAAATAGACGATGACCTGTTTCGGGTTCTCGGTCTCCGGTCGGGTCAGGCCATATTCCAGCGTCTGCACCCGCCCATAGAAGTAATTGTGGGTGGTCACCGCCGTCTTGACGTTTTCCACCGTGGTTTTCAGGTCGTACGGCGAGTCGCGGACGATCACCGGCGTTTCCGCTTCCAGAAGCTGCGCCGAATCGGCAAGGGGCTGTGTCTCGAAGTGGCGCACATAGCTGACGATGTCGTCGATGTCCTTTTCCTTGAGCCCCTGCTTGAGGAAAGAAGTCATCGGCGTACCGGCCCGACCCTTCATCAGGGTCGTCTTGATCATGGCGTCGGTGGCGGCGGCCAGGAAACCGGGGTTGTGCAGCGCGGGGGCCATGATCGGCAGATCGCGCGGGCGCGAGAACGTCACGCCCGTGCCTTTCGCACCTTCTCCATTGGCGCCGTGGCAGGCGACGCAGTACTTCTGGAACAACTGCTTGCCATGCGCCGGATCGCCCGCCACCGGCTTGTCAGAATAGGTGACGGTTGGACCGCTGTTCCAGGAACGCAGATAGCCGACGATGGCGTCGATCTCATCTTCCTTCAGGCTGGGGAAAGCCGGCATGACCCGACCCGGGCGGCCGAGACGGATGGTCTTGCGCAGATAGTCGTCGCTGACGCTGGCCTGGAATGAAGGCAACGCCAGGGGAACGCCGATACCGCCCGTGCCCTTTTCACCGTGGCAGGCGGCGCAGTGACTCGTAAACAGCCTGGCGCCGTTCGGACCCGCCTGGGCCTGTGAACAGCCCAATCCGCCAAGCAGGATCAATGCAAACAGACGAAGCAGCATGAGCGTCTCTCCTCGAATCATTAATAAACAATTAATATATGAATATTCGAATATTTGATTATATCGTGTTGCGCTCGAATCCGGTGCGCAACCTCCCCATCCGATGGGCTGGCATGCCAATCCGGCGCTACGATACCCCCATATCCGCCATTCACCACATCAAGATGAAAGAACTGATCGACTGGTTGCCCCCCGAACTGGCCTCGTTGCCGCGCTATGCCGTGGCCCTGGCGATCGGTCTGCTGATGGGCCTGGAACGCGAACGTAATCCGGCAGCGAAAGCAGGACTGCGCACTTTTGCCCTGACCGCGCTGCTTGGCGTGCTGACTGCGCATCTGGCAACGGCCCTGGGTGAGTTGTGGCTGATCGCCGTGGGCTTGTTCCTGATCGGTACCATGATGATTGTGGCCTACCTGAATTCCATCCATCAGAAAGAGGACCCCGGTACGACGACGGTGACGGCATTGATGCTGTGCTACGGTCTCGGCGTGATGGTGTGGCAAGGCGAGAGCCAGCTGGCGGTCATGCTGGGCATCGTGTCCACCATGCTGCTGTATTTCAAGCCGGAGCTGCGCGGCCTGAGCGAGCGGATTTCGCGACGCGACCTGTTGGCGGTGCTGCAGTTCGCGGTGCTCTCGCTGATCATCCTGCCGCTGGTTCCGAACCGTGATTACGGCCCCTACGGCGCGCTCAATCCGTATCAGATCTGGTGGATGGTCGTGCTCATCGCAGGCGTGGGCCTGGCCGGTTACATCGCGCTGCGGCTGGTCGGACAGCGGCGCGGCGCGGTGGTACTGGGCCTGCTTGGCGGGCTGGTGTCGTCCACCGCCACGACGCTCGCGTTCAGCCGCCACGCCCGTAGCAACAGCGCGATGATGCCGGTCGCCGTGATCGTCATCGTGCTGGCCAATCTGGTGGTATTGATCAGGCTGGGCGTACTGGCAACCGTGGTCGCGCCGTCGGTCCTGCCGCAGTTGCTGCCGGTGCTGATCGGCGGGCTGGTCATCGGCGGACTGGGTTCGGCTTATGGCGTGCACAAGCTCCAGCCGCATGGCGGGATCCCGGAGCTGACAATGGACAACCCCACCGAACTGCGCCAGGCACTCGGATTCGGCCTGATGTATGCGGTGATCCTGCTGGCCGCCGCCTGGTTGTCCGAGTGGCTGGGCGCACGAGGGCTGTACGGCGTGGCGCTGGTTTCGGGACTGACCGATGTCAACGCCATCACCCTGTCCAGCCTGCGCCTGCACAATCTGGGCACGCTGCCGGCAAGCGTGGTGGTCAACACCGTCACACTCGCCGTGCTGGCCAATCTGGTTTTCAAGTCGATACTCACCCTGTCGATCGGCGGCCGGCAGATGGCGCGCCACGCAGTCGCCGGGATGGCAACGGCCGGACTGGGTCTGATTGCGGCCTGGGCTATAATTCGTGGTTTTTCCGCCTGAACGACACCCCTCATCATGGAAGCTGAAAGTCTCAATCAGATCGAATCCAGCCTCGCCGACCTGGGCGAGCGTGCCACTCAGCTCAGGGGGTTTCTTTGACTACGATCACAAGAAAGATCGCCTCGAAGAAGTCATCCGCCTGTCTGAAGCCCCGGATTTCTGGAACGACGCGACCCGCGCCCAGGAACTAGGCCGCGAACGCAAGGCGCTGGAAGACGTGGTACTGGTGCTCGACCGCGTGGCGGCAGGCCTCGCGGACGCCGGGGAACTGTTCGAGATGGCGCAGGAGGAAAACGACGATGACACGCTCATCGCCGTGCGCAACGATCTCGATACCCTCGAACAGGACGTCTCGCGGCTGGAATTCCGCCGCATGTTCAACAACCCGGCCGACCCCAGCAACTGCTTCATCGACATCCAGGCCGGCGCCGGCGGCACCGAAGCCTGCGACTGGGCCTCGATGCTGCTGCGGCAATACCTGAAATACGCCGAACGCAAGGGCTTCAAGGCCGAACTGCTGGAAGAATCCGAAGGCGACGTCGCCGGCATCAAATCCGCCAGCATCAAGCTCGAAGGCGACTACGCCTACGGCACCCTGCGCACCGAAACCGGGGTGCACCGCCTGGTGCGCAAGTCGCCGTTCGACTCGTCCGGCGGCCGCCACACCAGCTTCGCCAGCGTGTTCGTCTACCCGGAAGTGGACGATTCGATCGAGGTCGACATCAACCCGGCCGACCTGCGCGTCGACACCTACCGCGCATCCGGCGCCGGCGGCCAGCACATCAACAAGACCGATTCGGCGGTGCGCATCACCCACCTGCCCAGCGGCATCGTGGTGCAGTGCCAGAACGACCGCTCGCAGCACAAGAACCGCGCCGAGGCGATGTCGATGCTGAAGTCGAAGCTCTACGAGGCCGAACTGCGCAAACGCCAGGCCGAGCAGGACAAGCTCGAAGCCGGCAAGGCGGACGTTGGCTGGGGCCACCAGATCCGCTCCTACGTGCTCGACAACTCGCGCATCAAGGATCTGCGCACCAACGTCGAAGTCTCCGCCACCCAGAAGGTGCTCGACGGCGATCTCGATATCTTCATCGAGGCGAGCCTCAAGCAGGGCGTGTGATGGCAGCGTCGGGCGAAGGCGCGAGTCTGGTAGAGTTCCTCGCGCCCGGCCTGGTCGCCGAAGACATCCCGCCGCTGTTTCCGCTGCTCGCCGCACGACCGCTGATCGGCGCCATGATCGCGCTGTTTCGCGGCGGCGACGAGGAGGTGCTGATTCGCCTGATGGTGCTGCGCGAAGTCGGCCTGCGCGCCGATGCGCCGGAATGGACGCCGCGCGAACTCGAATCGCATTTCGCCTACCTCTCGCAGACCAAGCTCAACACCGTGCTGGCGCGGCTGCGCGAACACGCCTTGCTGCTGTGGGACAGCGAGCGGCGCGTCTACCAGCTTTCGAGCGAAGGCCGCATGGTGCTTTCCGCGCTGTCGAACCTGCTGGCGTTCAATCTGGAGGCGGACGGCGAACTCGGCTTTCTGGCGGCGCAGGTCGCCGCGGGCGCGGCGGTCGGCAAGCTCGCCCCGGAGGCCTTGTCCCACCTCTTGGCGCGGCTGGGCGAACTGGAAGAGGAATTTGCGCAGGCGGTCGCCTCCGGTTCGGAATTCCGCCTGCGCGCGGCGCAGTCGAAACTGGCCTCGGTGCAGCAATGGCTCGACCGCGCCAACGCGGTGATGAAAAACCTGGCCGACGCCGGTCTCGACGACGACAGCTGGCGGCTCGCGCAAAGCATCGGCCAGCGCCAGTCGCGGCTGCTGCGCATGGCCTCGGTGTTCCAGCGCGAGCTTGCCGCCATCGCGCGCCAGCAGGTGCACCTGTCGCAGGGCGGCTTGTCCACCTCCGAACTCGCGGCCTGGCTGAAAACGCAGTCGCTCGACGACCTCGCCGCGCTCGCCGACGGGCAACTGGCGACCACGCCGGAATGCAGCTTCGTGCTGCCCGACGTGATGCTCGACAACACCGAGGAATTCGTCGCGCGCGAGCAGCCCAATCGAAAAACCTCGGCGATGCCCGCGCCGGCCGAAATCGAATACACCCGCGACGTGCCGCTGGAACCGCCGCGCGAGCTCGTCGAACTCACCCGTATGCTCGCCGGCCTGAATACCCCGGCCAGCGTCGCCGACACCGTCGTCGGCGGCAGCTTCAGTTCGGCGTCCTATCGCCTGTCGCTGCTCGCCCTGATCGGCGAAACCAACATCGGCCCCGAACTCGCGCCGCTCGCCGATCTGCCGCTGACGCTGCAATGGGGCGATGCGCTGCAAGCGGTTGGGCGCGGCGAAGTCGCCCATATCAGCGCCGGCCGCATCCTGCCGCAGCAAACCAGGGATGACGCTCCAGCATGAATACTGACCTTGCCGCCCGCCTGATTGCGCGCCTGCTCGCGCTGCGTTTCCTGCCGCGCGACGACGCCGAGGTGCGCCGCCTGCTGGTCGACGCCAGCTTCCGCGACGAAGTCGACGCGCGGCTCGCCGCCAGCGGCCTGCGTCTGCTGGCGCAGCCTTTTGCCAGCCATGTATCGGTCGCCCTTGCGCGCGAGCACGAGGCCGCCGTGTTCGAGCAGAACGACGCCTGGCAGGCGTCGAACATCGGCCTGCCCAGGGATGCCGCCGCGCTGCTGGTCATTCTGTGGGCGCTCATCGTCCTGCCCAAGCGCGAGCGCCAGCTGGCGAGCGAAGCCACGCAAACCGATACGCAGAACGAGTTGTTCGAAACGGTGAAACTCACGCCTGCCGCGCACGAGGCGTCGCGCGGCATCCCCGAAAACGTACTGCTGGAAGATTACGGGAAATTACTGGGCGGCCGTGCACGCCTGCAGCAGTTCGCGCTGCCGCAACTGTCGCGGCTGGGCTTCATCGAACGCCGCAACAAGGTCATCCACGAAGGCCCGCTGCTCGACCTCGCCTTCGACTACGCCGAGTTCGCGCCGCGCATCCTCGAAGGCGCGCTGTCCGACCTGCTCAAGCAGCGCGGCGTGCTGGAGTCCGTCGCGACGCCGGAGGACGCATCCTGATGTTCCGCCTGCTCGAGCTCGAAACCGTGCACTGGGATTTCTGGCGCAGCTTCCGGCTGCCGCTCGACGCGTCGATCGTCACCATCTCCGGCCCCAACGGCTCGGGCAAGACCACGCTGCTCGACGCGCTGCGCACCCTGCTGGCGCTCGACTGCTCGAAAAAGCGCGACTACAAGCGCTACGTGCGACGCAACGGCGAGGACTTCTGCTGGCTGCGCGGGGTGATCGACAACCAGCGCGTGCCGGATTCCAGCCGCCGCCCGTTCGGCCTGCCCTACACCGGCGACCGCATCACGCTCGCCTGCCGCATCGACAAAAAAGGCGGCGACTGGACGCGCAAATACTGGATCGCCGACGGCGAAGTCGCCTTGGCCGAGCTCGAAAAAC
Organism: Thiobacillus sp. 63-78; assembly: GCA_001899765.1. Classification (GTDB taxonomy): domain Bacteria; phylum Pseudomonadota; class Gammaproteobacteria; order Burkholderiales; family Thiobacillaceae; genus Thiobacillus. The sequence goes on from MKWM01000056.1 coordinate 17,102, forward strand.
AGGGCGAGGAATTCGGCGTGCGCGACTACCAGCGCATCCTGCACGGCGCCGGCCTGTCGCCCGCCATCGCCCGCGTGCTCTCGCTCGAACAGGGGCAGACCGACAAGCTGTGCGAACTGTCGCCGCGCGAATTGCTCGATCTGGTATTCCAGGTGTTCGGCGACAAGGACGTGCTCGACCGCTATCTGGAAGCGCGCCACCACCAGGAACACACCGCGCGCGAACTCGACGCCGGCCAGAACCAGCTCGAAGCGCTCGGCAACAATCTCGAAAAACACGAGCAGAAGGTCAACCGCTACCGCGAGTGGCAGCGCCTCAACCAGGAACGCATCGCGCTCGTCAGCGAAACCCGTCCGCGTCTGGAACACTGCCTGTTGCAGCGCGAGGCCGAGCATGCCGCGCGCACCCTGCTCGCCCAGCGCCGCGACTGGCGCGCCCGGCGCGCCGAACGCGCCGTGCAGAAAATGGATTCCGATGCGCTCGATGCCGCGCTCGCGCAGGCGCTGCTGCGCAAACATGCCGCCGACGACAACGAAAAAATCCAGAACCAGGCGCTCAACGAGATCAACCACGAACTCGGCGGCTGGGAAACGATCGTCAAGCAGCAGCAGCGCCTGGAAGAACAGGCGCAGGCGGCCGGCGGCGAGGTCGCCGACGCCCGCGAAATCGAGCGCCTCGAATCGCAGCGTGCCGATCTGCTGGTCAGCATCGCCGGCCTGCAGCAGCGCCGGACCCAGCTCGACGAAATGCTGGAAAACCTCGCCGCCGGCCGCCGCGCCGACCCGCACGACGTGGCGGCTTTCCGCCAGGCGCTGAGCGCCGCCGACATCGCCCACCACCTGCTCACCGACGTCGTCGAAATCGTCGATGCGGGCTGGCAGCCGGCGGTCGAGGCCGCGCTCGCACCGTTCGCCCACATCGTGCTGTTGCAACATGGCCGCGACGCCGAACGCGCGATGGCGCTCGGCGAAAAACAGCGCTACCGCAACTTCATCGTCCCCGAATGCGTGAACGCGGGCCTGCCGCCGCAGGGATCGCTGCTCGAAGTGGTGCGCTTTTCCAGCACGGTGCCGGAATGGCTGCTGCGCACGCTGGAACGCACCCGCCGCGTCGAGGACGTCGCCGCGGGCAGCAAGCTGCCGCGCGGCGAAGACTGGATCACCCGGCAAGGCTACCTGCGCGAACGGCGCGGCGGCCGTTTTGCCGCGCCCGAGCAGATGCGCTTCGGCCGCGCCCGGCTGGACGCGTTGCGCGACGAACGCGCGGCGCTCGACAAGGCGCTTGCGCCGCTCAAGGCCCAGCAAGCAGAACTCGCAAGCAAAATCCACGGCATGAAAGCGCAACTGAGCGGCGAAACCGCCGCCGCGCAACTGGCCCAGCGCGCCGCCGAATTCGCCGACGACGCAGGAACGCGAAGCGGCGGACAAGGCCATCGCCGATCTGCGCAGCCGGCGCAGCGGGCTCGATGTCGAACGTGTCCGGCTCGACAAGGAGATCGCCGAGCGCGAAAACCGCAGCGGACGCGACGAACAGATCCGCCGCCGCCTGAAACTGCGGCGCGACCGCCGCCAGATGCCCGGCGCCTGGCGCGACGTCGCGGCCAACCAGCAACTGCTGGAAACGTGGCGCGATGCCACCAACATCGACCGCCGCCTCGCCGAAATCGACACCAAGTTCGCCGACGAAAGCTGGGAAACCGACGAGGCCGTCGTGGCGCTGCGCGACAGGATCGCCGCCAACTACCGGCAGATGGAAGCCGATCTCGCCGCGCGCCGCCGCGACAACGATATTTCCCGCGAGCAGACAGAGACTGCGCGCTCGGTGTATACCGATGCACTGCGCTATACCGTCGGCCGGTATGCAAAGAATCTCAAGACCTTGGGCGAAGTCGCCGGCATCCGGGTCGACCACGAACCGGTGGCGCTCGGCAACGACGATGTGACGCTGGCGCAGGCGGGGCTGGCCGTGCGCTTCGACTTCGACGCCAAGGGCTTCATGGGCATGAACGACGGCGACGCCTCCGGCGGCCAGCAGGTGATGAAATCGCTGATCCTGCTGGTGGCGCTGATGATGGAGGAATCGCGCCCCGGCGGCTTCGTCTTCATCGACGAACCCTTCGCGCACCTCGACATCGTCAACATCGAGCGCGTGTCGGGCTTCTTGAAAGCAACCCGGGCGCAATACCTGCTCACCACGCCGGTCACGCACAACGTCAACATCTACGACCCGGCCACACTGACGCTGGTGACGTTCAAGAAACGCCCGGGCGAGACGTGGGCGCCGGGCGTGAAAGTGCTGATGCGCGACACCTCGACGACGCATTGACCATGCTGCGCATCACCCCGCAGAGCAAAACCCGGCGGCTGCGCGTATCCGGGCAGCCGCCGCGCGGGCTCGACAGCCTGCCCGCCGACTGGCGGCAACTGCTGAAACGCTGGGTCAAACGCGGCGGCGACAGCCGCTGGGAAACGCTCAAGGGCGACGCCGGCGTGGGGCGGCAGAATCTGGCGCAGGCGCTGCTCGACTGGCTGCTCGATAACGGCTGGATTCGGCTGAGCGAAAAATTCGAGCGCGCCGAATGGTGGCCGTACCGGGTGCAGTTTCAGGAACCCGCCGCCCTGCGCGCCGCGCTCGGCATCGCGGATGCGGAGGCGACGGCGGCGAACTGGCACAGCCAGCGCGACGCCCTGCCGCCGGATACGCCGCTGCTCGACACGCTCGATGCGCTGCCGCCGAAAACCGCGCTCGCCCGCGCCGACCTGGCCAGCGCGCTCGCCCGCTGGCAGGGCGAACAATGCAGCGGCACCCAACGCGATTTCGCGCTGTTTGCACGCGGCGCCACCAAAGCCATCACCTCGGCCGAATGGGCCTGGCTCGGCGAAGCCACCGATCTCGGCGAATGGGGTATCGAGCGTCACACGCCGCTGCTGCTGATCGCCGCGCCGGTCACGCTGCAGCTGCCCCAAGGCGCGCTCGACCTCGCCGCCTGCACCGACTTTTGCGCCCTCACCCCCGCCACCCTCGCCGCCGCCACGTCCGCCGACGGCGCGCCGGCCCACTGGCAACTGGTGGAAAACCGCACCAGCTTCGAGCGCGTCGCCCGCATCCGCGCCGCCGACGCCGGCGTCATCTGGCTGCCCGGCTTTCCGCCCGGCTGGTGGCGCGAAACCGTGGCGCACTTGCTCGCGCTGGCGCCCGCCCCCGCCGCCATCGCCTGCGATCCCGATCCCGCCGGCGTCACCATCGCCCTGCAGGCCGGCGCGCTGTGGCAAGCCGCCGGCCTCGACTGGCAGCCCTGGCAGATGGACATCGCCACCCTGCAAAGCCTGCCCAGCCGCAGCCTGCTCAATGCCTGGGACCAGACGCGCATCGCCCAACTCGCGCAAAGCGCCCTGCCCGATTCCCTGTCCGCACTGCTTGCCTACATGCGTGAGCACAACGTCAAGGGCGAGCAGGAAGGCATACTGTAGCGTCGGGCTTGCCGCGGATCATGCCGGGCGTAAACTTCGGCTAGTCTGAATTTTCGGCGCGCCCCGGAACTTATATAGTTGACCGCAGAGATATCGAGAAGCCCCATACCATGAACACCGCTAAAGAATTGATCCAGAACCTGGTGCAGTCGCAACCCGAGGATGCCACTTACGACGAAATCGTTCGCGAGCTGGCGTTTGACCGCATGGTGCAGCGCGGGCTGGAAGACGCTCGCAAGCGCCGCGTGGTCAGTAACGAGGACATGCTGCACCGCATCAAGACATGGTCGAACTGAGGTGGACAAACGAGGCCCAGACGTGGCTTCGCGACATCTTCGACTACATCGCCGCCGAAAACCCGCAGGCCGCCGCCAGCGTGGTGGAAGGCATCTATGCGAAATCTCAGGTATTGCTCCGTTTTCCGGATGTGGGCTACCGCTACCGGCAGGTTGAAGAGGGCGAGATACGCATCCTGTTGTATGGCCATTACCGCATCGCCTATCTACACCGGCAAGATAACGAATCAGTGGACATTCTTGGCGTGTTTCACGGCGCGCTCGATATTGACCGGTATTTTCCATAAGGTCGGGCAGGGTCAGCATCGTCGCCCTGCCCGCTCTGTTGTTACACCTGCCTGTTTATTGTTGGCACGTCCATCAATCCGGTTTTCGGAATTTCCTGGAAGATGAGGATCCGGTTAAATCAAACGGCTTGATTGTCGTGCCCTGTTATTTACCCAGTTCGCCGCCGGAGCACCCATGCGCACCGAAACCCCCGTCACGCTGTTCCTGAAGGATTACACCCCGCCCGCCTGGTGGATCGAATCGGTCGATCTTCACGTGGCAATTTTCGATGGCTACGCCGAAGTCAAAAGCCGCCTCGCCTGCCGCCGTAACCCGGCGGCCAGGTCCGACGCACTGGTGCTGAATGGTGAAGCGCTGGAGTTAAAGCGCATCACGCTCGACGGCGCAACGCTCGACCCCGCGCGTTACGTCTACGCGGACGACCTGCTGACCATCGCCGCGCCGTTGTCGGATGCCTGCGTACTGGAAACCGTGGTGCGCATCGACCCCGACCGCAACACCCGGCTCTCGGGCCTGTACCGCTCGCGCGACGGTTATTTCACCCAGTGCGAGGCGGAAGGCTTCCGCCGCATCACCTTCTTTCCGGACCGGCCGGACGTGATGGCGACGTTCAGCTGCATGGTCGAGGCGGACCGTGAACGCTTCCCGCACCTGCTCTCCAACGGCAATCCGGTGGCGGCAGGTGCATGCGACGACGCGACGCGGCACTGGGCGCGCTGGGAAGACCCCTACGCCAAACCCTGCTATCTCTTTGCGCTGGTCGCGGCCAGACTCGACGTGCTGGAAGACGCCTGCACCACCGCATCGGGGCGCCGGGTGAAACTGGCGGTCTACGTCGAACCCGGCAAGCTCGACCAGTGCGGCCACGCGATGGCGGCGCTGAAGAAGGCCATGCGCTGGGACGAGCAGCGCTTCGGCCTGGAATACGATCTCGACCGGTACATGATCGTCGCCGTCGACGACTTCAACATGGGAGCGATGGAGAACAAGGGCCTCAACATCTTCAACACCAAGTACGTGCTGGCGCGCCCCGACACCGCGACCGACGCCGACTACCAGGGCATCGACCGCGTCGTGGCGCACGAGTATTTCCACAACTGGACCGGCAACCGCGTCACCTGCCGCGACTGGTTCCAGCTGTCATTGAAGGAAGGTCTGACGGTCTTCCGCGACCAGGAATTCGGCGCCGACATCCATTCGCGCGCCGTCACCCGCATCCAGGAAGTGCGCGCCCTGCGCATCGGCCAGTTTCCCGAGGACGCGGGGCCGATGGCGCACCCAATCCGGCCGGCCTCCTACGCCGAGATCAACAATTTCTACACCGCCACCGTCTACAACAAGGGCGCGGAAGTCATCCGCATGATGCACACCCTGCTCGGGCGAGACGGATTCCGCCGCGGCATGGACCTGTACTTCCAGCGCCACGACGGCCAGGCGGTCACCTGCGAGGACTTCGTCGCGGCGATGCAGGATGCCTCCGGCGTCGATCTCGCGCAGTTCCGCCGCTGGTACGCGCGCGCCGGCACGCCGCGCCTGCATGCCACGGGCACGTACGACGCCGCGACCCGGCGCTACACGCTCACGCTCACGCAGCACCTCGCCCCCACCGCCTACGAAAAGCGGCTGGCCGAATCGGGGCAGCCGGTCGTCGAGGGCGTGCTGCACATCCCCGTCGCGCTCGGCCTGGTGCTGCCGGATGGCAGCGATGCACCGCTCCGACTCGCGGGCGAGCCGGAAGCGGTCGGCACCACGCGCGTGCTGTCGCTGACCGAAGCCACGCAGACCTTCGTCTTCGAAGCCGTTCCCGCCGCCCCCGTCGCCTCGCTGCTGCGCGATTTCTCCGCGCCGGTGCAGCTCGAATTCGAACAGACCGATGCCGAACTCGCACACCTGATGGCGACGGACTCCGACGCCTTCAACCGCTGGGAGGCCGGGCAGCGGCTGGCGACGCGGGTCCTGCTCGCGGGCGTCACGGTCGGCGGCGTCGGCAGCGACTGGGTCCCCGCCGCCTTCATCGCTGCCTGCGGGCGCGTGCTCGACGACGGCCTCGCCGGCGACCCCGCGCTCGCCGCCGAAGCACTCAACCTGCCCGCCGAAGCCGTGCTTGCCGAAGCGGTCGTCGTGCAAGGCGGCACCATCGACCCGGAAGCGATCCACAGTGCGCGCGTGGCCCTGCGCCGCCACCTCGCCGCCCGCCTGCGCGACAAATTCGAGGCCGTCTGGAACGCGCTGGCGCCAAGCGAAGCCTACGCCCCCGACGGCGCACAGGTCGGCCAGCGCGCGCTGCGCAACGCCTGCCTCGGCTACCTGGCTGAAAGCGACCCCGGCTATCTGGAAACGTCGGTCGTGCCGCGCCTCGTCGCTCAACTCGCGGCTGGCAATAACGGGACTGGCGGCAACATGACCAATCAGATCGCCGCGCTGGCCACGCTTGCCAACCTCGACCTGCCGCAACGCGAAACCGCGCTCGCCGACTTTTATAGCCACTGGCAAAACGAAGCGCTGGTGATCGACAAGTGGTTCTCGGTGCAGGCCACCTCGCGCCTGCCCGGCACCGCCGCCCGTGTGCGTGCGCTGATGCAACACCCCGCGTTCGACCTCAAAAACCCCAACCGCGTCTACGCCCTGATTCGCGGCTTCTGCGGCGCCAACCCGCGCCACTTCCACGCCGCCGATGGCAGCGGCTACGCGCTGGCGACCGACGTCATCAGCGACCTGCAGGCGATCAACCCGCAGGTCGCATCCAGAATCGCACGCAGCTTCGATCGCTGGCGCCAGTTCGACGCCGGCAGGCAAGCGCATGCGCGTGTCGCGCTGGAGCGCATCGCCGCGGTCGAGGGCCTGGCGAAGGACGTGTCGGAAGTGGTGGGGAATGCGTTGAAGGCTTGATCACAGAAGATGCTTCGCCACCGCACACGATGCAGCCGGCCAGACGGGCGGCCCATCACGGCAACCAATCACCGCGGGGGCACTTGGCGCTGCAAGGGATCGCACCGTTGAAATCACGTGGCGTTGCCGCGGAGGGCAGTATTTTCCAATTCACACATGAGCCTGAGCGAGCGGGGCAATCGGAGTTGATTCAGGCGGCGCGTTGTCGGGATTTGTTGATGAGT
>MKWM01000057.1 GCA_001899765.1 Thiobacillus sp. 63-78
TCTCTCTTCATGAAACATTCGATCGTCATGTGGCGCAAAAGTTCCATATTTGTCGACTTATTTACCGACTAGTGAGTAAGCCGGCCCCTGGGATCTACCGTCACCTTTACCGCCAACTTGCTCCGCTTGCTGGCGATAGCTACCGATAGACGTCGTGACGTATTTCCATATAAATCAACACGTTAAGACTGTTTTTCGATAGCTGGCGATAGCCCCCGAAGGACCCGATTTCACTCCCACTCGATCATCAACGAGTCACGCAAGTCCGCGTGATTAAAGGGATTGGCTTTGATCGACATGGGCCTTTACCGTCGTTTTTACCGTCAGAAAAACACGTCCTTTGCTGGCGCGGGTTTGCGTGGCATCGGCTCATCATCAATCAGCGTCAATCATACCGAACAGGTGACCGCACTTCAGCCCCTCACGTCGAGTGCAACCCGATGTGCTCCATGCTCGGCAGCCACACTGGATGTTCGGTCGAACAGCCATTTTTGCTGTTCAGCGAATATTGCTCGTCCCCGCAACCGCCCCCTGCGCAAGCCATCGGCGACTTGGAATTGTTGATCCAGTCGTAGCCAGACTACGACAACAACAACCTATCCAAGCGACTCGGGCGCAACCCTCGACGCTCGTCCGGCACTGCGGCAGAGAAGAACACTGTCACCTTTCTTGCCGCTGCCACGATGTCAGGAACTAGTGTATCATTTCTCTGATCGAGAGGTGCCCCATGAACACGCTGCCCGAGACCATCCTGCAACAAGCACGATCTCTCCCCGAGGGAGGCGTGCTGTCGCCCAAGGAGTTCCTGCACCTGGGAAGCCGGTCGGCGGTGGATCAAGCGTTCTCACGGCTCGCCAAGACCGGCAAGTTGCTGCGCGTGGCGCGTGGCGCCTATGCTGCCCCGGTTTCCAGCCGGTTCGGCTCGCGCGCTCCCGCTCCCGAGAAGGTCGTCAAGGCGCTGGCCGAACAAAGCGGCGAAGTCGTCGTGCCGCATGGCGCCAGCGCAGCCAACGCCCTGGGTCTGACGCAGCAAGTGCCCATCCGCGAGGTCTATCTGACTTCCGGCCGCACTCGCAAGCTCAAGCTCGGGCGGTCGGAAGTGCTGGTGAAGCACGCACCGCGCTGGATGCTGGCGCTGGGCACACGGCCGGCGGGCGCGGCCGTGCGCGCGCTGGCCTGGATCGGACCCACGCACGCCAGCAAGTCGCTGGCGTCGTTGCGCCGTACCCTTCCCCGCTCCGAATGGCAGGCGCTGGCCTCGGCGCGTGCGACGCTGCCCGGCTGGATGGCGCAAGCCATCGGCGAGGAAGCCGCGCGTGGCTGAGTATTTCTTCGACCTGAGCAAGAAGGATCAACGCGAGGCGTTGGAATACGGGCGGGCCGAAACCGGCCGCCCCGTCCACCTGCTCGAAAAGGACGTGTGGGTGGTGTGGACGCTGCGCGCCCTGTTCGAGGCGCCGCTCGCGGCCGACCTGACCTTCAAGGGCGGCACCTCGCTGTCGAAGGTCTACAAGGTCATCGACCGCTTTTCCGAAGACATCGACCTGACCTACGACATTCGCAAGCTGATCCCGGACCTGGTCGGCGAAGGCGGCGAGTTGCCGACCAGTCGCAGCCAGGCCGGGAAGTGGACTCAAGCCGTGCGGCATCGGCTGCCGGACTGGATCACGCAGAACGTGCAGCCAGTGCTTCAAACCACCTTGACGCGCGAGCGTCTGGCCGCCCGACTTGAACTTGGCGGCCAGGAGAACGACAAACTGTTCCTGCACTACCCTGCCCTAACGCAAGGAACGGGCTACGTGGCGCCTGTCGTCACGCTGGAGTTCGGTGCGCGCGCCACCGGCGAGCCGCACCAGGTATTCCAGGTGACCTGCGACATCGCCGCACACCTGGCCGACGTGTCGTTTCCAACCGCCTCGCCACTGGTCATGAGCGTCGCGCGCACCTTTTGGGAGAAGGCTACCGCTGCGCACGTATTCTGCGCACAAGGCCGCATCCGCAGCGAACGCTATGCCCGGCACTGGCACGACTTGGCCGCGATCGCACGAAGCCCCAATTTCGCCGCTGTCATCGCCGATCGCACAGTGGCAACGGCCGTCGCCCGCCACAAGTCCTACTTCTTCATCGAGAAGGACGCTGACGGTCAGGTGATCGACTACATGCCCGCGACCACGGGGCATCTAAAAATCGTCCCCGAAGGCGAAGCCAGGACGGCACTCGCCAAGGACTATGCAGCCATGCTGGCGGATGAAGTGATGGTAGGCAATGCCGTACCCTTCGACGAGCTGTTGGAGGCATGCGCCGACCTCGAAGCCAAGGTGAACAGGGCTGCCGTGTAGCGACAACAAGATCAACAAGGACTGCTTGGGGGAGCCATGCGTGTTTCACGGTTGCAGATAGAGAACTTTCGCGGCATCAAGAAGACGGAACTTCACTTCTCAGGGCATACGCTCCTGATCGGCGGCAACAACGTCGGCAAGAGCACGATCTGCGAAGCACTCGATCTCGTGCTTGGGCCGGATCGCCTGAATCGAACACCCCCCGTTGAGGAATTCGATTTCCGCAATGCCGGCTATCTGAACGAAGATGGCGAAACCCCCGTTCCTATCCGCATCGAAGCCGTCCTCGTCGATCTCACCGACGACATCAAGAAGCTCTGCGCCGCCAACTTGGAGTTCTGGCACAAGACCGATAAGCGAGTTCTCGGCGAAGGCGAGATTGGCGACGCCGACGACCCCAACGTGGAACTCTGCCTTCGCCTAATTACCGTCGCCCAATACAACATCGAAGAAGACCAGTTCTTCGCCAAGACGATCTATGGCCGAAGCGACGACGATGACGACGTCGATCCCAAGTCGATACCCACCAAGGCCAAGCGAGCGATAGGCTTCCTCTACCTACGCACCATCCGAACTGGCTCTCGGGCGTTGAGCTTGGAGCGCGGCACGCTGCTCGACAACATCTTGCGCATGAAAGAAGCCCGTAAGGGGATGTGGGAAAGCATCCGCCGGCGGCTGGCTACCCTCGATCCGCAGATAGACGCCGACGCCACCGAGTTGGGACCGATCCTGGACGAAATCGAGGCGCGGCTGTCGGAATACATCGCGCCCGGTGGCGAAGGCCGCTCGACCCGTCTGTTCGTCTCCCAACTCACGCGCGAGCACTTGCGAAAGACCATCGCCTTCTTCCTGACGATGGGCCGTGGCGAGGAAGCCGTACCGTTCCAGCAGGCCGGCAGCGGAACGCTGAACACGCTTCTGCTGGCACTACTAACCTTCATCGCTGACCTCAAGAAAGACAACGTCATCTTTGCGATGGAAGAACCCGAGATCGCCCTTCCACCTCACACTCAGCGGCGGATTGCGAACTACCTTCTCGAAGAAACTTCGCAATGCTTCGTCACGTCCCATTCTCCCTACGTCATCGAACGCTTCGAGCCCGACGGGATACTGAAGCTCAACCGCGACGAGCAAGGCACACTGACCGGCACGGCGATCAAGCTACCCGCCGGCATGAAGGCCAAGAACTACCGACAGAACTTCCGCCGGGCCATCGCGGAAGCCATGCTCGGCCAAGGCGTGATCGTCGGCGAAGGCATCACTGAACAGGATGCCTTGCTGGTGGCCGCACAAAAAATGGAGGACAACGATCCCTCCTTGTTTCCCTTGGACGTGGCCGGTCTGTGCGTCATCAACGCTGACGGTGATGGAAACCTGGAGAAGCTGGGCGCCTTCTTCAAGGAGATCGGCACGCCAGCCTTTGCCTTCTTCGATCGCAAGAAGCGCACGGATGCGGAAGTCACTGCCCTTCAGGGCAGCTACGTGGTAGCCAAGGAAATCCAGCAAAAAGGCGCCGAGGTGCTGATGACCGAGGAAGCGCCCCTGGATCGTCAGTGGCAATACTTGGAAGCCCTACGCGCCGAGGACACTGATGGCCGGTTCGGGATTCCGGCCGCCCGCCCCGCTGACGACGAACTACGCAAGCTGACCACCTCCACGCTTAAGGGCCTGAAGGGCGAAGGCGGCGCGGCAAAGCTGCTGCAACTCTGCGCCGTAGCCGAGTTGCCCAAGACCATCACCGACTTCCTCGCCGACATCTATCAACGCTACCCGAAGCCAAGACGCAAGGAAGTGCCTACCCGGCAAGCCGACGCCAACGCGGAAGCGGCAGGCAACAACCAAGCGGCGGCCGAAGACCCCGAGGAACTCTAGATCGTGGCCCTAGTCATCTGCGCGCAGCGACAAAGCATCCTCGACGAAGACGGTGCCATCCTCGTGACGGGTGGCCCAGGCAGCGGCAAGACGACCATCGCTTTAGCCAAGGCCAGACTTGTCATAGAACGGGGCCTGTCACCTGGTCAGTCCGTCCTGTTTCTCAGCTTCTCGCGTGCCGCCGTAGCGCGCGTCGCCGAAGCGAGCAAGACACAGTTGCCGGCTGCCCTGCAAGGAAAGCTCTCAATCCAGACGTTCCACTCGTTCTTTTGGCGCATCTTGCAGGCTTACGGATACCTGCTGGGCGCACCAAGATCCCTGCGGTTGCTGATGCCTCACGATGAGGCAGCGATGCGGCACGAGTTCGAGAACAACGGCGGCGATTGGAATGTCGAGCGCGAGCGCCTGTTCCGTGAGGCCGGCAGGGTCGCGTTTGACCTGTTCGCCCCGAAAGCTCATGAACTACTGTCTCGAAGCGCGCGCCTGCGAGAACTCTTCTCGTCGTGCTATCCGCTGATCGTTGTGGACGAGGCCCAAGATACCGCAGAAGACCAGTGGCAATGCGTCCGGCTGTTATCTGCTGGCACGCAAATGATGTGCCTCGCCGACCTGGACCAGCAGATTTACGACTTCCGGCCGGGCGTCAGTTCCGACCGGGTAACACACATCATGGCCGCCCTGCAACCGTTGCGCGTGGATTTGGCAGGCGAGAATCACAGAAGCCCCGATTCGGAAATCGTCGCCTTCGGCAACGACGTGTTACTGAACACACCGCGAGGGGCAGCCTACCGAGGCGTGTCGCGCATGAACTATCGCGCCAATCGAGAGTATCGTGACCGTGCGATCCGGCAGGCAATCGGAATCGCCATCCAGCGTGCCAAGGAAGCGGCTCAGGGCGACATCGAGAGCCTAGCCGTCCTGGCAACATGGGGGCGTGGTGTCAACGTCATCTCCCGCGCGCTGACCGGCGATGGCACGAACCTGATCCCGCATCGGGTGATGATCGACGAAGCGTCGGTGCTTCTTTCCAGCCGCATGGTGGCGTTCATGCTGGAACCGCGCAGGCCAGCAGCGGAGGAGCTGTTGGACCTGTCCGATGGACTTGATCTTGCTGCGACGGTTTTTCGCGCGCGCGGTGGGAACACCAACCTTGGTGCTGCACAGCGGTTGGCAACAAGCGCGATACAAGGCCGCGGCGGAACTTCCCCTCGCGCCAACGGAGTGGCATCCAAACTTTTGGATGCACTGCGCACACTGCGCGCCCACCAGTTCACGGGAGACCCGAAGCGGGATTGGCTGGACGCGCGCAGCATCCTCCGCAACGCGGGTGCCAACCCGTTTCAATCCATAGCAGAGGATGCCGAACAGCTTGTCGCCTTTCAGCGCGGCCGCCGCATTTCCGCGGCACTGACCGAACTCTGGCAAACGCAGGGAGCATATCGAAATGCTCGCAGCGCGCTCGATACGGCCATTGCCGAAGACCAGCTCTTATCTGGCGGAAACGACCTAAGAGGCATCCACGTCATGACCATCCACAAGTCGAAGGGCAAGGAGTTCGACGCGGCGATCCTCTTCGACGACCCGAACAGCAGCCCTCTGCTTTTCACACAAGAAGCTCCGCCACACCCACGCTGCCGGAAGCTGATGCGGGTTGGCATCACCCGCGCTCGGCACCATGTGCTGATGCTCTGCGACATGTTCACTCCGACCGCCCTACTTCAAGGTCATCGGCTTTAGGAACGTCTTTCGGCCGTAGCAACGCAACTACTTCTGCTCTGACGACTTCCGGCGAAAGCCCCGATCCCCCGCCATGAACACCTCCAGCATGTGCGGGATCAGTGTCGCCGCATCGACCGCTTCACCGTAGGTCTGCGCGTGCAGCGCGGCGTAGCGGTCGAGGTCTGCTTTCAGGCTGGCTGGGCATGCAAAGGTCATCTTCGTGGATTCCAGTTTCGGCAGCGGCCCGAGCCGCAGCTTCTTGGCCGTGCTCATCGCATCGCCCCTCTGTTGAAAAAAAGCGGCTGATAAGGCCGCAGCACCAAGTCCCGGTTGACGATGATCCGCACCGGCAGGCCCGGCCGTGTGGTCAGCGTCGGCTGGATGTTCAGGTTGCGCCGGGTCATCTCCTGCCCGACTTGATTGATGCTGTCCTGCGCGCTGTCGCGCCCGGCGACGACAATGCGGTTGCCGTCCTGGCGGTTCTCCGGCGCGGCCAGCTCGGCGCCCACCCCCAGCAGCGTAGTCAGCACCGCACCGGCTACGATGCGCTTCCAGTGCCAGTCCACGTCGTCTTCCAAGCCGGCGTAGCCGGCCGGGTCGGTGCCGACAAGGTTGTCGAGCGTCAGCGAGGACGTGTCCGGCAGGATGACCCGGTTCCACACGACCTGGACGCGGCTCTGCCCGTAGCTGACCTGGCTGTTGTATTTGCCCAAGATGCGCGATCCCTGCGGGATCAGCAGTAACTTGCCCGTGGCCGTGTCGTAGACCGGCTCTGTCACCGTGGCGATCACGTCGCCCGGCAAATCGGACTTGATGCCCGTCACCAGCGCGCCGGCGATTACTGTCCCGGCCATCACCTGATAGGGCGAAGCCGGCATTTGTAGATTGCCGGAATTACGGGTTTCCGTAGAACCGGCTTTCAGGAACGCCTCTTTCTGGTTTTGCCGGTTCTGCACGGCGGTCGGATCGCTGGGTTGCGCAGCCGTCGAGGCCGGCCCTGCCGCCAGCGGGTCGAAGGCCGCGATCGTGCTTGTGCTGCCCGGCGCCGCCTGCGCCACCGCGGCGGCGGCGTGGCCTTGCCCGCCCGAACGGAAGAACACCGACGAAGCCGCTGCGGCTTCCGCCTCCTTGCGCAAGGCGTCGTTGGGATCGTGGGCGGGGGCCGCGTAGGCGGCCACGGCCGCCTGTTGCGAGTTCACGATGGCCGGCCCAAGATCGCCGGGCAGCGGCGGCCCCAGCTCGGGCACCTTCGGCGGCAGTTTGGAATAGTCCGAAGGCAAGCCGTCCAGCCCTTCAGACTTGGAGACGCGATCGACGTTGTAAAGCTCGGTCTGCACGCCCGCGCCGCGCCGGTGCGGTTGCAGCGACCAGATCGTGGCCCCGAGCACGGCGACCGACAGGCCGCCCATCAGCATCGCCAGCGTGCGCCGGTTCAGGCGTGTGACCGGGCGCGGCTGCGCGCGCAGCGTCACCGCCTCGGGCGCGACCTTGCCCGCCTGCGGCGCGGCACGGTCGGGAGTGTCGTCCTGGCTCATGGTCAATTCCTCCGCGTGCCGTCCGTGCGCTCGATCCGCACCACGTCGCCCTTGTCCCCGCCCAGGCGCAGCTCGGCCGCACCGAACAGCCGATCCACGATGTAGTACGGCGGGCGGAAACGGTAGTTGACGAGTTGCCCGTCGCCCTGCGCGCCGATCACGAACAGCGGCGGCAGTTCGCCCTGGGCGATGCCCGCCGGGAACTGGATATAGACCTTCTCGCCGTCATCGAAGGCGCGCAGCGGCTTCCACGGCGGACTGCTGCCGCTGACCGCGTAGCGGAAGCGGATCTTCTCCAGTGACAGGCCGGTATCGACCGGCGCGGCCGTCTGCGCGGCCTGCGCCTGGCGCTGCAAGGCCAGCATCTTGTCCTTCGGGTATTCCCACGAGACGGACGCCATCCATGTCTTTTCGGTCGAAGTCAGCTCCAGCAGGTAGGTGCGCCGGCTGGTGGTGATGACGAGATTGGTCTTCAACCCCGAGCGGATCGGCTTGACCATCACGTTCACGCGCAGCGCGCCGCCACTGCCGCTTGACGTGTCCCCGACGATCCAGCGCACCGTGTCGCCGGCGGCGATCGTTACCAATTCTTCGCCCGGCTGCAGCGTAACCACCGTCACACGGCCCACGGCCGCATAGATCTGGTACAGCGCGCCTTCGGTGAAGGGCCAGACTTGAATCGCATTGACGTAGCCCTCCCGTGTAGGGGCAATGCGCGCCTCGGCATTGGCGCGGGCTACGCGCACGGTTTCATCGGCGGGTTCTGCTGCGGACTTCGCATCGACACTGGGCATGGGCTTCAACTGCGCCGGCATCGGCAACACCTCAGGCACGGTCACCACCTCCACCGGCTTCGGCGCCTCGGGCAGCGGCTGGGCCTGCACCGGCTCATCGAGCGCGATCACCGGCGGCGGCTTGCCCTGCGTGGCGCAGCCCGCGAACAGGACAGTCGATGCCAGCAGGATCACCGGCACCGCGGATTTACGGAAAACTGCATTCATGGTTTTGCTCCTTCGTTTCCTTCCAGTTCGCGGCTCCACGACAGCCCGTTGACGTAGATGCCCAAGGGGTTCTTGCGCAGGCGCTGCTCGGTGCGCGGGGTCTGCTGCACGATGGACACCACGGCGTTCCAGCGCTCGGTGCGGTCTAGCGCGCCGTTGACGAAGCGCGTTTCCATCCAGCGCACGTTGAATGACGTGTCGCTGGCGCGGGTCACGCTGCTGATCTGCACCGTTACCGACTCCTTGCCGATGCGCGCAAACGGGTTGTTCACGCGGGCGTACTCGTTGAGCACCACGGCGCCCTTGTCGGTGGTGTAGTCGTAGGCATCGAGCCAGTTCTGGCGGACGACGATGGGGTCGATGGACAGCGAGCGCACCAGGCCGATGAAGCGGCCCAGGTGGTAGGCGATCTGTGCATCGCTGGGCCGGTATGGCGTGGCGGCTTCGCCGACCGCGCGCACCTGGCCCGAGTTGTCCACCTCCACGACATAGGGCGTCACGATGGATTGCGCCGAGCGCCAGACCAGGCCGCCGGCCATCAGCAGCGCGAGCGTCAGGCAACCGAAGGCCATCAGCCGCCAGTTCTTCGCCTGCACACGCGGCGAGCCGATACGCTCGTCCCACACCTGGCCGGCAGCTTGGTACGGCGTGGCAGGCTGCGGCGTGTCGGCATAGCGCACTTGCGGTCGTTTGAATCGCATGCTCAGTTCTCCTTGGAAATCGCTTTATTCGTCGGTACCGCGTAGGCTCGGGCCTTGCCCGGAGCCACCACCGTCGCCACCGCGCAGCGTGTGGGCGGCGGCGGTCGCGGCGTGGGTGAGTTGCTGGCGGCGATGCAGCCGTTTGGCCCAAGCGGGCTGTGCGTTGGCTGCGCCGGAAGCGGCTTCGCTTGCGGCTGCATGGCCGGATGCCCCAGCTCCACCGGCTGCCGCGCCTTCGTCAGCGGCCGGGCCGTTCCAGCCAGCGCGGAACGGTGCCGCCACGCGCTGCCCGGCAGCGGAAGCGCGGGATGCAGCCGCGCGCCCGGTGGACTGTGCGCCGGTCTTGGCAACGTTACCCAGGCCGGCCATCACCCCCCTTACCCCACCGCCTGCTGCGGTGGAAGCGGCCTGGAACGCCGACTTGGCGCTGCTGGCCGCCGACGTGGCGGCACGCGCACTGCCGCCAGCCAGCTTGGCGGCGGCCGGCGCCATGCGCGCCCCGGCCATGACCGCGCCGCCCACGCCGGTCGCGGCGGCACCAACGGCAACGCCGGTGCCGACAGCGCCGACCGCAGCACCGGCCATCGCGCCCGCACCAAGCTGCGGCGCACCGGACACCAGGCCCGTGGCGATGCCGGGGCCGAAGATCCCGAGCGCCAACAAGGTGAGCGAGGCCAGCATGATGACCAGCGC
This sequence comes from Thiobacillus sp. 63-78, assembly GCA_001899765.1. Lineage (GTDB taxonomy): Bacteria > Pseudomonadota > Gammaproteobacteria > Burkholderiales > Thiobacillaceae > Thiobacillus. The sequence continues at coordinate 9,861 of MKWM01000057.1, forward strand.
ATGGTCGATGGACGGCTCGGCGGGATGGACTTGGAACTGAGCGAACAGGCCCGATCCAATGCCGACGATCACGGCCAATACCAGCACTTTGACGCCAGCGGACACGACGTTGCCCAGTACCTTTTCGGCGAGGAAGCTGGTCTTGTTCCACAGTGCGAATGGCACCAGCACGAACCCAGCGAGCGTGGTCAGCTTGAACTCGATAAGCGTGATGAAAAGCTGGATCGCCAGCACGAAGAAGCACAACACCACGACCAGCCAGGCGAGGAACATCACCACGATGGGATCGAGATTGGCGAACACCTCGGGAAACCCGGCCATGTCACCGATCTGCTTCAAGATCGGCGCTCCGGCGTCGATGCCGGTTTTGGCGAGCCGGCCCGGCTGCAAGAAGTTCTCCATCGTGATGGCCGAGCCAGTGGCCATGATGCCCAGTCCCGCGAATGAGCGGAACACGATACCGGCCAGCCAGTTGAAGTTGTTGATGATGTAGGCGAAGGCGCCAACGTAGAGCACCTTGCGCAGCAGCTTGGCAATCACGTCCTCGCCTTGGCCGGTGGCGTGGCTCATGGCCCAGTACAGCCCGACGATCGTCATGTCGATGACGATCAGAGTGGCGGTCAAGAACGCCACTTCGCCCCGCAGCAGCCCGAAACCCGAGTCGATGTAGGCGGAGAAGGTGTTGAGGAACTGATCGATGATGGTCACGTCATTCATGGCGTGCCCTCCGGTTCAATGGGCGGTGCCGGCGCTACGCCATTCGCCGGCTCATCGAAGCTCGGCGGGATCGGCGGCAGGTCGGTCAGCGTCCGGTATTCATCTGGCCCGGTCTCACCGGAAAAGAATCGCCGCCGGAAGGCTTCAGCGGCTGCGCGGCAAACGTCCTCGCCCGTGGCCTGCACGATTACCTGTGGATTGGCCGCGCATTGCGCGCGCAATGCCTTGCGCCGAACGGGGTCGACGGCCAGGGCATCGGCAAGGGTGCCAGTCGGCTGCTCGCCGCAAGCGGCCAGCAGCACGACCAGCACAGAAACAGACAGGGCGAGGACGCATCGCATGGCAGCCTCCCGTCAGTCGCGGTAGAAGTTGACGGACTGCGGCGTGTACGGGGTGCCCTCACCCAGAAAGCGGCGCCGCACTTCGCGGGCGCGCTCGGTGGCAGCCGATTGCCGCGCCAGCTCCAGCGAGGCGGCACGGTCTTGCGTGATCTGGAGCCGCTGGGTCTGGATGGATTGCTTGGCTTGCAAGGCCAGCAGTTGGTTTGTGGCCTGCATGGCTTGCAGCGCGCCGACGGCGGATTGGCTCTTGCTCACCAGATCGGCCAGAACGCCTTCATCGTCATGGAGGTTCTGTGATGCCTGGGCCTGCATCTGCATTGTGGTCTGCAGGCCATGGAGCGTGTTCTTCCAACGCTCCTGCGCGTCGCGGTACATCTGGTCGCCGCTCACGGTGGCGGCGTACTGTTCGGGATACAGGCGCGCGAACTCCCGATCCAGATTCGTCACGTCGTAGGCCAAGCCCTTGGCCTGCGCAATGAGGCGCTGGGTGGTCGCCAGGTTCGCGCGCAACTGGCCCACCACGCTGGACGGCAGGTTGGCCAGGTTGCGCGCCTGGTTGATGAGCATCTGCGCTTCGTTCTGGAGCTGGCGGATCTGGTTGTTGATCTGCTCCAGCGTGCGGACGGCCGTGAGCGTGTTCTGCACGAGATTGGTCGGGTCGAGCACGATGTCGCCGACGCCGAACAGCGCGTGGGCGGGCTGCGCGATGCCGAAGGCGAGCACGCAGACGGTCGTGAGCGCAGCGAGCTTGGGGGTATGCAGTTTCATGACAGGTTCTCCTGTGGGTGGTCAGCAGTACGGAGGGAACCCGGCGCAAGGCCGGGGAACGAGGGCAGCAGGTCGGCCGCCCAATCGAGGCCGCGATGGCGCAGCCAGGCGCCCGCGAAGCCGGGCACGCCGGCGTCCAGCAGCACGCGATCCATGTCGCGCTGGTCCTGCGGCGTGGAAGCGCCCGCGAAGGCCAGCGTCGCCGACCCCAGGTCGAGGTCGAACAGGCGATTGCCGAGGCGGGATTGGTAGTAGTAGTCGCGCTTCGGAACTGCCGTGGCGACGATTTCGATCTGGCGGTTGTTGAGGCCGAAGCCCTGATAGATCGTCTTGATCTGCGGCTCGGTCGCCTGCGGGTTCGGCAGGAAGATGCGGCTCGCGCAGCTTTCGACGATCGCGGGCGCGATGCTCGAATCCTTGATGTCCGCGAGCGACTGCGTGGCGAAGATGACGCTGACGTTCTTCTTGCGCAGCGTCTTGAGCCACTGGCGGATGCGCGCGGCAAACACCGGGTCATCGAGGAACAGCCAGGCTTCATCGAGGATCAGCAGCGTGGGCGCGCCATCAAAGCGTTCATCGAAGCGCGCAAAGAGGTAATGCAACACGGCCATGACGGCGGCCTTGCTGTGCATCAGCTCCTCCATCTCGAAGCCCTGCACGTCGGCGCTGCCTAGCCGGTCGTGGTCGGCGTCCAGCAGCTTGCCGTGCGCGCCGCCGAGCACATAGGGCGCGAGCGCCTGGCGCAGCGCGTTCGATTGCAGCAGCACCGACAAGCCCGTCATCGTGCGCTGCTCCACCGGCGCCCCGGCGAGACTGCCGAGTGCCGACCAGATGGCAGCCTTCTCGTCGGGGCCGACCGCCACACCTTCATGCAGCAAGCGGCCTTCGATCCATTCGGCCGCCCAGGTGCGATAGCCTTCGCGGTCGATGCGAGCGAGCGGCTGGAAAGCGATTTCGCCATCCGTGCCCAGGTCGTAGTGCTCGCCGCCCAGCCCGAGGATCGTGGCGCGCATGGAGCGGCCCATGTCGAACGCGAAGATGCGCGAGCCGCGATAGCGACGGAACTGCATTGCCAGCGTGGCGAGCAAGACCGACTTGCCCATGCCGGTCGGCCCCGCGACCAGCGTGTGGCCCACGTCGCCGATGTGCGTCACCAGCCGGAACGGCGTCGCGCCATCGGTGCGCGTGACGATCAGTGGCGGGCCGTCGAGATGGTCGTTCTTCTCCGGCCCGGCCCATACCGCCGACACCGGCATCATGTGCGCCAGGTTCAACGTCGAGACGATGGGCTGACGCACATTGGCGTAAGCGTTGCCGGGAAGCGAGGACAGCCACGCATCCACGGCGTTGAGCGTTTCGGGGATGGTGACGAACCCGCGCCCCTGGATGACGCGCTCCACCATGCGCAGCTTTTCGTCGGCCACGGCTGGGTCGGCATCGAGCACCGTCACCGTGGCGGTGAGGTAGCCGAAGGCGACTTGATCGCTGCCCAGCTCCTGCAACGCCGCGTCCGCGTCGGCGGCTTTGTTGCTGGCGTCGGTATCGACCAGCGGGCTCTCCTGCTGGAAGATCGTTTCGCGCAGCAGCGCGATGACGTTCTTGCGCTTGGCGAACCACTGGCGGCGCAGGCGGGAAAGTTCTTTTTCCGCCTCGGCTTTGTCGAGGCAGAGAAAGCGCGTGCTCCAGCGATAGCCAAAGCCCAGGCGGTTGAGGTCGTCCAGAATCCCCGGCCAGGTCGAGGTCGGGAAACCCCGCACCGACACCACGCGCAGGTGCTGGTCGCCCAGCATGGGCGCCAAGCCGCCGACCAGTGCGGAATCGGTCAGCAGCGCGTCGATGTGGAACGGCACTTCGGGCACGCCGACGCGGTAGCGCCGCGTCGAGATGGTGGCGTGCAGGTAGGTCAGCGTCTGGCTGTCATCGAGCCAGGCGATTTCCGGCATCACGCCATCGAGCAGATCGAAGACGCGATCGGTTTCCGCCACGAAGGCATCGAGCCGCCCGCGCCAGTCCACGCCCTCAGTGGGCCGGTTCTCGTACAGCATCCCCGCCGCGCGGGCGCGCGACTCCTCGGGCGGCAGGTACACCAGCGTCAGGTGGTAGCCGCTCTCGAAGTGGTTGCCCGAATCCTCGAAGGTGGCGCGGCGTTCCTCGTCCACCAGCCAGGACAGCGGCTCGGGAAACGCCGAATGCGGATAGTCGGCGGCGGCGCGGCGCGCGGCTTCGATGAACAAGGCCCAGCCCGATCCCAGGCGGCGCAGCGCGTTGTTCAACCGTGCGCTGGTGGCGATCAGTTCGCCCTGCGTCGCGCTGTCGAGGTCAGGCCCGCGAAACCGGGCCGTGCGTTGGAAACTGCCGTCCTTGTTCAAGACGACACCCGGCGCCACCAGCCCGGCCCACGGCAGCCAGTCGGCAAGCAACGCGGGCCGCTGGCGGTATTCGGCGAGATTCAGCATGGCGGCGTCCCCTCACACGTCCAGCAGCGGGCGGTGCTTGATGTGCCGGGCGAATACGGCCATGAACTGCGGATCGACGCGCGCACCCCAGACCGCCAGCGCATGGCCGACGATCCAGAGCACGACACCGGGAATCCACAGTTGCAGGCCCAGCCCGACAGCGGCGGCCAGCGTTCCGTTGGCAATCGCCACGGTGCGCGGCGCACCGCCCAGCAGGATCGGCTCGGTGAGCGAACGATGCAGCGGCACCTCGAACCCGGCCGCGAAGGTATCCGGGGCGCTCATATGACGGCCCCGCCGGAGAAACTGAAGAACGACAGGAAGAAGCTCGAAGCCGCGAACGCGATGGACAGACCGAACACGATCTGGATCAGCTTGCGGAAGCCTCCCGACGTGTCGCCGAAGGCCAGCGCGAGGCCCGTGGCGATGATGATGATGACCGCGACGATGCGTGCCACCGGCCCCTGGATGGATTCGAGGATGGATTGCAGCGGGCCTTCCCACGGCATTGAGGAGCCGGCGGCCTGTGCGGTTCCGGCCAGGAACAGCAGCAGCGCGGCCAGCAGCAGTCCTTGCCCCGCAGGGCGGCCCAGGTAGCGCAGCCGGGCCAGCCTCGGCAGGCGCGAAGGCGGATTTACGGAAACACGGAAAGCAGGAACGTGCATCTGCGTCATGGCAGTTCTCCAGGGTGGTTGAGGGACAGGGAAGAAAGGTCGGACTGCGGTGGCAGCTCGGGAAACGGCGCATCCAGCGCGTCCGCCAGTTGGTAGCCCACGCCATCGAAGCCATTGAGGCGGGCGATGCTCTCGATGCGGCGCTTGCGCCCGCGCCCGGCGATGTGGATGACCACGTTGACCGCCTCGGCGATCAGCGCACGGGGAGGGTTCACGGCCACTTCGAGAATCAGTTGCTCCAGGCGCAGCAGTGCGCCCAGGGCGGAGCCGGCGTGGATGGTGGCGATGCCGCCGGGGTGGCCGGTTCCCCACACCTTGATGAGATCCAACGCTTCGGCACCGCGCACCTCACCCACGACAACGCGATCCGGCCTCAGGCGCATGGACGAACGCACCAGCTCCGTCATGGACACCACGCCTGCGCGCGTGCGCAGCGGAACGTGGTCGCGGGCTGCGCATTGCAGCTCCACCGTGTCTTCGAGCACCAGCACGCGGTCTCCGGTGGCGGCGATTTCAGCCAATAGCGCATTGGCGAGCGTGGTCTTGCCGCTGCTGGTGGCCCCGGCGATCAGGACGTTCTGGCGCTCGCGCACGGCGCGAACGAGAAAGCCCGCCTGGGCGCTGGTCATCATCCCGTCGATGACGTACCGCTCCAGAGGGATCACGCCGATGGCCCGCTTGCGCAGCGCGAAGGCCGGCCCCGGCGCGGCGGGCGGCAAGATGCCCTCGAAGCGTTCGCCGGTTTCGGGCAACTCGGCCGACAGCAGCGGTTGGCCGCGATGTACCTCCGCGCCGACGTGGGCGGCTACGAGGCGGATGATTCGCTCGCCGTCCGCCTCGGGCATCTCCACGCCCATCGGCGCGCGGCCCGACGACAGGCGATCCACCCAAAGGGTGCGATCGGGGTTGAGCATGATTTCCACCACGTCGGGGTCTTCGAGCGCGGTAGCGATCAGCGGCCCCATCGCCGTGCGCAGCATCTGGATGCGGCGGTCGAGCGACGTGGCGTTCATGGACTGCCCTCCAATGGGAAGGGGGGCGCTCATGACGCACGCTCCTGCGCTTGCGCGGCGGCCGCCGCGTCCTCCATCCGCATCGGGTCGGGATGCAGTTCCTCCACCACGTCGCGCACCAGGCTGCGCCCTCGCAGCAGGTGGCGGCCCAACTGCTCCACGAACTGCTCGAAGCGCGCCTTGCCCTGGGCGCGCGCCGCCTCTTGGTGAGCCTCGGGGACTGGCGTGCTGACCGTGAGGTAGTAGCGAACGAACAGCGCCAACGTCTCGATGGCGATGTTCTGGTCGCGCTCCAGGCGCTCGGCCTGGCGCGACAGTCGATCCAGCCGCTTGGCTATGGCCGCCTCACGCTGGTCGGCCGCGTCGGGCGACAGCCAGGACGCCAAGGCGGCAGCGACAATGCTGGACTTGGACACGCCTTTCTTGGCGGCCAGTTCATCGAGCCGCTGGGCGTGCTCCGGCTGGATAAAGAGGTTCAGGCGGTAGTGGCTCATAGCTCGATTCCGTCGTTGGGGTCGAGGGAAGCCAGCCGGGCCGTGCGCTGCATGGCCGGATCAAGCTGGCGAGGAAGGGGAAGCGGCAGGTCGTCGTCATCGAGCAGCCCGAGGTCGGCCGCGGGCGCGGCCAGCTCGGGGTCGTAGGCGACGGTTTCGGAGAGTTCGGGCTGACGGCGCGGGCCGCCGTCGTCGGTCGATGCACCGAAGCGCTCGGCGGTATCGGCCGCAGGCGCGGCGGGCACGGCAGGAATCGCCAGCGCGCTCCAGTCGTCGGGGCGCAGCGGCGGCGCGTCGGCGTACTGCCCGTCCATCAGCGTGGGCGGCGGCAGCACGCGCCGCTTGAAATTGCTGTCCGCGTAGTAGCGCAGCTTCTTGGCCTTGATCGGGGGCAAGCTGGACACCATCACCACCGAGTCATCGGGCGGAAGCTGCATCACCTCGCCCGGCGTCAGCAGCGGGCGGGCCGTCTCCTGGCGCGACACCATGAGGTGGCCCAGCCACGGCGCGAGTCGGTGGCCCGCATAGTTGCGCTGCGCGCGCAGCTCGGTCGCGGTGCCGAGCGTTTCGGAGATGCGCTTGGCGGTGCGTTCGTCGTTGGTAGCGAACGTCACGCGCACATGGCAGTTGTCGAGGATGGAATGGTTCTGTCCATATGCCTTGTCGATCTGGTTCAGGCTCTGGGCAATGAGGAAGCTGCGGATGCCGTAGCCCGCCATGAAGGCCAAGGCCGTCTCGAAGAAGTCCAGGCGCCCGAGCGCCGGGAACTCGTCGAGCATCAGCAGCAGCTTGTGGCGGCGCGCGATGCCATCGGAGCCGTCGAGCGATTCGGTGAGCCGCCGCCCTATCTGGTTGAGGATCAGGCGGATCAGCGGCTTGGTGCGCGAAATGTCCGAAGGCGGCACCACGAGGTACAGCGATACCGGATGCTCGGCCGAGATCAGGTCGGCAATGCGCCAGTCGCAGCGCGACGTGACTTCGGCCACCGTGGGGTCGCGGTACAGGCCCAGGAACGACATGGCCGTGCTCAACACGCCGGAACGCTCGTTGTCCGATTTGTTGAGCACTTCGCGCGCAGCGGACGCCACCACCGGATGCGGGCCATCGCCGAGGTGCGGCGTGGTCATCATCCGGTGCAAGGTCAGCTCGAACGGGCTAGCCGGATCGGAGAGGAAGTTGGCGACGCCGCGCAGCGTCTTGTCCTCGCCCGCGTAGAGCACATGCAAGATGGCCCCGACCAGCAGCGCGTGGCTGGTCTTCTCCCAATGGTTGCGCTTCTCCAACGCTCCTTCGGGATCGACCAGAATGTCCGCGATGTTCTGCACGTCGCGCACTTCATGCGCGCCACGCCGAACCTCAAGCAGCGGGTTGTAGGCCGCCGAATTGGCATCGGTCGGGTTGAACAGCAGGCAGTGCGAGAAGCGCGAGCGCCAGCCTGCGGTGATCTGCCAGTTCTCGCCTTTGATGTCGTGGATGACGGCCGACGCGGGCCACGAAAGCAGCGTCGGCACCACCAGGCCGACACCTTTGCCCGAGCGCGTCGGCGCGAAGGTCAGGACGTGTTCTGGCCCTTCATGCCGCAGGTACTGCCGGTCGTGCTGACCGAGGAACACGCCGGCAGGCTGCGTGAGGCCCGCCTTGCGAATGTCCTCCGCGTTCGCCCAGCGGGCCGAGCCGTAGGTCGTGACCAGGCGCGATTGCCGCGAGCGCCAGATCGACATGCCAATCGCCACCAGCACTGCGACAAGACCGCTGCCGCCCGCGATGGCGCCGCCGGTGTCGAACACCCGCGGCGCGTAAGCGTCGAAGAAGAACCACCACTCGAACAGCCGCCACGGGTGATAGACCGGCGTGCCGAAGAAATCAAACCAGGGCGAGCCAAGGCGTAGTTGGTAGCCAAGGGCTGCTGCTGTCCATTGTGTGGCGCCCCACACACCGGCGATCACGATGCCGAATACCACGGCGATCTGACCGAACAGCACGTTCGTCCCTTGCATGACCTGGCGCAGGCGTCAGGATCGGTGCCGGGTCAGTGCCGGTCAAAGACCGTTTTGAGCAGAAAGGTCGAGCAAAAAGACAGAGTTCGCGCGGTGTCGAGCCAAAGAGAAACGTCGCAAGCGAAGGCGCATTGCGGCGTGTCGAACAAAAAAGTGAAGGCGAAGCGGCTATCCGCCAACAATCAGAACCTGGGCGATTCCTTTGGCGGTGTGTATGGGGTTTCGCCGTCGCCATAGAACCGCTTGCGCGTAGCTTCGGCCACCCGGTTGCACAGCACATCGCCGAGCTTCGGGCGGTCGGTCTTGCATTGCTGGCGCAGCTCTTTGAGCCGTTCGGGGTTGGCCGCCAGTTCTTCCACTGTTGGGATTTTCGCTTCCGAAGCATTGGTCTTCTGAGGCGTTTCGGACTGACCGCAGGCCGTCAACGCGGCCACTAGTATGAAAGGAATGATCTTTCTCATGGCGCAGGTTCCTCCAGGGAATCGGATTGATGGCCCGGCGTGGGCCTTGGGGATTCCGGTGACTCGATGGCCTGCACGCGATCGATGAAACGTGTCAGCACATCGGACGGCTTGCCTTCGGGGCACAGCAGGTAGGTCGTCAATGGCGGTACGCCCAGCGCCAGTGGTCGGGCTACCACGCCAGATTCAGGACTGGCGGCAATGCGTGCCGCACCCGCGAATCCGAGTGCGAAGCCGGCTGACACCAGCGTCATCATCAGGTCGCATGATGCGACTCGTTCTGCGACCAATGGCTCCATGTCCACCCGACGCAGTATCCGATCAAAGTGTCTGGCAGGCCCTTCGCATACCTTTGGATCACACAGGACAAGCGGATAGCGCAGCAGTTCATCGAGGGGAATGCGCTTGTGGGCCAGCAGCGGATGCCGTGCTGGCACTGCCACCATGAGCGCATCGCTCCAGGCGGGGATAGCGACGATACCGTCGCCCACCTCATCGGACTGCGCGAATCCCAGGTCGTACAGATCGTCATGCAGCCCCTTGATTTGCTGCGACAGTGGCACCTCGAAGAAGCGGATTTCAACCTCGGGTTCTTCTTGCCGGCAGAGCGCCAACAAGGCCGGCAGACGCGAAGGTGTAATGCCATCAGAAAGTGCGATGCGCAACTGGCCGTGGAAGCCGTTGGCGGCAGCCTTCACGCTGTCACGGGCCTGCTGCAAGGCGTTGAATACACGCGGAACATGATCCAGAAACAGCTTGCCCGCGCAGGTCAACCGCGTGCTGCGCGTGGTGCGGGCGAACAGCACCACGCCGAGTTCCTCTTCCAGCTCCTTGATGGCACGCGACAACGGCGATTGCTCAATATGCAACTTCTCCGCTGCTCGGGCGAAGTGCAGTTCTTCGGCTACAGCCAAAAAGCATCGCAGGTGTCGCAGTTCCATGTGCGAGGCGTCCGTTTAGCGGTACACGGGATGGCGGCGACAGAGATCCACCACCTGCTCACGCACGCGGTCACGTACCGTCGCCGGGGCATCGCCACCAGCCTCCTGTGCATCCAGCACGTCGCACAGCCAGCCCGCGAGCTGTTCGCACTGGGCCACGCCGAAGCCGCGTGTGGTCACGGCGGGCGTCCCGATGCGAAGTCCTGACGTGACGAACGGCGAGCGCGGGTCGTTGGGCACGGAGTTCTTGTTCGCGGTGATATAGGCGGCGCTCAAGGCCGCATCCGCATCCTTGCCGGTGTAGGGCTTGGCGGACAGGTCGATCAGCATCAGATGGTTGTCGGTGCCGCCGGAAACGATCTTGTAGCCGCGCTGCTGGAGCACGGCGGCCATCGCGCGGGCATTGGTCACGACCTGACGCTGGTAGGTCTTGAACTCCGGGCGCAGCGCCTCCTTGAAGGCCACCGCCTTGGCCGCGATGATGTGCATCAGCGGGCCACCCTGGATGCCGGGGAACACGGCGGAATTGAGCTTCTTATAGAAATCTTCGTCCTGCCCCTTGGCGAGGATGATGCCGCCGCGCGGGCCGCGCAGTGTCTTGTGGGTGGTGCTGGTCACGACATGGGCATGGGGCAGCGGATTCGGATACTCGCCCGCCGCCACCAGGCCGGCGACGTGCGCCATGTCCACCCAAAAGATCGCGCCTGCCTTGTCGGCGATGGCGCGCATGCGCGCCCAGTCCTTGTGGCGCGAATACGCGGAGAAGCCGCCGATCAGCATCTTCGGCCGAGTTTCCAGCGCGATGCGCTCCATCTCGTCGTAGTCGATGAACCCCGTTTCAGGGTCAAGACCGTAAGGCACGATCTTGTAGTGCCGGCCGGAGAAATTGGACGGGTTGCCGTGGGTCAAATGGCCGCCCTGGGCGAGGTTCATGCCCATCACCGTGTCGCCGGGATTGGTCAGTGCGAGGAATACCGCCGCGTTGGCCTGGGCGCCGGCGTGGGGCTGAACATTGGCATAGTCGCAATCGAACAGCTCCTTGATGCGCTCGATGGCGAGGCGCTCGGCCACGTCCACGTATTCGCAGCCGCTGTAGTAGCGTTTGCCAGGGTAGCCCTCGGCGTATTTGTTGGTGAATACCGAGTTCTGGATACGCATCACCAGCGGGCTGGCGTAGTTCTCGGAGGCGATCAGCTCAACGTGATCCTCCTGCCGGTTTTCCTCGTGCTCCAAGGCTTGGGCCAGTTCGGGGTCGAAGTCGTTGAGCGTGAACAAGGTGTCGTACATGGGTATGTCCTATCGTTTGGAATGTCTTGCTTGGGGCATGTTCTGGCCGGCCCGAATGTCATCCTTCTGCCTTCGCTTGCGCGGCAGCTTCCGCGATGGTGTCTTTCGCCGCACGCGATGACAGCAGGCGAGCGAGACGCACCACGATGTCGTCGATCTGCATCTCGTCGCAAATCAGTGGTGGCAGCAGCCGGATAACGCTGCCACGGGTGACGGTGATGAGCAGGCGTTGTTCCGCCAACGCGCGGCCGACCAGTTCCGTGCAGTCCTTGTCTAACTCGATTCCGATCATCAAACCCTGACCACGGATGGCGGTGACGTTCGGGTGGTCGCCCAGCGCCTTTTGCAGGCTGGCAAGCAGGCGCGCTCCCAGCATGGCGGCGCGCTTCGGCAGTTCGTCACGGGCCATGATGTCCAGCACAGTGCAGCCGACCCGGCACGCCAGCGGATTGCCGCCGAAGGTCGAACCATGCTGGCCGGGCGAGAACAGGTCGGCCGCTGCGCCGCGTGCAAGACAAGCACCAATCGGAAAGCCGTTGCCCAGCGCCTTCGCCACCGTCATGACGTCGAGGGTGATGCCGGCATGTTGATGCCCGAACCATGCACCCGTGCGGCCCATGCCTGTCTGGACTTCGTCGAGCATCAGCAGCCAGCCGTGCCGGTCGCACAATGCCCTCAGTTCGCGCAGATAGTCGGCACCTGCAACCCGGATGCCGCCTTCGCCCTGTACCGGCTCGATCAGCACCGCCACGATGTCAGGCGATTGCTCTGCTGCCTGCCGAACGGCGTCAATGTCGTCGTAGGGCAAGCGCAGGAAGCCAGGCAGCAGTGGCTCGAAGCCGCTTTGCTTTGCGAGGTTCCCCGTGGCGGACAGCGTGGCGATGGTGCGGCCGTGAAAGCCGTTCTCCATCACCACGATCTTGGGATTCGCAACCTGCTTGCGGTGGCCGTGCAGCCTTGCCAGCTTGAGCGCGGTTTCATTGGCCTCCGCGCCGGAATTGCAGAAGAACGCCCTCTGCATACCCGTCAACGTGCATAGCCGCTCGCCCAGCCGCTCCTGCCAGTCGATGCGAAAGACATTGGAGGTATGCAACAGCGTACCGGCCTGCTCGGCGATGACCGCCGCGATTTCAGGGTGGGCATGACCCAGGCTGGTGACGGCGACGCCGGCGATGGCGTCCAGATATTCCAGGCCTTGGTCATCCCAAAGCCGTGCGCCGCTGCCGCGCACAAAGGAAACAGGCTGGCGGGCATAAGCCCGCATCAGGTGGGAAGTCGCAGGTTGCATGGAAAGATCCTCTTTTCCGATCTGGTAGGTGAACTGGCGGACGCACTCTTGCGCCTGTGACGGGCCATCGCCTTGACGAGGCGCCATCGGCGGCAAAAGCAGCTCGGCGCATTGCAGCCGCTGGGTAAGGCGCAGTGCTTGCACGACCAGACGGCATGCCTGAGCGGTGGCGTGCGGCACGCTGGCCCCGTTGAGCCAGCACCCGGTCAAGGTGGCGCAGAACAGGTCACCCGTCCCTTTGGGGGTGGCGTCGATGCGTGGATGCCGGATGACCTCTGTCTGTGTGCGTGTGACCAGTACCACCTGCATTTCGTCGTGCGGCCAAGTGTCAGGCGCGGCGCTTGTCACCGCGACCCATTGGGTACGTCCCGCCAGCAAGGTGCGGGCAGCGGCGACCACGTTTTCCACGCTGTTCACCGCCATTCCCGTGAGGTGTGCCAACTCAAAGCCGTTCGGCGTCAATCCATCGGCCAGCGACAGCAGGTGGCGGCGGTAGGCATCGGCGATGCCCGGACTGACGTATTCGCCGTGGTCATGGTCGCCAAGCACGGGATCGACCACGACCCGCAATGCGGGTTGCGCGTCGATTGCTTGGCCGATCCAGCCACCCAGTGCCTGCGCCTGTTCCGGACTGCCGAGATAACCAGTGAGAATCGCCCGCAGTGGGGCCAACAAGCCTCGCTCGGACAGGTCACGAAGATAGCCGTCGAACCAGGCGGCAGGCATGGGGCCGCCGTGGATTGTCGGATAGTGCGGCGTATTGCTGAGAATCACCGTGGGAACGGCCGCAACGGTCAGCCCCTGCGCTTGAAGCGCGGGCACGGCCACATTGTTGCCGACACGGCCATAGACGACCTGCGACTGGATGGAAACCACGTCAATGGGCAGCGGCCGAAGCAACGCAGGCTCGGCGCAGGCAGCGGCAAGCTCCGTCAATTTGTCTCCCCCTCTCCGGCCGACGGCCAGTAGTAGGCATCTGGCGTGGCCCTTGCGCCGAAGATGGCTTGCCCGACGCGCACCACGGTCGCACCTTCCTCAATGGCGATTTCGTAGTCGCCGGACATGCCCATCGACAATTCGTCCAGGCTGATCCCGGCAGGGGCATCCTGCCGCAGCCGGTCACGCAGACCACGCAGGAGCACGAAGCACTCTCTTACCCGTTCGGCTTCGGCCGAGAACAGCGCCAGCGTCATCAGGCCGCGCACCCGCAGCGCCGAGAACGCCGGCAGCTCACGCAGGAAAGCGGCCACCTCGTCCGGCGGCAACCCGTACTTGCTGGTTTCCCCCGACGTGTTGACCTGCACGAACACATCCAGCCCACGCCCCTCGGCTTGCAGGCGTCGTTCCAGCGCCTCGGCCACGCGTAGGCTGTCGAGCGCCTGGAACTCGGTAGCGAAGCGCGCCACCAGCTTGGCCTTGTTTGTTTGCAGGTGTCCGATGACCGACCATTGCAGGTCTGTCAGGTCTGCCAGCGCCTCCCATTTCCGGTAAGCCTCCTGCGGCTTGTTCTCGCCCAGCGCGCGACAGCCGGCTGCGTAGGCCAGGCGCAGGCTCGCCTCGGGCTTGGTCTTGCTGACCGGCAGCAGGCGCACACCGGTGGGATCGCGTCCGACGCGCTGACAGGCCGCCGTAATACGGGCATGAACCGCCGCCAGGTTGTGGCGGAAATCCTCCACCGATTCCGCCTGCGGCCAGCGTCCATGCTGGTCATGCTGGGTGGAAGTGTCCAAGGGAATGTCAGTGTTCACAGATAAGCCTCTTTGCCGGGAAATCCATCGCGCACAAGAGGGTGCAAGTGTTGTCGGTCCGGTGTACGATTGTCCTATGCCAAACTTTATCACGTCCTAGATCATCATGGAAATCGTCGGGAAAACCGCAGCGGATATCTTCGACAGCATCCGTGCGCTGACGCTGCTTGGCTCGTACAAGCCGGGCCAGGAGTTGCCTACGACACGCGATCTGGCGGCTACGCTGGGCGTCAATCGCAACACGGTGGCTATGGCTTACAAGCGGCTGGCGGCGGCCGGTATCGCGGTCACGCAGGGGCGCTTGGGCACGTTCATCCGCAAGCAACCAGACCCCGGCGAGCAGGAAGGATTGCTACCCGACTCGCCGCTGGCCGACCTGGGCAGCGGCAATCCGAATCCTGTCTGGCTGCCCGACATCGGCGCAGCCTTGAAGCGCAAGCCATACCGCCCACGCCTGTATGGCGAGCCCACCGTTGATCCGGAAATGGAAGTCCTTGCGCGGCAGGCGCTGACGGGCGACTGCCCCGAACAGTTCGAGGTGAACCTGACGAGCGGTGCGGTGGATGCTATCGAGCGCCTGCTGACGGCGTACCTTGTCGCAGGCGACAAGGTGGCGGTCGAAGATCCGTGTTTCATCGGCAGCGTCAACACCTTGCGCATCGCCGGGCTGCAAGCCGTAGGTGTGCCTGTCGATACCCAGGGCATGGGCGCCGAAGGGCTGGAGCGAACCTTGGCGCAGGGTGCGCAGGCAGTCATCGTCACGCCACGCGCGCACAACCCCACGGGCGTCAGTCTGAGTGCGGCGCGCGCTCGCAAGCTGCGTGCAGTGCTGGCGCGCTATCCGCATGTGCTCGTCATCGCCGATGACCATTTCTCGCTGCTGGCGGCGGCCGACTACCACGATGTCATCCCACCCACGGCCATGCGCTGGGCGTTGATTCGTTCGGTGTCCAAGATGTTCGGCCCCGATCTGCGCTTTGCCTTTGTCGCCAGCGATGAACAAGCCGCCCAGCGGCTGCGCTTGCGCCTGGCGCCGGGTATGAATTGGGTCAGCCACCTGTTGCAAGATGCCGTCGCGGCCTGCCTGTCTTCGCCGGACGTTGCCATGCAGCTTGCCCAGGCCCGCGAGGACTATGCGAGGCGGCGGGAACTTCTGGCCACCGCCCTCGGCGCGCGAGGCATCGCCGTCACTTCGCCTGCCGATGGCCTGAACCTATGGCTGCCACTGCCGGAAAGCAGTCAATCCGTGGTGCTGGCGTTGGCGCAGCGCGGCTGGCTGGTGCGCGGCGGCGAAGCCTTTGCCGTGCAGGCATCGGCACACGGGCTACGTATCACGGTTTCAACCATCGACGAGTCAAGCGCCCAAGCGTTCGCCAACGTACTTGGCCATGTGCTCGCTCAAGGGTAACGCCGACTGGCCCACAGGATTTGGGATGCTGGGGCGGCTGCCGCCACGGCACCCGAATAGCCCGATGGCTGCGGCCATCGAATTCGTTGTTTCATCACTGGAGAATGTCCATGACGACCAAAGCCATCTTCTATCACGCCGGTTGCCCGGTCTGCGTTGCTGCCGAACAACAGTTCGCCACGGCGCTTGACCCACAGCGCTACGCGGTCGAGATCGTCCACCTTGGCGAGTCCAAGGAACGCTTGTCGGAGGCCGAAGGCTACGGAGTCAAGTCCGTGCCCGCCCTGGTCATCGCAGACCAACCGTTCCACATCAACTTCGGCGCCAGTATTGAGCAGTTGCGCTGAGCGACACCCTGCGGAGCGTGGCCAATGCGCTGCGCTCCGCAGGGCCTCACCCGCTGTCCGCCGCCAGTAAGAGATTCACTCTGACATCCACAGGAGCACGACATGAGCCAGATCATTCAACAGAACCCGCCGACCTGGGAGGTTGAGCGCTGGCTCAATACACCGCAGCCGTTGAGCCTGGAGAGCCTGCGCGGAAAGGTGATCGTGCTGGAAGCCTTCCAGATGCTTTGCCCTGGCTGCGTGCTGCATGGTCTGCCGCAGGCGACCCGCGTGCACCAGACCTTCCAGCCGTCGCAGGTGGCCGTCGTCGGGCTGCACACGGTCTTCGAACACCATGACGCCGACCGCGCTGCAGGCATTTCTGCATGAGTACCGGATCGGCTTTCCCGTCGGCGTCGATCAACCCGACGGTCGCGGTGGCCTGCCGCTCACGATGCGCGCCTATGGCCTGCGGGGCACGCCGACATTGCTGATCTTCGATGCCCTGGGCAGGCTGCGGCATCACCGTTTCGGTCAGGTCGACGACCTGTCGCTGGGCGCGCAAATCGCGGCACTGATCCTGGAGGGCCAGGCATCGTCCGATGAGGTGGCACCCATACCAGCTCCCACTACCGCAGCGCCCGGATGCCGCGACGATACCTGTATGTCAGGAGATGAGCAGTGATTGCCCCTTTTTCTTCGGTACCAGCAATGCCATGCACTCACGTGGGCATCCACACGACCGTGTTTCCACATCATAGACAGAAAAATTTCCTGTGCCCATCTTGCTGAGCGGACTCCCTGTCCTGTCCACCATACTCGCATTGGCTTTCGGCATGCGCTCACTCCATGCCGCGTGTCTTGGCGTGGCATCTGCCGTACTTGCGATGCTGTTGGCGTTCCCGACTCCAGTGGAAAGCCTGCTGTCGGCCGCATGGAGTTGGCTTCCGATCATGGTTGAGGTGCTGCTGATCGTCGCCGGCGGACTCCTGTTGTCCGAGGTCTTGCGCCAGTCCGGCGGGCAAGCCGCCCTGGCCGGCTGGATTCGGGACCGCAGCGGCCACAGCGTGAGCACGATCCTGCTGGTCGTGCATGGCGTCACCCCGTTTGCGGAAGCGCTGACGGGCTTCGGCATCGGCGTGACCATCGGTATACCACTGCTGGCCCATTTCGGTCTTTCACCACGCAAGGTCGTCGTGGTCGGCCTGCTTGGCCTGTGCGCGATTCCGTGGGGCTCGATGGGGCCGGGAACCCTGATTGCCGCCAGCATGTCCGGCGTGAGCTTCCACGATCTGGGCGTGGCCTCGGCCGTCGTCAACATCGTTCCGTTCGTCGTGACCGGCATCGTCGCCGCGTGGCTCACCAGCCCTGTCGAGCAGCGGGTCAGCGCCGTGGTGCAAGGTGCGCTCTCGGGCATCGGCCTAACCATCGCGGTCGCGGTGATGAACATGGTATTCGGCACCGCGCCCGCTGGCGCGTTGGGAGCACTGATCATGGCCGCAGTCCATCTGCTGCGCGCGGGCCGGGACGAGAACGCCGCCGCGCTGCAAGACGTCGGCCGCAAGGCGCTGACCAGCTACTTGCTGATTCTCGGCGGGGTACTGGTTGCGGGCTGGGTCGTGCGGTTGGCGGGCTTGTCCGAGAACTGGCGCTACGTGGCCTCGCCCGCGCTCTGGCTGTTCATCGCAGCCGCCTGGTTCGCCCGTGGCGTGCCGGAAAGGCAAGCGACGCTCCGGGCCTGGAAATCATGGGGGCAGGTCGCGCCGATCACGGGCCTGTTCATCGTGCTGGGCATCCTGATGGCGGTGTCCGGCATGGCCGCGTTTCTGGCTCAGGCGCTTGCCTCGATGGGGCAGGCCTACCTGCCGATAGCCCCCTTCGTCGGCGCAGTGGGCGGATTCGTGACAGGTTCCAACTCCGGGGCAAACGCGATGTTCGCCACGACACAGGCGGAGATCGCGCGCTCGCTTGGCCTGGACGTGCTGTGGTTCATGGCGGTTCACAACGTGGCAGCCGCCTTCCTCCTGATGGCGTCGCCGGGCAAGGTGGAGATGGCCATCCAACTAGCCGGCGACAGCGCAGCCGAGCAACGGCGCTGGATTCAGGCAACGGTGCTATGGGTCGCGTTCGCCGTCGTCGGGATTCTTGCGCTCGTCAACACACTGGTGATTGGCGGCTACGCGGCCAATTTCTTACGTGGATAGCCACTATCGTCGGGCGATTTCAGTGGGTTCGGTCGACGAGCTGGAAAATCATCTGGATGTGTTCCTGCTGGATTCCATAGACTGCTCGAAGAACGACAGCAGTGCAGCCATTGCAATCAAGCAAATGCCGATAATGAGTGGGGCCTTGACAGACCCTTCGACAAGCACGCCTGCGACCGCAGTTCCGGCGGAACCCGCTGTGATCTTCATCGCCGCAACCCAAAGGAATACTTGTCCACGTCCTTTGGCCGGTGCGTACTCGGTGCGGGCAGCCAGCGTGGCGGCGAAGAAGAACGCATTGAGCACCCCGGCAATCCAGTAAGTCAGCAGGGCGAGCAGGAAGGTTTGGCTCATCATCACCGCGATCAAACCGCCGATGACGCATAGCGCCAACATCGTCATCAGGCGATCAGGCTCACCACGCAGCGGGCGGAACATCACGCCAACCGATCCTGAGAGATTGCCGATACCGTAGGCGGCGGTCATCGCGGCTGCACTGGCGGCTGCAACCCCGAGAACAGAGGTCATATAGACCGCCGTGATGGGCAGGGCCGCCATGCCGAAGGCCACCAGCATGGTCATATACAGGGTGCGGCGCAGGCGGCCATCTCTGAGCATAAGGGCGACCGTCTGCCAGGCACCCGGAACACTGCGCACGTCGCCCCCATGTTCGGGCGCACTGTAGGGCAGCCGCATCACCAGCCAGGCAGAACAGAAAGCCGCTGCCGCCAACAGCAATCCAGCCACCATCGGCGAGGCCCAGGCCGAAGCAGCGGCCACCACCGATGGGCCGACGGTACCGCCGATCCCATAGGTGGCAACATCCCAACCTTGCGCGCGACGTTGGCTACGCTGGTCGCCGCCGGCGATGGCCGGCAATCGGGTGCTGATCCCCCCCATCATCAGAGGACCGCAGCACCCGGCAATGACAAGAAGAACGCCAGTCAGGATGAGGGGCGCGTGCCCATAGCTGGCAAATGCCGCAGCGAGCGACACCGAGCAGAGCACACATCCCCACGCAATGACCTTGCGGCCATCATCGGCCAGATCAATACGCCTTGCAATGAAGGGGCCAAGCAGGTGCGGCGCAGTAATACATGCGGCAAGGAAGCCGGCAACATTGCCACTGCCGCCCTGCATGGTAACGAGCAGTACGACGGCGACAATGGCGCCGCCATCGGTCATGCGGGCCAGCGTCGCCGCGATGACATAACGGGCCAGGCCAGACCAGTCGGCTCCTTTCGCGGGGGCAACACCGCTGGTGGGAAGCTCCAGGCTCAAAGGCTTGGCTTCCGGGCAAGCAGACCGAAGGGCGTCATGCCAACCCCAACTCGTCCAGCATCACGGCAAGTTGCTGGCGTTCCGCTCCATCCACAGCCATGAGTGGCAGTGGCAGGCTGGGTGACGGCACCAGGCCACGTAGTTCGGCTGCCGCAGCGACGACGCGCAGGCTCCCGCCGTACTTGCCAAACAGCGCCCACAACGGCTTGAGGCGATCCGAAAGCCTCATGGCTTCTTCTGCATGGCCTGCCTGGGCCGCCCGCGTGATAGCCACCGCCACTTGGGGAAACAACCCGCCAATCACCGAGTACCAGGCTTCGCAGCCGGCATTCAGGCCTATTGCGGCGCAGGCGTCCCCGCTGACTCCGATCGTGACGTGCGAAGGGATCATGCCCCGCAGATGATCGACGCGCGCCTTGGCAGCCGCGGGATCGGCCGGCACGCCGGGGATCTTGATCGAACACACATTCGGCAACTGCGCGATGCGACCATGAAGCTCGTCGGTGAACTCGAAGTGGGTGGTGCCAGGGTTGTCGTACACACACAGCGGCACCGACAGTTGGCGTGTGACGGCTTCATAGAGTCCGAAAACCTCATCGCCGGTCAACTTCTGGTAGGACACCGGTGCCAGCAATACGCCGCTGGCGCCCGCTTTCTGCGCGTCATCGGCCAAGGCGAGTACATCGCGAGTACGCACGGCGCCAATGCCGACGATCACTGGAGTACCACCGGCATGTTCAACCGCGAGCCGTGCCACCCGTGCCCGTTCGGCTATCGTGAGATAGGCATAGCTGCCAGTTGATCCGAGGGCGCAGATGGAATCCACCCCGGCAGTGGTCAATCGCCGAACCAAAGAAGCAAATGCCGCCTCGTCGATACCATCCCCACTGATCGGGGTAAGGGGAAATGCACTGAGGCCAGAAAACATGCGTGAACTCCTTTGTTGATGCCGATGGGCGGAGGAAAATAGGCGGTTCATGTACCTGTACCGCCATGTTCAGGTTAGTATTGTCACGAGCGTAATGATACATTGGCATAGGACAATGATAAAGATTGCAGGCAAGACCGCCGTTGAAATATCGGAGAGCATCCGCACGCTGATGCGGGACGGTGAGCTGCGGCCTGGGGACTCGTTGCCGCCTGTGCGCGAGCTGGCGGAAGTGCTTGCGGTCAACCGCAACACTGTCGCGGCCGCCTACCAGCGGCTGGTGAAGATGGGCATTGCCCTGACCCAGGGCCGCTTAGGAACCACCCTATGCGAACCGCCCCACGCGGGAGAGCAGGAAGGTTTGAGCGTGGGAACGGCGTTGATCGACCTGGCCGATGGCAATCCTGATCCACGGTGGTTGGCTGATGTGACGACTGTGCCAGCCGACTGCCTGCCCAAGCCGTTCCTTTACGGCGAGGACACGATCCTTCCGGCTCTTCGGCAGTTGGGTGACAAGTGGTTCGGGCCAGACTGTCCTGCCCGGTGGACGCTTGAATTGACTCACGGGGCGGTTGACGCCATTGAGCGCCTGGTTACCGCTCATCTGGCGCCAGGCGACAAAGTGGCCGTGGAAGATCCCTGTTTTCTTGGCACCATCAACGCAGTGCGCCTGGCGGGAATGCAGGCGGTGGGTGTGGAAATGGATGAGGCCGGGATGCAGCCGGATGCGCTGGCGGCAGCCTTGGACAAAGGCGCGCGCGCGGTACTGCTCACACCCCGCGCCCACAATCCAACGGGTTGGAGCCTGACCAAGCGCCGCGCAGAAGCATTGAGGCGCGTCCTCGGGGCGCACCCGGATGTGCTGGTCATCGCCGATGACCATTTCGCCCTGCTCGCCGAAACGCCATATCACTCCGTCATTCCCGCCTCGACAGCGCATTGGGCGCTGGTGCGCTCTGTTTCCAAGGGCTTGGGGCCGGATTTGCGCCTTGCTTTCGTGGCCTGCGATTCCGAGACAGCGGAAAGATTGCAAACGCGGCTGGCGCCCGGAATGACGTGGGTGAGCCACATCCTGCAAGCCATTGTGGTCGCCTGTTTGACCTCCGAGGAAGTGCGGCAGCAGCTCAATGGTGCCCGTGAGGCCTATGCGAGCCGCCGCAACGAACTGCGTACCGCCTTGTTGGCACAGGAGATCGACGTGTCACCCAGTTCAGGAGGACTCAACGTATGGGTGCCGTTGCCCAAGGCTGAGAAGGATGTTGCCTATGCACTGGCCAAGAGGGGCTGGTTGGTTCGGTTGGGTAGCGCATTTGATGTGCAAGGCGAGTGTCAGGCCATCCGTGTCACTGTATCCAAGTTGCAGGATGGACAGGCACAGCGTTTTGCGCTTGATCTGAAGGCTTGTCTTAGCTCGTAAACCATACAGGGCAGCCGCTGGAATATGGCTGCTTCTGGTGCGGCATTCTGCATCGCTAAGTGATCGCAGGTCCGCGCTGGCGGCCAATATCCCACGATACCCCGCCGCCGCGTACCGTGACGGCGATCTGCTGCCCTAGCCGCTGCTCGATGACGGGCCTCCACGGCACGAGGCTGAAACCCATGCCGTCATCGAGCATGGCGTAGCGCCCACTGGCGAGCATGACGGAGCGCCGGTAGATGCCGGCCACGCGCTGGCCGTCGGACGCGGGCCGATGCTCCAGGCCGGTTTCGGCGGCAATGTCCTTGGCGGCCTGCGCCAGTTCGCGGTTGCGCAATGTGCCCAGCAGGTTGCGGGCGAGAATCACGCGCGGGCCGCGCTTCTCGGCAAGGCCCTGTTCGGTCAGGAAATGGGCGCGCTGCCGCATCGCCTGTTTGGCCTCGCTGCCAAAGCCGAGGTCGCCCAGGCCGGAGCCACCGCCGATCAGTTGCTGGTCGAGCCAGGTGGCACCGATCACGCGGGCCTGCCGCTCGATGGGCAGGTGCGATTTCAGTTCCACCGCTACGCCGCCCAGGCGCTGCGCGTCGTAGCGGCGGCCCTGTTCGGCCAGGTCGTCAGGCACCTTCCATAGCCCTTCGGCCACGCGTTCCACGATGCCGGCCCGGCGCAGGGCTTCCAGCCGGCGGACGTGGGCTGCGACGACCTCCTGCGGGTCGCGGCCCGGCACGGCCTGACCCTGCGCGACGGCCAGGTGATGGTCGGTGCGGTACAGGCCGCCGCTCGCCAGTGCGGTGATGTTCCTGTCGGCGGCACGCACGTCGGCCGACCCCTTCACCTCCACCACGGCGCCAGTCGGATAGTTCGCCAGCTCGTCGCGGGCGTTCAGCGCGACGTAGTGGGCTTTGCCGTCCACGCCGTCGATGATCAGATAGCCCCGGTCGCGCAGCTCGTCGGCCAGCCCCTTGGCGGCTACGCGGCCGAGGATAGTACGGCTGCTTCGATCGGCATCCTGGCCCGGCTCGAACACCGCCAGTTCGCGCGACTCGCCGCGCATGGCACGCTGCATGGTGCGGATGATGTCGCCGCGCTCGCCCAGGGCGCGCAAGGCCTTTTCCGCGTCGGCATGGACAGCCCAGGTGCCGGGCTGCATCTCGTCAGCCAGGCCCAGGCGCTGCAAGCGTTGCAGCCGGCCGATCAGCAGCAGGCGTTGGCGTTGCAGCCGCGGTTCGTTGAGCCTTTCGACATGCACCAGGCCATCGTCGCCCAGCTCGCGCTTGAGCGTGCGATCCAGGCTCGTCCACCGCTCTTGTTCCACCTCGCGCTGCAAGGTCTGCTGGATCTCCAGCTCGGTGCGCGGCCCCAACCATTCGGTCGCCAGCTCGGCGGCGCGATGGCGGAAGCCATCGGCGATGTAGTCGCCCGCGATGATGAGGTCTTTGCCGGTGTCATCACTCCCACGCACGACGATGTGCGTGTGCGGGTTGTCGGTGTTCCAGTGGTTGACGGCCACCCAATCGAGGCCCGTGCCCAGGTCGGCTTCCATGCGGCCCATGAGGTGCCGGGTGTAGGTGCTCAGGCCTTCCAGCTCCGCGCCATCCTCGGGCGAGAGGATGAAGCGGAAATGGTGCCGGTCGTCGGCACAGCGTTCCTTGAAGGCGTCGAGGTCAGCCGCATCGGTCTGCGGCCCGTAGGCTTGGCCCGGCTCGCCATCGCGGCCCACGCCGTCGCGCTCGATGTAGCGCAGGTGCTTGGCAAGCGACCGCGGGCTGGCCTTGCGCTGGTTGATCAGCAGCGTCTTGATGGTCACGCGCCGCGACATGGGCGTGAGCTTCGCCCCCGCGAAGCGCGCCGCCGTATGGCCCCGCCCGAGGCGCGAGCCGGGCCGCTGGCCGGTGCCCCTGCCGGGGCCTCCCCCCGCGCCAGGACGGCGCACCGAGGACTTGCCGCCGCTGGCCTTGCCTGCCTGCTTGAGCACCTTGGAAACGAAGCCCTGACCCCGGTTCTTCGGGGCGCTGGGACGGATACGGAAATCATCGTCGCGGCTGTCGGTCATGGTCGCGCTCCCTGCAAGCTCCGGCGTGCCTGGTCGTGCAAAGCACGCGGACATGCCTGCATTGGCGCGGGCTTCGCGCCACAAGCAGCACGGCAGCGAAGCCACGCCGTGCTGCGCCACCCGCACGTGCAGACTGGCTTTCGACGCGGCCTGGTGCCGCGTCCTTTTGTCTTGCCTTCCGCCTTTGCCCCTCGCTGACGCTCCGGGCAGCGGCGGCCCGGCGGCGCTGCTGCGTGAGCAGCCAGCGCGCCGGCGAACACGGCGACGGCCATAGGCCGGGCGCGTTCGAGGCAAGACGCCTGCACATGGGAAGGCAGCGCGAAGTGCAGCGCGGATGCGCTGGCACTGCACGCGCGACGACCCGCGGAAAGCCACTGAATCGACACGCCCGATGGCACGATCAGATGCACGGCAACGTGCAGCGAATCGGCGGCCATCATGGGCGAGCCTCCAGCCAGACCGGATGCGCGACGCCGATCACGGCGGATGCGCTGACCGGCCCGAAATACCGGCTGTCGAACGACGCCGGGTTGGTCGCACTGAGCAGGAATAGTTCGCCAGCTCTAAGGCGTCGGCATTGCTGCCAAGCTGGCAGCGGCCGGCCCCAGCGATCGGCCCGCAGCAAGGCGGCCGAAGGCACGCCGTCGATGCGGACGATTTGGCCAGTGATGCACACCTCCTGCGGCGCGATTGCACCCACGCGCTTGAGCAGCGGCACGCGCGCCGGCAGGTAGCCGCGCTGCGCGGCCAGCGCGGCAGCGTCCGGCGGCAGCGTGGTCAGGACGATGCTGTCCACGGACAACGGACGTGGCAGCGAGCCGGCACCGTGGCCCAGCGGATCGACGCGATACCAGCCGACCGCCACACTGTCGGACGGGTTGTAGATCAGGCGCGGCAGCGGATGCACGAAGGACGCCCAGGCCAGCGCAGCGAGGCCGCAGGCGGACAGGCCCGCCAGCACGATGCGAGCGCGCAGGCGCG
>MKWM01000058.1 GCA_001899765.1 Thiobacillus sp. 63-78
CGGCGCCGACATGGTTGCCCACCCAGCCATTGAGCGGGTACATGGATCCCTGGCAGCCCGCGCACCAGAAAAGCTCGTTCAGGGGAAAGCCCACCGTGGCAGCCACGCAATCCGCGGCGCACGCACCCTGAGCCAGCGGATTGGCAAACAGCACTGCATCGGGATTGAGGATGAAGGTCAGCTCCGAATCCGCCCACAGCGGATCAAGCTCGGTGAAATACACCAGGTCGAAAACATTTTGTTCCAGACACGGGTTATCGACGATGACTTCCAGCCAGAACATCAGGGGGCTGATGTACCAGTGAGCCTGATAGAACGACTTACTCCCACGCGCCTGAACATGCGCTGGCGCCGGCACGCCGGGATCAATGGTGATCCCGCCAAGGGAGGGGAAGCAGTAGGGTTTGCGCACCACCTCGACCAGCCGCGCCGGTTCGTAGAAACTGATGCTCAAACCCACCTTGGGCGGGCTTGAGCATGCGCACAGCGGGTTGCTCACACCACTATCAAAATCCTCCTGACCAAAATCCATGATCGTAGTGCCGCCGACCTTGAGCGGAAACGCGCACGACCAGCAAATATCCGTGATCGGATTCATGAACTTGCCGGTGCAAGTGGTCGTTGCCGCCCATGAGCTGGGCGAAACTGCAAAGGCAAGCACCAGAACAGCACGAATGTTCCGTAGCAGCCAGCACATCACTTGAAGCATCCCAGCAAGCCCACGGGTTTCTTTGTCTGCTTGATGATCAGGCTATGCAGCCGGCTGCCGTCCCAGGCCTCGATCTGGGTGCTGCCCCAATGCGGGCTGGGGAAATCTGGCCATTCAGCAATTTGCAGGGTCAATCCAGGATCGTTAACACGGGGAAAAGTATTCACGTTCAGTCAGCTTTCATTTCGTCGATGCGCAAGCGCCTTTGCGCTACCTCTTGCGACACCAGCGCAGGAACCTGCTTGATCCCGAAGCGCCTCACCAGATGCCCGCTCTGGTCGAAGTACACCTGCCGTTTCCACTGACGGGTCAGCGCCAAGGGTTCACCCGCGACCAGAATCGGTTTCACCGCTCCTTTGAAGCGCCTGAGAATCTCGGCGGCTTTCTTTACCTGCTTCGGGTCGCTCTGATCGAAAAAAAACAGGTGATTGGAAAGGGGCACATAGTCGAGCGGGTTGACCATGTCACCCGCACGCGCGATGACTTTGCCATCTGGCGTGGTGATGTCGCGCGGGACGCGCCACGACGGATCAAAGTAGAAGGTGCGAGGCTGGCGCGTCTTGACGATGCCTTTCACTGGGTCCGGTCGCTCGATGCTTTGTTTCGATCGCTCGATGGCTTCTTTTTGAAGTTGGCCGAGACGACCGTTTTTTTCCATGGACTTGAGCTTGTCCTGTATCGCTTCAAGCATGTCCGGTTCGGTGATGGAATAGGACGGCCCCAAAATCTCCTGAGCCCAGGCCGAATACATGATCAACCCACACAGAATCATCGCCAGAGTCTTCTTGATCATGTCAAAACAGCGGGATCGCGCGCCCGGAGACACGCTCAAGCGGAATCCAGCCCGTCAGCGCAAAGCGCGAATCCAACGAATCCTTGTGGGGTGCGTAAACATAGAAATGGTTGGCCGGAATCACGCCGGTCGGGCCAAGCGCCAACGGTTCGCCTGTCCGGGTGCGCGGCTTGGCCGTGCTCATGTACTCGCCGTTCACGTAGAAATCCCGACCCTCTGTGGTCACGGTGTCGCCCTGCAAGCCACGCACCTGTTTCACGAACGAAAGTCCGGCCTTGTACGGCCCGCCGCCCGCCCAGCGCCAGGCAATGTAATCGCCGCGCTTGATATTCAGGTCGCCTTTGATCACCACGAACACCCGGTACGGCAGGCTTTCCGTGACCGTAATCGCCAACGTGAAGAACGCATTGAAGAGCAGGATGGCGCCCACCAACCCGCCCCAAAACAGCCAGTTGCGGCGGAGGTGCGGAATCATCTCGGTATGCCAGTAAACCAGCCAACGATTCCATAAGTTGCCCGCGCCTGGGGCGACTACAGCCTTCGTCATGGTTTCTCTCCGAAGCCTTGAGCCTCAGTCCCCGTCGACATGCCGAGCATCGCTTTCAAACGCGGCGTCAGATCCTCGGCCGGCCCCGCGATCACCGCCGACTTCACAACGATGGTGCAGCCGCATTCCTTCTGCAGCCTGTCCACTGCGTGTTCGATCGCAGGGCCGATCCGGCTGACCATCAGATAAGCAGCCTTCCGGTCCTCGTCGCTGACGTTTGGCCGGGAGAGCAAAGTGGTGAATTCGGTTTCCTTGATTTTGACGACACTGGCGAGGTCTACCACCGCGAATCCAGCGGTCGGTTTCGCTAGCCAGAAGTGGTATGCCGCAAGCGACACTGTTGAGACGAGCAATGCCATCAACAACGAAATCCAGCTCACCATAATAAAATCACCCCCCATCTCAGGCTGAGCCCCGGCCTGATCTTCCGTAGCCGGAGCTTCAGCAGAATTACTCCCGGCCCTTGTTATCTCGGTCATATCGACGCCTTCCGTTCCCGCAGCACGGCATCGACCGCATCGGCCATGGACAAGCCAGTTTCAAGCTTCTGGCGTACCGCTGAAAAATCGCGTGCATTGGCCGAACCCATGAGTTGGGAGTAGGGGTCAAGCAGGAGCATCCCGACCCCGTAACCAGCCTGACCACAGGAGACGAACACTTCCGAATAGTTGCCCTGTTCGGTACGCAAGCTGCTAACGAGGTGAGCCATGTGCGGCGTGAAGGCCAGCTTCTCTTCGAGCTTGGCAATGGATTCCTGCTTCTGCCGGAGCATG
>MKWM01000059.1 GCA_001899765.1 Thiobacillus sp. 63-78
TGGCGGCGCCGGCAACGACCAGCTCGTCGGCGGCGGCCGAGACGACAGCCTGTTCGGTGGGGACGGCGACGACCACATGTGGGGTGACAACGAAACCGAGAACGACCTGTCCGGGCAATACCACGGCAACGATTCCCTCCATGGCGACGGCACCCTTGAGCCCGGCTTTTACCAGACGCTGGCCGCAGTCGAGTTGGTGAGTAAGGGCAGCAAGATCGTGGGCAGCGGCGGGCCGAAACACAGAAAAAGCATGCCCGGCACACCCATTTACCCGCTTCGCAAGATAAATGAGTCGAATAATCAAATCCTTATGCGTTCCTACAACTAAAGTTGTACATCGCGTTTGCACGGGGCCTGTCAGGCTGCGAACCGGGGACGAAAACAAGGCCGGAATGACGAGAAACAGGGCGACGAAAGGGGAAGGGGTACGTGACGATGGATTGTATTGCCGAGGCACAGAAAATCCGGAAGACGTGGAGGGTGACATAAATGACCGGAATCGTCGTCATCCCGGCAATGCTGCTGTATCTGTTGTTAGCCCTTGCGGTGGTGTACCTGTCGATTCGCTACGCACGGAAAAGCGGTCACAGCGCAAAACGCTGGGGTTGGAGCGCAGCACTGGTGATGTATTTGATTCCATTCTGGGACTGGCTACCGACGGTGGCGACGCATCAATACTACTGCGCCAAGGACGCGGGGTTCTGGGTCTACAAGACCGTGGATCAGTGGAAGGCTGAGAATCCCGGCATTGCAGATGGATTGCACTTCAAGCTTCGAACCACTCGCACTCCATACGGAGAGCTGTACACGTTGAACGAACGCTTCGCGGTTGAAATTCGCCGCAAAAAAGCCATTTCCATTTTGCCGACGACCATAACAGAAGAGCGATTAGTGGATGTTGAAAATGAAAATATTCTGGCAAAGGCCATCCGAGTCGGCTCGAACGTGAATCCTGTAACTGATGGTTTATCTGGGTACAAATTCTGGTTGGGATCGAGGCCCTGCGTAACAGAAGGGATGGAAAAACTGACCGCTGAGATCGAACACATGGGAGACAAGAAATGAGCACTATTCAAGACCTGTTTCAGCAAGCTCAACTGGCGCAAGCGGCGTATGCCGAGCTAACGGGAACGGCCAGAAATCAGACGGCACTGATTACGAGGCTAGATGTTGCCAACAAAGACACATACAACGGAACATTTTCCCAAAGCCAAGCCGCCGAATTTGTGAAGCACTGGCGGGTCGTAAGCCATCAACCAGACACAAGCAGCGGATTCTCCGCGACGCTGTTCGAGCGGCTCGATTCGAATCAGCAGCCTACCGGGCAATACACGTTGGCGATTCGAGGCTCATCAGAACCTGCCGATTGGGTAAATGACCTTCTCGACGTGGCAGCGGGCGGGGTGGGTTATTTTCAAGTGCAATCCATGATCAACTATGTCCTGCGGCTGCAAGCAGGCAGCACGGGGACAACGCAGCAAGTTGAACTTCTCACCGGGGCGGTTGCGCCCTCATTGAGCAGTACGGTTGTTAGCGGCGAAGGCCCTGGCATTACTCTCAGCCAGTTGACGATCACCGGGCACAGCCTGGGCGGTTTTCTGGGGCAAGTGTATCAACGGATTTTTGGGAGTATCGGCGTTTATACGCAGAATGCGCTTGGCTTGTTTCGGCCAAATGCTCCGATCTTCGACCAGTTGACCAGCCTGCTTGGTTTGCCGCCCCGCAACTTCAGTTCCGGCTCGGGCGAGAATTTGGTGGTTCCGGGGGAACCCGCACAATTGATTGGAACGATCCAGGGAAACCCCCAGATACCGATATTTACAGAGACAGAAAATACGGCAAATAATCCCATCGATGCGGTATCCGCACACTACAAGGAACCGGTCGTTGATTCCCTCGCCCTATACAATCTCTTCGCCAGAATCGACCCCACGCTCAATACGGCCAACCCTGCGGATGGCATTGCCAAGATCACCAAAGTTCTCAAATCCGCAAGCGCCGATCCAGCCCAAAGCCTCGAACGTACCCTCGACGCCCTGCGCACCCTCTTCCAGCAGAACTACCAGTACGGCCACCTCTACTACGACGCCACGCCCACCCTGTCAGGTGACACGCCCACCGGCCGAGACGACTATTACAGCAACCTGCAGAGCCTGCAAACCTGGTGGGACGCCAGCCCCTTCACCGCGCTGACCCTCACGCCCCTGGCCGAACTGTCCGCCGGCCAGATAGCCACGCTGGCCATGTCCGACACCTCGAACGGCATGGCCTACCGCTACGCCCTCTACAAACTCAACCCCTTCGCCGTCACCGGCAGCAGCGCCCTCTATGGCGGCATCAACGCCAACGGCGAACTGACCCGCTACGACCCCGCCACCGGCCAGGGCGTGCTCACCGACCAATATCTCAAGGACCGCGCCGCCATGCTGTCGTGGAAATTGCAGTTTGGTCTTGATGACACCGCCCCCGTGGGCGACACCTTCGTCAAGCCGCAGAGCGGCACACCGTTCTACTTCGAGGACTTCGTCGTCAACGGCCTGTCGACCAAGATGCGCATCGGCGGTGGCAACAGCGTAAACGACATCATGGGTCGCCCCCTGGGAGACTTCAATCTCATCGTCTTCGGTGCGGAGAACAACGATGCCCTGACAGGACAGGGCAAGGGAGATCGGCTGTACGGAGGCGATGGAGACGACACCCTCACCGGAGGCGGCGGCAACGACTACCTCGAAGGTGGCACGGGCAACGACACCTACCTCCTCAACACCGGCGACGGCACCGACACCATCCTCGACAGCGACGGTTCGGGCTCCATCG
>MKWM01000060.1 GCA_001899765.1 Thiobacillus sp. 63-78
CGATCATGTCTCCATGATCCCGATTCACCCACCTTCAGGCTCAACTCACTTTGGATTTACACCACTACCTTCAGGCTCATGTGTCATTGGACAAGGCTAAATCTCGACAGCGACGATCTCAACACGGTAGACTCCGCACCGTAACGAACCGTCTTGCGGGCGTCGTATAGTGGCATTACCTGAGCTTCCCAAGCTCATGAGGAGGGTTCGATTCCCTTCGCCCGCTCCACCTGACTTTCCACGGACTTCCAGCGAAACCGCTGACAGCCCGCTCAAACTGGTACAAAAAAGCACAAAACAATGTGCGGGGCTCCCAATCCGGATTGTTGCGGGAGAAGCTGGCGCTAGAAGAGAACGATTGCATTCAACTCGCCTTCTGGAGCTGGATATATGCTTTCTGACCTCATGGCCTATTCCAGTTTGCTCCAATCCTGCTTGCTTGCCTCGACCAATGCGCTCCAGTCGTCCGGCGGGTTGCCGCGCCCGAGCATCTTCTCGAACACGGCATAGGGGTCTGATTTGCTCCCTGAAGACCGCAAGGTCTGTTCATCGTTGACCCAGGCGTACACGATGACCCTGGCCTTCGAGTCGTAGCGGAAGAACAGCCGGTAGCGCCTTCCGAGCTTGGCCCGCCGCCAGTGGCGCCAGGCCGGCCCCATGGTGTTGCCTTGACGGTACTCGTCGCGCGCCGGATCACTCGGCACCACGTCCTGTATCAACTGAACCAAGGCCCGGAAGAATTTGACGTTGGCGTTCGATCCGAACCCTTGCGGGTCGTTCTCCTGGGCGCGCAGCACCGCCGCACGCAGCTTCATCATCTGCTCGATCAGGTTGTCGTGGAACAGCAGTGTCCAGCCATGCTGTTGCATCAGATTGCCACGTCCTCATCGAAATCGTCGCCCAGCTCCACCTTGTGGCCCGCGTGCTCCAGCATGGTGCGAGCCAGATCCTCGGGCAGGCCGCGCACATTCCGACCCGCTTCAATGTCGCGGGCCAGCAGGGTCAGGAACGCGGCAATGGCGGGGTCCTCGTGCTCGGCATCGGCGCGGGTCACGACCACTTCGCCGCCACGCAACTCAAACGCGAGCTTGCTGCCGGTATCGGCACCCAGCGCCTGGCGGATGGACTTTGGCAGGGTGATCTGGCCTTTGGAGGTCAGCGTGGCAACTTCGTGAATGGCAGGCATGGCGGCTCTCCTGATCGCAATGTCTGCATTGTAAGGAAATATCCTTACCTCGTCAATATGAGGTCACAATGGGGCTCTCCAGCACCCGAAAACCGCTCGCATCGTAGAGCCGGAACAGCCAGCCTTCCCGCATCAATCCGGCCCCGCCATACCCGCATTGACGATGGACGACCCATGCTCACCGCTCTATATCCAAAGGCTTCTAAAGGCCAAAAGGTCAACGGGGCAAGGGAATGGGTGCAAGGGGAAAGGCCCTACCCCTGCGCGATGCGCGCACGCTGCGCGACGAGACGCGCCCTGGTGGCCAAGGACATCAACCAAAAGCCCACGAAGAACAGTGCGAACTCCACGCCGCCCGCGTGATCCTCGGTCGATACCACGCCGCTCGGCAGAGAACCGGCCTGGTCGGAACACTCGTCGGACTGCGCAGACGACTTTCTCTCACTCCAGGCGCAAGGATCGCAGCCTCAGCGAGTTCGCAATGACGCTCACCGACGACAAGGCCATGGCGGCAGCCGCCACCGCCGGCGACAGCAACATCCCGAAGAATGGGTAAAGCACGCCGGCAGCCAGCGGGATGCCGGCAGTGTTGTATGCAAAGCTGAGGGCGAGATTGGCGCGCACGTTGTTCATCGTCGCGTGAGACAAGGTTCTCGCTCGCACGATGCCCATCAGATCGCCCTTCAGGAGCGTGACGCCTGCGCTCTCCATGGCGACGTCGGTGCCGGTTCCCATTGCAATGCCGACGTCCGCGCTCGAAAGGCCCGGCGCATCGTTGACGCCGTCCCCACCCATGGCCACCACGCGGCCCTCGCTGCGCAGGCGCTGCACCACGGCCGCCTTGTCCTCAGGGAAGACCTCTGCCACCACTTCGTCGATGCCCAACTGGCGTCCGACCGCTTCCGCGGTGGTCTTGCCGTCGCCCGTCAGCATCACGATGCGGATGCCGGCCTCCTTCAATGTCGCCAGTGCCTGCGGTGTCGTCGCCTTGATGGGATCGGCGATCGCCACGTAGCCCGCGAGTCTGCCGGCGACTGCCACGAAGATGACCGTTGCAGCCTGCTGGCGCTGCGATTCGGCCGAGTCCGCAAGGCTGGCCGTGTCGATGCCGTGCTCGGCCAGGAACCTGGCGCTGCCCGAGACGACAGCCTGCCCATCGACGGTGCCGACGACCCCTTTGCCGACGGGCGAGTCGAAATCGGTCACCGGGGACAGTTGAAGCTTGCGCGCCTGCGCGTCCATCACGATGGCCATCGCCAGCGGATGTTCGCTGGCCCGCTCGACGCTGGCGAGCTTCTGCAGCACCTCGTCTGCGCCAAAGCCGTTACCCGGTTCCACATGGACCACCCGCGGGCGGCCTTCCGTCAAGGTGCCGGTCTTGTCCAGAACCAGGGTGTCGACCTTTTCCATGCGTTCGAGCGCTTCCGCGTCGCGGATCAGCACGCCATGTTGCGCGCCCTTGCCGACGCCCACCATGATGGACATCGGCGTTGCCAGGCCGAGCGCGCATGGGCAGGCGATGATGAGGACGGCGACCGAGGTCACGAGCGCATAGCTGAATTGCGGCGAGGGTCCCCAGACCAGCCAGACGACGAACGTCAGGACCGCGATCAGGATGACCACGGGCACGAACCATGCTGACACCTGGTCCGCCAGGCGCTGTATGGGCGCGCGGCTGCGTTGGGCCGAGGCCACCATGTGCACGATCTGCGCGAGCAAGGTATCGGCTCCCACCTTCTCGGCACGCATCACAAAGCCGCCAGTCTGGTTCAGCGTGCCTGCCGTGACTTTCGAGCCGATCGTCTTGGCCACGGGGATGGCCTCGCCGGTCACCATCGATTCGTCGACGTTGCCCTTGCCCTCGACGAGTTCGCCGTCGACCGGCACCTTCTCCCCCGGTCGCACGCGCAGCAGGTCACCCGCCTGGATGGCATCGACCGGCACCGTCTCGTCGGCGCCGTCCGCACGCACCTTGATCGCCGTCTTGGGTGCCAGGCCCAGGAGCGCCTTGATCGCGCCGGAAGTCTTCTCGCGCGCCCGCAGTTCGAGCACCTGGCCCAGCAGCACCAGCACGGTGATCACGGCCGCGGCTTCGAAATACACCGCGACCGCGCCGTCGTCCCCGCGCAAGGCGGGCGGAAAGGCCTGCGGGGCGAGCGTCGCGACGATGCTGTAGAGCCACGCCGCGCCCGTTCCGAGCGCGATGAGCGTGAACATGTTGAGGCTGCGGTTCCTGATCGAGGCCACCGCGCGCGTGAAGAAAGGCCAGCCAGCCCACAGCACCACCGGCGTGCTCAATACCAGTTGGACCCAATTCGAGGTTTGCTGCGCGATGACATGGTGGATGTTGAAGAGGTGCCCGCCCATTTCCAGCACGAAAACCGGCGCGGTGAGTACCAGGCCGATCCAGAACCGGCGCGTCATGTCGCGCAGCTCAGGGCTCTCACCCGCTTCAGCCGTTGCCACCACAGGCTCCAGCGCCATGCCGCAAATGGGACAGTAGCCCGGCCCCATCTGCCGTACCTGCGGGTGCATCGGGCAGGTGTACTCGACCTGACTCGGGTCGCCCCGGGGAACCGGCTTCGCGGCAGTTGGCGGATGGGCGAGGTGCCCGGAATGATGTGCATGCCCTGCCATGACCGTGCCGTCTGGCATGACGTGACTGCCCGTGGGCGAAGGCTGATGCACAGCGTGATGAGGGTGTTCGTCGCTGGATGACGGCATGGCGCGCTCCGGCTTTAACTGGTTAGATTCACCTTAGCATCGTTTGAAAATCAAGGTGCAACACGAGGTCCAAAGAGGCCTCGCGTGCAGGCCGTGAGGGCATTCAGCGGCAGCAGCAACCGGACGGCTTGGCGACTTCCGGCGAGACGGCTTCTGCCGGAACCGGCGTGTAGCCCGCTTCCTTGATGGCTTCGGCCAATTCGTCGGCGTCCGCTTCGGTCGGCTGGACATGCACGCGATGGGCGGCAATGTCGATCTCTACCCTGGCGTCCTTGTCCACGGCCTTTACAGCCTTTGTGATGGCGCTCGCGCAGTGTCCGCAGGTCATATCGTTGACGGTGAAGGAAATCATGGGCTTCTCCAATGAAAGGGGGGTTGATGCCTGCAGCGTGAACGTTCCCACAGTGGGAATGTCAAGCACGGATAGCCATGAACAGGTACCCGGACCGTCATGCTTTGCCTCCCGACCCCCGCGCATGCGGCAGGTGCCAGCCGCGGCGGATCGCCATGTAACGCAACGCGAAACACGCCAGGCCGCCGACGATCGTGGTGGCCACCGCATGGATGTTCAACACATACCCGCCGACGACGATCCCGGCGCCGACCAGCGCGGCCAGCGCATAGAGATCCGCACGCAGTACCGTGGGGATCTCGTTGACCAGAACATCCCGCAGCATGCCGCCGCCGATGCCGGTGAGCATACCGAGCAAGGCCGCCATCACGGGGTCCATCCGGAACAACAGCGCTTTCTGCGCACCCGACACCGCGAAAAACGCCAGCCCCACGGCATCGAACCACACCACCGTTTTGATGAGCCGCGTCATCATCGGATCCCAGAAAAACACGATCAACCCGGCAAGGATGGATACGCCAAGATAACTCAGGTGGGTGATCGCCGCGGGCGGCGTCGCCCCGATCAGCAGGTCGCGCGAGATCCCGCCGGCGTTGCCTGCCGAGAACGCCAGCACCATCACCCCGAAAATGTCCAACCGGTACTTGACCGCCGCCGCCGCACCGCTGATCGCGAACACGAACGTACCGCCAAGGTCCAGCACCACCAGCAATATGTGGGTTACCGACATGTGCACCCTATGCGAACGATGAGGGACGATACGCCCCGGTGACGCGCCGGCCCCGTTTGGCGCTGCATCACGCCGCCAGCCACGCCCGCGCAGCCACCACCAGCGCTTCCACCCCCGTTTCCAGTGTGGGATGGATGACGGGCAGGAAACTCGGGTTATGGTTGGTCGGCAGCTCGTTGATCCGGTTCTCGGCCCTGGCCTTGGCGTAGACCTCCGCATCGGTGCCGCCCACGAACCAGAACACCGACGGGACGCCCCACTCGCTGCCGAACGAACCGAAGTCCTCGCTGGCCGATGCGGGTCCGGTGGTGCGGACGCGCTCGTCAGTGAAATGCCGGCGGAAGGCCTCTACGACCCGCTGGCTTGCGGCGGCATCGTTGACGGCCAGCGGGTAGCGGTCGAGCGGCGTGATCTCCGGTTTTCTCGGGGCGCCCGACGCCTCGGCTTCGGCGTTGACGATGCGCGTGATCGCGGCGAGTACGCGTTGGCGCACGCCTTCGTCGAAGGTGCGCACGTTGAGTTTGATGATGGCTTCGTCGGGGATCACGTTCTCCTTGGTGCCGGCCTGCAGCGCGCCGACGGTCACCACGGCGGCTTCCGCCGCCGCCACCTCGCGCGACACGATCGTCTGCAGCCGCAACACCACCGAAGCCGCCATCACCACCGGGTCGATGCTGGCCTGCGGCATCGATCCGTGCGCGCCGCGCCCGAAGAGGCGGATCTGCAGGCTGTCGGCGGCTGAAGTAATCGCGCCCGTGCGTCCGCCGAGCATGCCGGCCGGTCCGACCATCACGTGCTGGCCCAGCACCACGTCCGGTTTCGGAAACCGCTTGAACAGGCCGTCGTCGATCATCGCCTGCGCGCCCGCCGCGGTTTCCTCGGCGGGCTGGAACACCGCCATCAAGGTGCCGTGCCAGGCATCGCGCGCCTGCGCCATCAACGCCGTGGCGCCGGCGAGCCAGGTGACGTGCATGTCGTGGCCGCAGGCGTGCATTACCGGCACGGTTTCCCCTTCCGGACCAGTTGCCTGCACCTTGCTTGCATAGGGCACGCTGGTCGCTTCCGCGACCGGCAGCGCGTCCATGTCCGCGCGCAACATCACGGTCGGGCCGTCGCCGTTACGCAGCACCCCCACGACACCGGTCTTTCCGACGCCGGTTGTCACGTCATACCCGGCCGCACGCAAGCGTTCGGCAGCAAGACCCGCGGTACGCGTTTCCTGCATGGACAGCTCGGGATGCGCGTGCACGTCTTTGTAAAGCGCCTCAAGATCCGGCAGCAAAGCGCCGAGATTCCGCAAAACCGGATCCGGTGCCGTGGTTGCCGTGGTATTCATTGCCGCTTCCTCCAGACGAAGGGTGGGTGTCCAGCGCACGCTGGCGTTGCGCGAGACCTGTGCGCAGGCAGAAAACCCTACTCCTATGCCGGCGCGTCGTCAAAGCGCCCGGGGCTACCCCGACGCACACGCAGCGTTGGCATTGGGTGGGCCCGCGCCGGAATGCGACGGCGGGCATCACGCCCACGCTGACTACTATCTACAGCGCCGTCAGGGTGCGCCCCCGGCCAGATGCAATATTCTGGATTCTGGCCCTCAAGTTTCCTGCACCCCGACCGATAAACCAGTTGTGCGGTTTTGTGTCGATTTTTCGGCACAATCGCCGACCACCGAACAAGGCAAACCCGCCGCGAGGCGGAGACGCAAAGTCACCGGTCTCGCCTGTCACACCTGGCAACCGAGATAGCGGGACCGCCGGCAGTGCTCCTGTCATGCGTATGCCCCCGTTCCAGGCCGGCCAGCTGCCGATACCGCGAGGTGATCCCTATGGAGCGCGAGATGCCAGACAATTCAGTCGTAGTGAACCTTAATCAATTCGAGCGATCGCGCCGCGCGCAGATCTCCGCGGAGACCCTGTCCGTGTTGCACGGCTGCCGCGACTTGTTGATCGAGGGCGCGACCCGGGTCCTGACCCGACAGACCGAGGCCATGGAAAATACCCTGCTGGCGATGGCCGATCGTTCGCCTTTGATGGAGACACGCAATACCTACTATGGCGCGCAGGGCATCCTCAACAAGCGGGCCAATGAATTGCTGAGCGCCTGCAAGGACGTCTATTGCCAGAATTTCGGCGATTTTGCGCTGAATCGCGAGAAACCCGGCGGGGGCGACTTGCTCGAGCTGTCGCTTGTGGACGATCAGGATTTTGAAATCACGCTCGTGATCGACAAGGCCACCTCGCGCCTGCGTTTCAATTGTGCCGAGGAGCTGGTCGCCCTGGATGCCCGTATCGCCCATCTGCTGGGTCGCAGCGATCTGGCCGAAAACGACAATCCGCTCGGCCCGCGCGCCCTGTGCGAAGCGATGTTCGAAGGAATCACCCGCATGGAGCTGGAACAGGACATACGGATCGTGCTGCTGAACCAGTTCGATCTGGTCCTCACCACCGAGCTCGCCCACATCTACCAGAGCATCAACCATCATCTGATCGATCGCGGCATCCTGCCCGATCTGAAGGTTGGTGCGAAAAACCGGGTACAGACACACGCTGTCAGCGCCACCCAGCATGGCGCCCCGTCAGCCGGCACGGGCCCTGCCCTGCCGGGGCAAGGCGGACAAACCGGTGGCGACATGTTCCGGCTGTTCGAGCAACTCGCGCACGGCAGCGGTGCCACGACAAGCGCCTATGCCGGCTGGACGGGCGGCATCGGTGGAACTGGCGGCACGGCGGGCGGCCCGGTCGGATTCAGCCTGCTCGACTCACTCAGCCAGCTTCAATCCGGCACCCTGACCTTGCCCGGGGGCGGACTCTTTGAACTGCCCGTTCTGGAAGCCACCAACGTCAGCAACGTGTTGCGCCACCTGCAGCAGAGTCCGGTCATGCAGGCCGCCAGTCCCCTCGACGCGGTGCTGGTGGATGCCGTGGCCATGCTGTTCGACGTGGTTTTCGACGAAACCACGATCCCCGATCGCCTCAAGGCACAGATCGCGCGTCTGCAGATTCCTGTGCTGAAGGCAGCGATGCTGGACCGCAACTTCTTCTCGCAAACCAATCATCCGGTGCGTCGCATGCTGGATGCGATCGCCACGCTGGCCGTGCACCTGCCCGACAGCGAGACGGGCAACACCCGCCTGGAGGCCATTTCCCAGGTGATCGGCCGGGTACTGGACAGCTTCGAGCAGGACATTGCCGTATTCGAATCCGCCGCCGTAGAGCTGGAGGCCCTGGGCGCCATACTGGAAGAAACGCTCGAAGAAACGGCGGATGTCAGCCTGCAAACGGATATCGCGCAGATCAAGCAGGACGAACGTGCCGAGCTGGCACCGGTCATCGTGCATGATTTCATCAATCGGGCGCTCAAGGATCAGCAAGCGGGAGATGCCATACGCGAGTTCCTGCGCCGCGACTGGGCACAACTGCTGACCCAGGATTATGTCAGCGAAGGCGAGCAGGGCGCGCACTTCAACAGCCATGTCGAAACCATGCGCGAACTGGTGTGGAGCGTGCAGCCCAAAGCCGATATGGACGCACGCCTGATGCTGGTGCGCATTCTGCCGGGGCTGCTGAAGCGTCTGCGCGAGGGTACGGCTGAAATCGACCTGCCGCAGAAGCTCTGCGACCGTTTCTTTGCCACGCTGGTCATTCTGCACGCCAATGCGGTACGCCCCAATTCCCAGCCGGTTCCGCTGCCCGAGGCCATGCCGGAAGAAATCGAGGTGCTGGCCACCACCCCGGAAGCCCCCATTACGGCAGAAGCGATTGCCGCCGAGCCCGTCGTGCCCGAGCTGGAAGACGAATTCACACAGCGCGCCAGTGCGCTGGGCAAGGGCGACTGGGTGGAATTCCACTATGACGACGGCACGTTTCGCTGGGCGCGTCTGGGCTGGGTCAGCAGCATCAAGAACACCTATTTGTTCTCGGACCAGGATGGCATGAACAGTTTTTCGATCAG
Source organism: Thiobacillus sp. 63-78 (assembly GCA_001899765.1). Lineage (GTDB taxonomy): Bacteria > Pseudomonadota > Gammaproteobacteria > Burkholderiales > Thiobacillaceae > Thiobacillus. The sequence continues at coordinate 8,941 of MKWM01000060.1, forward strand.
CCTGCATCGCCTCGCCGACAAGCTGCGCCGCGGCGAGGCCGTGCTGGTCGAGCGCAAATCGATCACCGAATCCGCGTTCGGCAAGCTGATGAACCTGTTCCGCCAGAAGCTTGGCAACGCCTGAGCGCACGATTGCCGCCCTGCCGGCGGCACTTTGAAAGGGTGCTACGCTTCCGGGATGAACACCTTCGCTTCCCGGATCGTCCACTGGCACGGGCACCATGGTCGGCATGACCTGCCGTGGCAGTCCACGCGCGACCCCTACCGTATCTGGCTATCCGAGATCATGCTGCAGCAGACCCAGGTTGCCACGGTCATCCCCTATTTCAGGCGCTTCGTCGCACGATTCCCCGATCTGCCGGCTCTGGCCGCGGCCCATGAGGATGAAGTGCTCGCAGTGTGGAGCGGGCTCGGCTACTACAGCCGCGCGCGGCATCTGCATGCGGCTGCGCGCGCCATCGTGGCCGGGCACGCCGGGGCATTTCCAGCCACCCCTGCCGCGCTCATGCAATTGCCCGGGGTCGGGCGCTCCACCGCGGCAGCCATCGCAGCGCTTGCTTTCGGCCAGCACTGCGCCATCCTGGACGGCAACGTCAAACGCATACTGGCGCGTCATGGCGGAATCGCCGGCTGGCCCGGCGACCGGAAAGTCGAATCCGCGCTATGGACGCTGGCTGAATCCCTGCTGCCGCGCACGGCCATCGAAGCCTACACACAGGGCATGATGGATCTCGGCGCACTGGTCTGCACCCGCAGCCGGCCGGCCTGCGCCGCATGTCCGGTCAGCGCCGACTGCATCGCCCACACGCAGGATCGCGTCCGCGAACTGCCGGCCCCGCGCCCCAGAAAAACACTGCCGGAAAGGCAGGTGCAGATGCTGCTGTTGCTCGACCGTGGCGAACTCATGCTGGAAAAACGCCCTTCCCGGGGCATATGGGGCAGCCTGTGGAGCTTGCCCGAACTCGCTCCCGACGTCGACGCCGCTCGCCACTGCCGCGACCACTTCGGCTTCGTCGCACTGGACCAGCAGAACCTGCCGCCCTTCACGCACAGCTTCACTCATTTCAGATTGCATATCCGGCCAGTACGACTGCAGCTTGCGCCACGCCCGGGCACCCCGCCCGGCCGGATATGGATTCCCCTGGCCGATGCGCTCGATGCGGCACTGCCCACTCCCGTACGCACCCTGGTCGGGCAGCTTGTTCATCAGTGAATCATCCGATGGCTGCCCGCGTGACATTCCCCATGTTATAAAGCGGCCACCCGAACCCTCACATTCCCCGCGCCCTGTGCCTCATGCGTATTTTTTCTTCCGTCGTCTGGTATTGCTGACCTTTTTACTCAGCCCGCTCGCCGCACTGGGCGGCATCATCGTCAATTCCGACGTCGAAGCGCAGCGCATCAGCATCGCCTCCCTGCGCAACATTTATACCCTGCGGCAGACGTTGTGGCCCAACCGTCAGCCCATCGTGGTTTTCGTCCTGCCGGACGACCACCCTGTCAATGTCGCCTTCGCCAAGGAAAAACTCGGGCTTTATCCCTATCGCCTGCGCCAGACCTGGGACCGGATGAGCTTCAGCGGAATGGCCAGTGCGCCGATTCAGGTAAAGGACGAGAACGAAATGCGGGCGCGCGTGCGTGCCACGCCGGGTGCAATCGGCTACACGAGCAAGGACATGGTCTATGACGGCATCAAGACGCTCAGGCTGGAATAGCCTGCTGTTGAGTGGCCTGCTGGCGGCATCGCCCGCCTGGGCGGACGAACTGGCCGGCCCTCGCTACCAGATCCAGGGATTTGCCGCCCAGGGTCTGATCGGCAGCACCCACAACAATTTCTTCGGCGACAGCCGGGATGGCGTCAGCACCCGCTTCACCGAAGCCGGTCTCCATGGAAGCTGGCAGGCGCTCGACGCCGTGCGGCTATCCGGTCAGATCCTGTATCGACAGGCAGGTGAAAGCGACCAGGACGGGCTGCGCGCGGACTACGCCCAGGCGGACTGGCAGTTCTACCAGACCGAAGCCAGCCAGCTCGGACTCAAGTTCGGCAAGGTCAAGCTTCCCTACGGCCTGTATAACGAAACGCGCGATGTGCCTTTCACGCGTTCCGGCATCCTGCTGCCGCAGTCGGTCTACGTCGACAACAGCCGCGATTTGCTGCTGGCCGCGCCCGGGGCCTTCCTGCATGGCGCCAGCGTGCAGCCCTACGGTGCGTTCGACTTCCTGCTGGGCTGGGTACGCCCCGATTTCGACAGCCCCTCCGTCGAATACAGCTTTCTCGGCAACATCCGGCCGGGCACGCTGAAAGGCCAGGGCGCCCTCGGTGCCCGTCTGCGCTGGGACCTGCCGACCGATACCACGCTGATGCTGACCCATGCCGATGCCCGGGCCGATTATTCGCCCGGCATCGGCGACACGCTGACGGCCGGCAAGGTGCGCTTCCGCAACCTCCTCCTCACGGCCCAGCAGCGTTTCGATACCGTCACCTTGACGGCCGAGTACGGCGAACCCCGTTTCGACAACACCGGTTTCGGCCCGTATTTCCCCAGCAGCCATAGAACCATCCAGGCGGGCTATCTGCAGGGAGAATGGCGTTTTCTGCCGGCTTGGGAACTGATGCTGCGTCATGACTTCTTCTATCGGGACAAGCGCGACAAGAACGGTCATCTCTTCGCTTTGACCACCGGTCTGCCGGCTCACAGCATGTTTGCCCGCGACACGACGCTGGGCCTGCGCTGGGACACCACCCCCAATCTGATGCTGCGCGCGGAATTTCACCATGTCGACGGCACCGGCTGGCTGCCGGGTCCGGACAACCCGGTTTTCATCGATCGCGAACAACGCTGGAACATGTGGCTCCTGCAGGCTGCCTACCGGTTCTAGGCCATGCAACTCCCTGCTTTCCTCAGCCTGAAATGGAAGCTGTTGTTGCCGCTGACGCTGGCCATGGCGATCGGCACGATGGCGCTCACCTGGATCAACGACGCCAATCTGCGGCGTGAAGTGCAACAGGCGCGGCTTGACAGCGCCACCCGCAACGAAGCGCTGCTGCGCTTCCTGATCCAGCAGAACGAACGCCAACTGGTGGATGCCGGATCGGCGCTGGCCGATTTCATTGTGGCCGGCCGCACCGGCCCGCTCGACCTGGAAGCCGGATTCGCCCTGCAGCCTTACTGGGACCAGCTCAGCCTCAACCAGGGTTTTGAAAGCCTGCGCCTGTACGATGCCGGTCAGCAGATGCTGGCCGGTTTCGGCAGTGCGCCGGCACCGGATGCCCTGATCGCAGCCCGGCTCGCCGAGGTGCTCGCGAGCGAGCATCCCGCCAGCGGCCTGTACTGCACCGGGCGCTGCCTGTTCTACGGCATGGCGCCGGTGCTGCACCAGGGTCATACCGCCGGCGTGGTCATGGTCTCGATGGATCTGTCCAGCCTGCTGAGCACGTTCGGCCAGAGCACCGGACATGACCTGGCGGTGGCCGTCGATCGCCGGCAGAAAACCGCGCTGATCTCCGCCACGACCCCGGACATCGGGACGATGCTGGACAAGGTGGATTTCTCTCCCTATCCACAGCGGCCGCAAGTCGAATCAGCGCTGACCTCCAGCAACGGAAGAACCTACATGTGGCAGAAACTGCGGCCGATTGCGGCCGCACCCGACGCGCCGTTTTTCATCGCGCGCAAGGACGTCACCGATGCTGAACGTGCCATCAGGAATTCCTTCGTGGCCAACCTGATCACGGGGCTGACCGTTTTCATCCTGGCCGAAGGCATACTGCTGGTTTCGCTCGCCTGGCTGATGCGGCGGTTGAACCGGGTCAGCACCGGCCTGCCGCTGCTGGGCAATGGCCGTTGGCGGGACGCGCGCCAGCATCTGCAGTGTCGCGACTCGATCCCGCACGACGAGCTCTCCACGCTGGAAAAAGCCGCCCTCACCCTTGCGGGCCAGCTCGAATCGCTCGACACGGCCGCACGCGCCCAGCAGAACGATCTCGCCAGACTGGTCAGCACCCTGTCGCACGAACGCGACTTCATTTCCGGCCTGCTGGATACGGCGCAGGCGCTCATCCTGACCCAGGATCGTCAGGGTACGATCCGCATGGTCAACCATTACGTGGAAACGCTGACCGGCCTCACCGGGCAGCAACTGCTCGGCGAGGATTATTTCAAGCAGATGATCGCGCCGCAGGAACGTCGCGACTGGCGTTCGCGGCTCCTCGCTCACTTCGCCAACCATTCCACCCCGCTGCGATTCGAGGCGCTGCTCGCCGCCCCGGACGACCTGCGCAACATCACCTGGGTGCATTCGCTGATCGGCCAGCCAAGCGATAGCGACTCCCTGATCCTCTCGGTGGGGCTCGACCTGACCGAACTCAAGAGCGCGCAGGCGCGCGCCAGCTATCTGTCCGACTACGACACGCTGACCGGACTCTACAATCGCCAGGGCTTTCAGCGGCGGCTGACGAATGCCCTGGCCGAGTTCAAAAGCGGCGCGCTCCTGCTGATCGACCTGGATGATTTCAAGGCGATCAACGATCTGGCCGGCCACAGCGCCGGCGACGCCGTGATCCAGAACATGGCCGAAAACCTGCGCGGAATCCAGCCGGCTCCCAAACTGGCCGCGCGGCTGGGCGGCGACGAGTTTGCCCTCTACTTCGAATCCCTGCCGGACGCCCAGTTGCTGCAAACCGCGCGCTTTCTGTGCAAGGGCGATCGCGCCCGGCACATCGCCACCGCCTGCGTCGGCATCGCCGCGGTGCAGGCCGGCTGCACGACGGAAACGCTGCTGGGGCAAGCCGATCTGGCACTGTCCCAGGCGCGGGTCAAAGGCCGTTCAAACTGGCATCTCTACAATCCGCAAGACGGTACCCGCGAAAGCCTGCTGGGCCGCACCGCTCAACTCGCACTGATCACCGACGCACTGCACGACGACCGGCTGGCACTTTACCTGCAGCCCATCGTGGCCCTTCGCGCGGACCAGACCATGCACTACGAAGCCCTGCTACGGGTGCGCGCGCCGGATGGCCAGATTCTGCCGCCCGCGCCGCTGATCGCCGCGGCGGAAGCTTCGGGCCTGATCCGGGAGATCGACCAGTGGGTGCTGCAACATGCCATTGCGTTGATTGCAAGCCGGCCCGGCCTGCACCTCGCGGTCAATCTGTCCGCCCGCAGTCTGGATAATCCGGAGTTGCCGGCCCTGCTGCAGGACATGCTCCGCAAACAGGGGGTTCAGCCGCAGCAGCTGATCCTGGAAATCACCGAAACGGCAACCCTCAATCAGATCACCCATGCCGAAACCCTGCTTACCGGCATTCACGCGCTCGGCTGCAGACTGGCGCTCGACGATTTTGGCGTGGGCTTTTCCACCTTCCAGTACCTGAAGCATCTGCCCGTCGATTTCGTCAAGATCGATGGCTCGTTCATCCGTACGCTGGACCACAGCGAGGATGATCGCCTGTTCGTAAAAGCCCTGATCGAGGCGATACACGGCTATGGAAAACTGGCGGTAGCGGAATACGTCGAAACCGAGGTCATCCTTCAGCAGGTGACCGAACTGGGTGTGGATTTTGCCCAGGGCTATCATTTCGGCCGGCCGCTGCCGGTCGAATCCGTGCTTCCGCTCAAACCGGACTGATTGCGAACCGGATGCTATACCTAATAGTCTCGTGACTGCATCAGGAGCTTGACATGAACACCCGGCTTGATTCATCCACTACCGCCATCTTCGACTCCGACGGTTTTCTGATCGACCCCTCCATATGGAATAAAAACCTGGCGGACCGCATCGCCCAGACCGACGGCATCGGCCCGCTCAGCGACACTCAACTCGGCCTGCTGCAAACCTTGCGCGATGCCTTCTCCCGGCACCACAGCGTCACGGCGCTCAGCCATGTCTGCCACCTGATCGGGCAAAACGCAGACTGCATGCAACACCTGTTCCCCACCCCGCGCGCGGCCTGGCGCCTGGCGGGGCTGCCCAACCCGGGCGAGGAAGCCAAAACCTATCTTTGACGACGCCCGGCCGGGCGTCTGTCCGGCGGTCCCCGCTGCGCGCCGAATGCGTCTCCCTGCCCGGAATCCGGTAAGATTGGCGCTTTCCATTCGTTAGAGAATTTTCACCATGTCCATGGCCGACCGCGACGGCGTCATCTGGTACGACGGCAAGCTCGTCC
>MKWM01000061.1 GCA_001899765.1 Thiobacillus sp. 63-78
GTCACCAGAAAACGACCTAAACTGTTGCTTTGTATAGGTTTTTAGCGTCATGCCCGACGTCAAGAAAGGCTTGACAGCGGACATTTTTTATTGGCTGCGTAGCGCGCTCACATCTTCGCCACCATCGCCTCGGCAAACTGCGAACACTTCACCTCGGTCGCGCCGTCCATCAGGCGCGCGAAGTCGTAGGTGACCGACCTGGCGGCGATGGCTTTTTCCATGCCGGCCACGATCAGGTCGGCCGCTTCGATCCAGCCCAGATGACGCAGCATCATCTCGGCCGACAGGATCAGCGAGCCCGGGTTGACGTAGTCCTTGCCGGCGTATTTGGGCGCGGTACCGTGGGTGGCCTCGAACATTGCCACCGTATCGGAAAGGTTTGCCCCCGGCGCGATGCCGATACCGCCGACTTCCGCCGCCAGCGCATCGGAGATGTAGTCGCCGTTGAGATTCAGCGTGGCGATCACGTCGTACTCGTCGGGGCGCAGCAGAATCTGCTGCAGGAAGGCGTCGGCGATCACATCCTTGATGACGATGCCGTTGGGTAATTCCATCCACGGACCTTCACCGATCAGTCTGGCGCCGAATTCGCGCGCGGCGAGCTCGTAGCCCCATTTCTTGAAGCCGCCTTCGGTGAACTTCATGATGTTGCCCTTGTGCACCAGGGTTACCGAGCGGCGCTTGTTGTCGATCGCGTACTGGATCGCCTTGCGGATCAGACGCTCGGAACCTTCGATCGACACCGGTTTGATGCCGATGGCCGACGATTCGGGGAAGCGGATCTTCTTGACGCCCATTTCCTTTTGCAAGAATTCGATGACCTTTTTTACCTCAGGCGAATTGGCTTCCCACTCGACACCGGCATAAATATCTTCGGTGTTTTCGCGGAAGATCACCATGTCGACCTTCTCCGGCGCCTTCACCGGGCTGGGCACGCCGGTGAAGTAGCGCACCGGGCGCAGGCATACATAGAGGTCAAGCATCTGCCGCAGCGCGACGTTGAGCGAGCGGATGCCGCCCGAGGTCGGCGTGGTGAGCGGGCCCTTGATCGAGATCACATAGTCCTTCACCGCCGCGACGGTCTCCTCCGGCAGCCACTGGTCGGCGCCGTAGACCTTGACCGCCTTCTCGCCGGCAAATACTTCCATCCAGGCGATCTGCTTCTTGCCGCCGTAGGCCTTGGCCACCGCCGCATCGACCACGCGGCGCATCGCCGGGGTGATGTCGACGCCAGTGCCGTCGCCCTCGATGAAGGGAATGATGGGCGTGTCCGGCACGTTCAAGGTGTTGTCGGCGTTGACGGTGATTTTTTTTCCTGCGGCGGGAATCTGGATATGTGTGCTCATAATGTCTCGAAACGATAAAATGGGGCTTTATCCCCTACCGAAGTGTCGCGTCTTATTTTGTTCAACAAACCCTACGGCGTACTCAGCCAGTTCACCCCGGAAGGGCGCTGGCAGGGTTTGCAGGATCACCTCGCGCTTCCCGGCGTGTATGCAGCCGGCCGGCTGGATGCCGACAGCGAGGGCCTGCTGATTTTAACCGATGACGGTGCGCTCCAGCGCCGCATTGCCGATCCGGCATACAAACTTGTCAAAACCTACTGGGCGCAGGTCGAGGGCACGCCCGACGCGACCGCGCTGGAACCGCTGCGGCAGGGGGTTGACCTCGGCGATTTCGTCGCTCGGCCGGCACAGGCGCGCCTGATCGGCGAACCCGCCAGCCTGTGGCCGCGTCACCCGCCGATCCGATATCGGGCCAGCATCCCCACGGCCTGGATCGAACTCGCGATCAGCGAAGGCAAGAACCGGCAGGTACGGCGGATGACGGCGAAGATCGGCTTCCCCACGCTGCGGCTGATCCGTGTCGCCGTAGGCGACTGGAAACTGGGTCATCTGCAGCCCGGAGAATGGAAAGAACTGTATGTCTGATGTAAACCCTTCAGGACAGACCTGGCACCCCCACGTCGTGGTCGCCGCCGTCGTCGAACGCGACGGCAAATTTCTCTTCGTGGAAGAGCACACCGCTGAAGGCCTGCGGCTGAACCAGCCGGCCGGCCACTGGGAACGTGGCGAGGCCCTGACGGACGCGGTGCGCCGCGAGACGCTGGAGGAATCCGCGCATCATGTCGAGCCGACCGCCCTGCTCGGCTGCTACACCACGCACTACCCACGACGCGACATCACCTATCTGCGCTTCGCCTACGCCTGCAAGGTGACCGGCTTCGACCCTGAACGCACGCTCGACGACGGCATCGTGCGCGCGCTGTGGCTGACGCCGGGCGAGCTCGCCGCCAGCCCGATTCCGCATCGCAGCCAACTGGTCATGCGCTGCGTCGAGGACCATCTCGCCGGACGATGTTTTCCACTCGATTTTGTGAGCCACCTGTGAGCACGCGCGTCGTCGTCGGCATGTCGGGCGGGGTCGATTCGTCTGTCGCAACCCATCTGCTGAAGCAGCAGGGCTACGACGTGCTCGGTGTTTTCATGAAGAACTGGAACGATGACGACAATACCGAGCGGTGCACCGCACGCCAGGATTTTCTCGACGTGCTGGCGGCGGCCGAGGTGCTCGATACCGAAGTCGAGGTGGTCAACTTCGCCACTGAATACAAGGAGCGTGTGTTCAGCTACTTCCTCGCCGAATACCAGGCCGGGCGCACGCCCAACCCCGACGTGCTGTGCAACGCCGAAATCAAGTTCAAGGCCTTCCTCGACGACGCCATCGCGCGCGGCGCCGAATTCATCGCCACCGGGCATTACGCCGGCAAGGGTACCGACGACGCCGGCCGCGCCACCCTGCTGCGCGCTCAGGACGGCAACAAGGACCAGAGCTACTTCCTCTATCGCCTGAGCCAGGCGCAGCTCCGCCCTGCCCTGTTCCCGCTGGCGCACCTGCCCAAGCCCGAGGTGCGTGCGATCGCAAGAAGCATCGGCCTGCCCAACGCCGCCAAGAAGGACAGCACGGGAATTTGCTTCATCGGCGAGCGCAACTTCCGCGAATTCCTCGAACGCTACCTGCCGCGCGACCCCGGCGCGATGCAAACGCCCGACGGCCGCGTGGTCGGCCGTCATCAGGGTCTGATGTATTACACGCTGGGGCAGCGCCAGGGGCTCGGCATCGGCGGACAAAAGGACGGCAGCGCCGAACCGTGGTTCGTCGCCGCCAAGGACATGGCCAGCAACACGCTGATCGTCGTGCAAGGCCACGACCATCCGCTGCTGCTGCGCGCAACGCTCGCCGCCGGCCAGCTCAGCTGGATCGCCGGCGTCGCACCCGACCCGGACAGACCCTGCACGGCGAAGACGCGTTACCGCCAGACCGACGCCGCCTGCCGCATCACGCGCCTGGAGGGGGACACCCTGGAGCTCGCCTTCGAGCAACCGCAATGGGCGGTCACCCCCGGCCAGTCGGTGGTGCTGTACGACGGCGAGGTGTGCCTGGGCGGCGGCATCATCACCTGACCCATCGTTGCCAGCGAACCGCTAAAGGACTATATTCAGTCCTGATTCAAACGGGGCCCACCATGCGCTACTCAACCCAGGTCAAACCCATCAGTTATCTGAAAGCCAATGCCGCCGAGGTGCTGGATCGGCTGACGACGCAGCGCGAACCCATGGTCATCACGCAGAACGGTGAGGCCAAGGCGGTGCTGCAGGACGTGGCCAGCTATGAAGAAACACAGGAAACGCTGGCCCTGCTGAAAATCCTGGCGCTCGGCAACCAGGACATCGAGGCCGGCAACACCCGCCCCCTCACGGACGTCGTGAAGCGCCTGCGCACCAAGTAAATGCCGCATGAAGTTCGCCTGTCCGCCGGCGCCGAGCAGGATCTCGAATCCCTCTACGACCACATCGCAGCGTTTGACTCGAAAGCCAGCGCAAACCATGTGCTGGATCAATTGCTGAAAGCCGCAGAAGGACTCGCCGCCTTTCCCGAGCGCGGCAGCCGTCCGCGTGAACTCCTGGCGCTGGGCATACGCGAATACCGCCAGGTCTTTTTCAAGCCGTATCGACTGATTTACCGGATAATCGGGCAACAGGTCATCGTCGTCCTGATCGCCGACGGACGCCGCGACATGCAAGCCCTGCTGGCGCGCCGCCTGCTGGGCGCCTAGTCCCAACCAGGTCACCTATTCACCGACGCCTCTGCAAAATGAGCAACCCCCCTGCCCCCGCCGCCAACTTCATCCGCAACCTCATCGACGAGCAGAACGCCGCCGGCAAGTGGGGCGGCCGCGTCGAGACGCGCTTCCCGCCCGAGCCCAACGGCTACCTGCACCTCGGCCACGCCAAGTCGATCTTTCTCAACTTCGGCCTCGCGCGCGACTACGGCGGCGTCTGCCACCTGCGCTTCGACGACACCAACCCGGAGAAGGAAGAACAGGAATACGTCGATTCCATCGTCGAATCGGTGAAGTGGCTGGGCTTCGACTGGGGCACGCACCTCTACTTCGCGTCGAACTACTTCGACACCATGTACGCCTGCGCCGAATACCTGATCCAGTCCGGCCACGCCTACGTCGATTCGCTTTCCGCCGACGAGATGCGCGCCTACCGCGGCACGCTCACTGAAAAAGGCAAGGACAGCCCGTACCGGACGCGTTCCACCGAGGAAAACCTCGATCTGCTCCGTCGCATGAAAGCTGGTGAATTCCCCGACGGCGCGCACGTGCTGCGCGCCAGGATCGACATGGCCTCGCCCAACATCAACCTGCGCGACCCGGCGATTTATCGGATCAAGAGAGCCACGCACCACAACACCGGCGACACTTGGTGCATCTACCCGATGTACACCTACGCGCATCCAATTGAAGATGCGATCGAGCACATCACGCACTCGATCTGCACGCTCGAATTCGAGGACCAGCGCCCGTTCTACGACTGGCTGCTCGACAAGCTCGCCACTGGGGGCTTCTTCACCCGCCCGCTGCCGCAGCAGATCGAGTTCGCCCGCCTCAACCTCACCTACATCGTGCTGTCCAAACGCAAGCTGATCCAGTTGGTCGACGACAAACACGTCAGCGGCTGGGACGATCCGCGCCTGCCGACGCTGGTCGGCGCGCGCCGCCGCGGCTACACGCCGGAAGGCTTGCGCCGCTTCACCGACCAGATCGGCGTGTCGAAGTCCGACGGCTGGATCGACTACAGCGTGTTCGAGGCCTGCCAGCGCGATGTGCTGAACGACAGCGCGCTGCGCCGCGTCGCCGTGCTCGATCCGGTCAAGCTCATCATCGACAATTACCCGGCAGGCCAGTCTGAGGACTGCTTCGCGCCCAACCACCCGCAGCAACCCGAGCTTGGCAAGCGCGCCATCCCGTTCTCGAAAGAACTATGGATCGAACGCGAGGACTTCGAGGAGACGCCGCCCAAGGGATACTTCCGTTTGTTCCCAGGCAACTCGGTGCGCCTGCGCTACGGCTACGTCGTGCAATGCACCGGCTTTGACCGCGACGCCGACGGCACCCTCACCGCTGTGCACTGCGACTACCTGCCCGACACCAAGTCAGGCACCCCCGGCGCCGACTCGGTCAAGGTCAAGGGCAATATCCACTGGGTAAGCGTCGCGCACGCATACGAAGCCGAAGTGCGCCTCTACGACCGCCTGTTCAGGACCGCGCAACCGGGCGCCGAGACCGGCAACTTCCTCGACGACCTCAACGCCGATTCGGTGAAGGTGATCCGCGCGCAACTGGAACCCAGCTTGCGCGACGCCGCGCCCGAAGCGCCGTTCCAGTTCGAGCGGCACGGCTACTTCGTTGCGGATCGGGTCGATACGAAAACCGGAGCGCCGGTGTTCAACCGGACAGTGACCTTGAAGGATTCGTGGGTGAAGGCGGACAAGTAATCGTCATTTCCCCTGTTTGCCGCGCGCCTCGTCCAATTCGCATCGAGCCATGCCACGGCACGCGCCCGGCGACCCACTTGTGTCATATTCCCCGCAAGTCCCCCTGACCGACCTGCCGCGCTGAGTTGTCGGCAGGAACCTGGCTTGCCTGCTACCGCTACACACGGACACGCGTCATCATTCAAGCCCCGAGCCGGATCAGTTGGGCACTCGACCCACCGTGATCTCGACCACATGACGTGTCTGAAACTCACGTCCATGCATGATCCTAAAAACCGCAGTTGGCCGCTCATTACCCTCATTTGATGATCTGACGCCCTGCTCACCCATGAAGTCAGTCGAGTCACTTTCTTCCCCATGAATAAAATACTCGATACATTATTATGTAACTCTCATTACTATTGATGTAATATTCAATTCTTGTTGAAGAATCGAGTATTACAGAATGGATTGGCTGCTTCTCATTGCAACCATCCCCGGCCAGGCCGGCAGTCTCCGTTTACGTTTCTGGCGGCTGCTCAAGGGGATCGGCGCCGCGAATTTGCGTGATGGCGTATACCTTCTGCCTCTCCAGGAGGGCTTGCGCGCCACGTTGACCGCCCTGTGCGATGAGTTGATCGCTGCCGGCGGCAATGCCTGGTTGATCGAGGTTCCGGGCCAGTCTCCTGACGTGGAAGCGGTCTGGAGAACAATGTTCGACCGCCGTGACGCCTACCTTGAATGGGGACACGCGCTTGGCACCTTCGTGGAGAGCCTTGCCGCCGCGTCCGAAATGGAGGCTCGGCGGCAGGTGCGGCAGTTGCGCAAGGACCTTGATGCCATTGCCGGCACCGATTTTTTCCCGGGCGAATCGCTCGATGCCGCGCGACGCGCGCTTGCGGATACCGAGAAACGGCTCACGCGCCAGTTCGCGCCGGACGAGCCGGAGGCGGCGCCGGGCAGGGTGGCCTTGCTCGACCGTTCGGATTATCGAGGCCGCCTCTGGGCCACGCGCGCGCGCCCCTGGGTGGATCGTCTCGCCTCGGCCTGGCTGATCCGCCGTTTCATCGATCCGCATGCCCGCTTCATCTGGTTGAAGGATATCAAGGATTGCCCCGCGGACGCGCTCGGCTTCGATTACGACGGAGCGGCCTTCACGCATGTCGGCAAGCTCGTAACCTTCGAAACGCTGCTGGCGAGCTTCGGGCTCGATACCGATCCGGCGCTTGCACGGCTGGGCGGACTGGTTCATGCCCTTGATGTCGGCGGTCTGCCCGTGGCCGAGGCGGCGGGTGTCGAGACGCTGCTTGCCGGTCTGCGAGCGTCCGAACCGGACGATAACAGGCTGCTCGACCGCGCCTGCGATCTGCTTGACTGGCTACTGCAGAGTTACAAAGAGGACACACCATGAACGCTCCGCTCCCTGCGCCCACGGCAGAGCAAGCGCGGCCCGCCCACCCCTCCTTCCGGGAAGCCTTCCTCTACTGGCTGAAACTCGGATTCATCAGTTTCGGCGGACCGGCCGGGCAAATTGCCATCATGCATCATGAACTGGTGGAAAAACGCCGCTGGATATCCGAGCACCGTTTCCTTCACGCGCTCAACTACTGCATGCTGCTCCCGGGACCCGAGGCGCAGCAACTGGCCATCTATGTCGGTTGGCTGCTGCACCGCACCTGGGGAGGCATCGTCGCCGGCACCCTGTTCGTGCTGCCTTCCCTGTTCATTCTGGCCGCCTTGACCTACGTTTACCTGGCCTTCGGCGATGTCACCGTGGTCAAGGGCATTTTCAATGGCATCAAACCGGCGGTTGTTGCCATCGTGGTATTCGCGGCATGGCGCATTGGCAGTCGCGCACTCAAGAACGGCGTACTGTGGGTCCTGGCAGCGGCTTCGTTCATCGCCATCTTCGCTCTCAGCGTGCCCTTTCCCTATATCATCCTGGCGGCGGGCCTGCTGGGCGCCTTGGGCGGCAGGTTGATGCCGGACAAGTTCAAGGTGGGCGGCGGTCACGGTAGTTCGAACAAACAATATGGCCCGGCCCTTATCGACGACGACACGCCGCGCATCCCGCACACCCGTTTCCGCTGGACCTATCTCATCACCTTGATCGTCACATCGCTGGCCATCTGGGGAACGGCCATGGCCTTGCTCAGCCAGCCGGTATTGCGCGACATGGGCGAATTCTTTACCAAGGCGGCGCTGATGACTTTCGGCGGCGCCTATGCCGTGCTGCCCTATGTATACCAGGGAGGAGTGGAGACGTATGGCTGGCTCACCGGTCCACAGATGATCGACGGCCTGGGGCTTGGCGAAACCACGCCGGGGCCGCTCATCATGGTGGTGTCCTTCGTGGGGTTTGTGGGCGGCTGGACCAAGCAGATCTTCGGCCCCGACTTCCCGGGGCTTTCCGGATTGGCCGGCGCTTCGGTCGCTGCCTTTTTCACCTTTCTGCCCAGCTTTGTATTCATTCTCGCCGGGGCTCCGCTGGTCGAGGCCACGTACGGCGATCTGAAATTCACCGCGCCGCTCACGGGCATCACTGCTGCGGTAGTAGGGGTCATTCTGAATCTTGCCCTGTTCTTCGGCTGGCATGTGATCTTCCCTCATGCCACCGAGGCCGCGCCGCTCTCCGGTGGCTTCGAGTGGTTCTACGCCCTGATCTCGGTGGCCGCCTTCATCGCGTTGTGGAAGTACAAACAGGACATCATGAAAGTCATCGCGGCCTGCGCCGCCATCGGCCTCGTTTACACCTATCTTGTTTGAGGAGCCAGCCATGCCCTATGAACTGTACGAGCACAGCTATCACATGGACTTCGGCGCCAAGGCCGGCGCCTAGGTGGACACCTTCATGCAGAACCTTTCCCGGGCCGCCGCCGAGGCGGCCTTCGCCAGAACTGGAGCCTGAACATGGATCGCACCATCAAACCCGAAACCCTGCAGACAGAACTGGCCGGCAAACTCATCCTGGACGTGCGCCGCGCCGCCGACCGCGACGCCTCAACAGAGCAGCTCGCCGGTGCGAACTGGAAAGATCCGGAGACACTGGCCGTGTGGGCCGAGAACCTGCCAAAGGACCAAGACATCGTCCTCTACTGCGTGCGCGGCGGCTCGGTCTCCAACAGCGTGGTAGCTGCCCTCCAGGCCAGGGGCCTGAAGGCCCGTTTCATCGAGGGCGGCATCGAGGGCTGGAAAGCGGCGGGTGGTGAGGTGGTCAACAAATGAAGTGGGTGACGCGGGAACATCCCAAGATCGACCGCATCGCCTGCCCCTGGCTCATCGCCCGCTTCATTGATCCAGCCCCGGAATTCCTCTACGTACCGGGGGGTGACGTGCTCAAGGTGGCGGCGGAGACCGGCGCCACGCCCTACGACATCCCGGGCGTGGAATACGGTCACCACGGTGACCAGTGCAGCTTCGACGCTTTCATCGAGCGCCACTCACTCACCGCTCCGGCCCTTGCCAGGCTGGCCCTGATCGTGCGCGGCGCGGACTGCGGCGCGCTCCATCTGGCCAGGGAGGCGGCGGGCCTGCTGGCCATCTCCAGGGGCTTGTCCCTCAATTTCGAGGACGACCACGAGATGCTCAGACACGGCATGGTGATCTACGACGCGCTCTATGCCTGGTGCGCCGATACGCCGTTCAGGCAACCGGGGCTGCCCACGGGCTTGCCGTGATCCGGCGCCGCCCGTGTCTATCGTCAGCTTCCAGTTAGCCGCCCTCCGCGCCCCTCAACTCAACACTTCGGCCCAGATGTTCTTCGACCAGGATTCGGCAAAGACGAAGTTGGATTCGTCGCCCTTGGCGGTGGCACCGCCTTCGGGAGCGCTGACGTAGCCCTTGCCGGCCTCGAAACGGTACACGTTGGCGACATAGCCCGCGGTGCTGTCGGAGGTGGCGGAGTAGCAGGTGTTGGTGACGACCGGGAGGGGGTCGGGCTGACGGCCAGCCAGCAGTTCGACGATGGCGGCGGCGCAGACCTTGGCATGGTTGGTCGCCATGTGGCCCGACTTCGGCAGGTTGGACAGCACCGAGTCACCGATGATGTGGACGTTGGGAACGGTGGTCGACTCGAAGGTGGCGAGATTGACCACGCACCAGGCCTTGTTGCTGTCGTTGCGCGCGCCTGCCAGGTCGCAGACCTCGCCGGCACGCTGCCGCGGCACGACGTTCAGCACGTCGCCCTTGACGTCGTCGAACTCGGTGGTGACGATCATCTTGCCGCCATCCACCGCAAGCGGCGCGTTGTTGGGGCGATAGTCGATCATGCCCGGATAGAAGCTGTTCCAGGCCCAGGTGAACAGCGCTTTCTTGGACGCGATGTCGGCGTTGCCGTCGAGCAGGATGATCTTCGATTTGGGCTTGGCCTGCTTGAAGTAGTGGGCCACCATGCAGGCCCGCTCGTAGGGGCCGGGCGGGCAGCGGTAGGGCGAAGCCGGCACCGACATGACGAAGGTGCCGCCGTCGGGCATGGCTTCGAGCTGCCGGCGCAGCAGCGCGGTCTGGGCGCCGGCCTTCCATGCGTGCACGACCTTGCCGGCGGCCTCGGCTTCCTTGAAGCCCTTGACCGTGTCGGTCAGGATTTCGATGCCGGGGGCGAGCACCAGGCGGTCATAGCCGATGCTGGCGCCGCCGCGGGTCGTGACCATGCGCTTGTCGGGGTCGATGGCGACGACGCTGTCCCTGACCATGCGGATGCCGTGCCCGGGCAGCCTGTCGTAACCATGAGTGATGTCGTCCATGCTGCGCAGGCCGCCCAGCACCCAGTTGGAAAACGGGCAGGACACGAACTTGTCGTTCGGCTCGATCAGGGTGACCTCGATATCGGGACCCCACTTGCGCAGGTATTTGGCGCAGGTGGCGCCGCCGAAGCCGGCGCCCACCACGACGACGCGGGCGCGGGCCGAGGTGCTGGGCCGGGTGGCGCAGCCGGCGAGCGCAACCGCTGCGCCAGCGCCGGAAATCTTCAGAAAATCGCGACGATTCAGCGTCATTTTTCGGTCTCCTCGATGGATTACTTCAGGCTGGCGAAATAGTCGCCCATGGCTTCGATTTCGGCCTCGGTGTAGCCATTGGCGAGGCGTTTCATGACGGATGAAGCGCGTGTGCCGGCCTTGAATTCCGTCATGACCTTGACGAAGTGATCCTTGTGCAGGCCAGTCAGGCTGGGGATTTTGCCCTGACTCTTGCCGCCGGGACCGTGGCAGGACATGCAGGTGGAGGCGATGACCTCGGTGTGCATGTCCGCCGCACCGGTGATGCCGGAAAACGCCAGGCCGATGAAGCCGCCAAGCATCAGGATGGTTTTCTTGTGCATAAGTCTCCTCCAGAGACGTGGGACCAGAGCGGAGCCGAAACGGCCCCGCAAGCCTTGATTCTGGCGGGGTCTGGAACGCCCCGCCCAGGAGAACCATGCGGGAACCTCAACACCTTGTCAATAGCAAGGGATTTATATGGCGCGGCTGTGACGTGCGCTCAATGGAGGGTGAGCCGGCCTGTTCGGGTACGGCACGAGGACTGCGTTGGAACTCAATGATACTGGCCGGGCGTGAGGCTGCGGCGCGGCGGCTACGGCTTGAACCGCTCGGCGAACTTCGCCTCCGCCTTCGCCACCTTCGGGGCCACCACGAACTTGCAATAGGGCTGGTTGGGGTTCTGCTCGAAGTAGCGCTGGTGGTAGTCCTCGGCAGGGTAGAAGGTCGTTGCCGCGGCGACTTCGGTCACGATCGGCGCACCGAACGATCTGGCTGAAGCCAGTTCCGTCATCATCGCTTCCGCCTCGACTTTCTGCTCCGGCGTGTGCCAGAAGATGGCCGAGCGGTACTGCGTGCCGACATCGTTGCCCTGGCGGTTGAGCTGGGTCGGGTCGTGCAGGGTGAAGAAGACGTCGAGCAGGTTGCGGAACGAGATCACATCGGGGTCGAACGTGAGCTGTACGACTTCGGCATGGCCGGTGTCGCCGTTGCAGACGTCCTGATAGGTGGGGTTCGACGTATGGCCGCCCATGTAGCCGGAGACGGCGGATTCGACGCCACGCAGCCGGTGGAACACCGGTTCGATACACCAGAAGCAGCCGCCTGCCAGAGTCACTACCGCATGGGTCATGATAATCTCCGTTCAGACGACCGGCACGGTTTCCTGGAACGAGGTACGCGTCATCAGCTTGTTGTAGAGGCCGGCCAGGTTGGGATGCGCGGTGCGCCAGTCGATTTCGGGAAAGCGCAGGCCCAGATAACCGAGCGTGCAGCCGCACGCAAGATCGGCCAGCGACATGCTGGTGGCGCCGCCCAGGTACCATGGTTTCTCACCCAGCGCTTCCGACAGCGCTTCGAGCCCCCGGGACAGAGCCCTTTCCTGCAGAGCCAGCCAGTCGCTGTTCTGCTTGTCGGCCTCGCGCTTCCTTTCCAGATGGATCGCGACCGCTGCGTCGGTGACGCCATCGGCCAGCGCTTCGATGCCGCGCACTGTCATACGGATTTTTGGTTCGCTGGGAATCAGGTGGGCGACCGGGCTGACATGATCGAGATATTCGACGATGACGCGTGAGTCGAACACGCTGACGCCATCCTCCAGCACCAGTACCGGCACCTGGCCGAGAGGATTGAAACCGGAGACCGGGGTGTCCGGCGACCAGGGGTTTTCGATCTGGAGCTGGAACGGGATCTTTTTTTCCAGCAGGACCACGCGGACTTTGCGGCCAAAAGGACTGGTAAGCGAGGTGATCAGTTTCATACGGATTCGTATCCTGGATACGTGGTTGTCAGGTTGGATGATGAGGGCTGCCATTATCGCCCGCCGAACGCAGCGCTCCAACCCGTTCGCGCAGGGCCGGCAGGACTTCCGCCTCGAACCAGGGGTGACGCTTGAACCATAGACGGTTGCGCGGACTGGGGTGCGGCAGGGGAAAATAGTCGGGGCCAAAATCGCGCCAGGCCTGAACCGTGTCGGCCAGCGTGCGGCCACGGCGTGTTCCCAGGTAATACATCTGGGCATAGGCGCCGATCAGCAGCGTCAGTCCGATCTGCGGCATGGCCTGAAGGAATGGCGGATGCCAGCGCGGCGCGCATTCGGGGCGTGGCGGCAGATCGCTGCCCTTGACGGTGCCGGGATAGCACAAGCCGGTGGGGATGATGGCGATGCGCGAGGCATCGTAAAACTGCTCGCGCGACAGGCCCAGCCATTCCCGCAGGCGGTCGCCCGAGGGGTCGTTCCAGGGGATGCCGGTTTCATGCACCCGCCGTCCCGGCGCCTGGCCGACGATCAGCAGGTGCGCGCTGGGCGACGCGAGGATGACGGGGCGCGGCGGGTGCGGCAGGTCGGCGGCGCAGGCGGCACACGCCCGCGCCCGTGCCAGCAGCTCGGCAAATGCCTCGGGCGGAGGGGCGTTGCACGGTATCTTCATCGCCACCCGGCGCGCCGGTCAGCTGGCGTGGTCGACGATAAACTGCTTGACTGCATGCACGTCGGCATCCAGGACGTGTTTCTTCTGCGGCCGTGCTTCGAGGCCGACGAGTTCGGCCGGGCGCACCGGCTCGATACCGAGCGCCTCGCGGATCGCGTCCTCGAACTTGGCGGGCTGCGCGGTCTCCATGCAGATCAGCGGCACGCCTGGCTCGCGGTGCTCCAGCCCGACTTTCAGGCCGTCGGCGGTATGCGGATCGATCATCGTGCCGTACACCTCGTACACCGTGCGGATGGTATCGAGACGGTTGGCGTGGCTGCTCGAGCCGGAGACCATGCCGAAGTCGGCGACACGCTTGAAGAGGCCGTCGGCGTTCAGGTCGAAGCTGCCGCCCGATTCCACCGCGCGCCACAGCGTGCGCACCTTGGCGGCGTCACGCCCGGTCAGGTCGAATACAAAGCGCTCGAAATTGGAGGCCTTCGAAATATCCATGCTCGGACTGGAGGTGTGCTTCGTCTCCGGGCGCGGCCGGTAGACGCCGGTCCTGAAGAATTCGTCGAGCACGTCGTTCTCGTTGGTGGCGACGATCAGCTTGTCGATCGGCAGTCCCATCCGGCGCGCGATGTGGCCGGCGCAGACGTTGCCGAAATTGCCCGACGGCACCGAGAACGACACCTTCTGGCTGTTGTCGTGCGTCGCCGCGAAGTAGGCCTTGAAGTAGTACACGCTCTGCGCCGCGACGCGCGCCCAGTTGATCGAGTTGACCGCGCCGATATGGTGCCTGGCCTTGAATTCGAGATCGTTCGATACGGCCTTGACGATGTCCTGACACTGGTCGAACACGCCGCGGATCACCAGGTTGTGGATATTGGCGTCCTGCAGCGCATACATCTGCGCCTGCTGGAAGCGCGTCATGCCATGCTCGGGCGACAGCATGAAGACGCGGACGCCGCGCTTGCCGCGCATCGCGTATTCGGCGGCCGAACCGGTGTCGCCCGAGGTGGCGCCGAGGATATTGAGCTCGCCATGGGTCTTGTCGAGCGCGTACTCGAACAGGTTGCCGAGCAGTTGCATCGCCATGTCCTTGAACGCCAGCGTCGGGCCGTTCGACAGCGCCAGCACGTGCAGGCCGGGCTCCAGCGTTTTCAGCGGGGTGATGTCGGCGGCGTTTTCCCTGTCCGTGACGTAGCGGTAGACGTCGGCGGTGTAGGTCTTGTCGATCAGTCGGCGCAGATCGTCGTGCGGGATGTCGTCGATCAGGCGCGACAGGACGGCGAAGGCCAGTTCGCGGTAATTCATGCCGCGCATCGCCTCGAGCTCGGCGTCGCTGAAGCGCGGATAGGCCTCCGGCACATAGAGGCCGCCGTCGCTGGCGAGCCCGCCGAGCAGGATTTCGGAGAAACGGAGTGGCGGTGCCAGCCCGCGTGTGCTGAGGTAGTTCATGTCTGTTTTACCGTTATCTTGCCGCCAGTTCTTCGAGACGGATGCGCATCACCTGCCCCGCCACGGCGTCGAGCGCCTCGATCCTGGCGATCGCGGCATTGATGTTTTTTTCCACCGTGACGTGCGTCAGCAGGATGATGTTGACCTGCTCTTCGCCCTCGGCGGGCTCCTTCTGCACCATGGCATCGATCGAGATATCGCTGTCGGCCAGGATGCGGGTCATGTCGGCCAGCACGCCGGGGCGGTCGAAGGCGCGCAGGCGCAGGTAGTACGCGGTGCGTACCGCGTCCATCGGCAGGATCGGCGTGTCCGACAGCTGATCGGGCTGGAACGCCAGATGCGGTACGCGATGATGCGGATCGGCGGTGTGCAGACGCGTCACATCGACCAGATCGGCGACTACCGCAGAGGCGGTCGGCTCGGCGCCGGCGCCGGCGCCGTAGTAAAGCGTCGGCCCGACGGCGTCACCTTTCACCAGCACGGCATTCATCGCACCGTCGACACTGGCGATCAGGCGACGTTCGGGGATCAACGTGGGATGCACGCGCAACTCGATGCCCGCCTCGGCACGGCGCGCAATACCCAGCAGCTTGATGCGGTAACCGAGCTCCTCGGCGTATTGCACATCTTCGCGCGTCAGTTTCGAGATGCCTTCGGTGTAGGCACGCTCGAACTGCATCGGAATGCCGAAGGCAATCGCCGACAGGATGGTGAGCTTGTGCGCGGCGTCGATGCCCTCGATGTCGAAGGTCGGATCGGCTTCCGCGTAACCCAGACGCTGCGCCTCCTTCAGCACGTCGTCGAAGGCCGCGCCCTTGTCGCGCATCTCGGTCAGGATGAAATTGCTGGTGCCGTTGATGATGCCGGCCAGCCACTCGATGCGGTTGGCGGTGAGGCCTTCGCGCAGCGCCTTGATGATGGGGATGCCGCCCGCCACCGCCGCCTCGAACGCGACCATCACGCCCCTGGCCTGCGCCGCGGCGAAGATCTCGTTGCCGTGCTTGGCGACCAGATGCTTGTTGGCGGTGACCACGTGCTTGCCGTGGGAAATCGCCTGCATCACCAGCTCGCGCGCGGGTTCCAGGCCGCCGATCAGCTCGACCACGATGTCGATATCGGGGTCGTCGACCACGTCGAAGGGATTGGTCGTCAGCGGCAGGTCGCCCGCCAGCGTCTTCGCTTTATCGAGGTTGCGCACCGCGGCACGCAGCACGCGGATTTCACGCCCCGCGCGGCGGGTGATTTCTTCGGCGTTGCGGCGCAGCACGGTCAGCGTGCCGCCGCCAACCGTTCCCAGGCCCAGCAGGCCGACGTGGATGGGTTTCATTAATTGGTCTCGTTAGAACAAATCAAAAAATCTTCACCACAGAGACACAGAGATATGTCCCGCAGGGACGGTATCCCTTGGGACACAGAGGAAGAGCAAGGTGTGGACCGGCGGGGTTTCTCCGTGTCTCTGTGGTGAAAGGTTTTCCGGAATTGAAAATCACCGATGCGCCCGCTGGCGGTCGAGAAACCGGCTGATGCGCGAAATCGCTTCGGTCAGATCTTCCTCGTGCGGCAGGAACACCACGCGGATGTGATCCGGCTGCGGCCAGTTGAAGCCGGTTCCCTGTACGACCAGCACGCGCTCCTCTTCCAGCAGGCCGAGGATGAATTTCTGGTCGTCGTGGATGGGATACAGCTTGGGATCGAGGCGCGGAAACATGTACATCGCCGCCTTGGGCTTGACGCAGGTCACGCCGGGAATCAGGGTAAGCAGTTCGTGCGCCAGATCGCGCTGGCGCGCCAACCGTCCGCCGGGCACGACCAGGTCGTTGATGCTCTGGTAGCCCCCCAGCGCGGTCTGGATCGCATGCTGCCCCGGCACGTTGGCACACAGGCGCATCGACGCCAGCATGTTGAGCCCTTCCAGGTAATCCCTGGCGTGGCGTTTGTCGCCCGACACGATCAGCCAGCCCGAGCGGTAGCCGCAGGCCCGATAGTTCTTCGACAGGCCGTTGAAGGTGACGACCAGCACGTCGTCGGCCAGCGAGGCGATCGAGGTGTGCACCACGCCGTCGTACAATACCTTGTCGTAGATTTCGTCGGCGTACACGATCAGCTGATGCTGCCGCGCGATCTCAAGGATTTCCAGCAGCAGTTCGTTCGGATACAGCGCGCCGGTCGGGTTGTTCGGGTTGATGAGGACGATCGCACGTGTGCTGGACGTGATCTTGGCCCGGATGTCGTCCAGGTCGGGCAGCCAGCCGGCGCCCTCATCGCACAGATAGTGACGCGGCTTGCCGCCGCCCAGACTTACCGCCGCCGTCCACAGCGGATAGTCGGGTGCCGGCACCAGTACTTCGTCGCCGTTGTCCAGCAATGCCTGCATCGCCATCACGATCAGCTCGGAGACACCGTTGCCGACGAAGATATCGTCGATCGTCACCCCGGCGATGCCCTTGCGCTGGGTCTCGTGCATGATCGCCTTGCGCGCCGAGAACAGGCCCTTGGAATCGCTGTAACCCGACGCATTCGGCAGGTTGAGGATGACGTCCTGGACAATCTCCTCGGGCGACTCGAAATTGAATGGCGCCGGGTTGCCGATGTTGAGCTTCATGATGCGATGGCCTTCTTCCTCCATCTGTTTCGCGCGCGCCATCACCGGCCCCCGGATGTCATAGCAGACATTGTCGAGCTTGGAGGATTTGCGGATGGTGCGTAAGCGTGGCTTGTCGTCGGCCGTCATGGCGGGCTTCCTGGTCAACCTGCGTAAAACCAAGGCGAAACAACGTCTTGGGCAGCTGTGAAGTTTACCGGAGGCGTCCCGCCCCGGCAAACAAAACGGGGCTTTGCGGCGTCTGGACGGCCATGCGGCTGCTTACTCCGCGGGCCGAATCTGCTAAGGTTTCATCATGAAACTGCATCTCAGCACCAATGTTGACCAGTTGCTGTTCACCGGCTATGGCCAGGACCACGTCCTCGTCAACGGCCATCGCCATGAAACCAGCCTGCTGCTCAGCGCACGCGGCATCGAGATCGCCCCATGGGCCGGACTCGGATTCGATGCCCTGACCGCGGCCCATTTCGAATGGGCCGCCCGCCCCGAACTCGACATTCTGCTGCTGGGTACCGGTTCCCGGCTACGCTTTCCCCATCCTTCGCTCACGCGCGCACTGATGGACGCGCGCATCGGGCTGGAAGTCATGGACATCGGGGCGTTGTGCCGGACTTACAACATCCTGGCGGCGGAAGGACGGAACGTGGCGGCGGCGGTGCTGATCGAGCCTGTGGCTGGGGACTGAGCCTGTCGTTGCGAGGCGCGAAGCACGTCTGAGTAGTTGGCGGTTCGCAGAACCACTGACCGTTGACCGGGGGTAGCCCGGCAGCTAGTTACTTTTCTTGTCTCGCCAAGAAAAGTAACCAAAAGAAGGCGACCCCGACAGCCCCGAATTCCCGAAGATCAAGTGTGTCGGGTGGGCGGCAAAGAACTCGCCCCGCCTTTGATGTGTTTACTCACTAGTCGGTAAATAAGTCGACAAATATGGAACTTTTGCGCCACATGACGATCGAATGTTTCATGAAGAGAGACGGTCGTTCATTTGAT
>MKWM01000062.1 GCA_001899765.1 Thiobacillus sp. 63-78
CCCCAGGTTTAACGAGGGACATGGACACAACCAGTCTGAATGCTGCGGAACCCGCAGCAGGCTTGAGTTAGCGCGTTACTCCAAAGAGTGGTATATCAGAAACCGCTAATATACATTATGCGAAGTGTCAGGAACGAACCGGCAATCCGTGCCGCCCCGCAAACCCGCATTCCTGCGGCGGCCAAACCGCCCGGTTTCGGCCAGGTCGTTCAATTTTTGTGAATGTCACGAAAACCCCGGTTCTTTTTGTGACTGTCACAAAAACCCTGTTTCGGGACTGTCGGCGGATCGGTTTTTTTGGTCCCCGGTCGATTTTGTCCGGGTCCTTTGTAATACCCGGACTTTAGGCAATGGGTTGCCTTTCAGCCTACCCGACAACCCCGCGCTATCATTGGGCTGGCGGCTCGTTTCTCCCCGCAAACCCATTGAATTGTTTTTTTCTCAACGGACAGGGGGTTCGTCATGACTAAAACCGCGCTCGTTCTGACCCTCAAAAACACCCGCATGGGCTGGTGCCTGTTCGTCAACGGCGAGGCCTACGCGCTCGGCTCGCGGGACTACTGCATCGCTGTAGCCAAGGGATTACGCCAAGGGGGTGCCGCATGACCGACCACGCCGACCGCCTGAGCACCTGGCACCTTGAGCTTTCCATCGTCGCCGACGCGATTTTTCACGTTCTCCAGGACATCGAAGAACCCGAAGGCGCGTCCGCCGTCGCGTGGGTGCTGCGCTCCCGGCTCGCTGATCTGGTCGAGTCCTGCCCCTTTCCGGAGGCCGCTCCATGATCGAAAAACACCGCCGCAAGAAGCATCCGCGCCGTCATCCGCACTTCGCATGGGCTGATCCCGAGCGCTTCCGCGTCGAGCGCATGACCGCCGGCCTGAGCCAGAAACAGGCTGCCGCCTACCTCGGGGTGTCCGTGCGCAGCGTCTACAACTGGGAAACCGGGGTCAACCGCGTGCCCTACCCGGCCTTCAAATTGATCAGGATGCGCGCAAAAGCCATCGTCCATGTCGAGGGGTGGGAAGGCTGGCGTTTTGCCCGTGACGGGGCTCTGGTGACGCCTGACGGCCGTTCCTTCCAGCCGTGGGAGCTGCAAAACCTCCAGCTGGTCGTCAGTCTGGCCCGCCGCTACGTCGAGGCTCGGCAGCCTGCCGCCGTGCCCGCTGTAGCGGATAAGGTCGCCGTGCTGCGGGTGGTCGCATGAGCGCGCTAGCCGGGCGGGCGGCAACGCTGCGGCAGGTGCGCGCCAGCGCGCCGACGCAGCGAGCCGCCGCCGTGCTGGTTGCGCCCCGCCAGCTTTCGCCAAGCCCGCTGACCCCGACGCCCACCGGACAGGCGTCAGCCTGCCAGCCGAAACAACCGGCCCGCGCCGTCCGCTGGCTCGTTGCTACCGCCGAGATGGCGCGCACCGACCGCGAACCGTTCCCCGAAGTAAAACCCAGCAGACCGCCGACGTTGGCCGCGCGCGGCTCGCGTGCGAGCACAGACCGCCGCCAACCCCGAATCTTGTTCAACCCAGCCGAAGGACTTAGCATGGAAAAAACTGCACGCGCGTTGCTTCGCGCCCCGACGAAATTCGTTCTGGTCGCGTCAATTCGCCAGAACCTGAAGGACATTCTTGGAATGTCGCATAAGCCATTGATTATGCAATGTTATACATTATGCGAAGTAAGCGGAACGAACCGGCAATCCGTTCCGCCCCGCAAACCCGCATTCCTGCGTCGGCAAAACCGCCCGGTTTTGGCCAGGTCGTTCAATTTTTGTGAATGTCACGAAAATCCCGGTTCGGGGTCTGTGCGTCCCTGCTCAAAATTTGTTTGGGACGTTTGAGCGCATTTTCTCAACATGGCGCCCCGCACCAGCCCGGCGCAGCGAGGTCTTTTTATTAATTGATCAACTCAGTTCACCCGCCTCGACGTGCAGGCGCATCCACATCTGTACCAGTTCAGACAGCGAGTGGGCCTGCATCTTGAACATGACGTTGGCGCGGTAGACCTCGATGGTCTTGGGGCTCAGTCCAAGTTCAATGGCTATGACCTTGTTGGCTTTTCCCGCCACCACCCGTTCAGCTACTTCCCGCTCCCGCTGAGTCAAATGATCATGGTTCGCGCGGATCAAGGCCAGTTCACTGCGGTTCTGACGGCGCTGGCTGCAGAGTTCAAGTGCTTGCTGAATCCGATCCAGCAAGGTCTGGTCGTTGTATGGCTTTTGCAGGAAATCGATCGCTCCCGCTTTCATCGCGCGCACCGCCATCGGCACGTCACCGTGTCCGGTGACGACGATCACAGGCAGACACCAGCCACGCTCGATCAAATGATTCTGCAGCTCCAGACCGCTCATTCCCGGCATGCGGACGTCGAGGACGAGGCAGCCCGGCTCGCTGCCATCGTAGCTCTCCAGGAACTCGCGCGCGGAGGCCGGACAGTTCACATGATGTCCAACCGACTCAAGCAGCCAGCGCAAGGATTCGCGCGCGGCCTCATCGTCATCCACCACAAACACGGTTTGCCGTTCTTTCATCACTTTTGGATCATTCATGAAGCGTTTCCTCCATCGCCCGGCGCAGGGTGAAACGGACGGTCAGTCCACAACCTTTTTCGTTGTGGAAGGCCGACAGCGTGCCGCCATGCGCTTCCACGATCGATCTACAGATTGGCAAGCCCATTCCCATTCCGGTCATCTTGGTTGTAAAAAATGGATCGAAAATGCGTGCCAGTGTTTCGTGCGGCAAGCCAGGCCCGAAATCCCGCACTTCGACAACGGCCATGTTCCCTTCGATCGAGGTCCGCAGATCGATGCGGCGCAGCACGGGCGGCATGTTGCTCATGGCCTCCACTGCATTGCGGATAAGGTTCAGGATCACCTGCTCGATCTGGATGGCATTTCCCATGAACCTTGGCATGTCGGGCATGAATTTCAGATTGATCTCAACCTCGTGCGTGCGCGCTTCCGGTCCCACGATCAATATGGCTTCGTGCACGATGTCCCGGATGTCCTGCGGTTGATGCGGGCTGTCCGCCTTGTTCACGAAGCCTCGCAAGCTTCGGATGATCTCGGCGGCGCGATCGGCCTGATTGCAGACCTGCTCGATGGCCCGGGTGAGGTCATCCACCGTACCCGTGCCCGAACGGATCCGCCGCAGGCAACCATGGGAATAATTGGCAATGGCCGCGAGGGGCTGGTTCAGTTCATGCGCCAGACCCGATGCCATCTCTCCCATGGTGTTCACTCTGGATGCATGGGCCAGTTCACGATAATGCTGACGAACCCCCTCTTCGGCATGCTTGCGGGCCGTGATGTCCCGTGTGATACCGAGCAGGGCGATGACCTTGTTGCATCGGTCGCGCAACGGGACGGCGTGGGTTTCCATCCAGCGACGGCGGCCCTTGAGGCTGATGATCTGAAACTCCATGACCCCCGACTCACCCGCAAACACGCGCGTGGAAAGCTTGCGGTAATCGTCGCGGAATTCTGGTGCGATGATGTTGTATACGGAGGTCCCGATGATTTCATCGGGCTGGCCGGCTTCCATCAGAGCCAATCCGGCCGGATTCATTTCCAGCAGGATGCCCTCGGGAGTTTGCAGCTTCACACATTCGGGCTCGGTGGCAATGATCTGGCGCAGATGGTTCTCGTTCTGCATCAGGTTTTCCTCAGCCCGGCGCCGCTCTCCAATTTCCACTTCGAGCACTTTCTTGGAATGACGCAGATTCAGGTTGAGGCGGCCGACATAGAGCACCAGACCTATCAGGATCAGGACGGTTATCAGTAATGCCCAGAGCGGAGGATGGACCAGGAATTGCATGATTGGCTCCGATCGGAACAGGACGAACTGGAACTGGCCAGGCAGAATACGCCCTCAATCACGATTTTTAAGCAATTTTCGGGCCATCCATGAGCACATCGCCGCCAGGCCGCCAATATCGGGCTCTGGCCATTCGATACGGCAGGTCATGGACAAGCCGACCTGTCACGTTGCGAACAACAGGTCATGACACTCTGTCACGTGGCAGGGACTGATCAGCCCCGTCCATTTCCCGCATGACCCGCATTGGGTGGCTTGCGATGCTTTTCAGGGCGCCCCTGCATCGGTATCCTCCCATGCGCACCCATACATTCCTGTCCGGATCAATTCCGGCGCATCCCACGCCTCGTTGTCGACGCAAGCGACCATGAAACCGTACGGAACAACACACACAACCCATCGCACACAGGCATGAACGGGCGAGATTCCCCGAGGCAAACATGATCATATCCATCCCGTTCGGCAAGCAAATGGTCGCGAATCTGCTCGATATGTCCCCTGCTTATTTCGGCATGGCGATGGCGACCGGAATCGTTTCTCTCGCGGCCCGCCGTCTTGGCATGCCGGGTATTGCGATGACGCTTTTCCTGCTCAACATTGTGATCTATGGCGTGCTCTGGGTATTGACCGTGTTGCGTCTGATGCATTACCCGCGTCATTTTTTTGCGGACATGATCGATCACCTTCGTGGCCCCGGATTCTTCACCATGGTGGCCGCCTCGGCCATTCTGGGGAACGAGTTCGTGGTACTGACCGCCAACTATCGGGTGGGCGTGGCGCTGTGGGGCGTGGCGATCGTGCTCTGGATCGGGCTGACCTACACCATCTTTACCGCCTTCACGGTCAAGCAGAAAAAACCGACTCTCGACAAGGGCATCAGCGGTGGCTGGTTGCTGGCAGTGGTGGCGACGCAGTCCATCGCGGCACTCAGCGCCCTGCTCGCTGCGCATATCAGCCAGCCCTACAAACTGGAGCTGAACTTTTTTGCCCTCTCGATGTGGCTGTGGGGCGGCATGCTGTACATCTGGATGATGTCGCTCATTTTCTACCGCTATACCTTTTTCCTGTTTTCCCCGAGCGATCTTTCACCCCCCTACTGGATCAACATGGGGGCCATGGCGATTTCCACCCTGGCCGGTTCCCTGTTGATCATCAACGCCCCCGACGCGCCATTCCTGCTGTCCTTGCTGCCGTTTCTCAAGGGCTTCACGGTTTTTTACTGGGCTACCGGAACCTGGTGGATTCCAATGCTGGTGATTCTTGCCATGTGGCGTCATCTCTATAAACGGTTCCCGCTCAGATACGACCCGCTTTATTGGGGGGCGGTTTTTCCGCTCGGCATGTATGCCGCCAGCACCCGGGAAATGATCTCGGCACTGGAATTCGATTTCCTCGGATTCCTGCCTCCGGTCTTTCTGTACGTGGCACTCATCGCGTGGACCGCCACGTTCTTCGGCTTTGTTTCCAGCTTGCTGCACCGCTATCTGATCGCCCGCCCGCCCTCCGTCTGACGGCGTGTTCTGGCGCTGGCGGAATCAGCGGCGGACTAGAATACTTTCAACATCCCTCGTGTCAGGAGTCAGGACATGGCCGATATCCCGCGTTATCCCATCCTCTACGTTCGCGGTTACGCGATGACGAAGGCGGAAATCACTGAAACCACCTCGACCCCCTACATGGGGCTCGAATCCGGTTCGACCAAGGCACGCCAGGCCTGGGACGGCACGGTACGCAAGGTGTTCTTCGAGTCGCTCATCGTGCGATTGTTGAAACAAGGCTACAGCGACATCTATCGGGATGGCCTGCAGATCGAATCCGGACCGATCCCGCGACAGAGCATCGTCATCCATCGCTACTACGATGTGGCCGATCCGGATTTCGGGTCCGGCAAGGTGCCCACGATCATCGATGCCGCGAAGGGATTGAGCGACCTCATCCTGCGCGTGCGCGACCAGGTCTGCCTCGACGGCCAGATGAAACCCGAGGATTTCAGGGTGTATTTGATGGCGCATTCGATGGGCGGGCTGGTCTGCCGCTGTTTTCTCCAGAATGGCGCGGCCGGCAGCGATGCGGCACGCAGGCTGGTCGACAAGGTCTTCACGTTCGCCACGCCGCACAACGGCATCGAGATGGCCGGGATGAATGTTCCGGGTTTCTTCGGCCTGTGGGACATGAACAACTTCAACCGCGACGTCATGCGCAAGTATCTCGACATCCAGGACAAGAATGCCGGGGTCAACTCGCTTGACGGGAAATTCGACCCGAGCCGGTTCTTCTGCCTGGTCGGCACCAACAGCAAGGACTACGATGTGGCGCTCGGCGCCTCCCGCCTGCTCGCCGGTGAACTGAGCGACGGGCTGGTACGCATCGAGAATGCCTACGTGACGGGTGCACCGCGCGCCCACGTTCATCGCAGCCACAGCGGCCCGTTTGGCATCGTGAATTCGGAGGAAGGTTTCCAGAATCTCAGCCGCTTCCTGTTTGGCGACATCAGCGTCAACGGCGTGCTGGAAATCGGGAACCTGCCGCTCCCGCCCGTGGACCGCCTGCAAAAGCTGCTGGGCACGAAGGTTGGCTACTACTTCGAGGTGGCGGTCGCCACACGGGGGGCGCTCGATTTCGATCTCACGCGGCGCACGGTGGCCAACAACAGCGCCATTCTGCGCTCACGTTCCGAGCTTTTCGCCGACGACGGCACGCTGAAGGCGGATGCGCGTCATCCGCATCTTTTCTCCACCTTCCTCGATCTGTCGAAGCGGCCGGCGGAGCGTCCGGAAATGATGTTCACGATCCAGCTTGCGGTATCGATGATTACGTATACCGGCGAGGAAGCCCCCCGCGACGACCACTATGTGCCGGGTGAATACCTGTTCCGCGATACGGTCGTGATCAGCGCCATTCCCCCGGCAGATACGACCGAGTCCTGGCAGAAGGACGATACGACCGCATCCTGGCAGATCAGTTTCGTGCTGGCCGATAGCGGCTGGTCGAGTGCGGCCACGACTCTGGCGGAAGGAAAGAAGGACGAACAGGGCCAGCCGTATGTAGCGATCCCGCTCGAAAACGCGAAAGGCTTCAAGGCCGTCTTGCGGCTATACGGCTCGCACTGGGTGTAGTCTCCCTGTCTCTTCGTAGCCACTTGCCTGCTGAATCCGCCAGGTTGCATTGCAACGGTCAGAAGCGGAAGTAGCTACTCTGCGCCGGTCGCCGTAGTGGGCAGATCCGAATGGAAGGCTATCCGGTTGCGCCCGGCCGATTTGGCCTCGTACATGGCCGTGTCGGCCCGTTTGATCAACTGATCCATGCTTGCCGCGTGCCCGCAGAAGATGACGATGCCTATGCTGGGCGTACTGGTGCAGAAATCCCCAGCCAACCGGTAGGGCTGGGCAAGCTTGTCCAGTATCTTGTGGCCCAATTCATTCGCCTCCGCGGCAGCGACGGCGGCCGTGTCGCCCAGGCTGTCGAGGATGACCACGAATTCGTCTCCGCCAAATCGGGCAACCGTATCGCTCTCCCTGACGTTGGCGAGCAGACGCCGTGCCACTTCCTTGAGCACCTGATCGCCCGCTTCGTGGCCGAAAGTGTCATTGATGGCCTTGAAATGATCCATGTCGATGAACAACAGCGCCCCGTATCTGCCGCTGCGGCTACTGGCCGCGAGTTGATGCTTCAGGCGGTCCAGCAACAGGCGACGGTTGGGCAATTCAGTCAAGGGGTCGTTGTAGGCCAGATCGCGGATCATGATTTCGGCGGCCTTGCGCTCGCTGATGTCGAGAATGAGGCCATCCAGCCATTGTGCATGACCGGACTGGTTGGAGGTGACGCGGCCTTGTTCGCTGACCCAGCGGAGGCGCCCTTCGACGGTTCTGATGCGGTATTCGATCGTGTAGACGCCACGTGTGGCGATCGCCTGGGTAATCGCCCTGCTTACCAGGGAACGATCGTGAGGATGAATCAGTCCGGCATACGAAATCGCGCCGGAAACAAAGCGTTCAGGCGGTTCGCCCGTCAACGCATGAATGCCCTGGCTGATCTGCTGCATCGGTGAGGACGCCCCCAATTCAATCCGGAACACGGCGCCCGGTACATTTTCGACGAGCGCCCTGAAGTTGTCGAGACTGGCCTGGAGTTTTTCCGCTACATCGTGCATCGCCCGCCGGTGCCGCGCATTCATGTAGAGGACGTAAAAGAACAGCATGCTGAACAGCAGACCGCCAAAGAGAATCGTGAGGGGCTGGGCACTTTCCGTTCTCGCTTCGAAAGCGGGATTGCTTTTGAAACGGGCGATCCAGCGGCGGCCACCGATCGACAGGACATGGTCGGCCGCATAACGCGAGGCGCGTCCGGATCCGGCAGAAGAGAACAGCAGGTTGTCCGCTGTGGCCCGATCGTCAAACAAGGCGATTTCAAATTCGCGCCCGGGATCGTTCAATACCTTGTTCATCAGGTCGGCCACCCGGAACGGGCTGTACACGAAGCCGAACAGCGCACGCCGCCGTGCAGCCACAGTGTCGTGCGGCATGCCGTTGCGATAGATCGGCAGATAGATCAGGAAACCGGGCTGTTTCCGCTGCCCCGCTTCCTGGACGAGCGTGATTTTTGCCGATATTTCAGGTTGGCCGCTATCGCGTGCGCGTTCCATCGCTTCGCGGCGAACGGGATCCGAATACATGTCGTAACCGAATGCGAGCAGGTTGGATCCGCTGAATGGCTCAAGATACACAATACTGCTGTACAGGGCGCGATCGCCCGCCGGATGGATCGCGTAAGCGGGAAATCCTTCGCGGCGCACGCTGTGTTCATGTGCGCGGCGGGCACTTTCCGGAATCATCAAGGCAAACCCGGTGCCCTGAATGCCGGGCAGGGAATGATCCAGTTTGAGCATCCCGACATAGGTGTGCCATTCCTCGCGACTGACTGAATCGCTCGCGGCGAAGAGTGCCGCGCCACCCCGCAGGACCTGTTCGTAATCCTGCATGCGGTCCAGCAGATGCGCCGCCTGCTTTTCGGTGGCGTCCCTGAAAATTTCGTTGGCACGCCGCGCAAATTCCATCGTGGAATAGCGCCATAAGCCGATAGTCAGGATCACTGTCAGCCCCAGCACGATCCACGCGACAGCCTTCCGATCAAACATCGCGGTGATCCGCTGCAAGACGGTGGTTCTGGCGGGCGGACTCGCAACAGGCCGGCTATCGGGTTCTAGCGCCCCTTTTTTAATGATTCATTCCTCTTTGTGCGCGTGTCGTGTGCACGGCAGGAAGATTGCCGGCGGCATCGGTTATACGATTGAAGAGGCTATACGAATGCCCCGATTATGCCCCAGGCCCCTGATGACGAACAATCTCCTCATGCCCGGTTCAGGGCGCCGTCCGCTTGTCGACAACACATGACATGAGAAATCCGGAAAACGATGCGGCGTCCGGGTGAGTCGCGCATCGGTTGGTGATAGGCTGCGCCTTGCCTCTCATGCCCGTCCGGGTCCCGGAAAATCCATGTCCCTTCATGCCGCATATCCCTGGCTCGTGATCACCCACCTGGGTGCCGCCAGCATCATGCTGCCCGTATTCACCGTCATCGCGGCCGGCCTGTGGCTGGCCGGCCAGAAATCCACGCTCCGGGTCTGGCTGCTGGCCATGACGGTGGGGATATTCATCGTGCTGGCCAGCAAGATTGCCTTTATCGGCTGGGGGTGGGGGAACGCTTTCCTGGACTTCACTGGAATCAGCGGCCACACCATGCTGGCCACCGCCGTCCTCCCCGTCTGGACCAATCAGTTACTGGTGCGCTCAGACCGGCGCTTCAGCCTGCCCGGCATCCTGCTGGGTCTGGCGATTGCCGCCACGGTGGGCGTATCAAGATGGATACTCGGTGCGCACAGCCCGAGCGAAGTGATTGCAGGCTGGTTGCTTGGGCTGGCAATCGTCCTGATCGTCTGCCGCACGATGAACGCGCAACGCCCCGTCCAGGGCGTCGCCGGCCTGGCAGGGCTTCTCATGCTGCTGGCCTTCAGCCCGTCCCTGTCAGCGTATTTCCCCACCCACAGATGGGAAGTCGAACTGGCGCTGACGCTGTCGGGCCGTACACAGCCGTTTGTCCGCCAGACGCTGCAACGTCCGTTGCGCAGTCATGGAGAATGAATCACGCCAGTCCAGATCGATATTCCGTCAGAACCCGTTGTAGCGCCCTGTGAGAGGAGATGCCTGCTTGCCCGCTCCGTCTCGCCCGGCATGGCGGAAGTGGCATAATGATGCATCGTTCGTCCCTCTTTTCGCCCGATGAACCTCGATCGCATCGCCACGCCTCCGGTCGATACGTTTGCCTTGCACCAGGGTGAACTGATCGCGCTGCAAGCAAATGCCGCCCATGCACTAGGCTTGTCCGATATCCATTTCCGCGACACCCTGGCCGATGGCACTGCCGCGCCCCTGCTGGCCGTGATCCCCGCCGGCACTTTCGAATATGGCGCCGCGCCGATGGAGACCGCGCCGGCGCAGGATCGCCCACGTCGCACGGCGCTGATCGAGCGGGGGTTCGCCATCGGCGTGTTTCCCGTCACGACGGAAGAATTCGAGGTCTACGGCCGCGCGACCGGTTGGCGGCGGCGTATGGAGCTGGTCTGGCTGTCCGGCCGCAAACCGGTCATCAACATCCGGCAGACCGACGCGCGCGACTACTGCGCCTGGCTGAGCCAGCAGACCGGCCAACGCTATCGTCTGCCCACCGAACAGGAATGGGAATACGCCTGCCGCGCCGGCTCGTCGAGCGCCTATCCGCAGGGCGACCGCATCACGCCGGCCGAGGCGCTCTATAACACGAGCCAGGGATACGACGCCGCGCGCCCCAGGCGGCCGCGTTTATTGTCGCGCTGTTTTGTCCGCTGCGGCGCGATGGAAGCCGGCAGGCTGCATCCCAACCGCTGGGGCCTGTACGACATGACGGGCAATGTATGGGAATTCACGGCCAGCCCCTGGACCCGCGACCACGCCAACCAGCCCGAGCGCCCCGCGTCCGGCAAGCCGCAGGCCGTGGTCACCAAGGGGGGTTCCTGGTTCGATGGCCCCGAAGACTGCCGTGCCGCGGCTCGCCGCCGCAGGCTGGAAAACGAACTGGACCTCAATCTCGGATTTCGTGTGGCGCGTGATATTTGAAGGAGGGATGACATGGTGCGTGCGCAATGACCGCGAGGCAAGTGGCCGGAACACAGACCAAGGCTGACCTGCCTGCCCATACCGGTGACTTCATTACCGAACTCGACACGGCCGTCGAGGCGCACATGGAGTGGACGCGCCGGATCTTGCGCTGCGTGCTCCTGCAGTCGCCGCCGGACGAGGATATGTACGATCCCGACGCGCATACCCTGTGCCATTTCGGAGGATGGTTCAGGGCGAACCGGAACCATTTCGATCTCCTGGACGCCCCATCCGCCGCGCGCGTGCACACCTCGCACCAAACGATGCATGACGCCATCCGCTCGATCTGCGGCAATGTCCAGGCCGGCCGCACGGAGAAAGAGGCCAGTCTCGCAGCCTTCGAACAGTCGCAATCCGAACTGATTGGCCTGCTGGCCCATTTCAAGACGCTGATCCTGTCGGCGGCAACCCGTCGCGATCCCCTCACCCAGCTCCCGCTGCGATATGGCATCGAAAGCGATTTCATCCTGTTCCAGAAGGAAGCCCGGCGCAATCGTACCCTGCTCTATCTGGCCATCATCGATATCGATCATTTCAAGCGAGTCAACGATACCTGGGGTCATCCCACGGGTGACCGGGTCTTGCGCCATCTGGCCGACACCCTGAAACGCAGCCTGCGCGACAACGAACCGCTTTATCGTTATGGCGGGGAAGAATTCCTCTGGCTGCTGAAATGCAAATCGGCGACCGAGGCCCGGCAGTCGGCACGGCGCGTCCTGGCCATCGTAGGCACGACTCCGGTACCGATCAACGACAACGAAATCCTGCGCTTGACCGTAACCATGGGACTTGCCAGGGTCGGCGAGCAGGATGATCTGGAGAGTGCCATTCAGCGAGCCGATCAGGCACTTTACGAAGGAAAAAACAACGGCCGCAACCGATATGTCATCGCTTGACGTTAAAACCATCATGACGACAGCCTCCGCCGCCGTGGCGGATGACGCGGACACATCGTTCCAGCCTGCTGTACGCCATCGTCTATAAACCACTCAGGACTCGTCGTCATCACCAGGAAAGCCGGATGCAATTCAAGGACTACTACCAGACGCTTGGCGTGAAGCGGGATGCCACGGCGGACGAAATCAAGAAAGCCTTTCGCAAGCTCGCACGCAAATATCATCCCGATGTTTCCAAGGAAACGGATGCCGAACAGCGCATGCAGGAGGTCAACGAAGCCAATGCCGTACTCTCGGATCCGGAGAAACGCGCCGCCTACGATCTCCTGGGGCAAGGCCACCACCCGGGCGAGGAGTTCCGTCCGCCTCCCGACTGGGACGCCGGATTTGAATTCACGGGCCAGGGCTATACCCCCAACGAAACCGTCGATTTCAGTGATTTCTTTGCCGAACTGTTCGGCCACATGGGCGGCGCGCATGCAGGAACCCGCTCCCGTCACGCCGGCTTCCGGGTACAGGGCGAAGATCACCATGCGAAAGTACTGCTCGATCTGGAAGACACCTTCAGCGGCGCCACCCGGCAGATCTCGCTGAGGGTGCCCAAGGTGGACGCCCAGGGGCGGGTTCAACTGGGAACCCGTACGCTCAACGTGAAAATTCCTCGGGGCGTGCATGCCGGCCAGATCATCCGTCTCGCAGGCCAGGGCGCGCCTGGCGTGAACGGCGCACCGGCCGGCGACCTGTTGCTGGAAGTGCAGTTCAAACCGCATGCCTACTTCCGGGCCGAGGGCCGCGACCTGCACAGGACGTTACCGGTCGCCCCCTGGGAGGCCGCCCTGGGTGCGGTCATTTCGGTGAGCTTGCCGCAGGGCAACGTCAAGGTGCGCATTCCCGAGGGTGCCCAGAGCGGGCGGCAGCTGCGCGTGCGCGGTCACGGCATTCCCGGCCAGCCGCCCGGCGATTTGCTGCTCGATCTTCAGGTGATGCTGCCGCCGGCCAGCACGCCGAAAGCGCGCGAACTGTATGAAACGATGGCGCGTGAACTTGCATTCGATCCACGCGAACAGGAAAGGACTTGAGCCATGCATGACGAGAATATCCTGATCGGCTGCCTGATGGACGATTCCTGGCTGACGCTGGAACAGATCGCCGCCGCCTGCAGCGTGGAACCGGTCTGGCTCATCCAGCATATCGAGGAGGGGTTTTTTCCGCAGGTGGAAAGTACGGCGGGCACCTGGCGGTTTTCGGGGACGAACCTGTTGCGCGCGCGCCGCATGCGGCAACTGGAGCGTGATTTTGAAGCCGTCCCGGAACTCGCCGCCCTGGTGGCCGACCTGCTGGAGGAAATGGATATATTACGGACATCGATCCGGCAGACTGGTCCTGACGCAATGCCCTAGGGAGACGCTTATATGGACACCTCCCGGAGTACAAGTAGATTTTGCATTTGGCAGTAGGTAAGGATGCAGTCTTATATCCGGCCTGTTGGTGCAGGCGGTAA
>MKWM01000063.1 GCA_001899765.1 Thiobacillus sp. 63-78
GGGTGCTTGACGCGGCGCCAGGCCATGTCGGTGATGTGCAGCAGGCCGTCGATGCCGCCCAGGTCCACGAACGCGCCGTAGTCGGTGATGTTCTTCACCACGCCCTTGACGATGGAGCCTTCCTTCAGGTTCTCCATCATCGCTTCGCGGTCGGCACCCATGGTCTCTTCCAGCACGGCACGGCGCGACACCACGACGTTGTTGCGCTTGCGGTCGAGCTTGATGACCTTGAATTCCATTTCCTTGTATTCGAACGGCGTGGTGTCCTTGACCGGACGCATGTCCACCAGCGAACCCGGCAGGAAGGCACGCAGGCCGCCCACCAGCACCGTCAGACCGCCCTTGACCTTGCCCTGCACCATGCCGGTGACGATACGGCCTTCGTTCATCGCCGCTTCCAGATCCAGCCACGCGGCCAGCTTCTTGGCGCGCTCGCGCGACAGCTTGGTGGCGCCGAAACCGTCTTCGATCGACTCGATGGCGACCGCGACGAAATCGCCGACCTTGGCTTCGATCTCGCCCTGGTCGTTCTTGAATTCTTCGAGAGGAATCAGGCTCTCGGACTTGAGGCCGGCATTCACCGTCACGAAGTTGTGATCGATCCCGACGATTTCAGCGGTGATGACTTCACCCTGACGCATTTCCTGATGCTCGAGGGACTCCTCGAACAGGGCGGCAAAGCTTTCCATGGATTCGGATACGGAAACAGCGGTTACAGTAGACATTAAAAACCTTCTTGTCCGTCAATGAGGACGGGGTTGGTTGCACATCGTCAGTCTGCAGGCGCAGGCTGACACGGAAAAATCAATGACCTTGCTGGTTCTGGATTCTGCATGCAGCATAGTGCGCCAGGACCGCCCGCACGGCCGACTCGATATCCATATGGGTCGTATCGAGCAGCAACGCATCCGGCGCGGGTTTCAGCGGCGCAACGGCACGGGTGGTATCGCGCGCATCGCGGGCCTGCATATCCGCAACAAGGTCCGTTAGACTAGCAGAGTTCCCCTTTTCGATCAACTGCTTATAGCGCCGTTCGGCACGCGCTTCGGCGCTCGCGGTGAGGAAGACCTTGGCCGCCGCATCGGCAAATACCACCGTGCCCATATCGCGCCCATCCGCCACCAGTCCGGGGAGCTGACGGTAGGCGCGCTGGCGGTCGAGCAGGGCCGCGCGCACCGCCGGCAACGCCGCCACGTTCGACGCACCCTCGCCCACCGCTTCGGCACGGATCGCATCGGTCACGTTTTCGCCCGCCAGCCAGACCGAGCCGTCGCGGAACGTTGCCGGCAAGCAGGCCGCCAGTTCCGCGATGTGCGGTGCGTCGTCGAGCGCCACACCCTGTTTCATCGCCGCTAACGCAGTCAGCCGGTACAGCGCGCCGCTGTCGAGAAAGTGAAACCCCAGCGCCATCGCCACCCGTTCGGCCACCGTCCCCTTGCCCGAGGCCGAGGGGCCGTCGATGGTGATCACGGGTGAGGCGTGAGGGGTGAGGGGTGAGGCGGCGCTCATTGGGCGATCCCCGCAAACGTCCTGAAATACGTCGGAAAGGTCTTGTTGACGCACGCCGGGTCGTTGATGCGCACCGGCACGCCGCCGAGCGTCACCAGCGACAGGCACATCGCCATGCGGTGGTCGTCGTAGGTGTCGATCACCGCGTTCGCGATGAGCCGTTGCGGCGGGATGATGCGGATGAAGTCCGCGCCCTCCTCCACCGTCGCGCCGACCTTGCGCAGTTCGGTCGCCATCGCCGCGATACGGTCGGTCTCTTTCACCCGCCAGCTGGCGATGTTCCTGAGCACGGTCACGCCGTCGGCGAACAACGCCGTCACCGCCAGCGTCATCGCGGCGTCGGGAATGTGGTTGCAGTCGAGGTCGATTGCCTGCAGGCGACCATTTCTGGGTGCTTGCGCCTCGATCCAGTTCGGCCCCATGTCGATC
Source organism: Thiobacillus sp. 63-78 (assembly GCA_001899765.1). Lineage (GTDB taxonomy): Bacteria > Pseudomonadota > Gammaproteobacteria > Burkholderiales > Thiobacillaceae > Thiobacillus. The sequence goes on from MKWM01000063.1 coordinate 1,939, forward strand.
TGTGCGCCCATCTGCGCCAGCGCATCGGCAAAGCGCACGTCGCCCTGCACGCTGTCGCGGCCGACGCCCTCCACCCGCACCGGACCGCCGCCGATCGCCCCCGCGGCGAGAAAATAGGAGGCCGACGAGGCATCGCCTTCCACCCAGATTTCGCCGGGACTCCGGTAGCGCGCCGCCGCCGGCACGCCGAAACGCTGCCAGCCGTCACGCGCGATCTCGACGCCGAAGCGGCGCAGCATCGCCAGCGTGATGCCGATGTAGGGTCTGGAAATCAGCTCGCCCACGACTTCGATCGTGGTGTTGCGCTGGCGCAGCGGCAAGGCCATCAGGAGGCCGGTGAGAAACTGGCTCGACACGTCGCCACGCACCTCGGTGGTATCGCCCGCCAGGTCGGCCGGATGGATCTTCAGCGGTGGAAATCCCGCCTGGCCGAGATAGTCGATGCGCGCGCCCAGCCGCCGCAGCGCGTCGACCAGATCGCCGATCGGCCGCTCATGCATGCGCGCCACGCCCTTCAACACATACTCGCCGCCCGACAGCGCGCACGCGGCGGTCAGCGAACGGAACGCGGTGCCGGCATTGCCGAGGAACAGTTCGGCCCGTTTTACAGGAAAGCCAGCGACCGGGAACGCGCCGCCCACGCCCGCAATCTCATAATCGTCGGAATCGCTGATCCGTGCCACGCCGACACCCAGCGTGCGCAAGGCGTCGAGCATGACCCGGGTATCGTCGGAATCGAGCAGCGCACGCACGATGGTCGTGCCTTGCGCCAGCGCCGCCAGCAGCAGCACGCGGTTGGAAATACTTTTGGAACCCGGCAGGCGCACCGTGCCGCGCGCCTCGCCGCTTGCGGGCAGATCGAGAAATTCCATCACATCAAGAATCCTGTTGTTTCATCCAGAGCTCGCGTGCCGCCCGTGCGCGCGAAAAAATCGTTAACAGGGCCTCTGCGTCTTCGCTGGCCACGGTCTGGCGCAGGGTCTGCAAAGCGGCAAGGTAGGCGTCCAGTTCGGTCAGCAGCGCCTCGCGGTTGGCCAGCGCAATGTCGCGCCACATCTCGGGGCTGCTGCCGGCGATGCGGGTGAAATCGCGGAAGCCGCCGGCGGCAAAGCGGAAGCAGGTGTCGCCATCGGCGCGTTGTGCCAGTTCATCCACCAGCGCGAACGCCGCCAGGTGCGGCAGATGGCTGACCGCTGCGAAGATGCGGTCGTGCTGTGCGGCGTCCAGCGTTTCGACCTGGGCGCCGGCCGCTTCCCACAACGCGCGCACCGTGGCGACCGCGCCGACGCGGGTGCCGGCCTGCGGCGTCAGCACCACGCGTTTGCCCTGGTAAAGATCGGCGCGCGCCGCGGCGGGTCCGCTCTGCTCGGAACCCGCGATGGGATGGCCCGGTACGAAATCGCCAAAGCGCGCACCGAGCGCGGCGCGCGCCGCTTCGATCACGTCGGACTTGGTGCTGCCGGCATCGGTGACGATGGCACCGGGTTTCAGATGCGGCGCCAGATTCTTCAATACGGCCCCGGTCTCGCCCACCGGCATCGCCAGCAGGATGCAGTCGGCCTGGCCGGCTTCCGCCCAGCCGGCCACGCGGTCGATCAGGCCACGCTCGCGCGCGACGGTGAGTCGCGCGGCGTTCCGCCCCACGCCCAGCACCTCGCGCACTGCGCCGGCCTGCTTCAGCGCCAGCGCGAACGAGCCGCCGATGAGGCCGACACCGACGACGGCAAGCGTGTCGACGATCACAGGCTCGCTTTCAGGGCGTCGAGGAAACGCGCATTCTGTGCGGCCAGGCCGACCGACACGCGCAGGAATTCGGGCAGGCCGTAATTGTCGACCGGCCGCACGATCACGCCGCGTTTCAGCAGTTCGGCGTTGATGCGCGCGGCAGCGCCGACTTTCGCCAGCAGGAAATTGCCTTTCGACGGCACGGTTTCGACGCCCATTTCGGTCAGCCCTGCCGCCAGCTGCGCCATGCCGGCGCTGTTCAATGCATGACTGCGCGCCAGAAACGCCTCGTCGCCGAGTGCCGCTTCGGCGGCGGCGAGTGCGGGCGCGTTGACGTTGAAAGGGTGGCGCACCCGGTTCAGCAGATCGATCACGCCGGCGCTGCCGAGGCCGTAGCCGACGCGCAGTCCGGCCAGGCCATACGCCTTGGAAAAAGTGCGGCTGATCAGCAGATTGGGAAAGCGCGCCAGCCAGGCCGCGGTGTCGCAGCGCTCGGCCGGCGGCAGGTATTCGCCGTAGGCCTCATCCAGCACCACCAGCACCTGCGGCGGCACGGTTTCGAGAAAGGCCTCGATCTGCGCCCACGGCAGGAAGGTGCCGGTCGGGTTGTTGGGGTTGGCGATCCACAGCACCCGCGTGTCGCCGCGGATCGCCGCACGCATGGCATCGAGATCGTGGCCGTAATCCTTCGCCGCCACCTCGATGCCTGCCGCCCCCGCGGTCAGCGTGGCGATGGGGTAGACGGCGAACGCATGCTGCGCATACACCGCCGACGCCGCCGGGCCGAGAAATGCGCGCGCGGCCATGTCCAGCACATCGTTCGAGCCGTTGCCCAGCACGATCTGATTCGCCGCGACGCCCAGCTTCGCCGACAGTTTCGACTTCAGCGCAAAGCCGGCACCGTCGGGATACAGGGCCATGTCGTGCAGCGCATCCTGCGCCGCAGCCAGCGCGGCGGGGCTGGGGCCGAGCGGGTTTTCGTTCGACGCCAGCTTGACGATGCCGGCCTCGTCCAGCCCCAGTTCGCGCGCAAGCTCGGAGGTCGGTTTGCCGGGGCGATAGGGGGCGATGGCGCGAATGTGGGCGGGAGCGAAATCGCAACAACTCATGAGTGTGCAGCGGGGTAGGAACCGAGAATCTTGAGGAAGGCGGCACGCGACTCGATTTCGGTGAGCGTGGCGGCGAGTCTGGCGTCCAGCCGATGGCCTTCGCAGACGACAAAGAAGAGATATTCCCAGTTGGCCGAACGCGCCGGACGCGATTCGAGCTTGCTCATGGAAACCCCGGCGTCGGCCAGCGGCTGCAGCAATTTGACGATGGCGCCGGGCTGATTGTGCACACCGACGACGAGCGAGGTCTTGTCGCAGCCGGACGGCGCGGCATCGGCAGGCGCCAGGACGAGAAAACGGGTGGTATTGCCCGCCTCGTCCTCGATGCGCGCTTCGACGATGGCAAGGCCATACAACTCCGCGGCCGCATCGCTGCCCAGCGTGGCGGCATCGGGCTCTGCCGCGGCACGGCGCGCGCCTTCGCTGTTGCTGACGACGCTCACCCGCTCGGCCCCGGGCAGATGCCGATTGAGCCAGTTCTGGCACTGGGCGAGCGACTGGGCGTGGCCATAGACGCGGTCGATGCCTTCCAGGCCCGCGCTTTTGCGCATCAGATTCTGGTGAATCGGCAGCATGATCTCGCCGCAGATCCTGAGCGGGCTGGCGACGATCAGATCGAGCGTGCGCGAAATCGCGCCCTCGGTGGAATTTTCCACCGGTAGCACGGCAAAATCGGCACGCCCGGTTTCGACGGCGCGGAAGCAGGCGTCGATATCGGCTTCGGCAACCGCCTCGACGGCATGGCCGAAATGCTTGTAGGCGGCAGCCTGGCTGAAGGTGCCGGCCGGGCCCAGGTAGGCCACGCGGATGTTCTGTTCCAGCGCCCGGCAGGCCGACATGACTTCACGGATCAGACGCTCGACGGTGTCGCCGTCGAGCGGTCCCGGATTGGCTTCGCGCAGGCGGCGCACGATCTGGGCTTCGCGCTCGGGGCGATAGATCTTTTCACCGTTCTTGGCACGGCCGACGGCTTGCGCCAGGCGCGCACGTTCGGAAACCAGCTGCAGCAAGGTGTCGTCGATGCCGTCGATGCGCGCGCGCAGCGCCTTCAATGCCTCATCCATCGGGTCAGGCGGCGGGCAGGTAGCGCACCGCGAGCACGCCGGCAATCCCGGCCAGCTGACGCATCACGGCATCGTCCACCGCGCTGTCGACATCGGTCAGGGTGTAGGCCATGTCGCCCCTGGATTTGTTGACCATGTTGTGGATGTTGAGTCCGGCGGCGGCCAGCACCGACGAAATCTGTCCCACCATGTTGGGCACGTTGGCATTGGCGATCGCGATGCGGTACGCCGATTCGCGCGCCAGCTTGACGTTGGGAAAATTCACCGCGTTGCGGATATTGCCGTTTTCCAGATAGTCGGCAAGCTGCTCGGCGACCATCACCGCACAGTTTTCTTCGGCCTCGGCGGTACTGGCGCCCAGGTGCGGCAGCGTGACGACCCGGGCATGGCCCTTCAGCGCATTCGCCGGGAAGTCGCAGATATAGGCATGCAGCTTGCCGCCATCGAGCGCCTCGATCACGGCGGCATTGTCGACCACCCCCTCGCGCGCAAAATTCAGCAGCACCGCGCCGGGACGCATGACGCCGATGCGCTGCGCGTTGATGAGATTGCGCGTGGTATCCAGCAGCGGCACGTGCAGGGTGACGAAATCGGCCACGCGCAGCACGTCCTCGACGCTCTCCGCGCGTCTGACCTGCGACGGCAGGCGCCAGGCGGCGTCCACCGTGATCGCCGGATCGAAGCCGACCACGTTCATGCCGAGCTTGATGGCCGCTTCGGCGATATAGGAGCCGATTGCGCCAAGACCGATGATGCCGAGCGTGCGCCCCGGCAGTTCCATACCGCCGAACTGCTTCTTGCCGGCTTCGGTCGCCTTGTGCATGGCTTCGTCCGTCCCTTCCAGACCTTCGACGAACTTCAGCGCCGGCACCAGATTGCGTGCGCCCATGAGCATGCCGGCGATGACCAGTTCCTTCACCGCATTGGCGTTCGCGCCCGGCGCGTTGAACACCGGCACCCCGCGTTCCGACAGCTTTTTCACCGGGATGTTGTTGGTGCCGGCGCCAGCGCGGCCGATCGCCTGCACCGAGGCGGGAATCTCCATCTCGTGCATGCTGGCCGAACGCACCAGGATGCCGTCCGGATCGGCGACATCGCCGCCGACGATGTAATGTTCGGGCAGCCGCGCAAGACCCCGCGCGGAAATCGCATTCAGCGTCAGTATCTTGCGCGCGGCCTCAGCCATGGCTTTTCTCGAACTCACGCATCATGTCGACCAGCGCACGCACGCCTTCGAGCGGCATGGCGTTGTAGATCGACGCCCGCATGCCGCCGACCGAACGATGGCCTTTCAGCTGGATCAGACCGCGCTCCTTGGCCATCTTGAGAAACGCCTCGTCGAGCGCGGCGTCCTTCAGGGTGAAGGGGATGTTCATCAGCGAGCGGTTGTCCTTCGCCACCGGAGAATTGTAGAAATCGGTCGCGTCGAGGGTGTCATAGAGCAGGCCGGCTTTCTCGCGGTTGGTCTTTTCCATCGCGGCAAGACCGCCGCGCGCCTTCAGCCACTTGAACACCAGCCCCGCCGTATACATGGCAAACGTGGGCGGCGTGTTGTACATCGAGTCGTTGTCGGCGTGCGTCTTGTAGTCGAACATGGTCGGCGTGCCTTTCAGCGCCTCGCCGATCAGGTCGTCGCGCACGATGACGAGGGTGAGGCCAGCCGGGCCGATGTTCTTCTGCGCGCCGGCGTAGATCAGGCCGAATGCCGACACGTCGATCGGGCGCGACAGGATGGTCGACGACATGTCGGCCACCAGCGGCACGCTGCCGGTGGCCGGCGTCCAGAAGATTTCCACGCCGCCGATGGTTTCGTTGGGGGTGTAGTGGACGTAGGCCGCGTTGGGATCGAGCTTCCACTGGTCCTGTGTCGGCGCGTAGCTGAAGTTCCTGTCCTCGCTCGACGCCACCACGTTCACCGCGCCGTATTTCTTCGCTTCCTTGATGGCCTTCTTCGACCACTCGCCGGTGTTCAGATAATCGGCGCCGGCTTTGCCGCGCAACAGGTTCATCGGCACCATCGCGAACTGGGCGGACGCGCCACCCTGCAGGAACAGCACTTTATAATTCGCCGGAATGCCCATCACCTCGCGCAGGTCGGCTTCGGCATCGGCGGCGATGCCCATGAATTCCTTGCCGCGGTGGCTCATTTCCATCACCGACATGCCGGAGCCGTGCCAGTCGACCATTTCGGCCTGCACCTGTTGCAATACGTCCCGGGGCAGCACGGCCGGGCCGGCGCTGAAGTTGTAGATCGTCATGCTTTAATTCCCCAATTCCTCTTCGTTGTCGGTTTCAGCCAATTTTTCCAGGCTGGTCAAAGTCTCGCCCTTGTCCAGGTTGATCAGCGTGACGCCCTGCGTCGCGCGGCTCATCGCCCGAATTTCCTTGACCCGGGTGCGGATCAGCACGCCGCCGGTGGTGATCAGCATGATTTCGTCGTCTTCCTTCACCAGCGTGGCCGCCACCACTTTCCCGTTGCGTTCGCTGGTCTGGATCGCGATCATGCCCTGCGTCGCTCGCGCATGGCGCGTGTATTCGGCGATCGGCGTGCGCTTGCCGTAGCCGTTCTCGGTCGCGGTCAGCACGAAGTCGTTCTCGTCTTCCGCCACCAGGAGCGAAATCAGCTTCTTGCCCTTGGCGAGCTTCATGCCGATCACGCCGCGCGCGGTACGGCCCATCGGGCGCACGTCGTTTTCATCGAAACGCACCGCCTTGCCGCCGTCGGAGAACAGCATCACGTCGTGGCGGCCGTCGGTGATCGACGCGCCGATGAGGAAGTCGCCGTCGTCCAGCCCCACCGCGATGATGCCTGCGGTGCGCGGACGCGAGAAATCGGACAGCGGCGTTTTCTTGACGATGCCGTTGCTGGTCGCCATGAACACGTAGTGGTCGTCGTCGAAGGTCTTGACCGGCAACAGCGCGTTGATCTTCTCGCCCTCCTCCAGCGGCAGCAGGTTGACGATGGGCTTGCCGCGCGCGTTGCGTCCGCCCTGCGGCACGTTGTAGACCTTGAGCCAGTACAGGCGGCCACGGTTGGAGAAGCAGAGAATGTAGTCGTGGGTGTTGGCGATGAACATCTTCTCGATGAAGTCTTCATCCTTGGTGCCCGCCGCCTGCTTGCCGCGCCCGCCGCGCTTCTGCGCCCGGTAGTCGTCGATCGGCTGCGACTTCATGTAGCCGCCGTGCGACAGCGTCACCACCATCTCCTCCGGCTTGATCAGGTCTTCCATCGACATGTCCTGCGCGTTCTCGACGATGGCCGAGCGGCGCGCGTCGCCGAACTGGTCGCGGATCTGGGTCAGTTCCTCGCGGATGATCTGGGTGATGCGCGGAGGATTGGCAAGAATATCCAGCAGATCGGTGATCTTCGCCATGATCTCCTTGTACTCGGAGAGAATCTTGTCGGACTCCAGGTTGGTCAGTCGCTGCAACTGCATTTCCAGAATGCGCTGCGCCTGGATTTCGGACAGGCGGTAGCCGTCGGCGTGCAGACCGAACTCGGAGCCGATGTTCACCGGCCGCGAATACTCGGGGTCGATGCGTGCCAGCATTTCCTCGACCATCGCCGACTTCCAGGCGCGGCCGAGCAGACGCTCCTTGGCGATGATCGGCGTTTCCGAACTCTTGATCAGCTCGACGATCTCGTCGACGTTGGCGAGCGCGACCGCCAGGCCTTCGAGAATATGGCCGCGCTCGCGCGCCTTCCTGAGTTCGAACACGGTGCGGCGGGTGACGACTTCGCGGCGATGGCGCAGGAAGGCGTCGAGCATGTCCTTCAGGTTGAGCAATCGCGGCTGGCCGTCGATCAGCGCCACCATGTTCATGCCGAAGGTGTCCTGCATCTGCGTCTGCTTGTACAGATTGTTGAGGATCACGTCGGCGTTCTCGCCGCGCTTCAGTTCGATGTAGACGCGCATGCCCGACTTGTCGGACTCGTCGCGCAGATCGGCGATGCCGTCGATCTGCTTCTCGCGTACCAGTTCGCCGATTTTTATCAACAAATTGGCCTTGTTCACCTGGTACGGCAGTTCGTCGATGATGATCGCCTGCTTGCCGCCGCTCTTGTCGAGGTCCTCGACGTGGCAGGTCGCGCGCATCACGACGCGGCCGCGCCCGGTGCGGTAGCCGTCGCGCACGCCGGCAAGCCCGTAGATGATGCCGGCGGTCGGGAAATCCGGCGCCTTGACGAGGGCAATCAAGGACTCGATGTCGATCTCGGGATCATCCAGCAACGCAAACAGCGCCGCGCAGATATCGGTGAGGTTGTGCGGCGGAATATTGGTCGCCATCCCCACCGCGATGCCGGACGAGCCGTTGATCAGCAGGTTGGGGATCCTCGCCGGCAGCACCAGCGGCTCCTGCTCGGAACCGTCGTAGTTGGGGCCGAAGTCGACCGTTTCCTTGTCGAGGTCGGCCAGCAGTTCGTGCGCGATCTTCGCCATGCGCACTTCGGTGTAACGCATCGCCGCCGCGTTGTCGCCGTCGACCGAGCCGAAGTTGCCCTGGCCGTCGATCAGCGGATAGCGCAGCGAGAAATCCTGCGCCATCCGCACCATGGTGTCGTACACCGCGGTGTCGCCGTGCGGGTGGTATTTACCAATGACGTCGCCGACCACGCGCGCCGACTTCTTGTAAGCCTTGTTCCAGTCGTTGCCGAGTTCGTTCATCGCAAAGAGCACGCGGCGATGCACCGGCTTCAGGCCGTCGCGCACATCCGGCAGCGCGCGCCCGACGATCACGCTCATGGCGTAATCGAGATAGGAACGCCGCATCTCCTCTTCGAGGCTGACCGGGAGGGTTTCCTTGGCAAACTGTTCCATAACCGGCTTTTTATGTATTCAGGCTTTAAAGCCTGCGATTTTAGCATGTCCGGAAGGCTCGACCGCCTTTGCCAAACCCCGCCCAAACAACGAGAATGCAGGCCATCATGAAAGCCCCAGCCGATCTACTTCTCCTGCCGCAGTGGGTGATCCCTGTCGAAACCGAAGGCGCGCTGGCCAACCATGCCGTCGTCGTGCAGGACGGCTGCATCCTCGACGTGTTGCCCGCCGACAGCGCGCAAACCCGGTACGACGCCACGCAGACACTCGCCTTGCCGGATCGGGCATTGATCCCGGGTCTCGTCAACCTGCATGGCCATGCCGCCATGTCACTGTTTCGCGGTTTCGCCGACGACCTGCCGCTCATGGCCTGGCTCAATGAGCGCATCTGGCCGGCCGAAAAAAAGCATGTGTCCGAGGCTTTCGTACGCGACGGCACGCTGCTCGCCGCCGCCGAAATGCTGGCGGGCGGCATCACGACCTGCAACGATATGTATTTTTTCCCGCAGGCGGCGGGGGAAGCCTTTTTGCAGGCGGGGATGCGCGCCATTCTGGGAATGATCGTACTGGAACGTCCCAGCGCCTACGCCCCGGACGCCGACAATTACCTGGCCAGGGGGCTCGCCCTGCGCGACAAACTGAAAGACGAGCCGCTGCTCGCCTTTGCCTTCGCCCCGCACGCGCCCTACACCATTTCGGATGCCACCTTCGGCCGCATCAATATCCTGGCCGAACAACTCGGCTTGCCCGTCCATATCCACCTCCACGAAACCGCCGACGAAATCCGTGACAGCCTCAAGCAATACGGCGCTCGGCCGCTGGAACGGCTGGCCCGGCTGGGCCTGCTGGGACCGAATTTCATCGGTGTCCACGCCGTGCATGTGAACGAAGCCGAAATCGGGCTGCTGGCCCAATACGGCTGCCACGTGGCGCACTGTCCGACCTCGAACCTGAAGCTGGCCTCCGGCATCGCGCCGACGTTCGAACTCATGCGGGCAGGCGTCAATCTCGGGCTCGGCACCGACGGCGCCGCCAGCAACAACCGTCTCGACCTGTTCGCCGAGATGCGCCTGGCCGCCCTGCTGGCCAAAGGCGTCAGCGGCGACGCCACCGCCCTCTCCGCCGCCGCCGCACTGAAAATGGCCACACTGGGCGCCGCCCGCGCGCTCAATCTCGATGACCGCATCGGCAGCATTGTCCCCGGCAAGCGGGCCGATCTGGTGGCTGTCGATCTGCAGGCCCTGCCCAGCCAGCCGGTATTTGACCCCGTCTCGCACCTGGTTTACGTTGCAGGGCGCGAGGACGTCACCCATGCATGGGTCGACGGCAAGCTGCAACTGAACGAACGTTGTCTGGTCAATCTCGAACCTGACGACCTGACCGCCCGCGCTACCTATTGGCGCAACAAACTGACTGCCTGAGACCCGCCATGAGCAACGTCGATACTGCCGAAATCGCCAAGTTTTCCGAACTCGCTCACCGCTGGTGGGATCCGAATTCCGAGTTCAAGCCGCTGCACGAAATCAATCCTCTGCGGCTGCAATGGATCGACAAGCTGGCACCGCTGGCCGGCAGAAAGGTGCTCGATGTCGGCTGCGGCGGCGGCATCCTCGCCGAGGCGATGGCGGCTGCCGGTGCGGCGGTCAGCGGCATCGACCTCTCCGAAAAGGCGCTCAGGGTTGCCAGGCTGCACCTCCACGAATCGGGCCACGACATCGACTACCAGCTGGTATCCGCCGAGGATTTCGCCACGCAGCATGCGGGTGAATTCGACATCGTCACCTGCATGGAAATGCTCGAACACGTGCCGGATCCGGCTTCGGTGGTCGCCGCCTGTGCCAGGCTCGTCAAACCGGGCGGCCGGGTGTTCTTCTCGACGCTCAACCGCAACGCCCGGAGCTATCTCTTCGCCATCGTCGGCGCCGAATACCTCCTTAAACTGCTGCCGCGCGGCACCCACGACTACGCCAAATTCATCCAGCCCGCCGAGCTCGCCCGCATGGCACGCGAAGCCGGCCTCGACATCCGGGAACTCACCGGCATGACCTACAACCCGCTGAGCAGGATCTACAAGCTGGAATCCGATACCAGCGTCAACTACCTGATGGCGACGCAGCGAGGAGAATAGGCTCGTGAAGTTCGAGAACATCCATGTCGTCCTGTTCGACCTCGACGGCACCCTGGTCGATACCGCGCCCGACCTTGGCCACGCGCTCAACCTGCAGCGGGCACGCCATGGCCTGCCCGCACTGGCCGACGCGGTCATCCGTCCACAGGCCTCGCACGGTGCGCGCGGTCTGCTCGGCGCCGGCTTCGATCTGCATCCCGACGACCCTCATTTTGCGTCCATGCGGGAAGAATTCCTGCAGTTGTATGCCGACAATATCTGCCGCGACTCACGCCCTTTCCCCGGCATCCTCGAACTGCTCGACGCCCTCGAAGCGCGCCAGCTGAAATGGGGCGTGGTCACCAACAAACCGGCGCGCTTCACCGAGCCCCTGATGTCCATCCTCGACCTGGCCGAGCGCGCCGCCTGCATCGTCTCCGGCGACACCTGCCCGCAGCCCAAGCCGCACCCCGCCCCCATGCTCGCCGCCGCCGAACTCTGCCATGCCCTGCCGGCACAATGCCTGTACCTGGGCGACGCCGAGCGCGACATCCAGGCCGCCACCGCCGCCGCCATGCCGGCGCTGGTCGCCGCCTGGGGCTATCTCGATGCCGCCGACCAGCCGCACACCTGGGGCGCCCACGCGGAGATCCATCGCCCGCTCGACACCCTCGACTACCTGGCGTCCTGAACCATGGACTACGCCCTCCTCAAGCATATCCACCTCACCACCATCGCCATCACGGCAACGCTGTTCCTCCTGCGCGGCCTCTGGATGATGGCCGACTCCCCCCGGCTGCGGGCGCGCTGGGTGCGCATCGTCCCGCACGTCAACGACACCGTGCTGCTGATCAGCGGCTTCGGCCTCGCCATCATGCTGGGGCAGTATCCGCTGGTGGACGGCTGGCTCACCGCCAAGTTTTTTGGCCTGATCCTGTATATCGTGCTCGGCACCATCGCCCTCAAGCGCGGCAGGACCAAGCGCACGCGCATCGCCGCCTGGATCGCCGCCCTGCTCGTGCTCGGCTATATCGTGGCGGTTGCGGTCACGCACAATCCCCTTCCCTTCCGGCACTAAATCCGCCGGCCGAATGTGTCCCGGCGGCGGAACTTTGCCGCCGATTCGCCCTCTATGCGGTACACTTGTTGCAGCAGCACACAGGGGGCCGACCTGGCTTCGACGTGGGTCGCAAAGCAGCGTAGGGCATACCGAGGGTCAGAGCACCTCGTAAATCCAACTGAAAAA
>MKWM01000064.1 GCA_001899765.1 Thiobacillus sp. 63-78
CTCCATGATCCCGATTCACCCACCTTCAGGCTCAACTCACTTTGGATTTACGCCACCACCTTCAGGCTCATGTGTCATTGGACAAGGCTAGGGCTTCCCTTCGTCTGGCGTTCCTTGCTAGAATCCGGGACGCTTCAGGGATGGTACTGACGCAGCGCCGATGTAGCTCAGTTGGTAGAGCAACTCACTCGTAACGAGTAGGTCACCAGTTCGATTCCGGTCATCGGCACCATTGCAGGAAAACGCCGCTCATTGAGCGGCGTTTTTCATGGCCGCGTCTCCGCTATGCCGCTTCCTTCGACAGGATATCGTCGATCCGGCACGGCTTGTGAATGGCGAAACCCTGGACATAATCAACCCCGATTCCCCGCAATGCCTCCAGGGTGGATTCAGACTCCACGTATTCAGCCACGGTGAGCAGGCCCAGCGAGTGGCCGATGTCGTTCATCGACTTGACCATGGCAAAATCGCCGGCATTCAGCAACATGTCCTTGACAAAGCTGCCGTCGATCTTGAGGGTGTCGGTACGCAGGTTTTTCAGGTGGGCGTAGGAGGTGAATCCGCTGCCGAAGTCGTCGAGTGAGAACTTGCAGCCGTAGCGGCGGATTTCCCGAATGAAATCCTGCGCGGCGCCGTAGCTTTCAATGGCAGCACTTTCCGTGATTTCGAAGATGATCTTCTCGGTCGGGAAGTCGCTTACCGGCAGTGTTTCCCGTAGATAGTCCATCACCTCCGGATTGCTGAGCGAGGTGGCGGACAGATTGATGGCGAATCCCCCGACGGATGCAAAATCCGACCGGTTGGCGGCGATCCATTCGAACACATTCCGGATCACCCAGATATCCACCTCGTGCGCACGCTGCAGCCGCTCGACAGCCGGGATGAAATGCCCCGGCAGGATTTCCACCCCGCCTTCGCCTTCGATCCCCAGCAGCACTTCATAATAGGGCAACCGGGTGGTGCCGCCTGCAATCGGCATCACCTGCTGGCAGCGTAGATGCAATCCGCTGCCTTTCAGGAACGAATCAATCCGGCCTGCCCAGTTCATCAAGGACTCCTGGGATTGCAGTTGCGGACTGGCCTGGTCGTAGATCTGCGTCCGGTTGCGGCCTTGCGACTTTGCCGCGATGCAGGCCGAGTCGGCGCGCCGGATGGCTTCGGCCGCGCCGAACCGGTCCGGCGCAAATTCGGCAATCCCCACATTGAAACCGATGCTGTAACTGTGCGGCCCAAACTGGAACGAGTAATCCTTCACCCGCTCGAGCAGACTGTCGAGGATGCTGTAACCTTCTATCCGGTCGCAGTTGGGCAGCACGAGCATGAAAGTATCGTCGCGAAACGAGGCGGGCACCGTATCGGGATCGATATGCGTTCCAATCTCGCCGGCCAGGCTGCGCGTCAGTTTTTCCGCCGCATCCTCGCCGCAGGCGTTGACGATCATGCGGAACTGGTCGAATTCGATCATGCAGACGACATGCGTCCGGTCCGCCTGGTCCGGCAGCGTCATCTTGCCCAGGTATTGCAGAAAGCCCTTGCGGTTGAACCATCCGGTCACGGGATCGTGCATGGCCTGGCGCACCACGCTCCGATACGTGTCGTCAAAAAGGGACTGCTCCGAACGCTCGATCAATGGCATGTCCAGATCCTTGCCCGGATTGGCGTTGCCACGCTGCATCTGCCGGAAAAGCTCATTCAGGGTGAAGTCGCTCTTACTGGTAGCGGAGCGATTGGCAAAGGTGCAGTTCGCGGGCGGCTGACTGATCCAGACGAGCTGCATCGGTATCCGGCTGCCATCCGTATTGAATTCCCACCAGTCGCCCACACGCAGACGATCCACCAGCTGGCGATGCGCGGGCGTGCCGCCCCGATCGTCGGGCGGAGCCAGCCTGCCGGGCGGCACCCGCACCATGGAAAACCCCGGAATACGATGTGCCGCATCGTCCGCCAGGCTTGCGCCCAGTTCGTCCATGAACGCGTCAAGCAAGCCGGTATCCACATTGACTGTTCTCAGGGCGCGCTCGATTTCGGCCAGCAAGGCCTGGGCCGATTCAGGACTGCGCAAGGCCACACTGGATGCGGGATCGAACCACTCGAACATCCGGTCGAGCACGGCCAGCCCGGCCTCCCACGCGTCGCCCTGTGCGCCCTGACGCATCTCCAGAAGGACCAGATATTGACGCCATCCCGCGTCCAGCATGCGCAACAGCATACCGGGCACTTCGCGCTCCGCCAGGCGCTGCTCGAGCGCGGCGTTGACCCGCGCGCGCGCCGAACGAATGCGTTCCTTGCCTTCGCACGCCTCCTGCATGCGGGCCACCCGGGTCCTGCGAATCTGCAGGATCGGCAACAGCACTTTCTCGAGACTATCGCGGACCATCTCGAAAATACCGGGATCCCTGTCCGCCTGGCTGCAAACGCGGTCCGTCAGCAAATAGAGGAACCGCTGCAGCTTGGTATCGAAAAAACGGCCCTTGTCATCCGCCGCTACGGCGTACTGCTCGATGAGGTTGAGCACCTGGCGAGCCGGATGGTCTGACATGTCCGGGAAATTGGCGTCCTGCAGCGCCAGTTTCAAAAGTGGACGTTCGAGCCGCTTCACCAGCGACTCGATATCCGAACTGGGTACGACATCCGCACGCGCCCGTGCGATCAGATCGGCCGTGGTATCCAGGATCCGCCGATGATTCAGTGCCAGCCGTCCGATGCCGCCGTCTGCCGAGACAATGCGCGCATCGATCTGGTCGGCCAGCGAGCGCGTGTCAGCCGTCGCCTGATTCGTCATCGGCAGGTCATCCAGGGCACGAAGCAGATCGCGCAAGCGGGTCTCCGGCAACGCTGCGCCATGTTCGTCTTGCGTGCCGGCCGTCTGCGGCATCGATGCGTCACGGCCTGCCAATTGCCGCGCCGTCTGTTGCAGATTGCAGACCACCTGCAGCATCCGGGGCCGGGCGAGCCGCTGCTGCAGGGAAGCGCCTGTCTGGCGTGGAATACCTTCCGACAGGGCGTCCGCTGTATGAACAGGGCGTCGCCGGGTCTGATTG
Organism: Thiobacillus sp. 63-78; assembly: GCA_001899765.1. Classification (GTDB taxonomy): domain Bacteria; phylum Pseudomonadota; class Gammaproteobacteria; order Burkholderiales; family Thiobacillaceae; genus Thiobacillus. The sequence goes on from MKWM01000064.1 coordinate 3,042, forward strand.
AGGCCGGCCAGGACACGGTCCAGGCTGTATTCGGCACTCTCCGGCGTCTGCGCGATGCCGGCCTGATCCCGCTTGTAGAGCGCATTCAGGGTGTCGGCGATCTCGGCCAGATCCGCGTCGGATCGGCTACCGTGATCGGTCTGCGCAGCGGCAGCCGCAGATTCGTGCGACGGAGATTCCGGGTTTTTTCCGTGGCGCTGGGCAGCCTTGGGCGCTTCGGCGGGCTGCAGGGAAACCAGCGTCTGGTTGAGCTGCTGGTAAAGCGCGGCGGCGTGGCCCGATATGGCCAGCCCAAGCGCTTTGTAAAGCACCGTCCGCATGGGATTGGAGAAATCCAGCCCTTGAATGGCGATCTGGAAGCTGCGGCCGATCGCCTCCGGGCCGAAAGGATTGTTCTTTCTGTCCACCGGCATCCCGGCCAGCTGGCTGTAGCGTTGTTCGAAAGTATCCAGTTGAAGGGCAATATCCGCCTCGACCTGCCTGATGACTGCCGACAAATTCAGCCAGTCCTCGAATTCAGCCTCTTCCACCAGGGCAAGCTTGCTGGATGCCGGCGCACCGTAAGAGGCGTCCGCCGCCGGCCCCGCATCCTGGATGCGTTCACGGATGGCATTGAAGAAATCCTCCTCGATCCGGCTACGGCGCTGCAGCAGTTCCTGGGCGCCATAGTCGTAGCGCGAGCGCCCCATGAAAGTGGCTTCGTCCTGTCCAGCCTGGTTCAGGCGCTCGATCGCCCATTCGAAAAAATCCTGCATCACCGCATTGAGAAAGCCGCGAAACAGGCTGGTACATTCCAGCTGCAACGCTTGTGCTTGATGGGGATTCGGCCGGGGGCTGGCTGGAGCCGATACGGGCCGGAGCTGGCGAACGCTGGCTCGACGTAGGGCGTGCAAAACCTTCTCCGGCATGGCTGCGACGAAAATCCCCACCCCTTCCGGCGAGATGCGCGCGACATGGCCGCTGCAGCCATGCACGGCCGCATCGGCCACTGAAAACTCCACGTGTACGGGTGTGCCAACCAGCGAAGAAAGCGCGGCGTCGGGCGTGCGATTCCCGGAAAAGCTCACATACAAGCCATTCTGGCAGTAATCCCTGATCTCGGAAGGAATGGCCGGGCCTTCATCAAACCGGATGTGTGCGGTCTGCAACGTAGGCCGCCGTGCAAAACGCCGCTTTTCCTTGTCGATCACGCCTGAAGATGAATTCACCATGGTTCTCGTCAGTTAAAGCCGGCTTTTTCAAGTTCTGATATGCGTCCGATGCGTACCGCCACCACAGCGATCAGGGTACGCCCATGTTTGCAGCGGACACGATGCAAGATCTTTGTAGCCCGCTACGTGTAATAACGGCGACAAGGCGCAATGCTTTACATCGCCCTTGTAAAATCGAAGAGGCGGCCTGGCCTTCCGGTATTGGCAGCCCGCCCGATCAGCCTTGAACTGGAAGACGCAAACGACAGGCGTCATCAGGGGAACGATAAGCGGCGGGCAAACAGCACGCTTCTGCCCGGCAGATCCCCGCTTTATGGAATCATGGGTGCGTCAGATAACGTTTGCAGGATGGCTGATTCCGTGTCCCGTAACGCGCGGCAAATCGCTGGGCAAACCGGCCCTGGACTGCCTTTGAGCGGGACATAATCAAGACGATCGTACGGGCAAATCACCTTCATACCAGCCCTTGCTGCGGTTGACGAGCTTCACCACCCCCAGCATCACCGGCACCTCGATCAGCACGCCGACCACGGTGGCGAGCGCCGCCCCCGACTGGAAGCCGAACAGCGCGATCGCCGCCGCCACCGCCAGCTCGAAGAAGTTCGACGCGCCGATCAGCGCCGACGGGCAGGCCACGCTGTGCTTCTCGCCGACTTTGCGATTGAGCCAATAGGCCAGGCCCGAATTGAAGAACACCTGGATCAGGATCGGCACCGCCAGGAGCGCGATGATCAGCGGCTGCGCGATGATCGCTTCGCCCTGGAAAGCGAACAGCAGCACCAGTGTCGCCAGCAGCGCGAGGATCGACAGATGGCCGAGGCTGGCCAGCGTCGCATCGAACGCCTGGCCGCGTTTCAGCAGCCGCCTGCGCCACGCCTGCGCCAGGATCACCGGGATGATGATGTACAGCGCCACCGAGGCAAAGAGCGTGTCCCACGGCACGACGATCGCCGACAGGCCGAGCAGCAGGCCGACCAGGGGCGCGAAGGCGACGATCATGATGGCGTCGTTGAGCGCCACCTGCGACAAGGTGAAATACGGATCGCCGCCGGTCAGCCGGCTCCACACGAACACCATCGCGGTACACGGTGCGGCGGCCAGCAGGATGAGACCGGCGACATAGCTGTCGAGCTGTTCGGCCGGCAGATACGGCGCGAACAGATGGCGGATGAACAGCCACGCCAGCAGCGCCATGGAGAACGGCTTCACCGCCCAATTGACGAACAGCGTGACGCCGATGCCTTTCCAGTGCGACTTCACCTGATGCAGGGCGGAAAAGTCGATCTTCATCAGCATCGGAATGATCATCACCCAGATCAGCAGTCCGACCGGAATGTTGACCTGCGCCACGTTCATCCGCCCCAGCGCCTGGAACGGCGCGGGGAAAAGCTGGCCCAGCAGTACCCCGGCGACGATGCACAGCGCCACCCACAGGCTGAGCCAGCGCTCGAACATGCTCATCGGCGCGGCTGCCCCAACCATGTTGGCCGCGCGCCTGCCGATCGCCTCACACTGCGCACTCATGACGCCTGGCCCAGCGCGTTCAGCAGCGACCCGGCCAGAATCGGGCGCACCGAATTGCTGGTGCACAGGAACCGCACATTGAAAGGTGGCTCGACCATCGCAGCGTTTCCGCCGATTCAGGCCACGGCCACTTGCAGGCCGAACGTCTCGCGCACCGTGGCAACCAGGCGGGCGCGGATGTCGTCGCGCACCGCGAGGAAGCTCTCCAGCGGCTCGCCGTGCGGATCATGGAACGGCAGGTGGATCGCCGGGATCGGCCTGGGGAAAATCGGGCAGGTTTCCTTCGCGTTGTCGCATACCGTCACCACCAGGTCGATGGGCTCGTTCAGCACCGCGTCGATGTCCTTCGGGTAGAGGCCGTCGGTATTCAGGCCGGCTTCTTGCAGCGCTGCGATCGCGCCGTCGGCCACTTTCGGCTGCGGCCGGGTGCCGGCAGACAGCGCGCGCACCTGACCGGCGAGATCATGGTTCAGCAGCACTTCGGCCATCTGCGAGCGGCAGGAATTGCCGGTACACAGTATCAGCACGGTGTAGATCTTTTCAGCCACGGGAGGGCTCCCTTGATTGATGGAAAAACTCAGCAACAGCCATCTGCGGCCGCCTGGGCCGGCATGCAGCAGGACGCTTTCACCAGCGTGGGCTCCGGCACGCAGCAACCGCTGGCAGACGGCCCGCCGAACACCGGGATGCTGTCGAGCGTGTGATAGGTTTCCCAGGCGATGCCGGTGGGATCGGTCGCCCAGTACTTGTCGGATTTCGCGTAGCAGCAGGCGGTGCCCATTTCCTCGACGACCTCGCCTTCCAGCTGCTGCAGGCGCGCGTTCATCTCGGTCAGTTCCTCGGCGCTTTCTACCTGCACCCCCAGGTGATTGAGGCCGGCCGGGACGCCGCGCGCCGAGATCGCGAAGTTGACACGCGGATCGTCGAGCATCCACTTGGCGTAGTCGGACTTCACGACGGTCGGCGCTGCGGCGAACATGGTGGAATAGAACTTAATGCTGACGGCCAGATCGTCGACCGCGATGTGTACATGCAGGCGTTTCATGTTGACTCCTTTTCAGTTTCAGGTGCGCAGACCGGCGAACACACCGGCGCGCAGGGATTGCCGCCGCAGCAGTTCTCGGTGAGAAAACCGAGCAGCGCGTTCATGGTGGTGAAATTCGCGGTGTAGATGACGAAACGCCCGGCCTGCTGCGAATCCACCATGCCGGTATGCGCCAATTCCTTGAGGTGGAAGGACAGCGAGGACGGTGCGATGCCGGTCAGTTCGCTGATCTTGCCGGCGGCAAGGCCAGCCGGGCCAGCCTGGACCAGCACGCGAAAGATCGCCAGGCGGGAATCCTGGGCGAGGGCAGCCAGGGCGGCGACAACGGCTCTCGTTTCCATGTTTTAATTATATTTGAAATATGGAAACGATAGCAACTAAAACTTTCGATGAACCCGCAAGGCCCTGTCCGGGCGGCCGGCTGCCCTTGCCGCTGCAAGCCAGGCTTGGACCCCGCGAAACTCAGTCATCACAGGCCGGTCCGGCCTTGCTGCCCAAGTCGGCGGCTTCCAGCCCGAGCATATCGCGCGCCGCCGCCTCGGCAACCTTGATGCCGTCCACACCGGCCGAGAGGATGCCGCCGGCATACCCTGCACCCTCGCCCGCCGGATACAGGCCTTTGACGTTGACGCTCTGGAAATCGTCGCCGCGCGTGATGCGCAGCGGCGACGAGGTACGCGTCTCGACGCCGGTGAGCACTGCATCCCGCATGGCGAAGCCCTGGATCTGCCGGTCGAACGCTGGCAGCGCCTCGCGGATCGCCGCGATGGCGTAGTCCGGCAGGACGGGGGCCAGATCGGTGAGACGCACGCCGGGCTTGTACGAAGGCTCGACGTTGCCGAGTTGTTGGGACGGCCTGCCCTCGAGAAAATCGCCGACCAATTGAGCGGGGGCTTCGTAATTGCCGCCGCCCAGTTCGAACGCGTGCGCCTCCAGCCTGCGTTGCAGTTCGATCCCGGCCAGCGGCCCCGTACCCGGAAAATCCTCCGGCGTGATGCCGACGACGATGCCGGCGTTGGCATTGCGCTCGTTGCGCGAATACTGACTCATGCCGTTGGTCACCACGCAGTTCGGCTCGGACGCGGCCGCCACCACGGTACCGCCGGGGCACATGCAGAAGCTGTACACCGTGCGGCCGTTTTTTGCATGGTGCACCAGCTTGTAGTCGGCCGCGCCGAGCAACGGATTGCCGGCGTTGGGGCCCAGCCGCGCGCGGTCGATCAGCGACTGCGGGTGTTCGATGCGAAAACCGATGGAAAATGCTTTCGCTTCCATATAAACGCCGCGCGCATGCAGCATTTCGAAGGTGTCGCGCGCGCTGTGGCCGAGCGCGAGGATGACGTGCGTGCTGGCGAGCGTTTCGCCGCTGGCGAGCGTCACGCCGAGAATATTTTTACCATTGGGGCCGTCCTCGATCAGCACGTCGGTCACGCGCTGCTGGAAGCGGATCTCGCCGCCGAGCGCCTCGATCTCATGGCGCATCGCCTCGACCACGCCGACCAGGCGGAAGGTGCCGATGTGCGGCTTCGACACGTACAGAATCTCCTCCGGCGCGCCCGCCTTGACGAACTCGGTCAGCACCTTGCGGCCCAGGTAGCGCGGATCCTTGATCTGGCTGTAGAGCTTGCCGTCGGAAAACGTCCCCGCCCCGCCCTCGCCGAACTGCACGTTGGATTCGGGGTTGAGCACCTTCTTGCGCCACAGCCCCCAGGTATCCTGGGTGCGCTCGCGCACCGCGCGGCCGCGCTCCAGCACGATCGGCTTGAACCCCATCTGCGCCAGCACCAGCGCGGCGAAAATGCCGCAGGGGCCGAAGCCGATCACGAGCGGGCGTTCAGTCAGGTTCTCCGGCGCATGGCCGACGAACGCGTAATCCATGTTGGGCGCCGACTTCACATGCGGGGCGTTGCGGAATTTCTTCAGCAGCGCGGCCTCGTTCCTGACCTCGACATCGACCGCGTAGATCAGCAGCAGCGCGTGCTTCTTGCGCGCGTCGTAGCTGCGCTTGAAGATGCTGAAACCGACGAGCGCGTCATCCGCCAGTTCCAGGCGCTGCAGGATCGCCGCGCGCAGGGCGTCCGCGGGGTGGTCGAGCGGCAGTTTGAGTTCAGTCAGTCGCAGCATGGTGATCATTCAAATAAGTCAGTGCGCCCTGCCCCGCCGCGCGCCCGCTGGCAAAGCAGGCGGTCAGCAGATAGCCGCCGGTGGGCGCTTCCCAGTCGAGCATTTCGCCCGCGCAAAAAACGCCGGGCACGTCGCGCAGCATCAGCGTGTCGTCGAGCGCTTCGAAGCGCACGCCGCCGGCGCTGCTGATCGCCTCGTCGAGCGGGCGCGCGGCAATGAGCGTGAGTGGCAGCGATTTTATCGCGTGGGCGAGTGCAAGCGGGTCGTTCAGTTGCGCCGCCGTCAGGATTTCGCGCAGCAGCGCCATTTTCGTGCCTCGGATTCCGGCGCGGCTTTGCAGATGGCTGGACAGCGACCGCGCCCCGCGCGGATGGGCGACCTCGGCGACGACCCGCGCCAGCGCCTTGTCGGGCGCCAGGTCGAGTTGCACCGCCGCCGCGCCGTCCGCCGCAATGGTGTCGCGCAGCGGCGCCGACAGCGCATACACCAGGCTGCCCTCGATGCCGCTGTCGGACAGCATCAACTCGCCACGCCGCTCATGCGTCTGCCCGGCTGCATCGGTAAAACGCAGCGCCACGGTTTTCAGCGGCTGCCCGGCGAAGCGGCTTCTCAGGTGGTCGCTCCAGCCGCCCGTCACATCGAAACCGCAGTTCGACGGCAGCAAGGGCGCCAGCGCAACGCCGTGCTGCGCCAGCAACGGCGCCCATGCGCCGTCCGATCCCAGCTTCGCCCAACTGCCGCCGCCCAGCGCCAGCACCACCGCATCCGCCCGCGCGGCCACTTCGCCCTGCGGCGTGACGAAGCGCAGCGCGCCCGATTGATTCCATCCCAGCCAGCGATGCCGCACATGGAAGCGCACCCCGCCTGCGCGCAGCCGGTGCAGCCACGCGCGCAGCAGCGGCGCGGCCTTCATGTCGCGGGGAAACACGCGCCCCGACGAGCCGACGAAGGTTTCGGCCCCCAAGCCGTGTATCCACTCGCGCAGCGCGGCAGGGGGAAAGTCCTGCAGCAGCGGCTTGATCGCGGCAATACGCGCGCCGTAACGCGACAGAAAAACGTCGAACGGCTCGGAATGGGTGAGGTTCATCCCGCCTACCCCGGCCAGCAGGAACTTGCGGCCAACCGACGGCATGGCGTCGTAAAGATCGACCTGCACCCCGGCCTGGCTCAGCACGTCGGCCGCCATCAGGCCGGCCGGACCGCCACCGATGACAGCGACGGTTTTCATGGGGCCCGGACCCCGAACAGGTCCGCTTCGACAGCCTGGCGATCAACCATGATCAATTGCGGAAACCGGATATCGGTACGCAACGGTCCCTGCAAGCGATACAGGCCCGTGCAGGCATGTTGCAGAACTGGACTCGGCATGGGTAAACGAGTCGTTCAGTGCGCGGCCGGTTCAGGCCAATAGTGGCTGTCGGGCAGGGCACGAGGCCCGAAGATGGCCTGGCCCACGCGTACGATGGTGGCGCCTTCCTCGATCGCAATTTCAAAGTCGCCCGACATGCCCATCGACAGCTCGTTCATTTCGATCCCGATCAATCCCTCGGCGCGGATCTGAGTCCGCAACTGCTCACGCAATTCACGCAGACGTTGGAAGCAGCGGCGCACCCGGGCTTCGTTGCCATCCAGAATGGCCAAGGTCATCAAACCGCGCACCTCCAGCCGCGGGAAAGCCGGCAGCTCACGGATGAAAGACGCCACCGTGGCCGGTTCCAGGCCGAATTTGCTGGCTTCGCCCGACGTGTTGACCTGTACCAGTACCCGCAGCGTGCGGTTTTCGTCCTGCAGTTTCTGTTGCAGGATCGCCGCCAGTTCCAGGCTGTCGAGTGCCTGGAATTCGCTGGCGAAGCGCGCCACGAATTTTGCCTTGTTGCGCTGCAGGTGGCCGATGATCACCCAGCGCAGCGGCAGATCGGCCAGCGCGATTGATTTCTCCAAGGCTTCCTGCACCTTGTTTTCCCCCAACTCGGTACAGCCCCCTGCCACCGCCAGGCGTATCCGCTCTGCCGTCACCGTTTTCGAGACGGGCAGCAGGCGTACGCTGCCAGAGTCGCGTCCGACACGCGCACAGGCAGCGGCGATCCGGGCGCGTACGGCGGCCAGGTGTGCGGCAAATTGTTCGGCGGTGGTGGCACTTTGATAAGGCGATGCGTCGTGCAATTCGTTCATGGATCAAGTTTGCTCGATGATGGTATCCAGCTTGACATTATGAAGACAGACCTATCGACTGCGCCCTTTTTACCGGGTACCCGCTTCAGGAAATGTTCTGATCATCGGGCTGCCTTTCAAAGAAGAAGCAATCTGGCAGCATGGCGGGAGCGATGTAGTCAATATCCTTGGCCGACACACCGCAGGCGAAGAAAGTATCGCGCCAGTGACGGACAACGTCCACGAGCCGATCGATCTCCACACGAGCTTCTTCGACTGGCAAGCCAAAACGGCCCGCCTGCGACAGCAGGTTGTAGATGCTGGCGGTGCGACCATAGTTGCCGACGGTCAATGCCAGGTCGCGCCGCTCCAGGCTAACGACGGGCGCAGGCACCAGGTCATAGGCCGGCGACAGCCGCCATCCCTTCTGTTTGCGCAACATGGCATGATTGCGTGGGTGATCGTCGTTGTTGGTCACGACAGCGTTGAAGACCATCCGCCTAAACAGTTCGGCACAATCGGCTGCCGGCTTGTCGGACCAGCGGCGCAGGTTATCCGCCAATAGTGGGTAGGACCAGCGTTCACGATCCAGATAGCTGTCACCACAATCAAGTACGGTCAACCCACTGACGAGGCCGAACCTCAGGTAGCCCTTGTCGGTGTAGTCGCGATCAAAGCGCTGCAACATCAGCACGTCACTGTCACCAACCGTTTGCAGCCGCGCCTGTGTGACGTTCAGGCCGCAGCGGCGCGCAAGGTCGAGCGTCGCGAATTCGATACGCTGTAGATTGCAACGATCATCCTTGGCGGGAAACTTACCGAGCCAAAGACATTGTGCGTCCTCGATCGTGGCCTTCGGCCGTGCACCGCCCATGCTGGTACCAGGATCGAGCTGTTCGAGCAGATGCGCGGCCACCGGCCTCCCCTCCTCAATCGCTTGCGTGGCCGCGATCAGCTCGGCAAGTTGATGAGTGCGGTTGTACTGACGCTTGGGCGCGGGCGGCTCGGCCTTCAGCCCGAAGCTCAAATAGCCCGCCCCGTCTTGCGGACCATGCAGCAGATAGTCGATCTCCTGCAGGTCGGTGGCGCTGCGTTCGAGCTTGTGCTCGATCACGCGCCGCCCCCAAGCATCGGGGCCGGCGTCCCGCACTGCCCCAGGGATGCCTTTGAGCTGGGTAAATTCAAAGACCTTCTTGGCCAAAGGCAACTGGAACGGATCGAGTGCAACCGCCTCTTGCCGCTGAAGATAGCGGTCGCCATAACGAAAGCGCCCGATCTGCGTGCCGTCGGGCAGCGTCTGCACTCTGAGCAGCGCAGCCGTCACCGTCTCCAAGGTGCCGGGAAGCTGGATATAGATATAAGCTTCGCGCTCAGAAGTCATAGTCGTCGCTCACCTTCCTGGACTTGCCTGCGCGTGTGGGGCGGCGAGACGCCTCAAGCGCCTTGCCGTGCAGGTCAGCATCGGGATCGGCGACGGCGTCCAGGGTCTTGTCGAGGCCGAGCGCCCAAAGGACAGCAAAGCAGACGCCGATCGCTGTGCCTGGCTTGCCCTGCTCCAACGCAGTGAGGGTATTGCGGTTGATGCTCGCCTTGCCGGCGAGGTCGGCCACCGACCAGCCGCGCCGAATCCGCGCAACGCGGATGCGCTGACCCAGTTGGGCGATCCACTGGGTTACCTCCATCGGCATCTCAAATTTGCTCATTTAATTAGGCATTAAACATGTTAACGCCCAACATGGTAGGCTACACGCTTAAATAACGCCAGTCTCTTAAGGAAACAGCCGCTGGTTTTACTCACCAGTCGCCAATATAGGCGACAGAAGGCGCCCCGAAAAATGAGCGAACGAGTTGGGGCATTTTCTGAATATTTGCGAGTTGTTCTT
>MKWM01000065.1 GCA_001899765.1 Thiobacillus sp. 63-78
GTGGAACTGCACCTCCTGCTACAACTGCATCGTGCGCTGCCCGCGCAAGCTGCCGATCACCCACATCATGCACGGCATCGCCGAATACGCGCACCGCATCGGCAAGGCGCCGAAGATGCAGCCGACGCGTTTCTTTTCCGGCCTGTTCTGGAAGAACTGCACGCATACGGGGCGTGTCAACGAGCTCAAGCTGTCGCTGGGCCTGTATTTCAAGGATGGCTTCTCGCAGGGCATCAAGAACGGCATGGCGATGCAGGCGGTTGCGATCGGCCTGCTCAAAGCCAAGCGGCTCAACCCGTTTGAACTGTTGGGCGGCCACAAGTGCAAGGATCAGAAAGGCATCCAGGCGATGCTGAAGAAAGCCTACGACATCGAGCGTAGCCGCAAGGCTGCCAGGACGGCGGGCTGAGGAGAGAAAGATGGCCAAATATGAGTACGCGTTTTACCCCGGATGCTCGTCGCAGAAAGGGGCTTCCGCCTCCAACTACCTGACCTCGGTCGAGTCGATGTGCAAGACGCTCGACGTCAAGCTCACCGAGATCCCCGACTGGAACTGCTGCGGCGCCTCCATCGGTTACGCCGAAGCCGGCGAACTGCCGCGCCACGTGATGAATGCGCGCAATTTCGCGCTGTCCGAGAAAAATCTACCGGGGCAGGAAATGGTCGCCACCTGCGCCGCCTGCTGGCTTGGCGCACGCGAGACCCGCGAGCGCCTGACCCACTCCGACACCCTGATGGCCGATACCCGTGAAGCGCTGAAGGAAGCCGGTCTGACCATCAACGAGATGCCGGAAATCCGGCACATGGTCGAGGTGCTGATCGAAGACCTCGGCTTCGATGAAATGAAGAAGCACGTCGTACGTCCGCTCGAAGGCGTGAAGATCGCCGGCTACGTCGGCTGCCAGACCAACCGCCCGTTCGGCGTGGATGGCGAGTCGTTCGAGAATCCGGTCTATCTCGACAAGATGGTCGAGATGGTCGGCGCCGAATCGATTCCCGAATACGACATGAAAGTGACCTGCTGCGGTGGCGCGCTGGCGTTCTCCGAGCCCGACAAGGCGCAGGCGCAGATCAAGGACATCGTCGAATCGGCCTACGATCATGGCGCTGAAATGATCGTTACGCCGTGCCCGCTGTGCCAGGCCAACGTCGAGATCTATCAGGGTCAGGTCAACAAGAAATACGGTACCAAGTTCGACATTCCGGTGCTGTACTACAGCCAGTTGATGGTCGTCGCCTACGGCGGCAGTGCCAAGGAAGCTGCATTGAATGGTCAGGTCATCAAGGCACGCAGGCTGGAGGAAATCGCCGCCAAGCCTGTCCTGAGCCGGGGCGAAGGGCCGGTCAAGCGCTGAGCAGGCAGCCTTGCCTTGCATTCAGAACAGGGGCCGCGGCCCCTGTTTTTTTTGTGCCTGCTGCATAGGACCGGGTGATTCGGGCGGTTGGCCGAATGGTTCGCCGGATCATTTTTCATCTTCCCGCCGCAGCAGTTCGCGTTTGCGCAGGATGCCCCAGCGGTAGCCGGCGAGGCTGCCGTCGGCACGCACGGCGCGGTGGCAGGGAATGGCGACCGCCACGGGATTGCAGGCGCAGGCATGGGCCACGGCACGATGCGCCTTCGGCTGGCCGATGCGGGCGGCGATTTCGCCGTAGCTGGCGGTCTGCCCTGCCGGGATCGCCCGCAGGGCTTGCCAGACGCGCTGCTGAAATATCGTTCCCTGCACGTCCAGCGGCAAATCCAGTACGCCTCGCGGCTGTTCGAGATAGCCCAGCACCTGGCTGACCCAGTGTGTGAAGACGTCGTCGGCGGGCTCGAACCCGGCCTGCGGAAACCGGCTCCGAATGCGTTCGGCCAGCGCCTGCGGCGCATCGCCAAACTCGATGGCGCATAGCCCTTGCCGGGTGGCGGCGACGATGATCCAGCCGAGCGCGCAGGGCTCGACGGCATAGCGGATATGCTCGTTCACGCCACCTTTGCGATAGCTGCCCGGCGACATGCCGAGGCGGGCGGGCGCGGTCTCGTAAAAGCGCCCGCTCGAATTGAAGCCGGCGTCATGGATGGCCGCTGTCACGGACGGTGCGGACTGCAGCGCCACCGTCATCCGCCTGGCCTGAAGAGCCTTGTGATAGGCCTTGGGGCTGATGCCCGCCACGGCCTTGAAGACGCGCTGGAAGTGATACGGGCTCATTCCGGCCTGCTGCGCCAGTTGCGCCAGCGTCGGCGGCGTCGCGCTGCGTTCGATGCGCGCGCAGGCCTGGCGCACCAGCGTAGCACGGGCTTGCTGTTGCGAGGGGGCATCTGGCCGGCAGCGCTTGCAGGGACGGTAACCCGCCGCCGCGGCGAGTTCGCCCGATCTGAAGAATGTCACGTTCTGCCGCCTCGCAGCGCGAGACGGGCACGACGGTCGGCAGTACACGCCGGTCGTCCTGACAGCGTAGACGAATTCGCCATCCGCCCGCGCGTCGCGGTGGATAACCGCCTGCCAGCAGCGTTCGGAAAACGGGTCGGCATTCGGTATCGGTGCAAGGAATCGGGTATCCATGACGGAGGTTCATGCGGAAGTCGGGATGACAGTGTCGGCTGCTTTGAAGCGGTCCGCAATCCGGATCTTGCGCTCAAATCCCGGACCTGCCGCGCGATCGCCAGGCGCCGGTGCGGTATCCTTATACTTTCTCCCTCAGCATACGAATATGAAAAAGGCTCAAGACCTCAACCAGTTGATCGATCTGGTGCACGAAGCCGTGTACGAGACCGACGAATTGCGCGCCTGCCTCGAGCATGACGACGACGAAGCATCCACCTACACGCCCTTCCTGGACGATCTCGACAGGATGCTGCGCGGCCTGCACGAGTCGATGACGTCCGGCCAATACGCGGGCGCAGGGTCGGGCGAGGATCTGGCTTTCATGCCGCTGTTCAGGAAGCACGAGCGCAGCATTCCCTTCCGCGAACTGCTGCGCACGATCAATGCGACGCATCGGGAAGGCTATGAGACCTGAAGCGCCTCCGGCGGGAATGTCTCATGATCGATCTGGAGGGGGGCCTGCATGACAGTCCCCACCGGTGACAGGCTCATTGAGCCCATTCTTTGATGCCTGGTCGAGGCGCCTGACAGGCTTTCTCTTTCTGCAAGAGATGTTCACGATGAGCGGATACCGGGGCGGCTCAATGTAACATCCGGCCATGCTCAAAACCATCGTCCCCGCCCGCCTCGAATTCAGGCACGGCGTGCCGTATTCCGCCGCCTACGGCGATGTCTACCATTCTGCGGACGGCGGCACGGGTCAGGCACGTCATGTATTTTTGCAGGGCTGTGGATTGCCGCAGACCTGGGCACATCGTGAACGCTGCACGGTGCTGGAAACGGGATTCGGTACGGGGCTGAATTTTCTGGCGACCTGGGCGGCCTGGCGCGACGATCCGGCGCGTTGTGCGCGGCTGCATTTTCTGTCGGTCGAGAAACACCCGTTTCAGGTTGAAGATCTGGCGCGGCTGCATGGGAAATGGCCAGAATTTGCGCCATTATCGGAGGAACTGCTGGCGAACTGGCCGATGCTGACACCCGGTTTCCACCGGATCGCGCTCGACGGCGGGCGGGTGCAGCTCACCCTGATGCTTGGCGATGCGCTCGACTGCCTGCCGCAGTTGCACGCCAGCGTGGATGCCTTGTATCTCGACGGTTTCGCGCCCGACCGCAATGCCGATCTGTGGCAGCCGGCACTGTTCGACGCGCTGGCGCCATTGGTCCGCCCCGGCGCGATGGCCGCGACCTACACCGTAGCGGCGTCGGTACGCGAAAACCTGGGACGGATCGGTTTCGTCTGCGAAAAGCGGGCGGGCTACGGCCGCAAACGGCATTGTCTGAGCGCCTGTTTCCAGGAGACCAGCCGCCCGATCGAGCCCACTGTGCCGCGCCATGTTGCGGTCGTCGGCGCCGGCGTGGCGGGCGCTGCCGTGGCGCATGCCCTGGCGCGGCGCGGCACGGCGGTCACGGTGCTGGAGCGTGCCGCCTTACCGGCGCAGGCGGCCTCGGGCAATCCGGTGGCGGTATTCCGGCCGCTGATCTCGCGCGACGACAACCCGTCTGCCCGCCTGACGCGGGCGGCATTCCTGCACGACCTGCGCGCCTGGGCCGGACTGGGCGAATCCGTGGAATGGGCGCGTTGCGGCGTGTTGCATCTGGCGAAGGATGCGGAGGCCGTCGCCAGACTGCGGCAGGGGCTGAGCGCCACCGCGCCGCCGGCCGGTTATGCGCACTGGGTGGATCTGGATGAGGCGCGCGAGTTGGCGAACTGGCCTGTCACGATGCCCGGCGTGTATTTCCCCGCGGCGGGCTGGGTGGTGCCGGAGAGCCTGTGCCGGGCCTGGCTCGATCATCCCGCCATTCGCGTACAGACCGGTTGTGCCGTGACGCGGGTCGAGGCCGGGGCAGCGGGGTGGCAAGTCGTGAATCAGGCGGGTGCGATCGTGGCCGAGGCCGAGGCCGTGGTGCTGGCGAACGCGCGCGACGCCCTCGGCCTGGCGCCCGGACAGCGCTGGCCGCTCCATACCGTGCGCGGCCAGATCACGCGCCTGCCGCCCGGCAGCCTGCCGGAGATCCGGCGGGTGATTGCGCGTGAAGGCTATGTGGCGCCGGGCACCCTGAAGGGCACAAGCGCACGACCGCTGGTGGGGGCCACGTATGAACATGACGACGACGAGACGGCGCCGCGCACGGCAAGCGATCTCGCCAACCTGGCCCGGCTGGAGGCGATTCTGCCAGGTGCGGGCGAGCGGCTGGCGGGCGAAGTGAACGGTCGCGCCTCGTTGCGCGCCACCCTGCCTGACCGGCTGCCGCTGGTGGGCGCGGTCGGCGGGCAGACGGGCCTGTATGTCGCCGCAGGCTATGCCTCGCGCGGGGTCGTGTGGGCGGGGATATTGGGCGAGGCGCTGGCCGACCGGATGACAGGCCAGCCCTGGCCGCTGGAAACCGGATTGATGCAGGCGATCGCGCCGGAGCGGTTCTGTCGGCCGTAGCCAGGATGGGATGAACCCCCGAGAACTGTTTCCAGTCACTTCTTGCGGATTTTGCTGCGTCGCATCCAGACCCGTGCCGCTGCCTTGAATCGTTGAAACAGCTTGCCAACGATACAAACCGACAAACGTGATGCCAATGAAAAGGGCCTGCATCGCTGCAAGCCCTGTATTTGGTGCGCCCGAAGAGATTCGAACTCCTGACCCCTTGGTTCGTAGCCAACGACATGGGTACTTTACCGAGTTAAATATACATTAACAAAACTATGTAAAACAACGGATTATTGACATTTTGACATTAACGGGCTAGCATCAAATTAAATCAATTTTTACCGTTAATGCTAGCCCGGTGCTAGCCCGTTAAAAACCAAGGGGTCAAAATGCCTACAAGAATCAAGTTCACCAAGGGCGCGGTAGAAGCTTTGCAGTGTCCCGAAAATGGCCGCACTACCTACTACGACGAACAGGTTCAAAAACTGGCCGTTCGTGTTACAGCAGCCGGCACAAAGTCGTTCTATGTGATCAAGCGCGACGGCGCTTCTATGGCATGGCACAAGCTGGGCACGTTCCCCGACATGACGGTGGAAATCGCGCGCAAGAAAGCCGAAGAGAGCCTGGGCGAATTTGCGAAGGGTGCAAGCCCCGTAAAGGCGAAGCGCATCGAGAAGCAGCGCCAGACGCTAGGGCAGGCGTTCGACCGGTATGTGAAGCTGTACGCGGAGCCACACGGAAAGAAAACCGTTAATGACGTTCGCGCGATTTGGGAACGCTGCGTCGGCACCATGCCGGCCGCGCCGCCAAAGAAACACGGCCGGAAGCGCGAAAAGCATAAAGCCGGTGTCGATTGGTCGGGCCGCAAGCTGGACGAAATAACCAACGCCGATGTGCGCACGCTCCATGCCGAGCTTGGCGGCCATGCGCCTGTTCTGGCGAACCGTGTGATCGAGATCATCAGCACCGTGTACGGGCGTGCGGCAGAGTGGGGATATACCGGACTGAATCCGGCGAAAGGAATCGCGCCGTTCAAGGAAGAAAAGCGCGACCGCTTCATTCAGGCCGACGAGCTGCCGGGGTTTTTCAGTGCACTGGCAGATGACACGTCAGATGATTTCAAGCACTTCGTGCTGCTGTGCCTGTTGACCGGCGCGCGGCGCATCAATGTACTGTCGGCAAGGTGGCAGGACATAAATCTGTCGTCTGCCGTCTGGCGCATCCCGGACAGCAAAAACGGCGAACCCGTCCTGGTGGCGCTTGTGCCGGAAGCCGTGGAAATCCTCAACAACCGCGACCCGAAGAAAACAGGATTCGTTTTTCCTGCCGAGTCGAAAACGGGCTATCTGTCACCACCGAAAAAACGCTGGCAGGCGCTGCTAAAGCGGGCGGGCATAGCCGATTTCCGCATTCACGATCTACGCCGCAGCTTGGGCTCATGGCAGGCCATTAGTGGGGCATCGCTGGCGATTATCGGGAAGTCACTCGGGCACAAGTCCGCCGACGCGACGTTGATCTACGCGCGTCTGAGCATGGATCCGGTGCGCGCATCGGTGAATACAGCCACCACTGCAATGCTGCAGGCGGCAGGCGTGAAGAAAACGGCGCAAGTGAAGCGAATCAGGGGTGTGAAATGAGCAGGTTCGATTGGAAAAAACACTATCTACAGGGCGACATAAGTTTTGCCGATGCGCTGCTTTTCTACCTGCAGGAGGCAGGCGCTCCCGAATTCCTGATTGGAGCGTATGAAGGTGCGCTACAGAAATATCAGGACGGTGATGTATCAGACCTCGCTGAGCCGTTCGGCATTGCGATGAAAAAGCGTGAAAAGAATGCCGAGAACAGAAAAACATGGGTATCGCACGTACGTTTCCACGTTGACGCCTACGCCGAACAGAACTTCCCAAAAACCGACCCCGGAAAGTATGAAAATACGGCCTTTCACAAGGCCGGAAAGCTGCTTAACAAGTCGCCTTCGCAGATTTACGACACCTACTACGGAAAATGATGGCTATTGGGGGCGTCTTTCAAAAAGTCCCCGAATTACACATCAAGCTTAACTAGCGACAGTGCACCCATACCGGCTACGCCGGGTTCTTATGGAGGTGCACAATGCACAATAAATCCACCCTGCTGGCCGAAGTCATACGGGCCAGAAATCCCGACCTCATCGACCCAGTTCCAGCTGCCGAGCTTCTCGGCGTCACTGTGGGCACGTTGTCCGTTTGGCGCTCTACCGGGCGCTACAGCCTGCCGTTCGTCAAGGTTGGCAGGAAGGTCAAGTACAGCCGAAAAGCTCTTGAGTCATGGCTTGAGAGCCGAACCCGCCCCGGCGGCGCAACCGAATAAAGGGGAGTGCCATGAGAGACATCATGTCAGTACAGACCAGCTTCCTGGACTTCATGCGTGCCGCTGGTCTGCCACCGGTGAAGGAAATCCCGTCGACAGACGGACGCGTCCACCGCTACCGCGTAGAGGGCGACAAGGCGGGCAGCAAAAACGGCTGGTATGCCCTGCACCTCGACCCCATCCCGCATGGCACTGTAGGCTCATGGCGTACTGGCGAGACTCATCCTTGGCGTGATGCCGAGGCGCGCAAGATTAACTGGCAGGAACGACAAGACCTGCAGCGCCGCATGGCTGCCTTGCGATCGGCTCGATTCGATGAACAAAAGAAGGTATGGGCCGATGCACGCGCGAAGGCGGCGAAGATGTGGCAGGCGTCACGGCCGGCCAATCCAAACCACGCCTATCTGGTGCGCAAGCAGGTCAAGGCCTGGGGCATCCGCCAGTTGCGCGACAACCTGCTGATACCGGTGCGGCGCGACGGCGTGATGCACTCGCTGCAGCTCATCGGTCCGGACGGCTCGAAAAAGTTTCTCACGGGCGGCATGGTGCGTGGCTGCTATTTCGCCATCGGCAAGCCGGCCGGCACGATCTGTATCGCCGAAGGCTACGCCACCGCTGCCACGGTCTACGAAGCCACCGGCCTTGCCACCGCCGTGGCCTTCAATGCCGGCAACCTGACCCTGGTGGCACGGTATCTGTACGCGCACTACCTGGGCACTCGGTTGATCGTGGTAGCCGACGATGACCACGCGACGCCTGGCAACCCCGGACTGACCGAAGCCACCCGCGCCGCGGCAATGGTGGGCGGGCTGGTGGCGCGGCCAGACTTCAGCGAGGTGCGCACCGTATGAGCCTGACTGACATGAACGACCTGGCACTGGCAGCCGGTGCCGACGGTGCCGAGGCGGTGCGTAAATCAGTGGAAGCGGCCCAGCCAGCGGCGCCCTTGCACACGTCTGCACAGCCAGTCGCGGCGGCGGACGATGGCAAGCGGTGGGATGAGCCGCTGCCATTCAATCAAATCGAAACCCCCGAACTGCCGCCCGAGTTGCTGACCGACGTGTTTGGCGAGTACGCGGCTGCTTTATCGGAGGCACTGCAGACGCCGCCGACAATGGCCGTGCTGTTTACCCTGGCCGTGCTGTCCCTGGCGCTGCAGCGCAAGTTCAAGGTCTCGCCGTTCGGGGATGACTATGCCGAGCCGGTCTGTATCTGGGCGGTGATCCTGGCCGATTCTGGCGAGCGCAAGAGCGCACTTATCCAGCGGCTTCTCAAGCCGGTACTGCTGAAGGAGGCGAAGCTGGCCGACCAGATGCGCCCCGAGATCGTCGAGCGCGACACCCTGCGCAAGATCAGCCAGCGCCGCGCCGAGAAGCTGCAGGCCGATGCGGCGAAAGAGGATAGCGCGTTGCGGCGCGGCGAGATTGTGCGCGAAATCACCGAGCTGGCAGAGCAGACACCAGATGAATTGCGTCCGCCACGATTTTTCACGGGCGATGTCACGCCGGAGCGGTTGCAGTCGATGCTAGTCGAGCATGATGGCCGCATGGCGGTGATGAGCGATGAGGGCGGGATTTTCGCTGTGCTGGCTGGCCTGTACTCGGGCGGTGAGTCCGTTGTGGACGTGGCGCTGCAGGCCTACAGTGGCTCGCCTGTGCGGGTGGATCGCGGCAGCCGCACGGCGGTGATTGACCGGCCGGCGCTGACCTTCGGGCTGGGGATGCAGCCGGGGCTGCTGCAGGACATGGCACCGGCCGCGAAGCGCAAGTTCCGCAGCTCGGGCACCTTCGCCCGTTTCTTCTTTGGGCTGCCCGGCAGTCGCATTGGCAAGCGCGACATGGGGCGGCGCGTCACCATTGCGACCGACCTGGAGGGCCGCTACCGGGGTGAGGTGCTGCGGCTGCTGGAGCTTGAGCCACGCGCCGATGTGGCGGATGGCGAGGATGACGAACACACACTGCTGTTATCCGATGCGGCACGCGATCTGTGGGTGACATTCGCCCAGAAGATCGAGAACGAACAGGCTGAAGGCGGGCCGCTTGAATCGATGCGCGACTGGTGCGCAAAGCTGTCAGGCGGTGCGCTGCGGGTGGCTGGTTTGTTGCACGTTGCCGGGCACGGCAAGGCGCATGAAGCGATCAGCGATGAAACCATGAAGCGCGCTGTCGGATTGTGTCTGCGGCTCATACGCCACGCACAGGCCGTGTTCGACCTGATCGGTGCCGATCCCGCCACCGACGATGCGCGGCTGTGCTGGCGCTGGATCGAGCGGCGCGGCGAGCCCGAGTTCCTGCGCTCGGAACTGCACCGCGCCCACCATACCCGGTTCGACAAGATCGATCGGCTGATCGCCGCGCTGGAAACGCTCAAGACTCGCAACCTGATCGCTGGGCCCTACAAGGGCACTGCCACAGGTGGCCGGCCGCCGATCTATTACCAGGTCAACCCGCTTGCCATGAAGGGAGCGAAATAATGATGACTTTCGCACCTTCTTTACCTGATTCCCTAAAAGGTTTTTATAAGGATTTTCTTTCTTTCCTTGTGAATCAAGGCGCTCAAGGCTCAGGCATCACAAAGACAGGAATAAAGGGAAAGAAGGTGCGAAAGGTGCTTTCCTCCCTTTATTCCCTTTATTCCTGTCTGGTGGGGTTTTGGGTGATAGCTGCCGTTCGACCACCGTAGGGGGTAGAAAAGTCCGTCGCCCACCAGTTCTAGACCGTGCGGCTAACTCTTTTTTTGGCCCCGCAAATTAGACAGGGGGGGGGTCATAGCAATGAATGTGACGAAGTGTTTTTTTGAAAGGAATCACGATGAATCTGCACCCAAACCTCACCCGCGCCCTGGCCACCGTTTGCCAACTCGCTGCAACGGAATGGCTTGGTGACTTTTTCGACCAAGATGAAGAAGCCGGCCGGCTGGCCTTCGAGATGGTTGCGACAGGATCGGCACGCCTCGAACTGGTTACAACATTCGACCCTTCGCGCGGCCCTGCGCATCGCCTATTGCTGCTGCCAACTGCCGGTGATGGCCTGCCGGTCGAGGTGGTTGTTCTCGGCTGCCAGTCCGTCGAGGTAACGCCGGAAGGCGTAGCGGCGCGCTTCTGGTTCTATGGCCGGCTCAGTCACTGGCAACAGCATCATTGAGCCAAGGAGGGTCGTGAATTGAGCGGAGAGGCTTTCTGCATGGATTTGCTGGACGCGATGCCGACGCCACAGGCGCGCATGCTGCTGGCCTCGCGCCTGGCCAAGTATGCCGGGTGCACGGTCTATATCCCCGCAGACTCAAAAACAGAAAGGCGCATCCAAGCGGCGCGGCGCATGCTGGACAACGGCATGGCTCCGTGCGCGATCACCGATGCGATACGGACGCGCTTCCAGGTCTCGATGCGAACCGCCCAGCGCGATGTCGGGGCCGCTAGAAAAATGTCGTAATGGCTTGGCGCTTCTGCATTCTGTAATGGGCCTTTCCTCACCACTACGAAAGGAACTGACATGGACCACATGAAGCAGGTAGCGGACGCGTTTGCGTCCCTGGAAAAGAACGTGCTCGCCAAATTGGACGGCCTTGATTTTAAACAGCGCGAGCTGTCCGACGAAATCCTGCAGCTCAAACAGCGCGGCGCCATGCTGCCGATGGATGGCCTGCAGCGCGGCAACGCCACCCTTGGCTCGCGTGTCTGGGAGCAGATTGAACAGAACCGCGATCTGCTCGGGAAGGCTGGCCGTATCAAGCTGGAAATCAAGGCGGCAGGCGATGCGCTCACCAGCGCCAGCGCGGCAACCGTCGCCAGCGGGGGCGTCGGCTCGCCTGGGGATATCAAGATCGTCGGCATTCAACATGGTCTCCCCCAGCGGCCGGCCGGCGACATCAGCAGCCTGACGTATTCGCGTTATACCGGGGTCGAGGGCAATGCCGGCGTGCAGGCTGGCGAAGGCACGGCCAAGTCGGCGACGCGGCCCGTTTTCACCGAGATCACGCAACCGGCGCTCACCATCGCGGGCTATACGGTGATTTCCCGACAGGCCCTAAAAGACTCGGCCGAACTGAAGACTGCCATCGACGTTCACTTGCGAAATCAGATTGGATGGGCGCTCGACGCGGCCCTGATGGATGGCAATGTAACGCCCACGTTTTCCGGCCTGCTGACACTGGCTACAGCTGTCCCCAGCGCGTTTGAGGAACTGGCCGACGCGGCCTCTGAAGGGGTATCCATCCTGCAGGAAAGCGGCTTCAATCCTGACCTCGTTGTTTTCAATCCGCAGGACTGGCTTCAGACCCAGACGCGCCGTGGCACGGTTGACGGCACTTACCTGGCTGGGCCCTACCTTGCACCCATGCCTACCAGTTTGCGCGGCTACCGCGTGATCCTGTCTGGCCAGGTTCCGGCCGGCAAAACGCTGGTGCTGGATTCGTCGCAGTGCGAGCTGCTCATCTGTGAAGAAGTGACGTTTGAAATCGGGCACACAGGGGATCAGTTCACCAACAACCTCGCGACGATCCTGGGCGAAATGCGGGTGATCCCGACTTTCCGCAGCGCCGGCGCAGCACGCTTGATGACCCCTGCACCGTAAGCGACAACCCTGGCCGGTGGGCGCGCAAGCGAAAGCCGGACGCGGATTGGTCGGCAAGTGCCGCGACACGAAAACCCCGACAGCCTTCAGGCGACCTCCTGGCGCTGTGACGGCAAACCCGCCCTTGTGGCGGGTTTTTCTTTGTCTGGATGACCCGTAGAGCCGGCCACATCGAAATAATCGCGCTGCGTCGATTCTGGCGGGGGCGGAGTATTTTCCAATTCACACATGAGCCTGAGCGAGCGGGGCAATCGGAGTTGACTCAGGCGGCGCGTTGTCGAGATTTGTTGATGAG
>MKWM01000066.1 GCA_001899765.1 Thiobacillus sp. 63-78
CCGGTGCTGGTGCGGGGCAGGCGGTTTGAGCATGACCACGATTCAAACACAAAGCCCCCAGCTTGTGGGGGCTTTGTCAGCAGTCTGGCTTTTACCGTCAAAGACGGTAAAAGTCTGAATAGTGAACGGGAGTGTCTTAATCCGGCCTCGATTTTTACCGTCAGCTCTACCGTCAACTTTTTCCGCTGACCGGCGATAGCCACCGATAGCTACCGTGACGTATTTATTTATAAATCAATACGTTACGACGGTTTTTCGATAGCTGGCGATAGTCCTCGAAGGACGTAAATTCACTCCCACTCAATTGTTTCAGAGGCCTTAAAACCCTCATGGGCACTAGCTTTCGTTGCTCTTATCATCACACTTTACCGTCACTTATACCGTCAAAAAATAAACCCTTGCTGGCATGGGGGATGGTCATGTCCAACCAAGTCCGGCTTAGCCTCCCGCCACGTTAGCCACTCCGAGCAACGTATGGTGCAAGCCAATCGGATCAGACGGCTTTACACGCGTATGTCGGCTGAACCAGGTGTTGGTGTCAACTATCACAGTCGACTCAAGGTGGTCCCCTGTTCGAGAGACTCGTGTCAGATATGCATTGATGCCTGCAGCTGCCTCTCTCGCCGTACCAGAGAGGACGTAGCCGACCATGAATCCAACAGCATGGTTTTCACCATATTTTCCGCTGGCGAACCTGTCGATACCTTCGACGACGTACTCACGGCATAGATGCCTGTCTGAGCCCGCGATCCGCTTGCATTCAATAATCGCATGAGGATCATGCTCCTGGGTACGCAAGAAAACTTCGATCATCATTAACGGAATGTCGGTACGCCCGTCCGGCAACACCACAGTGCTTTTTGATCGAGATTCGGTGCCGGGCAGCACAATAAGCTTCCATGAAGAGTTCTTCAGCGCATTGCGCATCCCGTCGCGCAGGCGTTCTGTCATGAGCACCTCGCCAGCGTCGGTATTCACATCTACGGCTGTATCCGCTTGCTGCCAACCCGCATTGACCGTTAGCAGAATTGCGGCAACAACCTCGGGCGCCAACTCGATGAACTCTCTGCCGAGTGCAGGAGGAGTCTCATACGGAATCCTCAAACGTCGCCCCCTAAGAAGCTCTCCGCGACGACCGTATCGGCATCCTCCAGAGCTGCAACGCGCATCCAGTGACGTCGAGCTGCCGGTTTGATAATCACCAGCTCATTGCGTCCGTGAACGCGTAGCTCTCGCTCGGCGCTGAGGGCGGTCGCAATCTTTACTTTCAAGCGCTGACCAATTCGCGTAAGCATGTCGTGTAATTCGCCTTGAGGGTTCACTAAACTTATAGTCGCCTCGCCTGGCCCGTCTTCCACGACAAAGCGCACGACGCGCAGGGCCGCCCCCCTCGGTAGATCCATCACTTCGGCGCGCATGTGCCGCTTATTGCGGGCCGAGAACCAACCATTCATTACAGACAGGAAAGTCTGGGCATACGCCACCATTTCGGATCTACTATCCGACGGGACTACGGAGGCCTCACGACCATCCTCCCACTGCCATCCAGCGCGCAGAAGCCCATCTAGAACGACAACGCGGTCAGCGTCACTAAGCTCGTAGAGATCGAAGACTGCCTCATCCACGGCGTTCCACTCTTGTGCGCCAATCTCCTGCTTTCGCAGCACCTTCTCCAAGTCCAGCAAGCGCCGTCCAGCCGGAGACTTTGCGGAGGCACGCAAATCAGGAACCGGCAGAAACCCGACATCGCGCATCAACAACTTTCGCTTATAGATACCGAATTCGGAGGCCGTCAAGCCGAAGAACCACGATGCGAGCGCGGAACTCAAGATTGCAGCGAGCAGATGCGCCGATTGCTTGTGGCTCGAAGGTAATGACGCAGCGAAGAAAGAATCCGTAAACACAACATCACGATTGGCGACCGCAACCAAAGCTCGCGGGTGCCCTACCACCATCTCTTTGACGATCAACAAGGGGGCTCGGTACGTGTCACGTGAGCGTGGCCACTGAGCCGACGATTGGTCGTATATCGGCAAATTGTTGGGAATATGGAAGTGCTGCATGTCGTTGGTCTGCAGGAATTCCAGGCCCTTCATTTCGCTCGCGTCACGCGTCTGCTTCGCTGGCTTGCCTTGAGTCAATCCATCACTGAACTTAGTATCAAGCAACGCGAACTGGTCACTCAGACTTTGGTGTGTCGATGTCAATTCCGCCAGTAGCAAGAGATCACGGCGGCGGCCTACGGCAGCAGCCTTCAACTTGAGCGGCTGCCTCTCGATCTCCTCCAGGCTCAACTCGATGACATCGCTTGGGGCCACCTCGAACGAATGGGTTCTGGCACCGCTGGGCGTCCAGGGAATCTGAACGACCGTCACCTGATCTGCTCTCTGCTTCGGGCGGTGACGCGCAAAGAGCACCACAGCTGGCATCGTTGCGGTTGCGAAGAGCCAACTGCACAAATTGGACAGGTTAACCAGTGTGACGGGGGCCAACGCGCGCATGAGGTGCAGAGCCGCCGCCATGCCTGTACCGCTGCGGCTAAAAAACGGTGTTGCGCTGAGAATGACGCCGAAGCGAGTCTGGTCATGCGCGAACTCTGTCGCCCGCAACACGAAGTCCAAACCTTCCCCCCGCGGCTGCGCAGGGACGCCCGCAGTTCTAGTCTTGCGCCGTACTTCAGTTCCTGCCTGACCTTTGAAGCTCCAAGGCGGATTGCCTACGATCAAATCGAATTGCTTTAAGCCGGTGGGCGTCGTTAATACGGCCTTTCCATCAGCATGACGTTCTACGCTCCGAGCGTCGCCAATAAGCAACGTCTTGCCAATCAGAGGCCGGAACTTCAGAGACTGCGGCGGCTGGGGATCGGGGTCCAGTTCAAGCGCAGCCAAGTACAAACTGAATGCTGCCACGCGAATGGCAGCTTCGCTGATGTCTACCCCATACACTTGTTCATACAACGTTGAGCGGATTACTTCCCGAGTAGGTGGCTGTCCCTCGGTACGTAGATAGACCAAGCGCCGCAACGCCTCGACCAGGAAAACGCCAGATCCGCAAGTCAAATCTAGTACAGACTCCTGTCCCGACAGTCCATCCATTACCTCATCGAGGACCAAGGAAACGACGGACAGTCGCGTGTAGTGCACGCCGTTTCGTAACGCCTCGGTGCGTTGCCCGCCTATGCCTGGTTCGGCATGCGCGAACTGTTCGTAGATCGAGCTAATCAGTTCAACGGGAATCACATCGAACTGATAAGGAAAGAAATTGAGCTGGCCGCTTTGAGGATCAACCGCTTCCAGGAACTCAGCGACGCGCTTCAAATGATGGGTGGCCGGCGTCGTCTCCACCGACGAAGGGGGGAACATGTCGCCATTGAAGGTCTGAGCCAACCAGGCAAACAGCTGTGCTGTCGCAGACCTGTCCCGCAGGATCGCCGGTAAGACCGTATACCCACACGCCCTTTTCAGACGTGTGGCACTGACAATTTGCCGATCGATCAGGTACTGGGTAAAGATCACCCGCCCGATCAAGGCCTGAGCCGCACTTCGTGCCAATTTTCCATCGACGAGATCGTGCTCAAGAGAAGCAAGGTCGGACAGAAGCCTCTGATCAACACTGGTCTTGCGATCGACGGTTGGCACCTGTGTCCAGAATTGACCCGTCTCGATCGCCAATCGGCCGGCCAGCTCGTCCAACTGCTGAAGAGACTTCTCAATGTTTTCGAAGCGACGGATCAAGTGCCTCTGCGCATCGCCATCCTTCACAGGCGCGCCAAAACCGTTGTACAGGTCGATGCGTTGCGGAGAAATAACCCACAGCAACGGCGCGAACCCTTCATTCCACACTTCTCGCCGCCACTGGCTGACTAAATCCTCGGAAGGCACACTCTGCTCGAACTTGAAATAGATGGTCAGCGACGATGCGCTACGCCAGAGCGCGTCGGGAGTGAAGACGCGGCCACGCCGTGACGACTGCGCCTCGGCGCCAAGCCGAAGTCCGGCTGCGGGCTGACCGTCCGGTAAGTAGCCAGTTGCCGCGAGTACCTGTTCGAGCGTTGCACTGTTCACGCCCTGCTCCTGATGGCTTCAGGCGGAAAAGGTAATGCTACTTGGCTTGGTACCAGCATGACAGGCAGCATATGCTGCTGAAGTCGCGCGATCAGCGGGGTGAGCGGGATAGCAAAGGCCGGTTGAGCCCCGGCACCAACGCTCCAAGTCCCCAATTCATGAAAACTGGCCCCAGTCGCTGTAACGAGCACAACGCCACCATCCAGTACTTGGGCACTGGCGTCAGCCAGCAGCCTGAACAGCGCATCCACGCCGGAACTCACCGTGCCAATATGGACACCTAGCGACCTCACCAGTTCGTTTGTGACGGCCAAACCCAGCAAGTCGGCAAAACTGAAGCGTGCCGCTTTCCCTGTCTTGGTTGCCAAGTACGGAACAGTCTTCCGCCAATGCCGCACCGTCTCTACAGACACGCCAGTAAGGGCGCGCATCTGATCCTGAGTGTACTGAATGGCTATGATTGTAGGCATTTCCGTTGTCGACAACTAGAAAACCTGTGTATTCTTGCATATGAAGCAGTTACCCGCAACGAGAATCAAGGCGGCTGCCGTATCCGCCGCCTCTGCCTGCAATAGGCACGGCTAGGTTTGCAACGGTGGGCGACGGAGCTGCCACGTCCCCAAGTAAGACATGACATGATCGGATCGGGAACCCGTCACTCGCTTGCGCAGTTCCTAGAACTTCAGGAACCTTCCGTTTGGCGACCGACCACCACTGCCCGTATGGCAGTTCACCGTCTTCACCTCACGACCACTAGCTTTCACCAGGTACGTCCGCAAGTTGTTCTTCGCGCATGTTAGGCGCCAGACAGGTCGTCAGGCCCAAGATATGCGAGTTCGATCTTGCTCACATCTTGAGAAACTTGAGCGCGCACTAGACCCGCCCTTCCGGGATTAAGCGCGGCCTGCACTGTGCCCAGCGGCGTACCATCAGCCGAGAGCACGCTGGGCTGACCGGCCCAGTGATGGATATGGACGGGCGTGTCGGGCGGCGGCGGGACGCCAAACCATGTCACGGCTGCCCTGTACCGACGATCCGCCCAGGTTCGGCTGTCGCGCGGGTTGAAGCTTTGCGCGAACTCCGTCCACATCGCCTTTGTCTCTGGGGTCGGCCAATCGGGCTGTGCGCTCCATGCGGCGACGGCTTCAGAACTGAGCCACTGCCGAAGCTCCTGGCCCGTCCGGAAGGTTGCACCGGTGTCGATGACGGCCTTGATAGCGCCGAGCCTTGAACTATACCCCGCCTGAATGAGGATGGACGCGGAGCGGTTTAACGTTCCGGTTTCCACGGCAGGCACTGCCAAACCGAGCTCATAGACATCGAGTGGAAAATCATCGATGGTGTCGCCGTTGGCGGCCGCACGAACGCGAAGAGCCTCCATTGCCCACGGCAGACGATAGACGAGTCCACCTTCAATGAACTGCAGTGTCTCCGACTCTAGACCGGCAGCGATGCCGAAGAGAGGCTGGCCGAGAAGCCAAGCGCGGACGATGTCGCGCCAATTGGCCGGCATGGGATCAGGCGTGAAGGGATAGAAGGCGAAGACGCGTTCGGCGATAGCCGTAATCGTGGCGATCGCCTCCTCGGCATCGTCATTCAGGATGGCTCCATTGGCCTGAATCAGAAGAAGGTTGGCGTCCGCTGCGATGGCGTCCAGCGCCTGTCCGGTTTCCAACCCGACGCCAGCCAGGAAATAGCCTCGGCGGCTCGCGGCGGTCGATTGATTCCAGATAAGCCGACTGCGCGAAGCAAGGCCCGCCTTAAGAACCTGCTGTACCTGCTCGTTCTGCCTCAGAAGTCGGCGGTGCCAGAGAGATGATTGCAGGATATCGTCCAGCGCGGCCTCGATCCCATCGTCCGGAATATCATTTTCGCCGATGAGGCTGAGGACAGCCGTGTCGAGCGTTGCGACGTGCCGTTCCCAATTCGCAAGGGCGCGCTCACGGTCCTCGGGCTTCTCGTTCGCGACCTCAGGGAAGGTCCACTCTGTAGCGTTGTTCGCGACATACTCGATGAGCTGGTTCAGGTCTCCACCGATGTGAGCGTTCATCCGGGACAGCAGCGCCGCGACTAGCTGCACCAGCCCGCTCTCCATGTTGCGCGCACCGAGATCGTTTATGAGCGATTCCCAGTTTCTCCGCTTCTTTGCAATTTCGTCGAACATCGGGAAGAGTACGATGCCTTCCACATCGACATAGGCCCGTCCGGCCCGTCCAATCACGTTCTTGAACTCGGATATCTCAATCCGTTCGCCGGCGCGATGGAGGGAATGCATAACCACGGCCGTAGCCGACAGGTTGAGACCTTGCGCTAGAGTCGGTGACGAAATGGTGACCTTGAGAACGTTGTCGCGCAGCAGGCTCTCGACCTCCTTGCGGTAGGCTGTTGGCAAGGCGCCATGGTGCAGCGCCACACCGAGGCGCAGGCATTTGAGGATGGCGCTATCCGGCCCGAGCCATTCCTCGCCAAGCGCAATCGCGGTGTTGAGCACAGCAGTATCTGCCTCCAGCAACGAGCGCAACGCGCCGCGCCCATGAAGATCGACGATCACTCCAGCAAACGGCTCGACGCTGCGCCGTTCCGGGCAGAAGATAAGGACTGTTTGCCCATCCTCGACAAGCCGCCAAGCCGTTGCCAGGCAGAGCTCGCGCTGATCGCACGGGAATAGCTTAGTTCGACGACGCTTGGGCGGCACCCAGGTCGGCGGCGCCGATCCGGTGAGGAACCGCTGGACCCAGGGCCGTTCTTCGCCAACGCGCAGATTCAGGCGCGCAGTAGGCGATGCCCAAACTACCTCGCCGAACCGCAGCCGCGTCGGACGCCAGTCGTGCTTTATCAGGCCGCCCGGATGGTCGCGGCGCAGCCATCCAGCGAAGTCATCGAGCTGGTCGCCGTCGGGGAGAATCGCCGATAGGCACACGATTCGCCGTTCATGCGCATCCGCACGACGAAGAAGCCTCTGGATTTGCACCTCGTAGCGGACCTCGCGCTCGTTGAGGCCGATCATGTGACCCTCGTCGAAGACGAGCAGGCCGACGTCATCGAGAAGGGATGGATCATTGCGAAGCGCAAAGTCGAGCTTCTCCGGCGTCGCGACAACGATATCGCGCTCGCGGATCGCGTCCTCATCGAAGCCGCTAACCCCGATGCTGCCGTAGAGTGCGGAGACCGTCTTCCCAAGCGGGCCGAAGGTCCGCTGCAGCGTCGTTTCGGTCTGGGCGGACAGCGCGCGCAGCGGCGTGACAAAGACCACTCGCTTTCCGCTGGCCAGACAGCGCAAGATGCATAGTTCGGCGATACGTGTTTTGCCGGCACTGGTGGGCAGCGAGACAACCAGATCATCCGACCGGTCAACCGCGCGGATAGCCGCCTCGATCTGAGAAGGCCACAGATCCACCTCGGCTTTAGAGCGCTGCTGCAACAGGGCGATGAAAAGCTCGCGAAGTCGAGGCCAGTCGGCCGCCTCGCCACCCACTGGTTGGAGCGGCACCCTTTCATGGAAAGTGCTCGACCAGAGGTCAGAAAGAAGGTGGATGGCGATGCGATACACCCACCATTGCGGAAGCATGTTCATCTCGCTACAGATGGAAAGCCCCGTACGGAGTCGCTCCAGCGCTTGGTCAAGCAGCGGTTGCTCGCCACGTTCGAGCGCGATCAGGAATAGAGCCATCGCCGACATAAAGGTGTCGACTAGCGCTGTATCCAAGCCTTCGAAGAGAAAATCGTTGCCATCCGTCAATTCAGCCGCCGCCTCGATTTGATTGAGGCTGGCTTGAATTCCCGCCGCGATTCGCGCGTCGCTGCCTTTGCCGGAGGCGCGGAAGTCAAGCACGCTGGCGCGAAGTTCGCGAAAGTTCCGCCGCATCAATAACGCAAGAACCCGTTCGGTTGGCGCGAAATTCTCATCGGCTTCGACGAGCGTCAGCAGCGAGAAAGCGCGAGCCGAGAGATGCGCGAGATGATAGCTCGCCGCTGCCATGATGAAGTGGAAGTCGCGATCCACCTCCTCGCGATTGCCTTTTGCGATCACCGCCTCAAGGGCGGCGGCGGCCTGCTCAAAGGCAGTTCGCGCCAGCGCGGCCTCCCCACCGAGTTCACGCAGGCGAAGGCCCAACCCGAAAAGGGCGTACCCATAAGAATGCAGGTCAAAGCTGAGCTGCGGCGCAAAGGCCGGGGCATCTGGCGGGAGAACCCCGTCACGCCAGATGATCGCTCGCGCCTGACCGCGCGCTAGGAGGCGGCCGCGAAAACCAGCCGTTGCCGCTTCGGCGATGCCTACTGCGATTGCCTCAGGCGTTGTTGGCATCGGCGATTACTCGATCATAGACTGCGCCGATAAAGGCGGCGTGCCCCTCGACGCGCAGGCCGACCCCCCACTGATTGATTGGTCCAGGGTAGGCCTGAAGAGAAGCGGTTAGCATGGCGTCCGGCGCGTTGCCGGAAAAGGTGAAAAGCAGATGCCGGACATTTTGCAGCGGGATGCCGTGCTTCAGCAGCGCATCATCGATCGCGTCGGCGAGCGGTAGATTATTTAGTTCGAGAAGTCGGGCCGAAATGAAGGATAGCGCGTGCGCGGATGGCAGTCCGCCATCCTTGTCCAGGCCGGCCCGCGCCTCCGTGAGGACTTGGGCGGTGAGCGTGACGCGGCTCTTGGCTTCCGTCTTCAAGAAATGAAGGCGTTGGGTTTGGGCATCCAGAAGGATGCCTATCACGTCGTCGCCGCGCATCGCCATATTGCGATGGTCTTTCCAGCGCAGGCGCTTGATCGGGGCGCGATAGCCGCCGCTATGCGCATCGATCCATTCCGTGGCGTAGATTTCGCCAAGGTCGCCGGAACGGATCGCCTTCGTTGTTGGGAGCATGCCCTGGATCAACGCTGCCGCAGCCGGCTTGCCGAGACGCGCGAGAGCGCGCGCCACCTGCTCTTCTGACGCATAGTGCCCTGGCACAATGGCCGCGGTCGCCTGGACCCCCGTTGAGAGGCTTGCCGCCTGTCCGGTCATCACTCTGCGGAAGTGGTTCCCGACCGCCTCGTCGACTGAAACGCACCAATCGTTGAACTGCACCACGCTTTTTCTCCCGGTCAGCGAGAAAAGAGATCGCGGACACGAGCTACGGGCGAGCCGGTTTCAGGAGCTCGGCGATGCTTGTTAATGCCGACGAATATCTCTTTGATCATCACACAGTCCCTATCCGATCCGTCCGAGAAGTTGCTCGATCACGTCGCTTGCCTCGCGCTGCCGCAACGCCCTCGCCTCGCGCAGTTCGGGTTCGTCGCCTTCGCCAAGCTCAAACTTCGCGACCGACACAGGACCATCCTTGCGGTAGCCTTCGGTCTTGTCGTCCTGCGCAAAACGGTCGCGCAGGATTGACAGAGAAGCCTTGACCACGTCGCCGTGCTTACCTGCCAGCTCCTTGCGGAAGGCCTCGGCGACGGCTTTCGCCCCCTCGGGTGCATGTTCAATGCAATAGATCAGGTCGTGCGCGTCCTTGCGCTCGAAGCGCTGGTCGAACGCGAACGACTTCAGGCAGGTGAAGCTGACCAGGTTGGCATGCTTGATCTGCTCCGTGGCGATGCCGTTGCCACCGAGCAGTTCGGCTTGGATCTCGGTAACTTGGTGAAGGTCGAAGACGATGGACGAATGAGGAATGTTCAGTGCCGAGATCGTGCCTTCGGTCGGCAACGGCTGTACCCTGCCGCCGGCGATGTCCGGCGCATCCGCCAGCAGTTCCAGCACCATCAGCGCACCGTGTTCCGTGCGGGTCTGCCAACGCCAGGAGAGCTTTGTCCTGGCGCTGTTTTCGGCCCGCTCGAAGCCCATCTTCTTGAGGTTATCCTCAAGCGTGTGATACGCCTCGGTATCGGCCAGGATTTGCAGGTCAATCACGATGTCGACATCGAGCGTGCCCGCATGTGCTGGCACCACCGGCGGCCTGGCCGCGACCAAGTACCTCGGAGTGAGACCGCCGACTAGGTAGACGGAGTCCTTCCAAGGCCCGAGCCCGCGCAGCAGCGTCACGAGAACGCGTTCGCAGTCGAGCGTGTACTGATCGCTGTAGCCATCGAGCGTCGCGGGTTTGGCCATTAGAAACCTAGCCTTTCTCGACGCAGGTGCTCCGCCATCTCTTTGGTCCGGCCCTCGCCGCGCAACAAATCGAGATAAACCTGAATGGGACTCGCCAGCCAAACACCGCCGACTTGCTGGCGGAACAACAGTTCTCCCGCCGATTTCGTCTCGATGACCGCGAGGTTCGCCCCTTCATTGACGACGCGTGCATCCAGTTCGGCCATCGCCGTGTCGGCCCCAGCGCCGGGTAATAACCGGGTCCGCACCTGTGAGATACCGGATAGAAAGGGGGCATAGCGCTGTGCGGCGGCTTCGTGGCTCACAGCGTAACTGACCTGATACGCATCGAAGACCTGGCCGAGCCGCTCGATCAGGGCATCGAACTTTAGGCCTGGCACGTAGTAGCGACGTAGTGCCGGTACGCGCTGCGTGGCAAGCTGCTTGGCCCAGGCGTCGAGCAATGCACCGGGTTCACGAAGATGGCGTTCCTTGCTCGGCCCCTGCCCACGCGATACCAGCCAGTCGAACCGCTCCAGCTCACCCAGCACATCGGAAGCGGTTGACGGCGCCACCTGTGCCTTCTCGGCCACCTCGGTGACACCGAACCATTCCTCGTGATTGATCAAAAGCGCATGCAGCACTTGGGCGCGCCGCCCTGAAAACAACGACCGCACCGATTTTTCCAAGGTCTTCGGAGGTGGCTTGTCGATGAAGACGAAGGCGCCGGAGGCCGGTAAGAATAGGCTTCCGCCGCTGTCGTAATAGCCGATACGCTCGGCCCTGAGCAGTTCCTTCGCCCCAGGCGAAAGGGATTCGGCAATGAGCAGGTACTGTGCGTCGGCATATTGGCCGTGGTGCAGCGACTTGAATTGCCACAACACCTGGCGCACATCTCGGGGGTAAACCGTCTTCTTTACTTCGACCAGCAAGACGATCGACTTGCCGGCGACGTGCAGATCGATCTTGGCGTCGAGTCGGTCGGCGGCCTGCACAGCGGGTTCCAGTGAATCCAACTCGGCATGCGCGTCCGGCAGCTCCCGGAGTGATTCCAGGAACTGCTCGATCATGGCTTGTTCGGCAGCGTGCGATTCGATCATGGCCAGCCATTATTCCCTGTACAGCGAATAATGCAACAATACCGAATATTCGACAAGAAAGCAATATTCGCTGACCAGCGAATTTGCCATGCGAGTACCGCTCTCGGGTTTCACAAAATCAAGTCGTTCTTGCCGTCGGTCTCCCGCTCATGGCCTTTGCGCATCAGGCGCGTGCTGCGAAAACCAGAAGACTAAACACGCTCCCCAAGAACGCCCATTGTCGCAACTGAGGACTTTCGATCGGCAACCCGTGCGCATAATGAGCGAAGTGCTCACAGTTGAAACCGGCCCACGAATATTTCTGCCCTCGCTTCAACCGGGCACGGTGCATGACGATGGCCGGCGGAAGCGACCCTGGATAGCCATCGATCCTCACTTGGCGTCCTTGCGCAAATGCGTGGAACGCCTGTTCCACAAAGCCCTGCTCTTGGGCCGAAAATGCTAGAACACCTCTCTCGCCCTCGATATGGTGATCACTGAGTAACCCCACATGGTCGTACCAACCATGGCGTACACGAATGACCGTACCGGCAGGAAGTCCCCAGATGTCTTGCTGATTATTGGTGTGGATCATGATATCCTCTCGTTAAACATATTTGCATTAAACGCATACATGCGCAAGGAGTCAATCCCCCATCCACGGCCGGTTGTTACCTACCCCTCCCTGGTGGGTAAGATACTCGCGCAGCAGCGCGAGATTCGTGGCATCAAGCAAGGCGCCATCGCGGAGGCGCTTGGCCTATCACAATCGGCCTATTCGAGGCTGGAGTCCGGCGAATCAGTACTCAATCTGTCGCAGTTGCGTAACATCAGCACACAACTACACCTTCAACCTGCGCAAGTTCTGAGCTTGGCAGATCAATACGAAACACAATTGAGCTTGCAAGGAGTTGCCGTCATCGCCGAGAAGCCCGACAACCCTGCGGCCGTCGCCATAGGCTTGGGCCTGCTCGCAGCCCTTCTATTGGGCAGCAGATAGCGAGATGCGAGCGAGAAGGCAGTTCGACTATGGATGAAGCGGTCGTCGTCTTTTCCCGAAAAGGTCTCTTTCAAACACGCATCACCGCGCGCGAGGTCCGTAGCCGCGAGCACGCCCGTAAACTATGGCCCTTGGTCGCGCCTGGTGCCATCCATCAGATGGTGACCTGGGTAAGCCCCTCCTTCGAAAACGACAAGCTACGTAGGCGCTCCCACTTCCGCCAACTACCCGCAGAGAAGACCTACGACATCAAGACGCAGTTCGAAGAAGAAGAAACCAGCCGGCAGCACGCCGTACATGAGAGTCCCGAACACCGGCGCGCGAAGGAGTTGATCGCCGCCGAGTTGGCGCGCCGGCTTGCGGCTGGTCTTGCGATGCCGTGGGCGTTCAAGGACGCCGAGGCATCGGACTATCCCTTAGAGGGCAATCTGCTGCTCGGCGCCGATCAGGTCGTTACCGAACACACACTGAATACACCCTTCGGTAGTCGGTTTCGTCTCGACATCGCGGTACTCGGGCCGCCGATCCAGACCGAGCCCATGGTGCTCGGTGGTGTTGAAATCGAACTAGGACACGCCTTCGACGGGCGAAAAGCCCTGATCGGCAAATCACTGGGCTTTGCACTCATTTCCATCGACATTACCGAGATGACGGTGGACGACATCAATGCGCAGTGGGCCGAACAGGCATTGACCGCTACAACGCGCAGCCACGAGCAGGGCCGCCGACAAACTTACATCTACCTCCACGATCTTCTATATCCGCTTTACGCCCAGTTGCCGACGTTTCTAGACAGGGAACAACGGCACCAGTACCTGATGTTTGCAGACGATGCCACCTTGCGCAAGCTGATGAACTGGATGAAGCTACTAGCGAAGACACTGGACTACCCAAGCGGCTCGGTAGCCGTCGCCATCGTCAACGGCAAGAGCGAACAGTCGCGCAAGATGCTGGAGCATGCGGGCCAGGTGGTCGGCCCCGATTGGGAACAGTTCAACAACCATCAATGCCTGCGTCTGACCGTCCCGCGCCCTAAGAGCCCCGCAGACCTGCAGGCCCATCGCTTTCACATGACGATGGCACGGCTACTGTTGTCGCACGCCGATGCGCTTGTGGGTTACAAATACCGCAATGGCGTGGACAACGACCATCCCGAGGACGATGTCTGGGTCGCGCATCGCTGGATTGCCGACCAGAAAATTCATACGCAGCACCGCGTATTACCCAAACGCCTGGCCGAACCGATCAATCGATTGATGAAGGTAGTTTCCGACCTGCAGCGCAGCCATGACAGCGGCGGTACTTCTATTGCGGAGATTGGTTAACCGATGCCTAGCTCTCAAGACCGAACATGGCTCGACGCGCTACGGCAGCACGTGCAGACAAAGCCTTGCGTGATTCTTCGCCTGGACGAGAACGACAGCGGTCAGCTCCATGCCTCGCGGCGTGGACTGAACGAGTTCACGCTGGCGCGCGCACATGAACTGTGTGCCGACATCAAGACGCCCACGATCTGCCTGATTTTTGGGAAACTCTCCGAATGGGCCACCCCTGAAAAGATCGAACACTTTGCCTACATCGGTCTTGTCAGTTCACGCAGTCCGGTCACCACGCTGGAGACGCGCATCAAGATCAAGCGTGCGGTCAGCATGGCGCCCGATACGGAGCAAGCCGTGTCAGCGCTGCTCAATGGCACAACCCATGCGACACAACTGCAAAAGAAATTGCGGTCTTCAGCGGATGTACTCGTGCTATCGCCAAAGCTGAGCGGCGCTCTAATTGATGCGCTCGTGGCAATTTCGGCGAACCAAGGGCCGATTCGCGCGGTGGCCGAATCCCTCACAGCACCCAAGCGCTACGCTAATTTCGCTGCCGTGCAAGAGGATGCTGTGCAGACCGCACTCAAAGCGTTCGGCTTGGCAGCCAGCGACCGTGCCAGTCGTATTGATTTGGTCGAATCGCAATCCACGGCGCTGGCGCGCGTACCTCTGATGGAAGACTCAGTGATCGAACATGATGCACGCGCTGTCCCTGGCTATACGCTCTCGGTGAGCCATATCACCGGGCGCGCCTTGTTTGAGAAAGGTGCCGACAAACTTGAAGTATTCACCGCCAACCGACGTGACCTGGAGCATGTCTTCGGCGTGGATCTCATCTACCTCAACCTCACGAAGAAAAACATCGTGATGGTGCAGTACAAGATGCTGGAGCCGAATGGACGCTTGGGCGAACCCACCGACTGGCTCTACCGTCCCGACTCGAAGATGGCCGATGAGGTGCGGCGCATGCACGCCTTCGCCGCCACACACGCGGCGGGACCACTCGAATACCGTTTGAATCCCGCCGTGTTTTACCTGAAGTTCGTGCGGCGCAATGGCAGTTTGGCCAACGGCAGCATCATCACGCCAATTGATCACTATGAACGCCTGTTGCAGGACCCATCCTGCAAAGGACCGCACGGGGCATTTCGGATCAGCTACAACACACTCGGTGGCCGCTACATCCGTCAGGGCGCGTTTCTCGATCTCATTCAATCGGGTTATATAGGCGCGTACGCCGACACAACCGCAGCGCTCGTCACTTTGGTCGAGGCTGTTCTGAGTGGCGATCGAGCAGTAGTCGCGGCCGTTCAATCATCACGGCATGGCCCCGACGAAGCGATTGCCCATTAGGGAAGCGTACAGGCAAACGCTCAACATACTCGGCTGCGCCGCACGAAAATCAGCGAGCCTTGTTCGACTGACTCAGAACTGACGCAGCCAGTTCCTTCGTTTCGTCTGCATAGTGCTTACTGGCAAGCACTTTTGCAGCCAGGTCTTCCATCTCCGCCCCGGTCTGTTTGCTACCGTTGCGCTGCGCAAGCGCCGACGCTGCGAGGCTCTTGGCTGTCTGGGAGGCGCGCTCATTTTGCAAGGTCTCCGCCGCCAGCGTAGCGATGCGAGAAGACGTTTGCTTTGTGTTTTTCGACATGTCGATCTCCTGTGGTGAATCAAGCTTTGGGAGGGGACCGGAACGGCAGCACCGTACTACTATCCATCGCCGGTCGATCCCCGGAACTCACTGGCGCACTGCGCATGCGTGCAAGCTGAACTACCTTGCCCTTGCCTTGGAAATAACCTTCCGGTAGCCCGGCCAGTGACTCGATGTCATGTGCAGCCAACCCGATATGCCTGGGAATTGCATCCATCGGCATGACGTTCTCATCGACCAACAAATCGATGGTACGGTGCAGCAGACGCGGCCGCTCTGGTGACCTATCACCATCGCCTGGCTCGGATTTGGCACCCCAGCGCGCGGAGCGCCGCTTGAACAGTGACTGAGCACCCTCTTCGTCCAAAATCTTCAATGCACGAAGTCGCATTACGATCGCACCGACAGAAACACCCCAGCGGCGCTTCAACAGCAACAAATCATCCAGCGTGACAGGCATGCGTACTTCGGTGGCAAACGTTTCAGCCGGCAGGAGAAACGCGCCCGCGAATCGGTGCGCTTGCTGTTCCAACTGCTTGTGGCGATCACGCTCAGTCGGTCGCGGAATGTGTCGATGAAGAACCAAATGACCAAGTTCATGGGCCAGATCGAAACGGCTGCGATACCCGTTATCCTTATCAGCGGAGAGCAACACAAAAGGACGATCAAGCACCTCACTCCACGCCGACAAACCTTCGATTTGCGCGATGCCAGTCTCTTCACGGATCAGAACGACACCGGCGCCCTCAACCGCAAGTGCAAGATCCTGAACAGCCGATCGACCAAGCCGCCATAGATCGCGGCACTCACTAGCTGCAAGTTCGATTTCCTCTGACGTAATCTCTTCCGGATCAGAAAACAGTCGGCTGGGCAAATTCAGAACCGGATAGTCGACGAACTCTGACAGAGCTACAGCAATGTCTTGTCCCCATTCCAATCGGGCCTCAAGCATCGCGCGGGCAGCAACATGCGCAGATGCGTTGCTGCGAAACAATGGCAATGAGACCTTTGGTGTCGGCGGGCGGGTAAACCATTCCGGTGTGACATTGACGACGCTTGCAAGACGCTCCAATGCGTCGCGCTCAGGCGCTTGGGTACCTGCACGCCACTTGCTAACTGTTGCTGGCGAAACTCCTACAAGCGACGCCAGTTGCACTTGGCTCAGGCGGCGCGCGGCCAGTATCTGGCTGAGACGACCCCTCTGGAAGCCTTGAATGCCGCCACGGCTCATGGCGAAGTTCCACCCGTACCTTGCTTCCCGATATTTTTCTTCAACTTCGGCGTTGCGAGGTCGTCCTGAATCGCGGGCTTCTGTTCGTAGCGTTGCACAAAGACATCGATCTGTTCGCGAAATAGCCAACCGCGCATGTATCGATCAGGCACAGCGACCTGGATGGAAACCGGCGACTCAGGCCGATATTGCAGCGACCCTGGGAAGCAAGCCACAAAGAATGCCACCGCCTCAGATGGCGGTGTGTAAGCTTCAAATAATTCCGGCTGGACCAAAGGCTCGATTGCCTTGTTTGCCAGCGACAGTTGTTTACGGGTATGGCTCCGCCGCCCGTTAATCCAGAATCCTTCAGGGATATTGAATCTGGCTAACGTAAAGATGCCAGTCCGTCCTGTCACAATGCCATTGCCCCGAATCGCACTCGGCGAAGCATCTCCAACGATAAGCGCTCGCTGGAAGGACTCATTCATGTGGAAATGCCGCATTTGACCGACAACGTGCGGTAGATGGCCATCATCCATCCCCTTGGCAGAGGCATAGGCACGCTGCGCGCCCGCGGACAAGGCCTCATCAATTCCCATTATCAAGCTGCGTGGGATGTTTCGTACCAGCAAGTCAGGAATCGAATCTTTAGGGGTGATAGTCATATGAACGGCCCGAGGCTGATTTCGCTTAAGAGGAATATACACCAATTAAATTTCGTTTAAAAGTGGTAAACGGCTGCTCCGTTTCGATGCCTGTTCAATACACCGGCTACTGGACTGAAAAAACCTATATCACTTCTCTACGTCTCGGCGTACCGCCGTCGGGCTCGCGGGCTTGCTGCACCCCACGCTTCGTGCCGAATCGTGGCCATTCGGCTTTGATCCCTGACGCCTCCGGCCCTTGAGGGCCTGCGCGCTGCGCTTGCCAACGGCAAAGGGGGCGGTGTGTGGTGGCGGTCTTGCTGTTCCCTTCAACGTACCACGTCGTTCTCGCCCTCAAGGGCTGCGCGTCCGCCCTGTGGTTGGCCGCTGGCGTCACCGTCCGGCCCAGGCCGACGAGGTGCTGCAGGCGGCACTGCGGGTGCTGACCGCTCAGATGCGCGGCAGCGAGGCGCTAAGTTCACCGCAGATGGTGCGCGACTTCCTGCGGATCAAGCTTGGGACGCTGGAGCACGAGGTGTTCGCGGTCATCCATCTGGATGCGCAGAACCGCGTCATCGACTACGTCGAGATGTTCCGCGGCACGGTGAGCCAGACATCGCTGTATCCGCGCGAAGTGGTCAAGGAGTCGCTAGCGCGCAACTCGGCGGCGCTGATCCTGGTGCACAACCATCCGTCGGGTGTGGCGGAACCCTCACGCGCCGACGAGATGCTGACACAGACGCTGAAGTCTGCGCTGGCGCTGGTGGACGTTCGGGTGCTGGATCACCTGATCGTCGCCGGTAGCGCCATCCTGTCGTTTGCCGAACGTGGGCTGTTGTAGCTCTGGGGGCATCGCCCCCTTTTTTGCTGTGTCCTCGTTTGGCGAAAAAGCTGCGCGCTGCGCTTGCCTCCAGGGGTCGGCTGACGCCCACCCCGCCGCGCAGGCTTGGCGCCCCAAAAGACCGCCGAACAGGCGGCGCCTGATCGGCCTGTGCACGATGCTGTTTTCGCGCTGCGCGCTTTGTCCACTCCCATTAAGGCGTGCCTGTGGCACGCAGCGGCGCTCGCCGCGCGGCGTTGGTCCGTCGCTCATCTGGCCGTAGGCCGGTCATCCGTCTTTCCCTCTCCTTCATCACCAACCCCGCGACCGTAGCCAGCGGTGCCTGTCCGTCAAGGCGCGCAGGGCCGTGTCCTCGCTGCGCTGCGGGCCGCACCACCCTGCGCATTCCTCCTTGACCGCCAGACCCTCGCTGACCCGGTTGTTCGCGGGCGATGAACTCAGGAAAGACGGCGGCAATGGCGACCAGCCCAGGTCACTGCGCCGAACCCACCAAAGCCAACACCGGGCTCCGAATCTTGGAATCCGGTCAGCTTGGAAACCACAACCTGTAACCACTGGAGAAATACCATGCAACTCAGTTCCCGTTTCGCAAACGCTACACCCATCTTACGCGCCGACCATCCGTTATCGGATGATCAGATTCGCAGCGCAGCCCCTTCCATCTTCGCGGAGGAAAAGCACCAGAGCCGATCCGACCGCTACACATACATCCCGACCGGCGAGGTATTGGGTGCCCTGCGCAAGGAAGGCTTCCAGCCGTTCATGGTGTGCCAGACGCGCGTGCGCGATAACGACAAGCGCGAACACACCAAGCACATGCTGCGATTGCGCCACGCAGCGCAGATCAACGGCGCAGAGGCCAACGAAATCATTTTGCTGAACTCGCACGACGGCACCAGCAGCTATCAGATGCTGGCGGGAATGTTCCGTTTCGTATGCAGCAATGGGCTGGTGTGCGGCGACACCGTGGCCGACCTGCGCATCCCGCACAAGGGCGACGTGATCGGCCAGGTGATCGAAGGTGCCTACGATGTGCTGGAGGGGTTCGAACTGGTGCGGGAACGTCGGGAAGATATGGCCGCCATCACGCTCAACCTCGGAGAATCAGAGGCATTTGCCCGCGCTGCGTTGTCGCTGAAATACGATGACCCGGTCAAGCCTGCGCCCATCACGGAAACACAATTGCTGCGGCCTCGACGCCGGGACGACGACCGGCCCGACCTGTGGAGCACGTTCAACCGCGTGCAGGAAAATCTGGTGCGGGGTGGCCTGTCCACACGCACGGCCAACGGACGCAGGAACCGCACCCGCGCCATCCAGGGCATAGACCAGAACGTCAAGGTCAACCGGGCGCTGTGGATACTGGCCGAAGAGATGAAGCGGCTCAAAGGCTGACATCCGAGGGGGCTTTGCCCCATCACTTCGGTACAACGCAACGGCGGAGGCATACAACGCCGCCGCGCCGCCCGGCCTTGTCAGTCCGGGCGGCGCGGCAACAGTCGGAAAGCGACTGCCCGATGGCGAAATGACTTTAGCCATCCCTGTTTTTGTTCATCCGTCCAATTAGTTCGCCATGCTTTTGGTTGAGCAATCCGAATATCCCGTAGAAATTTTCCTGGCGTTTCCCGGCCGCGCCGGGTTGTGCAATCACGCGCCTTACCCGACGCTGGCGGGCAGCCTGCCATAAACAACGGAGGCTCACCGACAAGCCGTCCACCATGCCGAGACCTAACCACGCCGCGATCGATCACGCCCGCGCCAATGCGCGAGGAGCTTTCATCCTTGGTGATTCGGAACTTACCTTGCCTGCGATGGGGTGCGTGCCGGCGACGCTTCTGTGCAGGGATGCCGGAGCCATGCTGCCTTTCGGTGAGGATCACACCCAACGGCGGCCTTGGCTTGTCGTGAATCCTGGCGAGGCACCGGCTGCGCCTCGGGCTTCATGGCTGCAACCGTCCGGCTCAACAAATTTCCCCGGCACTGCGTGCCTTCCTCGCGAAACAAATTTCTTGTTCCTACCGGTCCTCCACTGCGTTGCGGCCGCTGCGCGATGCAGCCCGCCCGTACCTCGCCCTTCGGATCACCGACAAGGCCGCGAT
>MKWM01000067.1 GCA_001899765.1 Thiobacillus sp. 63-78
ATCCCGATTCACCCACCTTCAGGCTCAACTCACTTTGGATTTACGCCACCACCTTCAGGCTCATGTGTCATTGGACAAGGCTGTCACTTGACAACCTCTCCAGTCATCCCCATACTGGAGATCACTGACGGCCCGTCCCTCTCACCCGAAGAAGGAAGTTGAGGAAGCTCTCAGGCATGCCGAAGGGCAGGGCTGGCGCATTGAAGTCGGCGGCAGCCACGCGTGGGGACGGATTTATTGCCCGTATAACGATGAGGAATGCCGCTGCGGCGAGTTCTGCATCACCAGCGTGTGGAGCACACCGAAGAACCCCGGCAACCATGCTCGCGCCTTGCGGCGCGTCGTGGACAACTGCACCACGCACCGCAAGCAGCACGAGGCTGAAGATGGTGCCAAGGAGTAGCGCGATGGAATACACCTTCACCCTGAACTACCAGCTTGCCGACGATGACGGCGACCCGGAGGCACTGGTCGAGCGTCTGGGCGAAGCCGGCTGCGACGATGCCTTGGTCGGCATCGGGCAGCCGGGGCGCCTGGCGCTGGAGTTCACGCGCGAGGCGACCGATGCGGATGACGCGGTGCGTAGTGCGCTGGCCCATGTGCGCCGTGCCGCGCCGTCGGCCAAGCTGATCGAGGTGGCGCCGGATTTGGTCGGCCTGACCGACGTGGCCGATATCGTGGGCGTGTCTCGGCAGAATATGCGCAAGCTGATGCTGGCCCATCCGGGCAGCTTCCCGGTGCCGGTGCATGAGGGCAGTGCGTCGATCTGGCATCTGGCGGACGTGCTGGCTTGGTTGCAGGCCAAGGGCAGTTGTGCGCTGGCCAAGGACGTGCTGGAGGTGGCGCGAGTGGCTTTGCAGGTCAACGTGGCGAAGGAGGGGCGGCGGCTGCCGCGCTCGGCGTCCAAGGAACTGCAAGCCCTGGTCGGATGAGGAACGTCGCCGGCCTCATTTCTTGTTGCCGCCGAAGTAATACTGACCCACTGCGCCGAAGTAAAAGTGACCCACCTGGGTGAGGATGACGGCCTTTTCGGTGCCGTCGATGTTGACCCAGGAGAGTGCAGTGGAGATACGAGTGATGGCCCGAAGGGGCGAGGCGGTCAGATCGATCGCGAAGCAGCTTGGCTGTTCGCGCAACACGGTGCGCCGATACCTGCGTGACGATGCGGCGCGTCGTTATGGGCCGCGCGAGCCGCGTGCCTGCAAGCTCGACGACTACAAGAGCTATTTGCGCGAGCGCGTCGAGCAGGCGCGCCCACGCTGGATTCCGGCGACGGTGTTGCTGCGCGAGATCAGCGAGCGCGGCTATGGCGGCGGCATCAGCCAGCTCAAGGCGTTCCTTGCGCCGCTCAAGCGCAGCGAGCCCGAACCCGTGGTCCGCTTCGAGACACCGCCGGGCCAGCAGATGCAGGCCGACTTCACGCATGTGCGACGTGGTCGCGATCCCTTGATCGCGCTGGTGGCCACGATGGGCTACAGCCGCGCTACCTTCGTCAAGTTCACGTCCGGCGAGGACGCGAGGACGCTGTGTGGTGGGCTGCGCGAAGCCTTCGACTACTTCGGCGGCGTGCCCGCGCACGTGCTGTTCGACAACACCAAGGCGGTCGTCATCGAGCGCGACGCTTACGGTCCCGGACTGCACCGCTGTGGAACGACGAGATGAAGGCGCTGGCCGAAGCCTGCGGCTTCACGCCGCGCCTGTGCCGGCCGTACCGGGCCAAGACCAAGGGCAAAGTCGAGCGCTTCAACGCGTACTTGAAGGGCAGCTTCGTCGTGCCGCTGGCAGCGACCTTCGGGGCCAGCGGCCCGCGCCTGAGTGTGGAGCTGGCCAACGTGCATGTGCGGCGCTGGCTCGACGAGATCGCCAACCGCCGCGTGCACGGCACCACCAAGGCGGTGCCGATGGTGCGCCTGGCCGATGAGCGCGCGGTCATGCTGCCAGCGCCGGCGCTCAGGTCGCCGCCGTTCGTCCCGCAACGCGTGGCAATGCCGGTGGAGAGCTTGCAGCACCCGCTGGCCGTCTACGACGAGCTACTCGAGGTGTTCGCATGACGACGCTGCAGACCGAGCGCATCAACGCGCTGTGCGAGCAGTTGAAGCTGACGCGCCTGGGCACCGAGTGGCCGGCGCTGGAGCAAGACGCCGCCCGCAACGAAGCCAGCTTCGCCGACTTTCTGGAGCGCGTGCTCGCCAGCGAGATCGTCGCCCGCGACGAGCGCAGGACGACGACGCTGATGCGCCTGGCAACGATGCCGTCGACCAAGACGCTGGAGCAGTTCGACTGGAGCCACGCCGGCGGCGCCCCCAAGGCGCAGATCCAGGAGCTCGCCCACCTGGCGTTCGTGCCACGCGCCGAGAACGTCGTGCTGCTCGGGCCCAGCGGCGTGGGCAAGACCCACATCGCCCTGGCGCTCGGCCACCGGGCGGTGATGGCCGCACACAAGGTGCGCTTCATCAGCGCGGCCGACTTGATGCTGCAGCTCGCCGCGGTCAAGGCGCAGGGACGGCTGAAGGAGTACTTCAACCGCGCCGTCATCGGCCCGAAGCTGTTGATCGTCGACGAGATCGGATACCTGCCCTTCGGGCGCGAGGAGGCGACTCTGTTCTTCAACGTCGTGGCCAAGCGCTACGAGCGCGGCAGCATGGTGCTCACGAGCAATCTGCCGTTCACTCAGTGGGCGGGTGCCTTCGCCGACGATCAGACCATGACGGCGGCGATGCTCGACCGCTTGCTGCACCACGCGCACATCGTGCAGATCACCGGGGAGAGCTACCGGCTGAAGGACAAACGAA
Source organism: Thiobacillus sp. 63-78 (assembly GCA_001899765.1). Lineage (GTDB taxonomy): Bacteria > Pseudomonadota > Gammaproteobacteria > Burkholderiales > Thiobacillaceae > Thiobacillus. The sequence goes on from MKWM01000067.1 coordinate 2,793, forward strand.
GGGCCGGGCAGGCAACCAAGAGGGCATCGGCGCTGACATGATCAGCGCCGCGTTGTTCAGCCGCTACGGGCTACGCCCTTCGCGTCCGAGCAGCGCCGATAACGGCCCCAGGTGGGTCCGAATTACTTCGGCGATCAGCAGCAAAGTGGGTCAGTTTTAAGTCGGCGTTGACAATTTCTCGCTCGAACCCGCCCGGACAGGGCGGGTTTTTCGTAGGTGGACATCCGGCTTCGAGGTGCCGCTGCGAGGCGCTTGCTTTCGTTCTTCGACCCACGCTTCTACTTCGGCCAAGTCCCACACCACGCATCGCGGCGTCAGATTGAAGCGGCGTGGAAACTCGCCGTGGCGCTCCATTTCGTAGATCGTCGTTTCGGCCAAGGGGACTATCTGCCGCAGTTCCTGGCGGCGAATGGTGCGTCGGAAGGGGAGGGCGCTGCGCTTCGGAAATTGCGGCAGTGCCTCGTAGGCCTCCGTTCCCGGCAAGGGGAGAGACCGGCCGATGTCGTTGTCGATGCCGGCCGCGTTGGTCGTTTGCGATAGATGTTCCACCTCGGACTCCATGAGCACGCTGCATAGAGACATGGTGAAGTTCAGCAGCTATCGGGACAACTTGCTAGGGCGAGCTGGGGAACACTCAAGCGGATGTAGAGGTTCGCGCGGAGCGTTTCGTCTCCAGCTATCCGAGCAATGCTCGTAGGTTGTCACGAATAAGGCTGGCCATGTCGTTTGCAGGTAGCCGATGCAAACAGCCCAGTTCCTCGACGACGCTTACTACATCCGTCGGCTGCGAGGGCCTGTCGCCAGTGCGAGTGAAGGGACCATCGGTTTCCGTCAGCATCCGATCCAAGGGGATAGCCTGCACCATCGGTGCGTGCCTCTCATTGCCCAGCATTGCCGCGTTGATCGAGAAGTAGCAGCCCAATTCCAACGCACGCTTCGCCTCGCTCTTTGTTCCCGTGAACCAGTGGAGAACGATTTTCCCGCGCTCGGGCGGTAGATGTGCTTCGACAAGATCGAGTACCGCCTTGGCCGACCTGATGCTGTGAACCGTAATGATCTTGTCACCGGCCTGCGCGCAACGCTGCAACACGTGTTGGAACACACGCTTTTGCGCATCGAGCGATTTGAAGAACCGGGGGCCGGCGTCCAACCCGACTTCGCCGACATAGCGCGTCTCCGCAAGGTGTTGATCCCATAGCTCGATCTCGTTCTCGCGTTCTGCGACCAACTGCGGATGCAGTCCCAGAGCCGCTCGAACATGCTTTGTGCGCTGCGCGAGTTCGTGATTGCGAGGCCAGGCGCGAGGTGTCGTCGTCACCGCCAGCGTGAACACGCCAGAGGCCTCCGCGTCCTGGACTGCCGCAGCATGGTTCGGGTAGAGATCAAGATGGCAGTGGAAGTCCACGAGGCCCGCTGTGGCAATCATGTACTCACCCTCGTCAACTCGGTCTCGCTTCGGCACCGTCGATGAGCCGTGCAACCTCATCGAGGCCGCGCCGGTAGACATCGGCGAGTTGGTCTAGGTGTGCGGCTTCGTCGACAAGCGAGCCGGGCTTGTGGATTAAGAGGTTCGCAAGCTGCGGCTTACCTTTCAAGCGCTCGATCGCGTACTGAAACGACCGAACCTGTATCCCGGTCGCTTGGCGCGTGTCCAACGGCTGCGCATGAAGGTCTGGAACGGTATACGTCGTCGGGTCGTTCCCGGCCCCCCATGCTGCCGTCAAGGCTGCGCGACGGATCAGACATGGCAGGCAATAGCCGCATTGCTCAATACCATGTCCTAGCCATCGGGCCTTGGCGGGGGACGAGCACGACAACGAATCCGTCGCCAGCTTCTTCAAGAGGTCCGGGTTGCGACAGGCTGCGGCCATTTCTCCCTTCGTCTTGTCCCAGTACGGATTCCGAATCTCGCCATCTATGTCGAGTGCGATGAGCAGGTCGTTCCACCTCGCCATGTAATACGGGTGTGTGGTGCGGGTGCTGTTTGATCCCAACCGCAGGGGGTCCAAAGGCACATTCAGCGCGATCAGTCCGTTCTCGGGAACACGCAGGACAAAACGGCGCCCAAGCCCTGTGCCCGCGAACACCCCGAGCGCGAAGAACAGGAATGACCTGCCGCGCGTGCTGTCCTCCGAACCAACGTCTGCCACGAGACCTTTCTTGAAGGTCATGCCGACCCGCAAACGCTCGAAAGATGACTGGATGTAATGCTTCTTCAAACCTGCAAACAGCTTGCCTTGAGCATCGCTCGTCGCCCCTTCCCCGAAGTGGCTCACCAGCAATGGCGTCGCGCCATCCTCCAGTAGGTCGATAGCACCAATAAGGCTGTCCAGTCCTCCCGAGAATAGGCTGACGGAATCAAAGGGAGGCGCGATCAGACTTGGAGGAGCCACTTGGGTGATCGTCGTGAACCGATCTGGACGTGCCCTGAAGCCGATCGTCCAGCGATCTCCCGTCAAGAAGTCCAGAGACCTCTTGAGCGTCGGCGTTGCTGCTCCCCAGCGAGTCGGATCGCTGACCGGCACGACCAGCCGTATCTCGCGCGTCCACGAATCCTGCGACTGCTCGGTGCGAGAGATGCGTGTGTCGGCTGCATGGACATGGGCGGCCAGTACCAGCAGGTCGATGCCGATTTCCGAAGGAAATACGCCGATCTTCTTCAGACTCGTCAGCGCGCCACTGATACCGTGATCCAAGGATTTCTCGCCGGCGACGAGCTGCAGGTAGGTCGTCTGTTCATCAGCGCCCGCTGTCACATCTAAGCGGTCATCCGGGCCAAAACGACCCACCAGGAGTTGTCGCTTCATTCATTGGCCTCCGCCTCGCCGAGGGTCTGCAAGATCGCAAATGCGGACTCATACACCGCGTCCACGAAGCCTTGAACCCGCTCGGGGGTGAGATTGGGTGTCTCCGCCCGTGCTCGCGTGAGCGCATCGCTCACTCCACCTCGGATGAAGTCGCGCAACTGCTGCTCGACCCGATGTGCTGCCTGTGCATCTGTCGGCATGGTCACGGCCTTGGTGCCGATGTCATTGCAGATGCGCGCCTCGATGGCATGGGTGGCATATAGCTCGAAAACCGTCTGCATCTGATCCGGGGTGAATGTGGCCAAGTCGGTGAGACCCTCGCTCGCCAATTCAACAATGGTTTCGATGTAAGCCTCGCGGGCGATGCCTTCATCGACCGTTCCCGCGCCTGGGCAGATGTAGTCGGCCAAGCCGACGAAAATCTCAGTGATCGGGCGACCTGCCAACGATTCTAGATCCAGGGCACGCAACGCTTCGCGCACACCCCGCGTTTGCGCATCGGCCAAGAAGCCGAGGAGCCGCGCGCCGGCACCCCGAGAGGCGCCCATGCGCTGGGCAGCCTGGCGTGAACCCCCGGCGGACGTTGAGATGTACTTTGAGACCGCACGGCCCAGGTTGGCTCGATCGCTGCCACCAGAGCCAGCGAATCGCGTGAAGCTGTTGCGAGCGCCAGAGAAGCGCTGCGGGTCCGCTGTCCTGGGAATAGGTGGGCGGTTTGGCGGCACCGGCGGTGCGGCGCCGTCCGCGGGCGGCTGGCCATCCGGTCCTGCACCATTGCCCGGAGCAGCAGGGGCGCCACCGCCATCGATGTCACCCAGCCATGATGGAACAAGTGGTGTCCCGCCACCTGGCCCGCCGTAAGCTGTCGAGGTTCCCATTAGCGGCCTCCCTTCAGATCTTTGAGCGCCGCTTCGGCGCTGGCCTTGAGACCGGGGTTGTTGGTGACTTTGCTCCAGTCTCCCAGCAGCTTCGTCAGGCGAGTGGCGCATTCGGTGTCTTTGATGACGCCTTGCCAGCCGCTGACAACCCAAGGCCCGCATTTGCTACTTGGCAACACCTCCAGGAAATCCAGCAACCGGCTCTGGAGGCTGGGCTGCGCCCTCACGAGGACGGCGAGACCATCGACGCCCGCCGGTTTGGTGTCGAAAACACCCGTGCCCATGATCTTGCTGCGCATGGCCTCGTACACCTTCTCGGCTTCAGGCTGCACGAGTTGCTTCAACTCGACTTCGTAGCCTTGGACGGTCATCTTGCCGCCGAACAGCTTCTCGACCACACCAGCCAAGTGACCCAACACCGACACCGGGCCGAAGTAGTCCTTCTTGTCCTTTGTCACGAACAAGTAGGGGCGCAGATCGAGTCCAGATAGCTTCGGCAAGAGGCGCGCCCAGTCGCACACCGTCTCCGACGATTTCCATTCGATCAATACAGCGTTATCGGGTGCAGGTGTGGGCTCTGCGGATTTCTGACCTTTTAACTCGCCATCTTTAGCGTCAGTCGCCGCAAGGTTCTTCTCCAATGCTTCGAGGTCTTCGCACAGTCCTTGCGGATGGATCGCTGCAACGAACGCGATCTGCTCGAACAACCGTGGGATGAAGCGTTCCGCGAGCATGAGCTTTGCGAGCACGGGTAGCTTGATGTCGTCGCCGAAACCGCGCGCGGTCGCAGTGCGTTCGCGCAGCAACAGCGTATTGAGAAAGCGCTTGATCTGGCGCGGGTTGCCCTTTGTGCCGCTCGCCAGAATGGGACCGATCTGGTCGCTGAGTGCAAGAGCATTGTTCGCCTTCTCGGCTTGCTTGCCGAGCGCCGTCTTGATCGTCGCGGCATCCAGACCGCCGCTGGTCCAAGGCCGTTTCAGCTTCTCCCGCGCCACGGCGATCAGCTTCCCGTAGTCCGCGTCGTTCTCGCCGACTTCGGCGCCGGCCAGCAACAACGCCACGTAGATTCGCGTCTCGGCTTCTCCCAGGGCCGGGATGCGAAACGGAACCTGGATGAGCTTTTCGAGGTAGTTGCGGGCGTAGTCTCGCGGCCCGGTGCTGTCAGGCAGGTCGGGAAAGTGCTTACGCACCGCATATTCGATCATTGCCTCGTCTGCCGCAACGACGAACGCTGTCTGCGCAGTGAAAACAAACAACCGGATCGCTTCGAGTGTTTCAATGGCTGTGTCAGGCAGGCAGCGGTCAAGATCGTCGATCAGGACAACGAGCTGCTTGATGCCAGCATCTTTCAGAAGCTGGTCGAACGCCTTGCGGAAAGCCTCCACTTCCTCTGGCACGTTCTTGGACTCGCCCGGCTTGAGCACGGCCTTCGCCTGGTCGATGGCCGCCGAAATGTTTTCCTTCGTTACGAACTTGGCAGGGTCTGTCACCAGCGCTTCGAGCGAGCCGACAATGGCTCCGATTTGCTCCGGTGTCGGAATGCCAGTGAATGCGGTCAGGGCCAAGCCGCCGGATCGCTTGGCGACCTTCAGCCAGTCGATGCGACGGAAGACGTCCTTGATGGCTACTGCCGCTTTTTTCAGCGCCGGACGTTTCTCGATCAAGCCTGTGACGATCCCCTCGATCAAGGCGATCTTCGCGTCCTCGAAGCCCTGGAAACGCCATCCATTGAACTTGAGGCACAGAACATCGTCTTGGTCTGCGAAGCCGGCCTCGATCATTTCGAGCACGCTGGATTTCCCCGCCCCCCAGTCGCCATGCACTCCGATCGTCACTGGGTGGTCGGGCTTCGCACGAAGCAGCCCGATAATCGTGGTGGCAATGGCTTCGTTATTCAGCAGATCAACTTTGGTTTCGTTATCGGTCAGGATCACTTGTCTCCTCCCTCTCTATTAGGAGTGGGGCAGGGCTGAACCTGCCTCTTTGAGGGCTAATAGTCGCCTCTTCAGTGGTGCCGCATCGCCGGGATGAAATCTTTCCAGATGCAGAACTTGTCCCATTGCCTGGGCGTATGGGCCACGCTCAAACGAAAGCGCCTCGCCTTGCGCGATGCGTCGTTCAACGGCATGGACGACTGCACGAATCTTGTTGCGCGTGGCTTTGTCCAAGCCAGGCTTGTTGTTCACTGCGAGCTTCGTGACGGCCATGCGGCTGCCCGATGTGGCAATTTCATGCTTGGCTCGTTTGGCCTTATAGCCATGCTTGAGCAGCATGCCGTACACCTGCCGCACTACGTTCGTTTTTGCCTCGTTGGTCAGGAACGTTTTAGACGACACGGCGATGTCATCGACATAGCGAGAGTAAACAAGACCTTGGGCTGCGAACTTGCCGAACAACTCGGGCTCATCCCACCAGAACACGAGGTTGGCAAGGAATGAACTGGTTATCGCCCCTTGGGGCAGTTCGCCATGCCGGGTCGTCAGTTGTGTCAGGCATCGCGCCACGTCCTCGCTGAAGCCGAAGAAGCCGCGCCAGATGCTGAACACGCGGTCTGCCGACGTGGAAGGGAAAAAACCGCTGATGTCCTCGTTGATGACGATCCGTGCGCGGGCATGGAGCGAGGCGTTGACCTTGTAATCGCAGCCTTTGATACTCCCCGTCAAATAGGCCGGGTAGTTCACGTGGTCGAGGATCTGACTCTTGATCCTTCGATGAACTTCCTTCAATGGCTCCCGTGCATCGTAAGTATTACGGATGCTGCCGTCCGGTTTGGTGATGGACTTTGCGACTCGGTAAAGGTCGTTAGCACGCTCGGCCAATGTCGGGAGGTCGCCGACAGACATTCCCAGCGCAACATGCAGGGCTTGCAGCGTGCCCATGCGGCGCTGGCTATAGGAGGGGGCGTTGGTCGCTGACTGGCTCATTGAGCAGTTCCAGTGCCGTGCGCGCAAGGTCTCCTTGCAGCGACTTGTCGATGCCCGTCAGATCATCCCCTTCAGCGCCGAGAAAAAAGATGATGCCCACGGGCATATGCAACGCATGGGCGATTTTGGTCATGGTGGAAAGCGTCGGATCACGCTTATTGTTTTCCAGCATGGAAAGATAGGAAACCGAGCATTCAGCCTGTCGCGCCAGATCAGCCTGGGAGATGCCCCGCCGAGTGCGGCATAGCTTGATGGCTTGTCCAACGTTCATGATCGACTCCGGTAATCAAATATTGGGCTTGCTGCGTCTTGGCCCACTTCCATCACTTCATCCAGTCAGTGAGATTGCTCACTGCGCGGATGACGATGTCAGTGATGCGCAGAGTCCGATCCAGGAGTTTCCCGTGATCGTGCTCCCGCTTCTCAGAGCTTTCAGACATATCGCGCAGTTGCCACAACACGTCATCCAGTTCAGCCAGAGCGCCAGCATCGAGTTGGCTGTAATGTGCATCGCGCAGCTTTTGGAGCGTTGCGATGCTGTTCTTCAAAGTTTCAAATTTCATGGATTGCTCCTTCTAAACCCGGCACAACGCCGAAGCCCCGTAACAAGGCGATTGGCCGAAAGGAGCCAACTCGATGCGCAAGCCCAACACCAGTCGTCGCGGTGATGAAGCCCCGTCCGAGCATCTATCCGATTGCGCTTTGTGATTAGCAGATTGCATCTGGCTAACCGTGGTGCGCGGGACGATGCGAGGGCGAACCTTCGCGGCGGACCGATCGTTACCGGCCTGCCTCACCTCAAAATCTCCAACACTGGATGAAGGAGCGGCCTGAATCACTTCAGGCAATGCACTGACCTTTCGCTTTTACGGTAAGAGCAACACTTCAAAGAACGTGTACCTAGGCGATTCGCCTAGCCGAGGGCATTACAGCACAAGTCTGCGCGTAATGTCAATAAAATTTCACTGATGGTGAATTTATAGGTGTGATAGTGGCATCTCCGGCCAAGAAGCATGGCCGGTCGCGCTGTCGTGCTGCGCATCGAGCCGCCTGCGGCGTCTCGCCCCATCGGGCTTCCATCGTTCCCTCGCTCCGCTCGGCTGACGCCTCCGGCCCGACTTCATTCGGGCCTGCGCGCTCCGCTTGCCGAAAACCGGGGAGCGTGGAGGCGCGAGGGATGCGGTCTTGCTGTTCCCTTCATCGTGCCACGGCGTGCTCGCCGTCAATGACTGCGCGCCACTGGCGCTTGCGGCCTGGCGGCCGTCTTCGATCTTTGACTGCTTGCGCTGCGCCGTGCCCCGGAAGGGTCGGGCAATTCCGCCCGGCAACCTTTCAGGAGTTCACCATGAACCACGCACTCATCACCGACGAGCAGCGCATCGTGCTGCTGGCCAACGGCCGCGAATCCTTGCAGAACCCGGGCTTCGATCCGGCCCCCGTGGTCAAGCTGTTCACGCCGGACGCCGGCGCGACCTGGCTGCTGACCGAGATTGATCCCGACGACCACGACCACGCCTTTGGTCTTTGCGACCTGGGCCTGGGGGAGCCGGAAATCGGCTGGGTCAGCCTGGGCGAGCTGGCGACGGTGCGCGGCGGGCTGGGCCTGCCGATCGAGCGCGACCTGTCTTTCCGCGCCGAGAAGCGGTTGAGCGCCTACGCGCGCGATGCGCGGCTGGCCGGGCGGATCGTTGTCTGACCCGGCCCTTGGAGCGCCGCAAGGCGCTCCTTGCGCTTTCTCAACCATCGAAGGAGATCAATGCCATGAGCAGCCATCACGACTACATCCTCGAAATCACGGCGCAGCACGATGCGCTCAAGCCGTTCGCGCCGGAGAACGGCCAGCCCTTGCGCTTCAAGATCGGCGACGCGGTGATCTTCACCAACGAGTACGGCGCACAGTTCCGGCGCCGCGTCACCGGGTTCTACCGGCCCACCGGACTTTCGGGCATGTACGCCCGCGGTGCGCGCTACTTGCTGGACTCGTCATCGCCTTGGATGCCGGTTGCGGAATCCAGCCTGCGTCCTGACGACGCGGCGTGATGCCTACGCGCCCCTGACGGGGCGCTGCGCGCTGCGCTTGCCTCCAGGGGAAAGCCCTGCGGGCTATCCCCGCCGCGCAGGCTTGGCGCCCCTGAACACCACCGGATCGGCCAGACAGCCGCCGCATCAGGCCCACGATGCCTTGCGTGTGCTCGTCCTGATCTTGTTGCTTCTTCGGCGTTGAAGTCCGGGCGTCCCCGGCCACCTGGGAGATGGCCGGTCGCGCTGTCGTGCGCGTAGCGCATCGAGCCGCCTGCGGCGTCTCGCCCCTGTCGGGCTTCCATCGTCCCCTCGCTCCGCTCGGCTGACGCCTCCGGCCCGGATTCCTCGATCCGGGCCTGCGCGCTTCGCTTGCCGTGCGGTCGGCGTGTGGGAAGGCCGTTGCCATGTCCAGCCGTCTCCCCTGACTTCATCACCTTGTCCGCGACTGTAGCCCGCGCCCGTGTGCCGTCAAGGCGCGCAGGGCCGTGTCCTCGCTGCGCTGCGGGCCGCACCAACCCTGCGCTTGCCTCCTTGACGGCACCCGTTCGCGCGCTCCTGACCGTCGCGGGCGATGAACTCAGGAAAGACGGTGGCAACAGGGCCAACCGGGTTCCTCGTGCCGACCGCACCGAACAGCCGAAAGGCTGGGCTTCCGAATCTAGGAATCCGGTGTGCGGTGTGAACAGCAAACCTTTTTTTCTTTGTCAGGAGAAATGCTATGCAACTCGCATCCCGCTTCGCTTCCCGTTCCCCGGTGCTGCGTTCGGAACGTCCCTTGTCCGATGACCAAATCCGGGCCGTGGCCCCGTCCATCTTTGCGGAGGCACCGCACGAAAGCCGCTCCGAGCGGTACAGCTACATCCCCACCGCCACCGTGCTGCAAGAACTGCGCGGGGAAGGCTTCGAGCCTTTCATGGTGACGCAAACCCGCGTGCGCCACGACGACCGCCGCGACTACACCAAGCACATGATTCGGCTGCGCCACGCCAGCCAGATCAACGGCCGCGAGGCCAACGAAATCATCCTGCTGAACTCCCATGACGGCACCAGCAGCTACCAGATGCTGGCCGGGATGTTCCGCTTCGTTTGCAGCCATGGCCTTGTCTGCGGCGACACCGTGGCCGACGTGCGCGTACCCCACAAGGGCGACGTAGCCGGGCACGTCATCGAAGGCGCATACGAAGTCCTGCACGGCTTCGACCGGGCGCAGGAATCGCGCGATGCCATGCGCGCCATCACGCTCGACGGCGGGGAATCGGAAGTGTTCGCCCGCGCTGCGCTGGCGTTGAAGTACGACGAGGACAAGCCCGCGCCCATCACGGAATCGCAAATCCTGATGCCGCGCCGCCATGACGACGACCGCCGCGACCTGTGGAGCGTGTTCAACCGCACGCAGGAGAACTTGACCAAAGGCGGCCTGTCCGCCCGCGCCGCGAATGGCCGCCGCCAGACCACTCGGCCAGTGCAGGGCATCGACCAAAGCGTGCGCCTCAATCGCGCCCTGTGGCTGCTGGCCGATGGCCTGCGCCAGTTGAAAGCCTGAATCCCCACGCGGCAGGGGCAGGCAGCAGCCCTTGCCGCTTTTCTCGCTGCTGCATCCCAACCGCTAGGAGAAATCACCATGAACGCCGTACTCAAAACCGAAGCCGTCGCCATCGAAGCCGCCGCCCCGCTGGAAGTGGCCGACCCGTCCAAGAGCCTGATCTTGGTTCCCCTCTCGCAGTTGCTGCCGCGCCGTTCCAAGCGCAACGTGCGGACAACCCCGCGCCAGTCCATCCCCGAACTAGCCGCGAGCATTGCCCGCATCGGCCTGCTGCAAAACCTGATCGTCATCCTCGCCGCCGATGGCGAACAATACGAAGTCGTCGCAGGCGACCGCCGCCTGACCGCCTTGAAACTGCTGGCGAAGAAGAAGCGCATCCCCGCCGACTACGAAGTGCCGTGCCTGCTGGTGCCCGATGCCTCGGCCCGCACCGTCAGCCTCGCAGAGAACGTGCAACGCGAGAACATGCACCCCGCCGACCAGTTCGCGGCCTTCGCCGCACTGGTCAAGGAAGGCCGACCCATCGAGGACATTGCCGCCGACTTCGGTGTGGCCCCGCTGGTGGTACAGCGCCGGTTGAAGCTGGCGAACGTCTCGCCGCGCCTGATGACCGACTACCGGGCCGGCAGCGTGACGCTGGAACAGTTGATGGCCTTGACCGTCACCGACGACCATGCCGCACAGGAAGCCGCGTTCTATGGTGCGCCGGAATGGCAGCGTGGCGCGTCCGCGCTGCGCGAGCGCCTGACCGAGCGCGAAATCGACGCCACGCACGCGCTGGTGCGCTTCGTCGGGCTGGACGCTTACAGAGCAGCGAACGGCGGCATCCGCCGCGACCTGTTCGCCGAAGGCGATGCCGGAACCTACCTCACCGATACCGGAGTGCTGGAAACGCTGGTGCGCGACAAGCTGGCAACGCTGGCCGAGAACGTGCGCGCCGAGGGCTGGGCATGGGTGGAGGCCGTGCCGCATCTGGCCTACGAGGAACGGCAGGCGTTCCAGAACGCCCCGCGCCATCGCCGCGAGCCGACCACCCGCGAGGCCCGCCGCATCGCCTCGCTGGAAAC
>MKWM01000068.1 GCA_001899765.1 Thiobacillus sp. 63-78
ATTTCATTGGTCGAATGCACGTCTACGCGTTGCGTGAGGTCGCCTTCAGCGACGCTTCGTGCAAGCTTGACCGCGGCGTTCAGCGGACCGGTGATGGCGCGGATCAGCAAGAAGCCAAGCCATGCGGCCAGGCCCAGGCCCAATAGAATCGCCGCAATGGCAATGACCCGGCTGGTTTCATAGCGGCTTCTGGACGTCTCGAACTCATGTCTGGCGCCCGTGCCCTGCAATTCAATCAGCTTGGACAGGGACGTATAGACTGCCTCGAATTTCGGCGCCGCGTCCTTGAAAGCGTTTTCCCTGGATGCCTCGAAGTCCGATTCCATCGCCAGCTTCATGGTGACATCGCGCGATGCCTTGTAGGTTTTCCATTGCGCCTCGAAATGCTCGGCCAGCGCCTTCTCGTCCGCGGCCATGGCCGTGCGCGTGTAGTGAGCCCAGAGCGTGTCGATTTCCTTGTCCAGCCGCAGCGTGTCCGCATTGGCCTTGATGGCCACGTCCGCCCAGGGCGCCGTAGCCGCGATCAGCGCATTGATGCGGATGCGGTCGGTCGCCTTGACGAGACTGCTCAGATCCATCAGCGGCACGGTCCGGTCGTCATAGACCCTTTGCAGTCCTTCATCGGCCTTGCCCATGCCGTTCAGGCCGATCCCGCCGATCACGAGCAGCAGCGTCGCCATGAAGGAAATAAGGATCACCAGTTGAGATTTGATGGTCAGGTTCCTGAGCATTCCAGATTCTCCGATTGGTTGGCCACGCATGCGGGGTTGTACGATCGATCAGGCTGCCAGCCTGTCGATCAGGCCCATCTCGCTGCTGGACATCAGCTTGTCGATATCCACCAGGATCAGCATGCGCTCGTCGAGCGTGCCGAGGCCGATGAGATAATCCGTGTCGAAAGCCGTCCCGATTTCCGGGGCCGGCTTGACCTGCTCCGGCGCAAGCGTCGTCACGTCGGACACGCTGTCCACCACCATGCCGACGACCCGCCCGCCGATATTCAGGATGATGACCACGGTGAACTGGTCGTAGGTTGGCGTGCCCAGGTCGAACTTGATGCGCATGTCGACGATCGGCACGATGGTGCCGCGCAGATTCACCACGCCCTTGATGAAGTCGGGCGCATTGGCGATCCGGGTCACCGGCTCGTAGCCGCGGATCTCCTGTACCCGCAGGATGTCGATCCCGTACTCTTCGCGGCCGAGGGTGAAGGCCAGAAACTCGCTGCCGGAACCGTCTCCGGCGGCTTCCATACTGGTCTGTGCTTGCGTGGTATACGACATGGCGCTTGTCCTTAACAATACGATCTCAGAAGAAAACAGGGTCGGCGGCGAGCTGGCGGCTCGACCGCAACAAGGCGGATACATCGAGGATCAGGGACACGCCCCCGTCGCCGAGGATCGTTGCGCCAGAAATGCCGGCCACCTTGCGGAAATTCGTCTCCAGGTTCTTGACCACCACCTGCTGCTGGCCGACCAGGCTGTCGACCAGCAGGGCGGCTTTCTTGCCCTCGGTTTCGAGAATGACGATGATGCCCTGCGAGGGATCCTCGAATTGGGGATCGATCGCGAAGATCTGATGCAGCGGAATCAGCGGCAGGTATTCCTCGCGGACCTTGACCACCCGGCCCTGACCGGCGACTTCCTTGACATCCACCGCGGCCGGCTGCAGCGATTCGATGACGTAGCCCAGCGGCAGGATGTAGATCTCCTCGCCGACCCTGACCGACATGCCGTCGAGAATCGCCAGCGTCAGCGGCAGGGAAATGGCGATCGTGGTGCCGGTTCCCGGTATCGAGCGGATGTCGACGGTCCCGCCCATCGCGGTGATGTTGCGCTTGACCACGCCCATGCCGACGCCACGGCCGGAGACGTCGGTCACCACTTCCGCGGTGGAAAATCCGGGAGCGAAAATGAGTTGCCAGACGTCGCTGTCCGGCATGCTGTCCGACACGGGCAGCCCCTGCTGTCTGGCCTTGTCGAGGATGCGTTCACGATTCAGGCCGCCGCCGTCGTCGCTCACCTCGATCACGATATTGCCGCCCTGATGCGCGGCCGACAGGACCAGTTTGCCGGTTTCATTCTTGCCGCTTGCCGTCCGCCTGTCGGGCATCTCGACCCCATGGTCGACGCTGTTGCGAACCAGATGGGTGAGCGGATCGACGATGCGCTCGATCAGGCCCTTGTCGAGCTCGGTCGCCGCGCCGCGGGTGACGAACTCGACCTTTTTTCCGAGCTTGGCGGCCAGGTCGCGCACCATGCGGGGGAAGCGCGAGAACACATAATCCATGGGCATCATGCGGATCGACATCACGGCTTCCTGCAGATCCCGCGTGTTGCGCGCGAGCTGGCCGGCGCTGTTGAGCAGCCGCTCGTGATGCAGGGGATCGAGCGCGGCGATGCGCTGCTCGATCATGGCCTGGGTGATGACCAGTTCGCCGACCAGATTGATCAGCTGGTCGACCTTCTCCACGCTGACGCGGATCGAGGACGACTCCTGGCTGCCGCCTTCCCTGTCGGTGGCACGACGGCCGTAGTTCTTGACCTCGCCGGCAGGCACGGCGGCGGCATCAGCCGCCGCGGTGGGCACTTGCGGGGCCGCAGCGGGGCCATTCTCCGGTTCGAAGATGCCATAGCCGGGGTCTTCGGCGGGCGTGCCGGGCACTGTGTCGGCGGATGCCGCCGCGGGCGCGGCGTCATAGGTGATCTTGAGGTCGTCCGGGTCGAGCACGAACGAACAGATGGCGACGATATTGTCCTGGCTCTCGCCGCTGGTCAGGATGAACGCCGCGCGCTTGTCGTCCAGGGTTTCCTGCACGATCGTTCCGAGCAGGCCGAGTTCGGCCGCCAGCGCATCGACGTCCTTCTGCGGCACGTCGGGCAATTCGATCCGGAAACGGCAATTGCCGTCCGCGTCCACGACCGGGGCCGCCACGGGCTCGGGCGCTGCGGCGGCGACCGAGGGGCTCGGCGCGGCGGTCGAAGTGTCAGGCACGATCCCCTGCGACAAGGCCTTCAGCCGCTGGCATACGCTGTCGACCGCCGCCTGGTCGACGCTCGAACCGTGATGATGGCCATCCATCTGCATGGTCAGCACGTCCTTGGCCACCAGGAAGGCATCCACGTGCTCGGGCGTCAAGCCCATTTCGCCCTTGCGGATGCGATCGAGCAGCGACTCCAGCATGTGGGTGACTTCGGTGATGTCGGTGAACGCGAAGGTGGCGGCGCCTCCCTTGATGGAATGCGCGGCGCGGAAGATCGCGTTGAGATCCTCGCTGTCCGGCGCCGACACGTCGAGAGCCAGCAGAAGCTTCTCCATTTCGGCGAGCAGCTCATCCGCCTCGTCGAAGAACACCTGGTAGAACTGGCTCATATCAATGGTCATGTTTGAACTCCGTCATGTTTCGCTGCGTAGCCGGTCGCCACATTTTCAGCCGATCAGTTTTTTCACCACTTCGGTCAGGCGCGCGGGGTCGAAAGGCTTGACCAGCCAGCCGTTGGCGCCCGCCGCCCTGCCCATCGCCTTGATGTCGTCGCCCGACTCGGTCGTCAGCATCAATATCGGTACGTTCTGATAATTCTTCATGGCACGTAATGCCCGGATCAGGCTCAGACCATCCATGCCGGGCATGTTCTGATCGGTCAGCACCAGATCAACGGTCTGCCGTTTCGCCTTGTTCAGGCCGTCTTCGCCGTCGATGGCTTCGATCACGCCATATCCGGCCGCTTTCAGGCTGAAGGAGAGCATCTGGCGCAACGAGCCCGAGTCATCCACCGCAAGTATTGTTTTCGTCATCATTGTTCCTGCCATTTCCATCCGTGATCTCAAAACAGTTCGATCCCGCCGCTTTCCATATGCCGTTGATTGACCGTGCTGCGTGCCGTGGCACCCGCCCGTTCGTCACCACGCGCCCCGATCTGGTCGCTGAGACGGTTCAGCATGGCCAGCATCTCGTCGCTGCCGCTTTCCGGCAGATCGGCCGGTTCGCTCGTTCCGAGCACGCCGAACACATCCCGCAGGCCCGCCAGGTGCTGCACCATCCGGCCGATGAGCTGGCTGGTCATGTCCTGGAACTGAAGTCCCGTGACGGCGGCGCCGACATGTCGCCCGATCTCTTCACGCAGCGCATCCAGACGCGCGGCCTGTCCGGGCTCCGGCATTCCGCCCGGCAACAGACTTCTGAGGGCCTCCTGCTGCAGGTCGATCGCCTGATGAATCGCCATGAAGCTGGTGCACAGTTTCTTGACCGCCTCGTTCAGCAGCACGTCCATCTGCACCAGATCGCGCTCGACTTCGGCCAGATGCTGGTCTCCGTGAAGGGACATTCCCGCCAGCAGGTGCACGATCCGGGTATTCATCGGATCATCGGAGCAGGATTTCCAGGACAGCATGCCCGGCTCACAGGAACTTGAAGAGCGACAGGCTGGAGGTCTGCACGAACGATTTCTGCGCGGCTTCGAGCGTCGTTTGCTGACGCGACAGGTCGGTCAGTGCCTGGGTGTAGTCGAGATCCTGCAAATCGGACAGGGTCTGGCTGTACTGGAGATTCTTGCTGGAACCGGCGTTGTCGAGCGAATCGATCTCGTTCATGCGTGTACCGACCGATGCGCGCACCGTGGACACGTTGCCCAGGGCCGCCTGCAGATCGCTGTTGGCGGTGGTCAGCGCGGTGCTCAAACCTGTCGTACCCGGCGTATTCAGCTGGGTGATCAGATCATTCAGGGTCTTGAACATATCCTGCCCGCCGCCCTGGAACACCCCCTGCCCCGGGCTGCTGACCGCCATCTGGCGCGTGGCGTCGACCTGGATCAGGCGCTGTCCCTGGTCACCCTGATATTGCACGCCGGCGGCGGTCTGGACGAAGGGAGGCGTCGCAGTCTGAAAACCCGAGAACAGGTAGTTTCCCTGCCCGTCGCGGGTATTCGCCAGGCCCACCAACAGGTCCAGACTGCTCTGCAAGGCGGTGGCGATGGACGCACGATTGCTGTCGGTCAGGGTCGGATTGCCGGCGGAGATGGCCGTCGCCTTCACTTCCTGCAGCAGATCCGTCACGCTCGCCAAGGTGCCGTCCACGGCGGCGAGCGAATCCTTCGCATAGCCGCGGTTGGTGCCGTACTGGGTATTGAGCGATTGCGACTGCGTCACGTCGAGCGCGCGCGCCGCCGCGACCGGATCGTCCGACGGCGAGAGGATGCGGCGATCGGCGGCAACCTGCTGCTGCGTCTTGTACAGCGCCGCCTGCGCATCGGCGATGCGGGCGGCGCCATTGTCGAACAGGGTCTGGGTGCTGATGCGCATGATCTTTATCGTCCAATCGAGAGCAGAACATCGAACAACTGGCTGGCAATCTGCATGACCTTGCCGGCCGCCTGATAGGCCTGTTGATAACGCAGCAGATTGGCCGCCTCCTCGTCGAGGTTGACGCCCGATTCGTTCTGCGCCGACAGCGTAGTCTGTGAAAGCAGATTGCCGGCTGCACTGCTGGTCACTTCGAGTTCACGGGTCTTGTTGCCGATCTGGCTGACGAACTGCGAATACGCGCCCTGGTAGCTGGTGGTGCCGTTGCCCAGCGTATTGGCGGTCTGCAGGTCGCCCAGCAGCAGGGCGTTGCGGCTGTCGCCCACGCCGCCGGTATTGGACGCCACGGTAAAGCTGTCGCCTGCGGCCGGCGTGCCGCTGATGGCGGTGCTCCAGCCGTTGTAACTGATCGTGGTGCCGGGGGTATACGTCAGGCCCGTCGGGTTGCCCGTCCCCGTTCCCGTCACGTTGTAGGTCGTGGCCGACGTGAACGTGATCGTGACAGGCTGCTGCAGATTGGCGTTGGGCGGAGGCGGCGTGTTGACGCTGCCGGCACCGATGGCGCCCGAACCGGTGTTGCCGCTGGCCGCCGTGGCACGGATCGGCGCGGCGGCCGCGAGCAGGGCCGGATCGCTGATCGCCACGCCGATGCCGGACGCACCGTTGACGGTCGGACGGATCAGGAAGCTGTCGCCCGTGGCGGGCGTGGTCGATACGTTGATGGTGACGCCATCCACGGTCTGCGGCAGGGCGGCGGGCGCGAAGGTCGTCGCGGTGTTGTCGGACAGGCGGGTCAGCGTGTATTGGCTGCCGTCGTACTGCAGGCGATAGTCGCTGGTGGTCAGGGCGCCGGCATCGCTGATGCTGGCGGTCACGCTGGCCGAACTGGCATTGCCAGAATTGGCGTACACCACCGGGGACGCCAGGGTGAACAGGGCGCCGCCCAGGTTGCCGTTGAGGTCCTGACCGAGACTGTGCTGGGCATTGATGGTGCTGGCCAGCCCGATGGCGACGCGTCCCAGCGCATTCTGCGCCGGCTCCAGCGTCTTGCCGCGGAACTCGACCAGACCGCCCAGCTGCCCCCCTGCCAGACCCGATTCGCTCAGGGGCACGGTGCTGCCGTTGCCGGACTGGTAGGCCACCACGGTTTTCGAGGGATCGGACGTGGACGCCACGCTGACGAGTTTTGAAGCCGTCGTGCCCACCACCAGCGGCTGGCCGTTGCCGATGAATACGTTGTAGGAGCCGTCGCCCTGCTTGACGACCGTCGCCTTGATCTGCTTGTTCAGATCCAGGACCAGCTGGTCGCGCTGGTCGAGCAGATCGTTGGGCGGCTGACCCGCCGCACTCTGGACCTTGCCGATCGAGTCGTTCAATTGCGCAATCTGCCGGGCATAGCTGTTGATGGCGTTGACGCTCGACTGGATCTGGCTGTTGACGCCCTGGCTGATTTCATTGAGTTGCCCGGCCAGGCTCTGGAAGCGCCCGGTCAGCGCATCGGCCGACGACAGGGTGGCCTGACGCGCGGAAATGTTCGATGGATTCGAAGCCAGGGTCTGAATGCCGCTGAAGAAATCCTGCAGCGACGGCGACAGACCGGCGGTCGGGTCGGCCAGCATGTTGTTGATCTGCTTGATCTGCGTGTAGTAGCTGTCGAGCCCGCTTTTCGAGGCCTGTGCGGATTGCACCTGCACACCCAGATATTCGTTGTATACGCGCTGGATCGTGGAGACCTGGGTACCCTGCCCCATGAAGCCGAAGCCGAAATTCTGCGGCTGGGCCGCGCCCTGTATCACGACCTGGCGGCTGTAGCCCGGCGTCGACGCGTTGGCGATGTTATGGCCGGTCGTGTTCAGCCCCGCCTGCGCGGCGGCGATGGCGCTCTGACCGATACTGAGAATGCTGGTAGCCATTTATCTGGTCGAAAAAGTGACGGGATACGGGATGTCGATTGCTGTGTCAGGTGAATCGGCCAATCCGCGCTTTTCTTGAATCAGGTCGTTTCCACCATCCGGATCACGCCCAGCAGCTTGCGGGCGTAGTCCGGATCGGTGGCATATCCCGCCTGCTGCAGGCCCTGGGCGAAGCCGGCGGCATCCTGGCCCGGCAGGATCGCGTTCTGGTAGCGTGCATTGCCGCGCAGCAGGCTGGCGTAGTCGCGGAAGGCGTCGGCGTAGGAGTCGTAGGCACGGAAGCTGTCCACCTGCTTCTGCGGCTTGCCGTTGACGTATTCGGTGGTGACGATGTCGACGGTACGGCCTTTCCACGACCCGCCCGCCTTGATGCCGAACAGGTTATGGCTGTTCTGGCCGTCGGCCCCGCGGATTTCGCTGCGGCCCCAGCCGGTTTCCAGCGCTGCCTGGCCCATCATGAAGCTGGCGGGAATG
This sequence comes from Thiobacillus sp. 63-78, assembly GCA_001899765.1. Taxonomy (GTDB): domain Bacteria; phylum Pseudomonadota; class Gammaproteobacteria; order Burkholderiales; family Thiobacillaceae; genus Thiobacillus. The sequence continues at coordinate 7,686 of MKWM01000068.1, forward strand.
CCGCTGCCGGCGCTCGCCGCCTGGGCGTGCGGCAGCAGTTTCCGGACAAAGCTCTCGACGTGGGCAGGGCTGTCTCCGCTACGGGCGGCGGCCGGAATGACCGCTTGCGTGGCCGTGCCGGGCACGGGCGACTCCAGCGACGCGTTGAGCCGCATCGGCGGCGCATTCAATTCCATGCCGTCTTGCGGAGGATTCAGGGGCAGGCCGGCCGGCGCGCTCCCGTCAGGTGAAACAGCGTCGGCACCGGGTGCATTCAGGGTACGCGAAAGCTGGCGCACCATCATGTCGGCCAGACCAATGCCGCGGCTGGCGAGCTTCTGCGTCAGCTGCTGGTCGAGCATCGCGGTGTACATGCGGGTCTGTTCGCTGTCGAACATGCCGTCCTGCGGCGACGCTTCGCGCATGCTCTTCATCAGCATGTTCATGAACACCGCCTCGAACTGCTGCGCCGCCGCCTTCAACGCCTCGGGCGAGGACTGCTTCGCCTCCAGCTTGAGCTGGCCGACGCCCTGGACGTCGAGCGCGAACCGGGAGGTGAGGTCGGCGCCGCTGATCATGCGGGGATCCAGAGCATTGACCACAGAGGCACAGAGACACAGAGAGAACTGTTTCTGTCGTCGGCATGCACAAGCATCACACCAGAAATCTCTGTGCCTCTGTGTCTCTGTGGTAAACGGTTTCCGGTTTTGTTCATCAGATCACCTCCAGCTCCGCATGCAGTGCGCCGGATGCCTTGAGCGCCTGCAGGATCGCCAGCAGGTCCTGCGGCGTCGCGCCGATGGAATTGAGCGCCTTTACCACGTCGGCGAGCGATGCGCTGCCCTTCACCAGCATGACTTCACCCGGCTGCTGGCGGATTTCGATCTGCGACTGCGCGGTGACCACGGTCTCGCCCCTGGAAAACGGCGCCGGCTGGCTGATGACCGGCTGGGTATTGATGATCACCGACAGGTTGCCGTGCGATACCGCGCTGGGATCGAGCATGACCGCCTGGTTCATCACCACCGAACCGGTGCGCGCATTGATGATGACCTTGGCCATGGCCTGGGCCGGGTTGACGTCGAGGCTTTCGATCGCGCCCAGGAAGGTCACGCGCGCATCGTCTCCCACTGGCGTCTTCACCTGGATCACCCTGCCGTTGAGCGCGCGCGCGGTATCCTTGCCGAAGCGCGCGTTCACCGCATCGACCACACGGCTGGCCGTAGTGAAATCGCTTTGCATCAGTTCCAGGTTGATGGTGCCGGATGCGCCCAGCACGGTGGCGACGCTGCGTTCGACGGTCGCGCCGCCGGGAACGCGCCCCACGGAAAGATGATTGACCTGCACCTTGCTGCCGTTGGCCGACGCCCCGGCGCCGCTGACCACGAGGTTGCCCTGCGCCATCGCGTAGACCTGGCCGTCGGCGCCCTTCAGCGGCGTCATCACCAGGGTGCCGCCGCGCAGGCTCTTGGCGTTGCCCATCGACGACACCGTGATGTCGATGCCCTGTCCGGCCTGCGCGAACGGCGGCAGGTCGGCGGTCACCATCACCGCCGCCACGTTCTTCAGCTGCATGTTGGTGCCGGGCGGCAGGTTGACGCCCATCTGCATCAGCATGTTGGTGATGCTCTGGGTGGTGAACGGCGTCTGCGTGGTCTGGTCGCCGGTGCCGTCGAGGCCCACCACCAGGCCGTAGCCCACCAGCTGGTTGACGCGCACCCCCTGGATGGCGGCGATGTCCTTGATGCGTTCGGCCTGCGCGGCGCCGCTCAGGGCAAACGCGGCCAGTAACAACGACCACTTGAACCAGAGAGACACCGAGGCACGGAGGAAAACCAATGGATGGTTTCGCCTTCCTGCGTCACCCGCCAGGCGATTGCAAGCGCAAGGACAATCCCTCGTTTTCTCAATCATCTCTGTGCCTCTGTGTCTCTGTGGTGAAAAGGTCGTTCATAAAGGGATGAAACTGAGGAAGAAGCGCGCCAGCCAGCTCATCACTTCGGCCGAGTCGAACCTGGCGCTGGACCGGTATTCGATGCGCGCGTCCGCCACCTTGGCCGACGACACGGTATTGCCCGCCTGGATGGTATCGGGCTGCACCACGCCGGACAGGCGGACGTATTCGGTACTCTTGTCGAGCGCGATCTGCTTCTCGCCGGCCACCACCAGGTTGCCGTTCGGCAGCACCTCGGTCACGGTGACGCTGATGTATCCGGAAAAGAGGTTGCTGGAATCGATCGCCGACTTGTCGTCGTATGAAGCCGACGAATCGGCCTTCACGCCGCTTCCCTGGAAGGTCTTGAACGGCAGCCCGACGACGGCGCCGATCGACGAATCGACCGCGCCGGTCTTCGACCCGTTGGACGACGCCTTCTTGCCGGCCTGCGTCTTCTCGTTGATGACGATGGTCAGCACGTCGCCGACATGGCGCGCGCGCCGGTCTTCGAACATGGGCGTGTAGGAAGCAGGCTGGTAGATGGCGCCATTGCCGGCCGACTGGGCGGGCAGCGCCTGCGGACGCGCCGTGGTGGGCTGCTGGATGATGGACGACGGCGTGGTGCCGCAGCCCGCGAGCCCCAGCAACACCCCTGCCCATCCGACGATACGCGACATCTTCATGGCCAACCTCAGAGTTGGGTCAGGCGCTGCAGCATCTGGTCGGATGTCGTGATCGCCTTGCTGTTGATTTCGTAGGCACGCTGGGTCTGGATCATGTTGACCATCTCTTCCACGACGTTGACGTTCGAGGTTTCGACGTAGCCCTGGTTGAGCGTGCCGGCGCCGTTGCTGCCGGGGGCGTTGGAGCTCGGCGTGCCCGAGGCGGCGGTTTCCGCATAAAGATTCTCGCCCAGGCTCTGCAGGCCGGCCGGGTTGACGAACGTCGCCAGCTGCAGGGTGCCGACGGTCACCGGCGTGGACGCGCCGGCCTGCTGCACCGACACCGTGCCGTCGCGCCCGATGGTCAACGTCTGGGTATCCGGCGGAATCGTGATCGCCGGCTGCACCGCATAACCGCTGGACGTCACCAGCTGGCCGTTGGAATCGGCCTGGAACGACCCATCGCGCGTGTAGGACGTCGTGCCGTCCGGCATCAGCACCTGGAAGAAGCCGTTGCCCTGGATCGCCACGTCCTTGGCGTTGCCAGTCTGCTGCAGGTTGCCCTGGGTGAAGATGCGCTCGGTGGCCACCGTCTTCACGCCGGTGCCGATCTGCAGACCGGAGGGCAGCTGCGTCTGCTCGGACGACTGCGCGCCGGGCTGGCGGATGGTCTGGTACAGCAGATCCTCGAACACCGCACGCGCGCGCTTGAAGCCGCTGGTGCTGACGTTGGCGAGGTTGTTGGAAATCACGTCCATCTGCGTCTGCTGCGCATCCAGGCCGGTCTTGGCAATCCACAGTGAGCGAATCATGTGTGCTCCTTCAATTCAGGTTCTTTAACCACAGAGACACAGAGGCACGGAGAAAAACCCGTCAATATCCTGAGTGGCCCGCTTCATTACCTTGCTGCTTCAACGCTTTTCCTCTGTGTCTCTGTGCCTCTGTGGTGAACAGGTTTTCAACTCATGCTCAGCAACTGTCCTGCCTTGCTGTCGTTGCTCTCGGCGTTCTGCAGCAGTTTCATGTGCATGTCAAACGAACGGGCCAGCGAGATCATGTTGACCATGGCGTCGACAACGTTGACGTTGCTCGATTCGAGCGCGCCGCTGACCACTTTCACGTTGGGATCGACATCCGCCGTCTGGCCGTCCTTGATACGGAACAGGCCGTCGTCGCCGCGCACCAGGTCCGCCGTGGGCGGATTCACCAGTTTCAGTTTGCCGACCGAGGTCAGGCCGGTGGCGGCGGAGCCGTCGGGCACCAGCGAAACCGTGCCGTCCTTGCCGATGGCGACGTTGCGGCCAGGCGGGATGGACAGCGGGCCGCCGTCGCCCATGACGTTGAGTCCGTCATGGGTCTGCAGCACGCCGTTCTCGTCCAGCTTCAGGCTGCCGTTGCGGGTATAGGCTTCACTGCCGTCGGCGGCCTGCACCACGATCCAGCCGTCGCCCTGCACCGCCACGTCGAGTTCGCGGCCGGTCTGCTGGATCGCACCGGAGCGGAAATCGCTGCCGGTGGTGGAATCGACCACGAACGCCCGGGTAGGCAGGATCGCCCCCTGCACCGGCACCGCGCGGAACTGGTCGATCTGCGCACGAAAGCCCGTGGTGGTCGCGTTCGCCAGGTTGTTCGACGTGGTCGCCTGCTGCGCCAGCGCATGTTTCGCGCCGGTCATGGCGGTGTAGATGAGACGGTCCATACAGCCCCCTATGATTCCGCTCCCAAATCAAAACTGACTTTGTCGCCTTCGCCTTGCCGTGCTACAGCACTATCTGCGGCTCGGCTTCGCGTCATTTTTGATTTGGAAACGGAATTCATTGTCGATTAATGAATCAACGCAGATTGACCAGGGTCTGCATCACCGCATCCTGGGTCTTGATGGTCTGCGCGTTGGCCTGGTACACCCGCTGCGCGGTGATCATGTTGACCAGCTCGGCGGTGAGGTCGACGTTGGAATCCTCCACCGCCGATGACTGCAGCACCCCCAGGCTCCCCGTGTTGGGCGTGCCGACCAGCGGCGAGCCCGAGGTCGAGGATTCGGTCCACATGTTGTTGCCCATCTGCTGCAGGCCGTTGGGGTTGGAGAAATTCGCCAGCACCACCTGGCCCAGCACGGCCGACTGGCCGTTGGTATAGCGGCCCAGGACCATGCCGTCGGAGCCGACATTGAAGCCGGCCAGGCGGCCCGAGGTATAGCCGTTCTGGTCCAGCGTGTTGACGCTGAATGTGGAGCCGAACTGGGTGGTGCCGGTGAAATCGAAAGTGACGGGGAAAGGCGAGGTCGCACCCGTCGCCGTGGCCGGCACGTTGATGGCTGCAAGCGGCATGGCCGTGGTCAGGGCGCCGCTGGTGTTGAAGTTCAGCGTGGCGATCGGGCCGGCGCCGATCTGGGTACCGTCGTTGGCCGCATACACATCCCAGGCGCCGGACGGTCGTTTCACATAATAGGTTTGCAGCGACTGGGCATTGCCCAGGCTGTCGTAGACCGATACCGCGGTCGAGTTATGAAAGGTGGTCGGGTCGTTCATGTTGAACGGCGAGGTCGCGGCGTTGATCGGAGTTTTGCCCGAATCCAGGTTGAGCACGGCAGTCACGTCGGTCGTGATGTTCGGCACCAGATCGGACGTGTTGATCACGATCGGCGACGGCGCACCGACCGACAGCACGCCGTTTGCATTCGCCGTATAGCCCGTCAGCTTGGCCCCGGTCGGATTGACGATGTAGCCGCTCTTGTCGAGCTGGAACTGGCCGTTGCGCTGGTAGGCGATCTCGCCGTTGGTGTCCATGCGGAAGAAGCCGCCGCCGTTGATGGCCATGTCCAGCGGATTGTTGGTGGACGTGATGTTGCCCTGGGTGAACTGCTGGGTCACCTGTGAAACCTTGGTGCCGATGCCGACGTTGGAGCCGCCGGCGCCCGTCAGGGAGTTGGCATACACGTCGGCGAACTGGGCCTGGGACTGTTTGAACCCGACCGTGCTCGAGTTGGCCACGTTATTGCCGATGACGTCCAGACTCTTCGCGGCGGCATTGAGCCCGCTCAATCCTTGCTGAAAACTCATGTTCTGCTCCTTGTGATGATGGCTGGCGGCTTATCCGGCACGCCGACTCGAACTGCTCAGAAAATCTGCCGAACATCGGCATAGCCCACGCTCGTATTGCCAGCCAGGTTCAATTGCACGCCCTGGCCGTTCTGCGAAACGCTGTTGACCGTGCCCAGGTTCAGGGTGGTGCTGTCGACGGCCTGCCCCCCCTGGACGGCGTCGATCTTGAAGCTGTACCTGCCCGCCGGCGCGGCCGTCCCGGCGTCCGTCAGGCCGTCCCACGCCACCACGTTCACGCCCGCGTCGCGCGAACCCAGCGTCAGCTTGCGCACCTGGGCGCCCGAGGCGTCGTAGACGCCGGCCGTGACCTTGTCGGCCGGACGCGACAGTTCGAATCCCATCACGTTATCGAGCTGGGCCGGACTGATCGTATTGCCCGGAACCAGGACCGTCCGCCCGATCAGACTGGCGGCCTGCGACATCTGGTTGGTGCCCAGACTGGCCGCCATCGCCTGCAGGCTGCTGTTCATGTTCTCGATGCCCTGCACCGTGCTGAGCTGGGCCATCTGGCTGGTCACCTCCGCGTTGTCGAGCGGGTTCAGCGGATCCTGGTTTTTCATCTGCGCCACCAGCAGGCTCAGAAAACGGTTCTGCGTATCTTCCGCGCTACCCTTCACGACCGTGGACGTGCTGCGGCCATACAGGCTGCTTGCATTCGTGGTGTCTTGTACGGTACTCATGACTGTTCCTCGTTCTCTCTACGGTTCACTGGCCCAGACTCAGGGTCTTGAGCAGCAGGGTCTTGGTGGTGTTCATCATGTCGACGTTGGACTGGTACGAACGCGAGGCGGAGATCATGTTGACCATTTCCTCCACCACGTTGACGTTGGGCATGGTCACGTAACCCTTGCCGTCGGCCAGCGGATTCTTCGGGTCGTACACCATTTTCATCGGCGACGGATCCTCGACCACCGCCGCCACGTTCACGCCGGTCGCACCGTTCTCGCCCACCGGCGTGGCCGCGAACACGACCTGTTTGGCCTTGTAGGGCGTGCCGTCGGCGCTGGTCGCGCTGTCGGCGTTGGCGAGGTTGCTGGCGACGGTGTTCAGCCGCAGCGACTGGGCGTTCATGGCCGAGCCGGCCACGTTGAAGATATTCGACAGAGACATGTGCTGGGCTCCTTATCCCTGGTTATCCCTGGATCGCCGCCATCATGGTCTTGATCTGCTGGGTGATGCGGGTCAGGTTGAATTCGTAATGCACGGCGTTGTCGGCGAACGCGGCCCGCTCGGCGTCGATGTTCACCGTGTTGCCGTCGACGCTCCCTTGTGCCGGCGTGCGGTACAGCAGCCCGGCTTCCGCCGCCGCGCCCGGATTGCCCGCCAGATGACCGGGTGCCGTGGTGGCCAGCGCCGTGCCGCCGGTCAGGGGTTCGCCCTGTAGCGCGCCTTGCAGGGCGGTCTTGAAATCCAGGTCGCGCGCCTTGTAATTCGGCGTATCGGCGTTGGCGATGTTGGACGCGAGCACCTGCTGGCGCTGCTCGCGTACGCGGAGCGCCTGGGTGTTGAAATTCAGCATGTCATCGAGCCGGTTCAGCATGGTTTTCACCTCTTTCTGCTGCGAAGCCTTTTTGCGATGACTGCATCCTAGGCATCCGCCTGTCCATTCAATCGAACGATAAAGGGCACAAAGCCGGTTCATTTCGCCGTTTAAGACAGGGCGGTGCGCCCTACACTGTGGCAGTGTAGAAACCGAGCCGAGGAATCGAGATGACATTCAAACGTATCCGGGCCCTGGCAAGCCGCCTGGGGACCGGCCTGGCATTCATGGCTGGCCTGGCGCTGCCCGCCGTCGCCATCGCAGCGGACCGGCAGGATCCGGGAGCCATCCAGGCGTACGCCGGGCAGTTCCTGAAGAAACAGACCGCCGGCCTGCCGGGAAAGGTGACGATCGAGGTTGCCGCGCCGCGCGCCGCGCTGCCTGTTTGCTCCGTATTCGACGCCTTCCAGCCCACCGGCAGCCGCGGCATGGGGAAAACCACAGTGGGCGTGCGCTGTCTGGCGCCCAGCCGGTGGACGGTCTATCTGGCTGCGCAGATTCGCGTAATCGGGTCGTATGTCGTGACCCGCGAGGCGCTGCCCGCCAATCATGTTCTGGACGCGGCCGACCTCGCGTGGCGCGAAGGCGATCTGGGCAGCCTGCCGGTCGACGTCATCACGAATGCCGACGACCTGAAGGGATATCGCACGGTATCGGGGCTCGCAGCCGGCGCACCGCTGCGCCACGCGCTGCTGCGCGCCCCGCTTGTTGTCCAGCAGGGACAGACGGCCCGCCTGGTGCTGAACGGACCGGGTTTCTCCATTCAGAGCGAAGGCCAGGCGCTGGCCAACGCCAGCCGGGGCGACCGGGTCAGGGTAAAAACCCCTTCCGGTGGAGTGGTCAGCGGGGTGGCGCAGGATGGCCAGCAGGTGGTGGTGGTTTTTTAAATCGGATAATTGAGCCGGGTAGCCTTCAGAAAATCCGCAAAGTGACGATACCAGGATTAGATTAGCTACCGAGCGCCCCGCCCGATCAGGAAACCGCCATGAAAATCGATCCAGGCCTGCCCCCGATTCCCCTGCCGAATTCCGTCGAAAGTCGCGCTGGCAAGCCCGAAGAGAACAAGCCTGCCGATGCGCCGAAGACGGATGTCAGCCTGAGTCCGCGTGCGCTGCAGCTGAAACAGCTGGAATCCCAACTGGAGGCGATTCCCGTCGTTGACCGCGCACGCGTGGACAGCATCAAGCAGGCCATCACGCGCGGGGAATACACCATCAATACCGGCAACATCGCGCAGAATCTGCTCAACTCGGTCAAGGAAATGCTCCATGTCGCCAAATGATCCAGCCGCCAGCCCTGCCCTGACCGCCGGGCTGGCGGTGGAAGGCGCGGCCTGGCAGGCCCTGCTGAACGTCATGGGCGAGGAAGAACGCGCTCTGGTGGACGGCGAGGCCGACCGCCTGGGACCGCTGAATGCCTCCAAGCTGACGCAGCTGCAAGCCCTCGGCAGCCTCGCGCGCGCGCGCCACGACGGCCTGCAGGCCGTCGGCCACACCCCCGACCAGGCCGGAATGGAAGCCTGGCTGAGCCGATATGGACAGCCCGAACACCGCGCATCCTGGCAGCAGTTATGCGGCCTGGAACAACTGGCGCGTGCCCGCAATGAACGGATCGGCGTGCTGATCGACATGCGCCTGTCCGCTACCCGCCAGGCGCTCAATGTGCTGGTCCATGCGGCAACCAGTCATCACGGTTTGTACGATCAGGCCGGCCAGTCGGTCGCCGCCAGCCAGGGCAAGCCCCTGGCAGCGGCCTGACGCAGCAGCGCCGGGCCGGCATTACGGGATCAGTCGCCGCATGGGCGTGCCCACCACCTGCCGAAAGCGCGGGCTGTGCAGACAGACGCCGCCGGCAAGCCCCACGAAACATCCCAGAAGCGTGTCGAAAAATCGGGCCTGAAGCAGCGTGGCCGTTGAACCGTGACCCAAAGTGGCCGCCTCTGCCAGCAGAATCGTTAATGGCGTAATGAAAATGACAGCAATGGCGTAGTGCCGTACCACCGTGAACTCGATCACGAAGACAAGCGCCATCATCGTCAGCGAAATGCTCCATTTATCCTGCGGCAGCAGCAATAAACCCCATATCACAACAAGACCGATGCCGGTGCCGAGCAGCCGGTGCAATTGTTTGTTCCATACCGCGCGCAGCGTCGTGCCCTGAATGACTGCCAGGCAGCTGACCGGAACCCAGTAGGCTTTTTCCAGCTGCAGGAGTTGCGCCGCGGCCAGTGAAATACCCACAAATACGCCGATGATGACCGAATCGAACACCACGAAATCGAAACTCGCCGGCGGCAATGGCGTCACCGGATCCGGCGCCCGCGACCGTAACATGTACACGCTATAAAACAACCCGATCAGGCAGGCCAACAGGCTGCCCAGGGTGACGAGGCCGACCATGAGCGGCAACGCCAGCGCCTCTACCGGCGAATATGCGCCGATCGCTGCCGCCATGATGAAAAACAGGCTGCCCGGCGGGCCCAGGTTGTAAAAACGGCAGACCATCGTCACCAATATGGAAATGAAGACGAGCACCGGCATCATCAGCAACGGAAAGAAATGGCTCATCATTCCCAGCGCATAACAGGCAGCCAGGCCAAACGCGCACGCCATCAGCGAAACCATGCGGTGATACAGCGGGGTGTTGGGCAAATAGAGGAACACGAGTCCGCCCAGCGACGAGACCAGTCCATAAGCCATCTGGCCGGAATACGCGCCGATCAGAAGTGGCAGACCGGAAGCCAATGCCGCGGCAAGCGGCATCTGCCATAACCGGTCGCTGGCCTGAATTTTCGTGAGATGGCCAAGCTCCGCATGCATCAGCGTTCGCAACCTGCTCCATCTACTTGAGTGCTTCATTGACTGCCTGCTCGATATCGGTCGATTACGTGCTTCATCCGGAAGCATCATGCGGCGCCCGGGTTCGGGCAGCCTGCGAAAGCACGGCATCCGCTGCGCCCAACCGGATTATGATGCGCCTGAACATTGAGGAATCATCATCATGAAAATATCCGGTCTGATGCTTCTCCTGGCCTCGCTTCCCGCCTTCGCGCAATCCGATATATCCGGCACGGCTCATGTCGCGGACGGCAACACGATTCACGTGGCCACGCCTGACGGGGTGATCAAGATACGCTTGCAGGGCATAGCCGTACCGGACGCCCGGCAGCCCGGCGGAAATGAGGCCACAGCCTTTCTGGAACAGTATGCGGAAGGCGAGCCGGTACGCTGCGCACTGGATGGAACGCAATTCCGGGACATCAAGACTGGAATCTGTTATCTGGCCGGACAGGATATCGGCGCCGCAGTGGTCCGGGCAGGGCTGGCACGGGACTGCCCGGCGTTCTCTGGCGGCAGATACTGGCCGATTGAAAGGCCGGAAGCGCAGAAACTATCCCTGCCGGGGTACTGCAACCCAGGCGGCGAGGAGATGAGAAAAGGCCTGGATCGGCGTGATTTTTTTCCCTGACAGGAAGCCGCTCTGACCGGCGCCGTTCAGACGTGTGGGGTGACGGGGGGCAGTACCGAGGCCGGCGCGGCCTCGACCGCGACGATCTCGAACTGCATGCCGGCAAGGTCGGCCATGATGTAAGTGGGCGGTGCGCCGACGCCACCGACGGTACCCGGGTTGACCAGCCAGGTGTGGCCGCCCTTGACGGTAGCGACCCGCGAGATACTGGATCGATGATCGTGGCCGCAGCACACCAGATCGTAATTGCCCGTACAGGCAAGCGCCTGCGCGTAATGGGGATAATGCACCAGGAACAGATTGCGGTCGGCCAGGGTAATGGCCGCGTCCTGGCCGTGGTATCGAATCAGGCTGTTGGACTCCGCGGCCAGCCGCGACATATTGTAAAGATCGCCGGTGTTGTTGCCATGAATGACGTGCACCGGCAGTTCGTATTTCTGCAGGACGCGCAAGGTGGTCGGCGCAACCACGTCGCCGCAATGCAGCACGGCTTCGGCTCCGTGCGCCCTGGCGTGTTCGACGGCGGCGCCCAGCAGGCGTCGGTTATCGTGCGAGTCGGAAAGGATGCATATCTTCATCGGAAGGCGGGCTTGTCGGCGAGGATTCTGGTGATGACGTTGAAATCGCCCGGCAGGTTGCGACCGGAACCGACTCGATCGGGATTCAGCGCACGCGGGGCGGAAAACAGCAGAGCCGCGCATTATACCCGACCCCCCACCGTGCTTCGCCTGCCCGATATAATCCCGCTATTTGCGCATGCCGTTCTTTCCCCCTTCCTCCCCGCCTTCCGGCCACCGCCAGTCCGGCCTTGCCGGCGCGGCCGACGCGCTGTACCTGGCCGAACTGGCGCATACCACCGCACCGCTGGCGGTGGTATGCGCCAACGCGTGGGACGCCAACCGGCTGGCCGAGGAACTGCGCTGGTTCGATCCGGCATTGCGGGTATGCGCGTTCCCCGACTGGGAAACCCTGCCCTACGACACGTTTTCACCGCACCCGGATCTGATTTCCGAGCGGCTGGCAAGCCTGTATCAGATTTCGCGCGGCGAGTTCGATGTGGCCGTGGTCACGCTCTCGACCGCACTGTACCGGCTGGCGCCGCCGGCTTTTCTTGCCGCCCACACGTTCTTCCTGAAGCAGAAGGACACGCTGGACGAAGCGGCCTTCCGTGCCCAGATGACTCTGGGCGGCTACACCCATGTGAACCAGGTCTTCGCACCGGGCGAATTCTCGATCCGCGGCGGCTTGATCGATCTCTTTCCCATGGGCAGCGCCCTGCCTTATCGCATCGACCTGTTCGACAATGAGATTGAGACCCTGCGGGCATTCGACGTCGATACCCAGCGCAGCATCTATCCTGTCGACGAAGTGCGGCTGCTGCCTGCACGCGAGTTTCCGTTCGACGAGGCCGGGATCACCCGCTTCCGCCAGAATTTTCGCGAGCGTTTCGAGGGCGATCCGTCCAGGTCCAAGCTCTACAAGGATGTCAGCAACCGCCTGGCGCCGGCCGGAATCGAGTACTACCTGCCGCTGTTTTTTGATGAAACGGCCACGCTGTTCGACTATCTGCCCAAGAATACCCGTTTCGTCAGCCACGGCGCTCTCGACCCGGCCGGGCAGGCCTTCTGGGCCGATGCGCAGGGCCGCTATCGCCTGCTGTCGGGCGATAAGGATCGCCCGTTGCTGCCGCCCGTCGACCTGTTCCTGCCGACCGACGCGTTCTTCAGTCTGGCCAAGGGCTACGCGCGGCTCGATCTGGAACAGACCGGCGAGGGACTGGCCCGCCCGGTGCCCCCCATTGCGGTCGATCGCCGCGAAGCCCGGCCGGTTGCCAGGCTGCAAGGATTCATTGACGCATTCCAGGGCACCGTCCTGATCGTCGCGCCCTCGGCCGGACGCCGCGAAACCCTGTACGAATACTTCGCCGAGCATGGGCTGGATACCGGGCTGTGCGAAGGCTGGGCCGACTGCCGGCCGGAATCCGGACGCATTCTGTTGACCCATGGCCCGCTGGCGGAGGGTTTCGTCACCACGGACGGCACGCTCGCCGTCATCACCGAGACCGAACTCTACGCGCTTCCGCCCAGAACCCGGCGCGCCCGCGAAGCCCGGGCGACGCAGATCGACAATCTGCTGCGTGATCTGTCCGAACTGAAGCCGGGCGATCCGGTGGTGCACACGCAGTACGGCGTCGGCCAGTACCTCGGGCTCGTCAACATGGACCTCGGCGACGGCGACACCGAATTCCTGCAGCTGGAATATGCGAAGGGCGACAAGCTCTACGTGCCGGTCGCCAACCTGCATCTGATCTCGCGCTATTCCGGCGCCGGCGAAGGGGCGGCGCCACTGCATCGACTTGGCACCGACCAGTGGGACAAGGCGCGCCGCCGGGCGATGCAGGCCGCCCGCGACACCGCCGCCGAACTGCTCAATCTGTATGCCTTGCGCGCGGCGCGCGAAGGCCACGCATTCAAATTCTCGCCGCATGACTACGAAGCCTTCACCGAAGGTTTCGGCTACGAGGAAACCCCCGACCAGGCCGCGGCGATCGCGGCGGTCATGGCCGACATGCAGACGGGAAAACCGATGGACCGGCTGGTGTGCGGCGACGTCGGATTCGGCAAGACCGAGGTCGCGCTGCGCGCCGCCTTCATGGCGGTGATGGGCGGTTACCAGGTGGCCGTACTGGTCCCGACCACGCTCTTGGCCGAGCAGCACTTCAATAATTTCTCCGACCGCTTCTCCGCCTGGCCGGTGAAGCTGGCCGAGCTGTCGCGTTTCCGCAGCCCCAGAGAGCAGGCCGAGGCGCTGCAGGCGCTCGCCGACGGCAAGCTCGACATCGTCATCGGCACCCACCGGCTGATCCAGAAGGACGTGAAATTCGCGCGTCTGGGCCTGGTGATCCTGGACGAGGAACACCGCTTCGGGGTGCGCCAGAAGGAGCAGTTGAAGGCCCTGCGCGCCGAGGTGGATGTGCTGACCCTGACCGCCACGCCGATCCCGCGCACGCTGGCGATGTCGCTCGAAGGTATCCGCGATTTTTCGGTCATTGCCACCGCGCCGCAGAAGCGGCTGGCGATCAAGACCTTCGTGCACCCGTTTTCAAATGGCCTGATCCGCGAGGCGGTGTTGCGCGAACTGAAACGCGGCGGCCAGGTGTACTTTCTCCACAACGAGGTCAGCACCATCGAAACCATGCGCGAGCGCCTGGAAAAGCTGCTGCCCGAAGCACGCATCCGCGTCGGCCACGGCCAGATGGGCGAGCGTGAACTGGAACAGGTGATCCGCGATTTCTACCAGCAGCGCTACGACATCCTGCTGTGCACCACCATCATCGAGACCGGCATCGACATCCCGACCGCCAACACCATTCTCATCAACCGCGCCGACCGATTCGGCCTGGCGCAGCTGCATCAGCTAAGAGGCCGGGTCGGACGCTCGCATCACCAGGCCTTCGCCTACCTGCTGGTGGACGAGGACCGCTCCCTGACGCCGCAGGCAAAAAAACGCCTGGAAGCCATTCAACTGATGGAAGAACTCGGCTCCGGTTTTCATCTCGCCATGCAGGACCTGGAAATCCGCGGCGCCGGCGAAGTGCTGGGCGACAAGCAGAGCGGCGAGATTCTTGAAGTCGGCTTCCCGCTCTACAACGACATGCTGGCCGGCGCGGTGGCGAGCCTCAAGGCCGGCAAGGAGCCCGACATGAACCAGCCGCTCGGCGTCGTGTCGGAAATCAATCTGCACCTGCCCGCGCTGCTGCCGACGGATTACTGCCCCGACATCCACGAACGGCTGGTGCTGTACAAGCGGCTGGCGAGTTGCCAGACGCCTGACGATCTGACGGCGATGCAGGAAGAACTGATCGATCGTTTTGGCGCACTGCCCGATACGGCCCGTGCCCTGCTGGCCGTGCACCGTCTGCGCATGTCGACCCGCCCCTACGGCATTGCCCGGCTGGACGTGTCCGGCGAGGGCATGAACGTGCAATTCGTCCCCAACCCGCCCATCGATCCGGGTAGAATCCTCCAGTTGATCCAGGGCAAGGCCGGCTACCGGCTCGCCGGCCCCGACCGGCTGAAACTGGCCACGCCCCTGCCCGATGTCAACCGGCGGGTCGGTGCAGTCACCGCATTCCTCGCCGCGCTCGGCGATCCCATTCCAACCGAACCCTAAGCGTCCATGAACCTGATCCAGCCTTTTGCCGCCCTCCGCCCCGCTGCCGGACGCGCCAACGATGTCGTCGCCCCCCCCTACGACGTGCTGTCCACCGACGAAGCGCGGGAACGTGCCAGCGGCCGTCCGTGGAGCTTTCTGCACATCTCCAAACCGGAAATCGACCTGCCGGCGGCAACCAATCCCTACGCGCCCGAGGTCTACGCCAAGGGAGCGGAAAACCTGCAGGCCATGATTCAAGCCGGCGTGCTGGTGCGCGATCCGGCACCCTGCTACTACGTCTACCGCATCGTGATGGGCAGCCACAGCCAGACCGGCATCGTCGCCGCCGCCTCGGTGGCGGACTACGACACCAATCGCATCCGCAAACACGAATTCACCCGGCCCGACAAGGAAGACGACCGCGTGCGGCAGATCGATGTGCTCGACGCCCAGACCGGCCCGGTGCTGCTGGCGTATCCCGCGGCGCCGGCGGTCGACGCCTTGCTGGCGGCCGCTTCCGGCGGCGCACCCGATTCCGACGCCGAGCTCGACGGCGTGCGACACACGCTCTGGGTCATTCGGGATCCCGCGATTCTGGCGCACATCACCGCTGCGTTCAACGCCATGCCCGCGCTCTATATCGCCGACGGCCACCACCGTTCCGCCTCGGCTTCGCGCATTGCCGCCGCGCGCCGTGCCGCCAATCCGGGGCACACCGGTGCCGAGCCTTACAACTTCTTCCTGTCGGTGATCTTTCCTGCGCATGAAATGCGCATCCTGGATTACAACCGGGTCGTCGCCGACCTCAACGGCCTCTCCGCGCAAGCCTTCCTGGAGCGCGTGGGCGCCGCCTTCAGCGTCGAATCCGCCACCCGCGCGGTCAAGCCGGAGCGGCCCGGCAGTTTCGGCCTTTATCTGGCCGGCCGCTGGTACCGCCTGACGATCCGCCCCGACCTCATCCCGACCGACCCGGTGGGGCGCCTGGACGTCAGCCTGCTGCAGAACAACCTGATCGCCCCCCTTCTCGGCATCACCGATCCCCGACGCGACAAGCGCATCGATTTCGTCGGCGGCATTCGCGGCCTGGCCGAGCTCGAGAAACGGGTCGATCGTGGCGAAATGGCGCTGGCGCTGGCGCTCCACCCCACCCGCATGGAAGACCTGATGGCGGTGGCCGACGCCGGCGAGGTGATGCCGCCCAAATCCACCTGGTTCGAACCCAAACTGGCCGATGGCCTGGCCTCGCACGATCTCGGGGAACGCTGAATCCGGCCCGCTGTCGAATCGATACCCTAAGGAAGCACTGATTTATTCGTAGCCGTTCGGGCTGAGCCTGTCGAAGCCCTTGTATTTCCAGGGAGTGCCCTTCGACAAGCTCAGGGCGAACGGATTTAATCAGATGGTATGGACGCCTCCCCCCGGCAACGGGGCGCTGTTGGCAGTTGGGGGAGAGATGGATCCTCGCTGCA
>MKWM01000069.1 GCA_001899765.1 Thiobacillus sp. 63-78
CGTCTGCGGCGTTGCGCCGCTTGGCAAGGGAACGACCCTTGCCGGCGCGACGCGCCTTGCATCCATCGCTTTCTCGCAGCAACGCAGACCTGAAAATAGCGCTAACAGGCCCTAATATGTATCAAACGTCTTTTTCAAGGTTTCCACCGCATGTCAGTCGCGCCATGTTCCCTTGTCTCGCCCCCGCTGTTCAGCACCGCGGATATCCAGGCGATCGACCGGCAGTGGGCGAACACCCATCCCGACCGCCCGCTGATGGACCGGGCGGGCGCCGCCGCCGCCGAACTGGCGGGCACGCTGGCCGACGAATCGGGTGAACCGGTCCTGATCCTCGCCGGGCCGGGCAATAACGGCGGTGACGCACTGGTCGCCGCGCGCCACGTCGCCGCGCAAGGCGCGCGCGTGATCGTCGTCAGCCGCGCCGATCCTGCCAGGCTGCCGCCGGACGCTGCGCGTGCCTGGGCCGCCTGGTACGAACACGGCGGCACCGTCCTGACGGACATCCCGCCGTCGCAACGATACAGTCTGGTCATCGACGGCCTGTTCGGCGCCGGCCTGACGCGCGACATCACCGGCGCGGAAGCGCGCTGGGTGGCGCAGGTCAACGCCCTGTCCTGCCCCCGGCTGGCGCTCGACGTGCCAAGCGGGCTCGACGGCGACTGCGGGAAAATCCGCGGCTGTGCCGTGCGCGCCGATCACACGCTCACGTTTCTTGGCCTCAAGCCCGGCCTCCTGACCGCCGATGGGCCCGACTACGTCGGTGAACTGCATCTCGACACCCTGGGCACCGACGGGGAGATACTGCCAGCTCCGGCAGGCATCGCGCTGACGCAGCTGGAAAACCGTCATCGCCTGCCTGCGCGCGCGCATAACAGCCACAAGGGTCTGTATGGCCACGTCGGCATCATCGGCGGCGACGCCGGCATGGTGGGCGCCAGCCTGATCGCCGGGCGTGCCGCGTTACGGCATGGCGCGGGGCGCGTCACTCTCGGCGTGCTGGATGAACGCATCGCGGTCGACTACGTTGAGCCGCGGCTGATGTTCGCCGATCCGGACCGGCTGGCGGCTGCCTCATTGGACGTACTGGCGGTCGGCCCCGGACTGGGCCAGAGCACGCGCGCGCATACCCTGCTGAATGCCGCGCTCCGGGCACCCTGCCCGCTGGTTCTGGATGCCGATGCGTTGAACCTGCTGGCCGGCGATCCCGATCTCGCCAGACAAGCTGGCCACCGAAGTCATCCCACCCTGATCACGCCCCACCCTGGCGAAGCCGCGCGTCTGCTGGGTGTGAGCGGGAGAGATATCCAGACGAACCGCATCGAGGCGGCTCACATGCTGAGTCAGGCTTATCGCGCCGACGTGGCACTGAAAGGCGCGGGCACCGTCGTCGCACACCCGGATGGCCGCTATGCGATCAACACGACAGGGGGTCCGTGGCTCGCCCAGGCCGGCTCCGGCGATCGTCTCACTGGCATGCTGGCCGCGCTGCTTGGTCAGGGCATGGCGGCGGGTGACGCCATCGAGGCCGCCGTGTGGCTGCATGGCAGCGAATTTCCTCATTCTTTACACCTTCAGCAGTGACTGGATGATCCGCTCCAGCGCGGACAGCGCAGCGTCGGGGGACGCATCGAATTGCGCCCGCACGATGGCGCCGTCGATCGCCAGCGCCACCGCCTGCGCGTTCTTCGCACGCTGCCGCGATCGCGGCAGCACGGCGGCCACCGCGGCGGTCATGTCCTGTTTGTGGCTGCGGGCGATCTCGATGACGTCCGGCAGCACGCCTCCCAGTTCCCCCACGCTGTTGATGAAGGCACAGCCGCGATACCGCGCATCGCGAAACCATTCCTCCACGGCGGGCACGATTGCGTCGGGACCGCCGCCGTGACGTGCCAGCGCGTCGATGAACCATGCCATCCAGCGCGCATGCCGATACGCCAGATACGCGCGCACCAGATCGTTCTTGCTTGGAAAGTGGCGATAGAACGTGACCTTGGCTACACCGGACTCGGCGATGACGCGATCGACCCCGGTCGCACGCACGCCGTCCCGGTAGAAGAGATCATGCGCAGTCTGCAGGATGCGCTCGCGCGCGCCGGAGGGCACGTCGGCCTGGCCATTCTGAATATCCATGCGCGCATTGTAGACAGGTCCGTCTACATGACCTAGACTGCGTTCAATATAGACAGATCTGTCTACATTACGCCAAGGAGCCAGAATGGAAAGCAAACCGCCGCTGCCCCCGTTTACCGAGGAAACCGCCGCCGCGAAAATACGCATGGCCGAAGACGCCTGGAACTCGCGCGACCCGGTGCGCGTGTCGATGGTCTACACCGAGGATACCCGCTGGCGAAACCGCGCCGAGTTTCCGACCGGGCGCGAGGACGTTCGCCGGTTTCTCGAACGCAAATGGGCGCGCGAACTGGATTACAGGCTGATCAAGGAATTGTGGGCCTGCACCGGCCACCGCATCGCCGTCCGCTTCGCCTACGAATGGCATGACGATTCGGGGCAGTGGTACCGCTCGTACGGCAACGAGAACTGGGAGTTCAACGAGCAGGGCTACATGATGCGCCGCTTCGCGAGCATCAACGACCTGCCCATCAAGGAATCGGACCGAAAGTTCTTCTGGCCGCTGGGCCGACGTCCGGACGACCATCCCGGCTTGAGCGATCTGGGACTTTGAGGCTGATCACCGGGCGCCTTCGCCTGGCGATCAGCAGATGCGCGACCGGAGGTAGGTGCCGAAGTCGTCGCTGACTTCGCTGTGCTTCAACGCATATTCCACGGTGGCCTGCAGATAACCGAGCTTGCTGCCGCAGTCGTAGCGGATGCCGTCGAAGGCATAGGCCAGCACCTGCTGCTCCTTCAGCAACGCAGCGATGGCATCGGTGAGCTGCAGCTCGCCGCCGGCGCCGGGTTTGAGGTGCTGGATGTGATGAAAGATGCGCGGGGTGAGGATGTAGCGCCCGACCACGCCGAGATTGGACGGCGCGTCTTCTGGCTTGGGTTTTTCGATAATGGCGTTCACCCGCGACACGCGCTCGGCCATCGGGCTGGCGTCGACGATGCCGTAGGACGCAGTTTCCGAAGGGGCGACCTGCTGCACGCCGAGCACCGAGCACTGGTAATACTCGTACTGATCGACCATCTGCTTCATCACCGCCGGGCTGCCGTCGATCAGGTCATCCGCGAGAATGACGGCAAAGGGTTCATTGCCGATGACCGGCTGCGCGCACAACACGGCATGGCCGAGCCCCAGCGCCTCGGCCTGGCGGATATAGATGAAATTGACGCCGGCCGGGCGGATCGACTGCACCAGCTCCAGATCGCGGTTCTTGCCGCGCGCAGCCAGTTCGGTTTCCAGTTCGTAGGCCTTGTCGAAGTGGTCTTCGACCGTGCGCTTGGTGCGGCTGCTGATGAAGATGATGTCGGTGATGCCGGCGTCCATCGCCTCCTCGACCGCATACTGGATCAGCGGCTTGTCGACGATGGGCAGCATTTCCTTGGGGCTGGCCTTGGTGGCGGGCAGAAAACGGGTGCCCAGACCGGCAACCGGGAATACGGCTTTCTTTACTCGTTGCATATCGCTCCTGTCCGTCCCTGATTCAGGGATCAATAGTCCTACCCGTTATTTGTATTCGACACCAGCAAGGACAACAGCCCGGCCTCGTCGAGAATCGCCACGCCAAGTTCCCGCGCCTTCGCCAGCTTGCTGCCGGCCTCCTCGCCCGCCACCACGTAGTCGGTCTTCTTCGAGACCGAGCCTGTCACCTTGCCGCCCGCAGCCTCGATTTTCACTTTCGCCGCATCGCGCGTCAGCGTCGGCAGCGTGCCGGTCAGCACCAGCGTCTTGCCCGCCAGGCTGCCTGCCGATCGTTGCGCGCCGGATGTTTCAGTCCAGCGTATGCCCGCATCGCGCAGTCTTCCGACCACTTCGATGTTGTGCGGCTCGGCAAAGAACTGGACGATGGACTGCGCGACGATGGGCCCGACGTCACGAACCTGCAGCAGATCGACGTCGGTGGCGGCGATCAGCGCGTCAAGCGTGCCGAAATGCCGTGCCAGATCCTTCGCGGTCGCTTCTCCGACATGACGGATGCCCAGCGCAAAAATGAACCGGGCCAGCGTGGCGGCTTTGCTGGCTTCGATTGCCGCCAGCAGATTGGCGGCCGATTTTGCAGCCATGCGCTCAAGTCCGGCGAGCGTATCGAGGCTCAGGTCATACACATCGGCAGGGGTACGCACCAGACCGCGTTCGACGAGCTGATCGACCAGCTTGTCGCCCAGTCCATCGATATCCATCGCGCGGCGTCCCGCAAAATGCAGCAGGGCCTGCTTGCGCTGCGCCGGACAGTAGAGGCCGCCGGTACAGCGGACCGCCGCCTCGCCTTCCAGCCGCACCACATGCGAGCCGCAGACCGGACAGACCGGGTGACTTTGCAGGATGTTGAAGCGCGGCGGCTCGGGTTGAGGGCGCCGTTCGATCACGGTCGCGACGACTTCGGGAATGACGTCGCCGGCACGCCGCACGATGACGGTGTCACCCACGCGCACATCCTTGCGGTCGATCTCGTCCTGATTGTGCAGGGTGGCGTTCGTCACCGTCACGCCGCCGACGAATACCGGGGTGAGGCGCGCCACCGGCGTCAGCGCGCCGGTACGGCCGACCTGCACGTCGATGCCGAGCACGGTGGTGAGCTGTTCCTGCGCCGGATATTTGTGCGCCACCGCCCAGCGCGGTTCGCGCGTGACGAAGCCGAGTTCGTGCTGCAGATCAAGACGGTTGACCTTGTATACCACGCCATCGATGTCGAACGGCAGCTGATCGCGGCGTGCCGCGATGTCGGCGTGGAAGGCGACCAGGGCCGCCGCGCCCAGCCCGGTGATACGTTCGGCGCACACCGGCACACCCAGGGTGAGCAGTGCGTCGAGCGTCGCGCTGTGGGTGGGCGGCAGCGGCCATCCCTGCACCTCGCCCAGGCCGTAGGCGAAGAATGACAGCGGGCGCTGTGCCGCAAGCCGGGGATCGAGCTGGCGAATGCTGCCCGCTGCGCCATTGCGTGGATTGACCAGGGTGGGCTGCCCGGCTTCGCGCTGTTTCGCGTTATAGCGTTCGAAATCGTCGCGCCGCATGTATGCTTCGCCGCGCACTTCCAGTACGGCAGGCGGCGATCCGGTCTTCAGTCGCAGCGGGATCGTGTGGAGAGTCCGGATATTCTGGGTGACGTCCTCACCGGTCTCGCCATCGCCACGGGTGGAGGCCTGCACCAGCAGGCCGCGCTCGTAGCGCAGGTTGATCGCCAGTCCGTCGAATTTCAGTTCTGCCGCATACTCGACCGGCGGATCGCTTTCATCCCGCCCGAGTTCCTTGCGTACCCTTGCATCAAAAGACTGCGCACCGCTCGCCTCGGTATCGGTCTCGGTACGGATCGACAACATCGGCACCGCATGGCGTACCTGCGCAAAGCCGTCCAGCGGCGTACCGCCGACGCGCCGGGTCGGCGAATCGAGCGTGTCGAGTTCGGGGTGTTCGGCTTCGAGCGTCTGCAACTCGCGAAACAGCCGATCGTATTCCGCATCGGGAATGGTCGGCTGGTCGAGCACGTAATAGGCGTGATTGTGACGCTCGATTTCCCGGCGCAATGCGGCCGCGCGCGCCAGAAAATCAGGCTGCATCAGGAAAACAGACGCAGCGACCGCCGGGATCCGGAAGGTACGCCGCGCGCTTCCATGCGTTCGTAGATGCGCATGAGCTGGCTGCGGATTTTTTCAATCCCGGTATCGGTCAGCGGACGCAGGTTGTCATCCACCAGGATACCGCCTGTTTCATTGGCGAGCTTGCGGCCGAAGGCCACCATGCCGTCGAACACTTTCAGGCCATCCGGTACGCGCGGCACGTCGAACTGCAGGGTGACGCCCCGCGAAGTCTGTCCCTCCACTGCCTCGGCCGCGAACGGTTCGGCATCGTGATTGCACAGCGCATAAAGCGGCTCGCCGCGACTGTCGAGCAGTTGGTACACACCATCTCCGCCCAGCACCATGCCGCTGCTTTCCGCCTCGTGCACGATGCGCGTCAGATTCACCGCGCCCTCGCCGCGCGCCACCACATTGAGGCCGATCAGGACGTCGACATCGACGCAGAAACGATCGATGGCCTGCGCACGTTCAAGTGCATCGGCCATGTCGTCGCAGGCGAGGCTCAAGCCATGCGCCTGCGTTTCGGCTTGCAGCACCCCACAAAGACCGGCCAGCTGCTCTTCCTGCACCGCCCCGTTGCGATCGGCCAGTTGCATGGTGACCGTCACCTGCTGATAGCGCGCATCACGCCACGGCTGGACGTCTTCCCACGCCGCCGCGCCGACCGGAAGCCCGAGCCAGCGTATGGCCTTGCCCAGTGCGCGGGTCTGTTTGAAGGCCTCGGCGAATACATTGGCCATCGCGCCGTCACAACCGATCCGGACGCGGTATTCAATCAGTTCATCGTAGGGAGGCGGCGACACGGCAGGCGGTTGGCCCGCGGCAGGGCGCCGTTCGGTAGCCGCCGGATGCAGAACGGGCGCCTCGTCCAGCGGTGCAATCGCTTCATCCACCGACGGCAAACCCACGTCGAGGCGTACATGCGGCTCACCCACGTCGTTCCCGTCGTTGCCTTCGAGAACCGATTCCCGTAACGCCGGCTCGACCCGATCATGCGCGCCGTGCGGCGTGGCTTGCATCAACGCATCGGTGGATGGTCCCTGGAAGGCGGCATTTGCCTGCTTGCGGAAACGGCGTTCCTGGATCCAGTTGAATATCAGCACCACTGCCACGACGGCCGCGCCGACGATCAACAAGCCGATTTGCAGATCACTCATTCATTTTTCCCGGCGGAATGGATTGAGCAGGCACGATCCGGACGAACCATTCGTCCGGCGCCACCATACCCAGATCATTGCGTGCGCGTTCCTCGATTGCATCGCGTCCCTGTTTAAGGTCGTTAAGCTCGGCCAGCAGGCTTGCATTGCGGGTCTCCAGACGCTGATTCAGCGCCATCTGGGCATCGATTTTCTGTGCGCTCTCACGCACCCTCAGCCAGCCGCCTTCGCCCAGCCAGAGTGGATATTGCAGCAGTACGACCGCAATGGCCAGCACCCAGGTCAATCCCTGACTGCGGATGCGCGCGGTCAGCCGGGCTGGAAAATCAGCCGCGCTGGCGGAACGCATCGCGTCCGGGATAACTCGCCGTGTCGCCGAGTTCTTCCTCGATGCGCAGCAGCTGGTTGTATTTCGCCATGCGGTCCGAGCGCGACAGCGAACCGGTCTTGATCTGGCGCGCGTTGGTGGCCACCGCCAGATCGGCGATCGTGGTGTCCTCGGTCTCGCCCGAACGGTGCGAAATCACCGACGTGTAGCCCGCCTGCTTGGCCATCTCGATCGCCTGGAAGGTTTCCGACAGGGTGCCGATCTGGTTGACCTTGATGAGAATGGAATTCGCGATGTCCTGGTCGATGCCTTCCTTGAGGATCCTGGCGTTGGTGACGAACAGGTCGTCGCCCACCAGCTGGATGCGGCGGCCGAGCCTGTCGGTGAGGATTTTCCAGCCGTCCCAGTCGCCTTCGGCCATGCCGTCCTCGATGCTGATGATCGGGTATTTGTCGCACCACGCCGCCAGGTAATCGGTGAGTTCGGCGGAGGAGAGTTTCAGTCCTTCGGATTCGAGGTGGTAGCGCCCGTCCTTGTAAAATTCGGATGCAGCGCAATCGACTCCGATGGCGACGTCGATGCCGGGCTGCAGGCCGGCTTTCTCGATCGCCTGCACGATCAGCTTCAGCGCGGCCTCGTGCGATTCCAGGTTGGGCGCGAAGCCGCCCTCGTCGCCGACGGTGGTCGCCATGCCCAAGCCGTCCAACAGCTTTTTCAGCGCGTGGAAGACTTCGGCGCCGTAGCGCAGCGCTTCGCGGAAGCTCGGCGCGCCGACCGGAATCACCATGAATTCCTGCATGTCGATGTTGTTGTTGGCGTGCGCGCCGCCGTTGATGATGTTCATCATCGGCACCGGCAAAGCCATCGGCGCGGCACCGCCGAGATAGCGGTAGAGCGGCAGCCCGGCCTGCTCGGCGGCGGCGCGCGCGCACGCCATCGACACCGCCAGCAGGGCGTTGGCGCCGAGGCGCGACTTGTTCTCGGTGCCGTCGAGCTCGATCATGGTGCGGTCGATGAAGGCCTGGTCCTCGACGTCGAGGCCGATGATGGCTTCGCAGATTTCGGTGTTGACGTGCTCGACCGCCTTCAGCACGCCCTTGCCGAGGTAGCGCGAGGGGTCGCCGTCGCGCAGCTCGATCGCTTCGCGGCTTCCGGTGGACGCGCCCGACGGCACCGCGGCGCGGCCGAGCACGCCGGATTCCAGCAGCACGTCGGCTTCGACGGTGGGATTGCCGCGGGAGTCGAGAATTTCCCGGGCGATGACATCAATAATTGCACTCACTTTGTTTCCTCAAAATTCAATTTTTTGTCCGCGAATACCCGAAGGGCATGAATACCCGAAGGGCATGAATACCCAAAGGGCATAAAGCACGCGAAGAAGCGCGAAGAAAGCCCAAGTCCTGATTTTTCTTTACTTCGCGTCCCTTCGCGGATCAGATTTTCATCAGCTTGTGTTCGATAAACCCGCGCTGCTTCACCAGCGCGTCGATTTCCTTCAGCGTTTCCAGCAGTTCCTTCAGCATGCCGAGCGGCCACGCGTTGGGGCCGTCCGACAGCGCGACCTCCGGGTTCGGATGCGTCTCCGCGAACACCCCCGCCACCCCGGCAGCCACCGCGGCGCGCGCCAGCACCGGCACGAACTCGCGCTGGCCGCCGCTGGTCGCGCCCTGCCCGCCCGGTTGCTGCACCGAATGGGTGGCGTCGAACACCACCGGACATTGCGTGGCGCGCATGATCGCCAGGCCGCGCATGTCGGACACCAGCGTGTTGTAGCCGAAGCTGACGCCGCGCTCGCACACCATGATCTGTTCGTTGCCGACCGCGCGCGCCTTGTCGACCACGTTCTGCATGTCCCACGGCGCCAGGAACTGGCCCTTCTTGATGTTGACCGGGCGGCCCTGACGCGCGACGTTCTGGATGAAGTTGGTCTGGCGGCACAGGAAGGCCGGCGTCTGCAGCACGTCGACCACGGACGCGACTTCTTCCAGCGGCGTGTCTTCGTGCACGTCGGTCAGCACCGGCACGCCGATCTTCGCCTTCACCTCGGACAGGATGCGCAAGCCTTCCTCAATCCCCAGTCCGCGGAAGGACTGGGTCGACGAACGGTTGGCCTTGTCGAACGAGGATTTGTAGATGAAGGGGATGCCGAGGCTGGCGCACATCTCCTTCAACTGCCCGGCGGTATCCATCGCCAGTTGCTCGGACTCGATCACGCAGGGGCCGGAGATCAGGAACAGCGGCTGGTCGAGGCCTGCCTCGAAATGACACAGCTTCATTTACTACGCTCCTGCTGGTGCGCCAGCGCAGCCTTCACGAATGCGCTGAACAGCGGATGACCGGTACGCGGATTGCTGGTGAACTCGGGATGGAACTGGCAACCGACGAACCAGGGATGCACGTCGATCGGCAGCTCGACCATTTCGCACAGATCGGTGCCCGGCGCGCGTCCGGCCACCACCAGACCCTTGGCTTCGAGTTCCGCCAGGAGCGTGTTGTTGACTTCGTAGCGGTGGCGATGGCGTTCGACGATGCTGGCCGCGCCATATACGTCGCGCGCCAGCGTGCCGTCCTTGAGTTCGCACGGCTGGCCGCCCAGACGCATGGTGCCGCCGAGATCGGATTGTTCGCTGCGCTTTTCGACTTGGCCGTCGCGATCCAGCCACTCGGTGATGAGACCGATCACCGGATACGGGGTGCCCGGATCGAACTCGGTCGATTGTGCGCCCGCCATGCCGGCGACGTCGCGGGCGAATTCGACCACCGCGAGCTGCATGCCAAGGCAGATGCCCAGATACGGCACCTTGTTCTCGCGCGCGTAGCGGATGGCCGCGATCTTGCCCTCGACCCCGCGCTTGCCGAAGCCGCCGGGCACCAGCACCGCATCCATGTCTTTCAGGCAATCGGTGCCGGATTTCTCGATCTGTTCGGAGTCGATGTAATGGATCCTGACCCGGCTCCTGGTGTGCATGCCGGCGTGGATCATTGCCTCGGACAGCGACTTGTAGGACTCGGTGAGGTCGACGTACTTGCCGACGAAGGCGACGTCGACCGTGTGCTGCGGGTGCTCCAGCGCGTCGACCAGTTTTTTCCACACCGAGAGATCCGCCGCGCGGGCGAGGATGTCGAGCTTGTGGCAGACGATCTCGTCGAGCATCTGCTCGTGCAGCATCGCGGGAATCTTGTAGATCGAATCGGCGTCACGCACCTCGATCACCGCCTCCGGCCGCACGTTGGTGAAGAGCGCGATCTTGCGCCGCTCGTCCACCGGAATCTCGCGATCGGCGCGGCACAGCAGGATGTCGGGCTGGATGCCGATCTCGCGCAGTTCCTTCACGCTGTGCTGCGTCGGCTTGGTCTTCAGTTCGCCGGCGGTCGGAATGTAGGGGAGCAGCGTGAGGTGGATGAAGCAGGTGTTCTTCGGGCCGTCCTCGAAGCTCATCTGGCGGATCGCTTCCAGGAAGGGCAGCGACTCGATGTCGCCGACGGTGCCGCCGATTTCCACCAGCGCGACGTCGGCCCCTTTGGCGCCCTCGCGGATCGACAGCTTGATTTCGTCGGTGATGTGCGGGATGACCTGCACCGTGCCACCGAGATAATCGCCGCGGCGTTCCTTGTCGATCACCGACTTGTAGATCTGACCGGTGGTGAAATTGTTGCGCTTGCTCATGCGCGCGCTGGAGAAACGTTCGTAATGGCCGAGATCGAGGTCGGTTTCCGCGCCATCGTCGGTCACGAACACCTCGCCGTGCTGGAACGGGCTCATGGTGCCGGGATCGACGTTGATGTACGGATCGAGTTTCAGAAGGGTGACGCGGATGCCGCGCGATTCGAGCAGCGCAGCGAGTGAAGCGGAGGCGATCCCTTTCCCGAGGGAAGAAACCACCCCACCGGTGACAAACACATACTTCGTCATGTTATGAGCGGGGGCGGGTGATGGCGGATTCTACTCCATCGCCCGTGATGGCTCAATGACAAGCCTTGTCCAATGACACATGAGCCTGAAGGTAGTGGTGTAAATCCAAAGTGAGTTGAGCCTGAAGGTGGGTGAATCGGGATCATGGA
>MKWM01000070.1 GCA_001899765.1 Thiobacillus sp. 63-78
GCGGTAACGATACTCCCGCATTGTTCCTCAGTCGCTGGGGGAGACGCCTTTCGGTGCGCAGCGTACAGATGCGTCTCGATCACTGGGTCTCGCAGTCCGGGTTGGGGCAATCAGTACACCCGCACATGCTCCGCCACGCTTTTGCCAGTCATATGCTTCAATCGTCAGGTGATCTCCGGGCGGTCCAGGAGATGCTTGGCCACGCCAACATCACCACCACCCAGATCTATACTCACTTGGACTGGCAACACTTGGCGAAGGTATATGACTCGGCTCATCCCCGGGCCAGACGCGCGAAACCAGTGAGCGGCACCGAGAACACATAGCCATACGTCGTCGCAATTACAAAAACTCAATAAAGTAGTAACGTGAAAACGTTGTGTTCGCTTTCGAGGTGACATCATGCCCATCGTGACCCTATCGAGCCGCGAGTTTAACCAGGACGCCAGCCGGGCCAAGAAGGCTGCGAAGCATGGCCCGGTATTCATCACGGATCGCGGCAAACCTGCGCATGTGCTGCTGTGCATTAAGGAGTACCAGCGGATAACAGGTGGCCATCAGAAGGTCGCCGATCTGCTGGCGATGCCGGGTATCGAGGACGTTGAATTTGAGATTACGCAACTACGTGATCTCGCTAGGCCGGCTCATGCCGCAACGCACCCGCGAGCAGATGAGGCGCAGATGGGGGCAGGCGGTAAGACCACCTGAGTGACATCGCAAGAGAACGGAAATAAGGGGAATAATATGACCTACATTTTGCTGTACATCGCAGGCCTGATAGCTGCTATGGTGGGGGTCGGTCTGTTAATTACCAAGCTGCAACCACGTCCGACCCCGAATTCTCAGTATCACGGGGCGTTCGATGACGATGCCCCGTCTGTTTATGGGCTGGATCCGTCCAGTGAATTCCACTATGGAATAGACCATAGAGACTGAATCACCATTCCCCGTTTGCCCCGCCGGTATTCTTGGTGGCGACAGCGGGATTTCTGTCCCGTGGGCGATTCACATCTAAAGCGCTGCCCGCCGCCCGCTCGAACAGATCGGCGTCTCCCTGCTCTTCCTGAACCGCTGTGGTCACGGTTTTCCTGCCCTGGCCAGCTTCATCGCGTCCTTCATCGGCCGCGATGTCTGCCGCATTGGCTCCCGCTTTGGCTGCCCGTTCCACGATAACTGGCGTCACGGTCTGACCGGACTGTCCGCCTGGTCCATCCCGATCTACGATCATTGCGGGAGAGGCATGCGGGTTACCTGGGACACGCGATTGGTTGGCAGTATTTCCACCCCTGATGTCGCTGGCGGAGTCTTGGTAGAGCTCATTCGGCTCGCCGCCTGGTGTCGGGGTGGAAAGCTTGGTGGCTGGCTCAAGCCCAGCATTGGCAGAATTGTCTCCTTGACGCATCAATCCGGCTTGGTTCTGCACCCATTCCTTTATGTATCCATCCACCAGCGCGAGCTGGCCAGCAGTATCCCTTGAACCGAGCGCGGTATTCGCTCTGGCAGCGCCGCCAAGCTGCGCAACGATGAAGTTGGACAGGTCGGCTTGCGCGCGTCCTTCCCCTGAGCGGGTTTCGCTTGCAACCCGTTCATATGCCTCGGCCTGCGAGAGCGATACGCGCTGAGCATGTTCGGCCCTGTCGGCATCTGACAGGCTGGCTCGGATCTCGCTTGACGCACGGCGTGCAGACTCGCTACCCGTTGACGTGCTGATGGTGTTATTGAAGCTTTGCGCCTTGTTGAGCTGGTCCTTGAAGCCGGAAGACTCTGCGTAGGAACGGGCTGAATCCAGGACGCTTTGGATTTGAGATTCAGAAGCAGCGGCATGTTTCAAAGAAGCACGAACGCCGGCGGAAAGTGCCCCAACATTTACGCCTGCTCCAAAGTTTGCAGAAACTTCTTTGAGTAGCTGCTGTTTTTCCGTATCACTGAGCTTGATCCCCGCGTCCCATTTTGATGCGGTATTCATCGCACTCTCATATGTCTGGGCAAACTGAGCGATGCTGCCGACACCTGCATCAGACCCCACGCGAGTCGAGGAACCTGCTGACTGCAGGAAGGACTGCGCCTTATCGTAGGCCGCCGTGAGCGAACTCGACCTGGCGGCCGATGCCTCGCCAGCCTGCTGGAAACTGTTTTTGGATAGCGTCTGAGCTTGTGTTGCCACCACTGTTCCCACCATCCCGCCAACCTCACCCAGATCAGAGACCGTGCCGGCACGATTCAGCACCGATGGGAACTGGCCATTACCAAAAGTCGAAATCATCGAACCGTCACTTCCGACTGCTTGGTTGACTCCGGACCCGTGCCGGTTTGTAGGCGCGGTATTCCACTGATCCGCGCTTCTATTGTTCGCGCTCCAGTTCCCCATGGTGACATTGCCCCATTGAGTGTTGCCAGCGCTGATA
>MKWM01000071.1:0-9798 GCA_001899765.1 Thiobacillus sp. 63-78
TGCAGTTGTAGCAGGAGGTGCAGTTCCACATCGAGGTCGTGGTCAGCACTTCCTCGCGCTTGCCGGCGCGGATCATCATGAAGAGTTCCTGCGGCGGGTGCTCCCATGCACTCTGGAAGTTGGTCGGGCAGGAACCGGAGCAGACGCCGCATTGCATGCACATCTTGACCCAGTCGCCCAACTCGACCTGTTCTTCGATTTCCTTCAGGAAATTGTTGCGGTATTTTTCCGCCATTGCGGTATTTGCGCTCATGCTGATCTCCTGACTAGAAGCCTTTGAACGGGCTGGGGCCGACAGCAACCAGCTCGGCGGCATACTTGTTGATCATGTCCGGAACGCGCTCGATGTCGGTGATGGCGACTTCGAGGTCGCGCACGCGCTCCGATTCCAGGTTCAGCGTCTTCAGCGTGTCGTCGATCTTGGACATGCGTACGCGCCCCAGTTCGGAACCCTTGACGAAGTGGCACTGGTACTCGTCGCCGGATTTGCAGCCCATCAGCATCACGCCGTCGTAGCCGGCGTTCAACGCATCGGTAATCCAGATCGTATTGACGGAACCGAGACAGCGGATCGGGATGATGCGCACGAAGGCCGAATACTCGTTGCGGCTCATCCCCGCCATGTCGAGTGCCGGATAGGCGTCGTTCTCGCAGGCGAGGATCAGGATGCGTGGCTTCTCGGAGAACTCGTCCGGGATGTCGACCGCCTTGATCTGCGCGCCGACGGTATTGACCGAGTAGTTCTCGAACGAGATCACCCGCACCGGGCAGGCGCCCATGCAGGTGCCGCAACGACGGCAGCGCGATTCGTTGAACACCGGGAAGCGTTTTTCATCCTCGTCGATGGCGCCGAACGGGCATTCCACCGTGCAGCGCTTGCACTGCGTACAGCCTTCCAGGCGCACTTTCGGGAACGACAAATCACCCGAGCGCGGATGTGCGGCGCGGCCGAGTTCGGCGTTTTCCAGCGCCTGGATCGCCTTCAGCGCGGCACCGGTGGCATCCTCGCGCGCCTGCGAGATATCCATCGGGCGGCGCACCGGTCCGGCGGTGTAGATGCCGGTGCGGCGGGTTTCGTAGGGGAAACAGATGAAGTGCGAGTCGGTGAAGCCCTTCGTCAGCTGCGGCACATCCGGGCCCTGACGGTAGGTCAGGTTGAGGATGGAAATCGGCTTCACTTCCACCGTACCTTCGGCTTGCGGCTCGCCGTCCTGGCCTTCAACCTGCGGTTTGGTCAGCGCTTCGATATTGATGCCCGAATTCGCCACCTGGCCGGTGGCCAGCACCACCAGGTCGACGTCCGTCATCGCGGCATCCTTGTCGTCGAGGATCAGGTCGTGGAATTTCACCGTGCTGGTGGCGCCGTTGGGCAGCACCTGGGCGACCTTGCCCTTGGTGAAGATGACGCCCTTCTCCTGCGCGCTGCGGTAGAAATCCTCGCCGTTGCCGGGCGTGCGCAGGTCGGTGTAGATGATGGTGGTGTCGACGGACGGATTGGCGTCCTTGAAGTACATCGCCTGCTTGATGCTGGCGTTGCAGCAGAAACCCGAGCAGTACGACAGGTGCTGGCCGCTGGTGTCGCGCTGACCTGCGCACTGTACGAATACCACCGATTTCACCGGCTGGTTGTCCGAGGGGCGGCGAATCACGCCGTCGCCCGCCGCGGCGGTTTTGGCCAGCACTTCGAGCCCGGCCTGATCGACCACGTTGGGCGACTTGCCGCCGCCGAGTTCCGGCAGCTTGTTCATGTCATACAGGGTGAAGCCGGTCGCCTGGACGATAGCGCCGATGTCCTCGGTATGCGTCGCGCCCGATTCGGTGGCGATGTCGACCACGAAGCGGCCTGGCGCGCCGTCGGTCCTGGCGACGGTCGCGTTCAGATACACCTTGATCCTGCTGTCGGCCATCACCTGCGAGGCCAGGTCGGCCACGCCGGGATCGATCGGCGACTTGAATGGTTCGCGCAGCGGCGTGCGCTTGTAGAGCTTGCCGGCCCAGCCACCCAGTTCACCGGATTTCTCGACCAGCACCACCGGATAGCCGGTCTTCGACGCTTCGATCGCGGTCGTCATGCCGGTGATGCCGCCGCCGACCACCAGCAAGGTCTTGTTGGTGCCGGTATTGGTGTTGCCGCCGGGCGCGGTCATCGCCTTCACTTCGGCGCAACCCATGCGGATGTAGTCTTCCGCCATGTCCTGGGTGGTCTCGCGCGCGTCCTCGGTGTCGGGGCGAATCCAGATCACGCCTTCGCGCAGATTGGCGCGCGCCACCGCGTTTTCCGGGAAGAAGAATGCCTCGGTCTTGGCACGGCGCGAGCAGGCGCCGATCATGATATGGGTGACGCCTTCGTTGGCGATGTCGTTCTTGATCATCGCCACGCCGTCGGCGTTGCACAGGAACTCGTGCGATTTCGCCAGCGGCACCTTGCCGTCCTTCTGGGCAATCTTGACCAGCGCGTCCGTGTCCAGACGCTCGCCGAGTCCGCAGCCCTTGCAGATATACGCTGCGACTTTGATGTCTGCCATGGTTTAAGCCTCCGCCTTTGCTACTTTGTTGACCACCTGGATGGCGCGCAATGCCGCCGCGGTGGCCGATTGCACGGCACGGTTCACGTCCAGCGCGTTGGTCGCGCAGCCGGCGCCGAACACCGCGCCATTGGTCGGATCGGCTTCGATGAAACCGCTCGAATCCGCCACGATGTGACCAGGAATGTTGATTCCCTTGACCGAGGGTTCCATGCCGACGGCCAGCACCACCAGATCGTGTGGCGTGGTATAGCGCTTGTAGCCTTCGGTATTGACGCCCCAGCATACCGGATTGCCGTGTTCGTCTTCGGTCACTTTTGCCACCTTGGACTTGATGAAAGTCACCGACAAATCGGCCTGGACTTTCTGGTAGAAGTCCTCGAAACGGTCGATGGCGCGGATGTCGATGTAGTAGATGGTCGACTTGCCGTCTTCCGGATACTTCTCGCGCACGTAATGCGTCTGTTTCAGCGAGGCCATGCAGCAGAAGCGCGAGCAATGACGCAGATGGTTCTCATCGCGCGAACCGGCGCACTGGATGAAGGCGATGTTCTTGGCTTCCTTGCCGTCGGACGGACGCAGGATCTTGCCGCCGGTGGGGCCGTGGATGTCGGCCAGACGTTCGAATTCAACGCTGGTGATGACGTTCTTGAAGCGGCCATAGCCGTAGGGCTGAATCTTCGCTGCGTCATAGGGCTGCCAACCGGTTGCCCACACCACCGCGCCGGCCTTGACCTGGATCGTCTCTTCCTTCATGTCGAGGTCGATCGCACCGTACTTGCACGCGGCCTTGGCCTTTTCCGCATCGGGGGTGCCGATGATCGCCGGGTCCAGCACGTAGCGCTGCGGATAGGCCATCGCGTTCGGCAGGTAGGCGGCCTTGTGCTGGCCGAGGTTATAGTTGAACGGATCGTCCACCATCGTCTCGACCGCACGCCCGCAGTCGCCGCAGGCGGTGCAGTTTTCGTTCACGTAGCGCGGCTTGATCTTGACGGCAACGGTGTAATCGCCGGCGCCGCCCTGGATGTCGGTGACTTCGGCCAGCGTCAGCACGCGCACGCGCGGGTTGCCCTTGAGGCGACGCAGGTTGATTTCCAGGCCGCAAACGGGGTGACACAGCTTGGGGAAGTAGCGATACAGCTGGGACGTCCGTCCGCCCAGTGCAGGATTTTTCTCAACCAGGACGACGTTCTTGCCGGTTTCGGCCGCTTCGAGCGCGGCGGTCATGCCGGAAATCCCACCGCCCACCACGAGAATCGTCTCGTTGGTCGCAACATGCTCCGTCATCGTTAATTTCCTCCATCCAATGGATGCAAAATCATTTGAGCCACCCGGAGGCGCATCCCGGACGGTTGGGCGTTCAGCCACAAAATTGAATTGCTGGGATGGTACTCCGAAGGCCGTGCCTGAAGCCACGGCTGCGGGCGCAATTTTGATCGAAGTTTTCTATACGCGAATAAGAGGAAGTGTTTGCACACGCTCACGCAGGCTCGATCCGGTGAAAAGGCCCGGCATGGACCAGCCTGCTACGCGAAATAGCTTAAAATTGCGGTCCGCTTCATTTCCGCCAGCCCTCTCGATGGAATCCACTTTGACCGCGCCGGCGCAAACCGGCGATCCCGCCCTGGCGCGCGACGTCAGGAAACGCCGCACCTTCGCCATCATCTCACACCCCGACGCGGGCAAGACCACGCTGACCGAAAAACTGCTGCTGTTCGGCGGCGCGATCCAGATGGCCGGCACGGTCAAGGCCAAGAAGAGCGGCAAGTTCGCCACCTCCGACTGGATGGAAGTCGAACGCGAGCGCGGTATCTCGGTGGCCAGTTCGGTGATGCAGTTTTCCTACGGCGGCTGCGTCTTCAATCTGCTTGACACGCCGGGGCACAAGGATTTCTCCGAAGACACCTACCGCGTGCTGACCGCGGTGGACGCCGCCATCATGGTGGTCGACGCCGCCAAGGGCGTGGAAGAGCAGACGATCAAGCTGCTGGAGGTGTGCCGCCTGCGCGACACGCCGATCATCACTTTCATCAACAAGATGGACCGCGAGGTGCGCGAGCCGCTGGATCTGCTGGACGAGATCGAATCGATCCTGAAAATCCACTGCGCGCCGGTTACCTGGCCGATCGGCATGGGCAAGCGTTTCCAGGGCGTCTATCACCTGATCCATGACGAGATCCTGCGCTTCAAGGCCGGCGAGGAGAACGCCGGCCAGGCCTTTGAATCGCTCAAGGATCTGGGCGAGGCAGCCCTGCGGGAGCGCTTCCCACAGGAAGCCGATACGCTGTTGTCAGAAATCGAACTGGTGCGTGGCGCAGGCGCCACCTTCAGCCTCGACGAATTCCTCGCTGGCAGGCAGACGCCGGTCTTCTTCGGTTCCGGGATCAACAACTTCGGCGTGCGCGAAATCCTGCGCGCCCTGTCCGACTGGGCGCCGTCGCCGTTGCCGCGTGAAGCGATCGAGCGCACGGTCGACCCGACCGAGCCGAAATTCACCGGCTTCGTGTTCAAGATCCAGGCCAACATGGACCCGCAGCACCGCGACCGCATCGCCTTCTTCCGCGTCTGCTCCGGGCGCTACGCTCCCGGCATGAAAGTGCGCCACCGCCGCACCGGCAAGGACATGAAGATCGCCAATGCCGTCGTCTTCATGGCCAACGAGCGCACCCGCATGGAAGACGCGGTGGCGGGCGACATCATCGGCATCCACAACCACGGCCAGCTGCACATCGGCGACACCCTCACCGAAGGCGAAGCGCTGCAGTTCAAGGGGATTCCCTACTTCGCGCCCGAACTGTTCTCCAAGCCGCGCCTGCGCGACCCGCTACGCGCCAAGCAGCTCAACAAGGGCCTGCTGGAACTCGGCGAAGAAGGCGCGGTACAGGTATTTGAACCGTTCGCCGACAACACGCTGCTGATCGGCGCAGTCGGCCAGCTGCAGTTCGAGGTCGTCGCGCATCGCCTGAAAACCGAATACGGCGTCGACGCCAGCTTCGAAAACGCCGGCATCCACACCGCCCGCTGGGTCACCTGCCCCGACGCCCAGCATCTCGCTGAATTCACCAAGTCCAATTCACTCAAACTGGCGAAGGACGTCGACGGCAACCTGGTTTATCTGGCGGATACGCGGGTGAATTTGCAGTTGGCGCAGGAACGCTGGCCGAAGGTCGCGTTCCACGATACGCGGGAGCATGGGCAGGTGATGGGGTAGGTGCGCGCGATAGAGCTTCTAGGCCGCAGCCCGTTCAGCCCAGGGAACAATCTTTTCCAGCACCTTTCCGCTTTCCAACTGCGCTTTTTCCATATCGTAATGCGACTGCAGATTGAGCCAAGATTGCGGGTCGGTTCCGAAGAAACGTGCGAGCCGCAGCGCGGTATCGGCGGTGATGGCGCGCTTACCATGGACGATTTCGTTGATGCGGCGCGGCGGCACGCTGATCTCCAGCGCGAGGCGATACTGGCTCACGCCCATGGGTTTGAGCCATTCTTCCAGCAGGATTTCGCCGGGGATGACCAGCTGCAGTTTCTTCATCATCGCCGCCTTTCAGTGGTAGTCCACGATCTCGGCATTCCAACCCTACGCCGCCAGCTTCTCCACATGCCGTAACACATCATCGATTAGCTTGCGCGTCTCTTCCAGGTCGTAATCCGCCTGCAGGCCCATCCAGAATCCCTCGCTGGTGCCGAATGCGCGCGACAGGCGCAGCGCCGTGTCGGCGGTGATGCCGCGTTTGCCCAATACGATTTCATTGACCCGGCGCGGCGGCACGCTGATTGCGCGCGCCAGGGCATTCTGGCTGATGCCCATGGGAATCAGGAACTCTTCCAGCAGGATTTCACCGGGGTGAATATTTTTCAGTTTGGCCATGACGCACTCCTGGTCAGTGGTAATCGACAATCCCGACTTCGCTGCAATTGCCGTCTTTCCATTTGAAGCAAATCCGCCACTGGTCGTTGATGCGGATGCTATGTTGCCCTTTGCGGTCGCCTCTCAGCGCCTCCAGCCGGTTAGCGGGAGGAATGCGCAAATCCTCCAGGGTTTGCGCATTGTTCAGCATCCGCAGCTTGCGCCGCGCGATGTCCTGAATGCTGCCAGGCAGCCTGCGCGCGCGTTCGCCGCGCCAGACCGATTCGGTTTCCTTGTCAGCAAAATCGAGAATCATGCCAGACCATAACGCAATTCGTTATATACCGTCAACCGTTATGAAATGAGATCAGGAAGTCCGCCCACAACAAGGCAATCTCCGCCCTGAAGGTGACGAGACCTCAGTGCGCTCAGCTGTTCCGGAACAATCCGATCGCCTCGTCCAGCCGCTGCACCGCATGAATCTCCATCCCGGCAATTTTCTGCTTGGGCTGGTTGGCGGCCGGCACGATGGCCTGGGTGAAGCCGAGCTTGGCGGCTTCCTTGAGACGCTCCTGACCGCGCTGCACCGGACGGATTTCACCGGCGAGGCCGACTTCGCCGAACATCACCAGCTTGTCGGGAAGCGGTTGGCTGCGCAACGACGACACGATGGCGGCAAGCACCGCGAGGTCGGCGGCGGGCTCGCTGATCTTGACGCCGCCGACCGCGTTAACGAACACGTCCTGGTCGAAACAGGCAATGCCGGCGTGGCGATGCAGCACGGCGAGCAGCATGGCGAGCCGGTTCTGCTCCAGGCCCACGCTCAATCGGCGCGGACTCGGCGCGTGGCTGGCATCGACCAGCGCCTGGATCTCGACCAGCAGCGGCCGCGTGCCCTCCTGCGTCACCAGCACGCACGAACCGGGCACCGGCTCGCCATGACGCGACAGGAAAATCGCCGACGGGTTGGAGACGCCCTTCAGTCCCTTCTCGGTCATCGCGAACACACCGATTTCGTTGACCGCGCCGAAGCGGTTCTTGAACGCACGGACCAGCCGGAAACTCGAGCCGGTGTCGCCCTCGAAATACAGCACGGTATCGACGATGTGTTCCAGCACGCGCGGCCCGGCGATGGCGCCTTCCTTGGTGACGTGGCCGACCAGGATGATCGCGGTGCCGGTCTGCTTGGCGTGGCGCGTGAGCTGCGCCGCGCATTCGCGCACCTGCGCCACCGATCCGGGCGCCGAGGTGAGCGCTTCGGAATACACGGTCTGGATCGAATCGATCACCGCGACTTCGGGCTTCATCTCGGCCAGCTGCGCGAGGATGGCCTCCAGCCGGATTTCCGGCAGCACCGGTAGATGGGTCTCGGGCAGGCCCAGGCGCCGTGCGCGCAAGGCCACCTGGCGCGCCGATTCCTCGCCGCTGACATAGAGCGTTTTGAGATTGCCGGACAGGCCAGCCAATGCCTGTAATAGAAGCGTCGATTTGCCGATGCCGGGGTCGCCGCCGATCAGCACCACCCCGCCCGGCACCAGACCGCCGCCGAGCACGCGGTCGAGCTCGCCGATGTCGGTGGCGATGCGGCTTTCCTCGGAGGCCTCGACATCATGCAGGAACTGCACGGTGCTGGTCGCTGCCAGCGCGGCGAAGCGCGGCCGGGCCGACTCGGCGATGGTTTCGACCAGCGTGTTCCAGGCGTTGCACGCCGGGCACTGGCCCTGCCACTTCGGCGACTGGCCGCCGCATTCGGTGCAGGTGTAGATCGTTCTGGTTCTGGCCATCAGTGCTTGCGCTTATTCATGAATATTTACAGGCCGACTTCGCGCTGATGGCGGATTGACAGCACGCGCACCAGGTCGCGGATTTCGTCATAGCGATACAGTGCAACGTATCCAGTTTTGCCGCGCGAGATGACCAGTTCACGCACCTGATTTCCGCAGCGCCTGCCGATGTTCGGATGCAGGCGCAGCATATCCAGCGCGGATACGATCAGCGGGATGGTTTTAACGGCCTCCTGCCGGTCGGCTTCATGCAGAAAACGCGCAAGGCGCGCAAGATCGTGTGCGGCACTGGCCGAGTAGCCTAGCCTCGCCACACTCAGAGTTTTACCGGCTTTGGAAACACTGGCGTCTCACCCGCAAGAACCGCCTGCAGGTAAGCGTGCACGTCGTCTGCGTCGTATCCCTCGCCCGTCTCGGTCATTTGGCGGTCGGCCTCCAGCGCTTCCGCCATGAATGCGGTGTAGGCCTCGGATTGCGAGACACGTTCTTCCAGCGCCTCGATCATCCACGCGTGAGGTGATTTACCTGCCGCCTCGGCTAACGGCGCAATCCGTGCCTTGAGTGGTTCGGGCAGTTTGAGTGTGGTGGTGGCAGCCATGACGCCCCCCGGTTGTTGCGGTGCCACCAAGGTAGCACCACGGTGGCCGCGCGTCAATTCAGGCGGGGAACACGCCGGTGGACAGATAGCGGTCGCCGCGGTCGCAGACGATGGAGACGATGACGGCGTTGCGGACCTCTCTGGACAGCTGAAGCGCCGCCCACAGCGCCCCACCGGACGACACGCCGGCAAAGATGCCTTCTTCGCGTGCCAGGCGACGTGTGGTCTCCTCGGCATTCCACTGGCTCACATAGATCATGTGATCGACACGGTCGTAATCGCAGATTTTCGGTACGTATTCATCTGGCCATTTGCGGATACCGGGGATCTGCGCGCCCTCGGTAGGCTGCACCCCGACGATCTGGATGGCCGGGTTCTGTTCCTTGAGATAGCGCGAACAGCCCATGATGGTACCGGTAGTCCCCATGCTGGAAACGAAGTGGGTGATCCCGCCCTGCGTGTCGCGCCAGATTTCAGGGCCGGTGGTGCGGTAATGTGCGGCGGAATTGTCGGGGTTGGCAAACTGGTCGAGGACCTTGCCTATGCCCTGTTTCTCCATCGCAAACGCCAGATCGCGCGCACCTTCCATGCCGGCTTCCCTGCTCACCAGCTGCAGTTCGGCGCCAAAGGCGCGCATCGTCTGCTGACGCTCGACCGAGGCATTTTCGGGCATGAGCAGGATGAGCTTGTAGCCGCGCATGGCCGCCGCCATCGCCAGCGCGATGCCGGTATTGCCGCTGGTCGCCTCGATCAGCGTATCGCCGGGTTTGATCTCGCCGCGCATCTGCGCGGCGTCGATCATCGACAACGCCGGACGGTCCTTCACCGAGCCGGCCGGATTGTTGCCCTCGAGCTTGACGAGAAGCGTGTTGCCCGTCTCGCCAGGCATGCGCTTGAGGCGCACCAGCGGCGTATTGCCGACGCAGTCTTCGATGGTCTTGTACGTATTCATGCTTTCAACAGATGTTCGGTGCAACGGACCGTGCCTTCTTCCGTGCCGCAGAAGACCGCATCATACTCTGTCCCGGTCAGTGCGGAGAGGCC
>MKWM01000071.1:9943-10184 GCA_001899765.1 Thiobacillus sp. 63-78
CCATAGCGGTCGTCCTCGCCCTGCGCCATGAAAACCGGCGCGGAGATGTTCCGCACGAACGCGCGCAGGTCGAGCGCCGCGAAATCCTCGCGCAGCCATGTGTCGTTCCAGCCGTAGAAAGCGACATCGACATGGGCGTGATGGCGCGCGAGCCGGCCCCGCAATCCGTGCTGCTCATAGGCGATGCGCGCCTCTTCGATGCCTGCGATGCTGACTGGCTCAACCATGAAATGCGGCGCCA
>MKWM01000071.1:10442-10613 GCA_001899765.1 Thiobacillus sp. 63-78
CGCGCCAGCTGCTGACGGAGCCCAGCCCTTCATGCAGAAGAACGATCGTCGGCGCCTCTTCCGGAGACGGTCCGATCAACCGATATTCGAGTTTCGCTTCGCCGATCGCGATGAAAGCGCAGCCTGAATCGCTCGTCACTGCCCGCCCGACGCCATCCGCAGACCGCCCGG
>MKWM01000072.1 GCA_001899765.1 Thiobacillus sp. 63-78
CCGAGATGGTGATGCCGGGCGACAACGTCAGCATCAAGGTCTCGCTGATCCAGCCGATCGCGATGGACGAGGGTCTGCGTTTCGCCATCCGCGAAGGTGGCCGCACCGTCGGCGCCGGCGTCGTGGCCAAGATCGAAGAGTAAGGCCGGTTGGATCCGGAAAAGGCGGGCGGCCACGGACCTGCCCGCCTTTGAATAGCCAGCTTTAAGGAATACAGGCCAATAGCTCAATTGGTAGAGCGTCGGTCTCCAAAACCGAAGGTTGGGGGTTCGAGACCCTCTTGGCCTGCCACAGGATAAGCCGCAAGGCACACAGCGTTCATGGCTGACAAAATCAAGCTGCTGGTAGCGGTATTGCTGGTCATCGCAGGGGTGGCCGGCTTTTATTTTTTTGCGGATGCGCCAACGGTGGTGCGCGTCCTGTCGGTGATCGGCGGCGTGGTGCTGGCCGGTGTGGTGGCGGGACTATCGGCTCCCGGCAAGCGGTTTTACCGGTTTGCCCTCGATTCGCGTGACGAGGCCAAGAAAGTCGTCTGGCCGACGCGCAAGGAGACCGTCCAGATGACGGGGGTGGTCATGGCTTTCGTGGTCATGATGGCGTTGTTCCTGTGGGCGGTGGACGGAATTTTGTTGTGGCTGGTCAAACTGGCCATGGGACAGGGGAGTTGAGTATGCGTTGGTACGTGGTTCATGCCTACTCCGGCTTCGAGAAGAGCGTTTCACGCAACCTGGTTGAGCGCATCGAGCGTGCCGGCATGAAGGATCGCTTCGGCGAAATCCTGGTGCCGGTCGAGGAAGTGATCGAAATGAAAGCGGG
This sequence comes from Thiobacillus sp. 63-78, assembly GCA_001899765.1. Classification (GTDB taxonomy): domain Bacteria; phylum Pseudomonadota; class Gammaproteobacteria; order Burkholderiales; family Thiobacillaceae; genus Thiobacillus. Next base: position 817 of record MKWM01000072.1, read on the forward strand.
GCAGAAGAAAACTGCCGAACGCAAGTTTTTCCCCGGTTATGTCCTGGTGCAGATGGAGATGGACGACGACACCTGGCATCTGGTGAAGAGCACGCCGAAGGTCACGGGATTCGTCGGCGGTACGGCGACCAAGCCGGCGCCCATCTCGGAGAAGGAAGTGCAGGCCATTCTCGACCAGATGCGCGAAGGCGTGGAGAAACCCAAACCCAAAGTGCTGTTCGAGGTGGGTGAAGTGGTGCGGGTCGTCGATGGCCCGTTCACCGACTTCAACGGCAATGTGGAAGAAGTGAATTACGACAAGAACAAGTTACGTGTGTCGGTGATGATTTTTGGCAGGGCAACGCCCGTCGAACTGGGCTTCGGCCAGGTTGAGAAGGGCTGAGCCGGGCTGGAATCTGCCCAGTTGAAGCGAGTCTGGCGTTTGCCGGAAAAGCAGTATCCGGTTTTCCGGAGAGGAGCGCGAGTAGGGCAACCCAAAGCGCGTTGGTACTCACTAATCAGGAGCCATCATGGCAAAGAAGATAGTCGGCTATATCAAGCTGCAAGTGCCGGCGGGGAAAGCCAACCCGTCGCCCCCCATCGGTCCCGCGCTGGGTCAGCGCGGCCTCAACATCATGGAATTCTGCAAGGCGTTCAACGCCAAGACCCAGGGCATGGAGCCCGGTCTGCCGATTCCGGTCGTGATCACTGCCTTTGCGGACAAGAGCTTCACCTTCGTGATGAAGACGCCGCCCGCAACGGTGTTGATCAAGAAGGCGATCAAGCTCGACAAGGGCAGTGCCAAGCCGCATCTGGACAAGGTGGGCACCATCACCCGTGCCCAGCTTGAAGAAATCGCCAGGACCAAGGAGCCCGACCTGACCGCGGCCGACATGGACGCCGCCGTGCGCACCATCGCCGGCACGGCCCGTTCCATGGGCATCATCGTGGAGGGAGTCTGAGATGGCCAATGTATCCAAGCGCTTGCGCGCACTCAAGGAAAAAATCGACCGTAACCGCAATTACCCGGTGGCGGATGCGCTGCAGCTGGTCAAGGAAAGCGCGACGGCCAAGTTTGACGAATCGATCGATATCGCCGTCAACCTCGGCGTGGACGCGCGCAAATCCGATCAGATGGTGCGCGGCGCCGTGGTGCTGCCAAAAGGCATCGGCAAGACCATTCGCGTGGCGGTATTCGCCCAGGGCGACAATGTGCAGAAGGCGCGTGACGCCGGGGCCGACATCGTCGGTTTCGACGATCTGGCGGCTGAAATCAAGGCGGGCAAGATGGATTTCGACGTGGTGATCGCCACCCCCGACGCGATGCGCGTGGTCGGCCAGTTGGGCCAGATTCTCGGCCCGCGCGGCCTGATGCCGAACCCCAAGGTCGGCACGGTCTCGCCCGATGTGGCGGGGGCGGTGAAGAACGCCAAGGCCGGCCAGGTGCAATACCGTACCGACAAGGGCGGCATCGTGCATTGCACCATCGGCCGTGCTTCGTTCAGCGTCGAAGACCTGAAGGAGAATCTGGCGGCCTTGCTGGACGCGCTCCAGCGCGCCAAGCCGGCCAGTTCCAAGGGTATTTATTTCAAGCGCCTGTCGGTGTCGAGCACCATGGGCGTGGGCGTGCGTGTCGACCAGGCCAGCGTGGGCGCGTGAATATTGAATTCAGGTGCGCGGCAACGCGTGCCTGAACAGGTACTTTGGGCCGTCGGCCAGTCGTTTGGCTGACGGGTTGTCAAAGACCGTAGGGGTGGCAGGAATCAGAGGCCGGGCATCAGCAAAGACCGGTGATTCAGAGGCTGCTGCTTAATCGAAGGGCTGCTGGACCGGGGCGACGGGATCTTCTGATCCCTGATCCCCGATTCCTGATCCCGGAACCCTACGCAGATGGCGTTCCCCAGCAGGATTTTCCTGTCAAGGCGCCAGCCGGAGCGCCCCGTGGATGCAAGCGGGCAACGCTCCGTAACTGAGAAGGAGGTAAGACCTTGAGTCTGAATCTTGAAGAGAAGAAAGCCGTCGTTGCCGAAGTGACCGCGCAGGTTGCGGCCGCCCAGACGGTTGTCGTGGCCGAATACCGTGGCATCACGGTGGAGCATATGACCCAGTTGCGCGTGCAGGCGCGCAAGGAAGGGGTCTATCTGCGCGTGTTGAAGAACACGCTGGTACGTCGCGCGATTGCGGATACGCCGTTTGCAGGCATTGCCGACCAACTGGTCGGCCCGCTTGCCTATGGCATTTCCAGTGATCCGGTGGCGGCCGCCAAGGTGATGCACGAATTTTCCAAGACCAACGACAAGTTCGTCGTCAAGGCCGGTGCCATGCCCAACTTCGTCATGTCCGCCAAGGACGTGGGGAATCTGGCCAGCATGCCCAGCCGCGAAGAACTGCTGTCCAAGCTCTTGGGCACCATGCAGGCCCCGATCGCGCAATTCGTTCGTACCCTCAACGAAGTGCCGACGAAGTTCGTTCGCGGACTGGCTGCGGTGCGCGACAAGCAGGCTGCCTGAGCAGTCTGCCGACGTCCGCCTATACACGACATTGATTTTAATCTGAAGCATAATTGACAGGAGTAATACAAATGGCTGTTGCAAAAGCTGACATTCTGGATGCCATCGCAGGCATGACCGTCCTTGAGTTGTCCGAACTCATCAAGGAAATGGAAGAGAAATTCGGCGTTTCCGCCGCTGCCGCCGCTGTGGCCGTGGCCGCGCCGGCTGCTGCCGGTGGCGCCGCCGCCGCCGAGGAGCAGACCGAATTCACCGTGATGCTGAACTCCGCTGGCGAGAAGAAAGTGGAAGTCATCAAGGTGGTGCGCGCCGCGACCGGTCTGGGCCTGAAAGAAGCCAAGGACCTGGTCGACGGTGCCCCCAAGGCCGTCAAGGAAGGCGTCTCCAAGGCCGACGCCGACGCGCTGAAAAAACAGCTGGAAGAAGCGGGCGCGGGCGTCGAAGTCAAATAAACGTTCCCCCGGGCGACGCGTGCAAGCGGGTCGCCCTTTCCGGAGACGCATTGATTTCGCCACATTCCTGCTACCGTGGTGTGCTGCGGGGAAACCCGCGGCAGACGCAAGCAACACTTACCCGGAACCCGGAATCGGCTTCCGGGTCATTTGTTTTTTGCGTGTGCCCTACCAGGCGTCCGTACGTAACCCGCGTACCCGCCCACCCCTGATCGTCAAGGAGATTTCATGGCTTATACCTTTACCGAGAAAAAGCGTCTGCGCAAGAGCTTTGCCAGCCGGACCAATACCCTTCCGGTGCCTTTTCTTCTGGCGACCCAGCTTGAATCCTATCGCGCTTTCCTGCAGGAAGGCCGTTCTCGCGACGAGCGTCTGAACGAAGGGCTGCAAGCCGCGTTCACCTCCATTTTTCCGATCGTCAGCCATAGCGGCAACGCGCGGCTGGAATATGTCAGCTACCTGCTGGGCGAGCCCGTGTTCGACATCAAGGAATGCCAGCAGCGCGGGCTGACCTATTGCGCGCCGCTGCGCGCCAAGGTGCGCCTGGTCATCATGGACAAGGAAGCCTCCAAGCCGACCATCAAGGAAGTCAAGGAGCAGGAGGTCTACATGGGCGAGATTCCGCTCATGACGCCAACCGGTTCCTTCGTGATCAACGGCACCGAGCGGGTGATCGTGTCGCAGCTGCACCGTTCGCCCGGCGTGTTCTTCGAGCACGACCGCGGCAAGACCCACAGCTCGGGCAAGCTGCTGTTCTCGGCGCGTGTGATTCCCTATCGCGGTTCGTGGCTGGATTTCGAATTTGACGCCAAGGACATCCTGTTTTTCCGGGTTGACCGCCGCCGCAAGATGCCGGTCACCATCCTGCTGAAGGCGCTTGGCTATACGCCGGAAAGCATCCTGGACAACTTTTTCAGCAAGGATACCTTCTATATCAATACTCAGGGCATTCAGTTCGAACTGGTTCCCGAACGCCTGCGCGGCGAGATTGCGCGCTTCGACATCTGTGGCAAGGACGATCACGTGATCGTCGCGAAGGACAAGCGCATCACCGCGAAACACATCCGCGAGCTTGACGCCGCCGGCGTCAAGAAGTGGGCGGTGCCCGCCGAATTCGTGGTGGGGCGTGTGCTGTCGCACGATGTGGTCGACAAGAAGACCGGCGAACTGGTGGCGCGCGCCAACGACGAGATCACGGAAGACCTCCTCGCCAAGCTGGCCGAGGCGGGCGTCGACAAGTTCAACACGCTTTACACCAATGACCTCGATCATGGCGCCTTCATCTCGCAGACCCTGCGCACCGACGACACCCTCGACGAGTATGCGGCCAAGGTCGCGATTTATCGCATGATGCGTCCGGGCGAGCCGCCTACGGAAGACGCGGTGAATGCGTTGTTCGGCAATCTGTTCTTCAGCGAAGAGCGTTACGACCTCTCGGCGGTCGGCCGCATGAAATTCAACCGCCGCATCGGCCGCGACGAACTGACCGGCACCGGCACCCTGTCGACCGAGGACATCGTCGCCGTGATCAAGATCCTGGTCGAACTGCGCAACGGCCGCGGCGAGATCGACGACATCGACCACCTGGGCAACCGTCGCGTGCGTTCGGTGGGCGAGCTGGCCGAGAACCAGTTCCGCGCCGGTCTGGTGCGCGTCGAACGCGCGGTGCGCGAGCGCCTGTCGCAAGCCGAGTCCGACAACCTGATGCCGCACGACCTGATCAACGCCAAGCCGGTGTCGGCGGCGATCAAGGAATTCTTCGGTTCGTCGCAGCTGTCGCAGTTCATGGACCAGACCAATCCGCTGTCCGAGATCACCCACAAGCGCCGCGTCTCTGCGCTCGGCCCCGGCGGCCTGACGCGCGAGCGCGCCGGCTTCGAGGTGCGCGACGTGCACCCGACCCACTATGGCCGGGTGTGCCCGATCGAAACACCGGAAGGTCCGAACATCGGCCTGATCAACTCGCTGGCATTGTTCGCCCGCACCAACTGGTATGGTTTTATCGAGACGCCTTATCGCAAGATCGTCAACAACAAGGTGACGGACGAGATCGAATATCTGTCGGCGATCGAGGAAAGCAAGTACGTGATCGCGCAGGCCAATGCCGAACTCGATGCCAGGAATATGTTCAAGGACGATCTGGTGTCCTGTCGCTACAAGAACGAATTCACGCTGTCGACTCCTGATCGCATTGAATACATGGACGTGGCGCCGGCCCAGATCGTGTCGGTGGCGGCGTCGCTGATTCCCTTCCTTGAACATGACGACGCCAACCGCGCGCTGATGGGCTCCAACATGCAGCGTCAGGCCGTGCCGTGTCTGCGCCCCGAGAAGCCTTTCGTCGGCACCGGCATCGAGCGTACTGCCGCGGTCGATTCCGGCACGGTGGTCACGGCGCACCGCGGCGGCATCGTCGATTACATCGACGCCGGCCGCATCGTGATCCGCGTGCACGACGAAGAGGCGCGTGCCGGCGAAGTCGGCGTCGACATCTATTCGCTGATCAAATATACGCGTTCCAACCAGAACACCAACATCAACCAGCGTCCGCTGGTGAAGGTGGGCGATGTCATCGCACGCGGCGACGTCATCGCCGACGGCGCCTCGACCGACATGGGCGAACTGGCGCTGGGCCAGAACATGCTGGTCGCCTTCATGCCGTGGAACGGCTACAACTTCGAGGATTCGATCCTGATCAACGAGAAGGTCGTTGCCGAAGACCGCTACACCTCGATCCACATCGAGGAACTGTCGGTGGTGGCGCGTGACACCAAGCTCGGCCCCGAGGAAATCACCCGTGACATCTCCAATCTGGCCGAACGCCAGCTGGGGCGCCTGGACGACTCCGGCATCATCGCCATCGGCGCGGAAGTCGAGGCGGGCGACGTGCTGGTCGGCAAGGTCACGCCCAAGGGCGAGACCCAGCTGACGCCGGAAGAGAAGCTGCTGCGCGCCATCTTTGGCGAAAAGGCGAGCGACGTGAAGGACACCTCGCTGAAAGTGCCGTCCGGCATGTCGGGTGTGGTCATCGACGTGCAGGTGTTCACCCGCGAAGGCATTGAAAGAGATAAACGCGCGCAGTCGATCATCGATACCCAACTGGCCGAATACAAGAAGGATCTGACCGACCGCATGCGGATTGTCGAAGACGATACCTTCGCGCGTCTGGAAAAGCTGCTGCACCTGAAGGTCGCCAACGGCGGCCCGAAGAAACTCGCCAAGGGCAGCAAGGTCACCAACGACTATCTGGAATCGCTCAACCGCCACGACTGGTTCGACATCCGTCTGGCCGACGATGACGCCAGCCGCCAGGTCGAATCGCTGAAGGACAGCCTCACGCAGAAGCGCATCGAGTTCGATGCCATGTTCGAGGAGAAGAAAAAGAAACTCACCGCCGGCGACGAACTGCCGCCCGGCGTGCAGAAGATGGTCAAGGTCTACCTGGCGGTCAAGCGCCGCCTGCAGCCCGGCGACAAGATGGCCGGCCGCCACGGCAACAAGGGCGTGGTGTCGAAGATCGTCCCGGTCGAGGACATGCCCTTCATGGCCGACGGCCGCCCGGTCGACATCGTGCTGAACCCGCTTGGCGTGCCGTCGCGGATGAACGTCGGGCAGATTCTGGAAACGCATCTCGGCTGGGCCTCCAAGGGTCTTGGGGAAAAGATCGGCCAGATGCTCGCTGCCCAGACGAAGTCGGTGGCGAAAGACCTGCGCCATTTCTTCAAGGAAATCTACAACCAGTCGGGCAAATCGGAAGACATCGACAGCTTCACCGACGAGGAAGTGATCGAGCTGGGCCGCAACCTGCAGAAAGGCGTGCCGTTTGCCTCGCCGGTGTTCGACGGTGCCTCGGAAGAGGAAATCCGCCGCATGCTGACGCTGGCCGGTTTGCCCGAAGGCGGACAGGTCACGCTGTACGATGGCCGCACCGGCGAAGCCTTCGACCGCCAGGTGACGGTCGGCTACAAGCACGTGCTGAAACTGCACCACCTGGTCGATGACAAGATGCACGCGCGTTCCACCGGCCCCTACAGCCTCGTTACCCAGCAGCCGCTGGGCGGCAAGGCGCAGTTCGGCGGCCAGCGCTTCGGCGAAATGGAAGTGTGGGCGCTGGAGGCCTACGGCGCATCCTACGTGCTGCAGGAAATGCTGACGGTGAAATCGGACGATGTGAATGGCCGCACCAAGGTGTACGAGAACATCGTCAAGGGCGACCACAAGATCGAGGCGGGCATGCCGGAATCCTTCAATGTGCTGGTGAAGGAAATCCGTTCGCTCGGCATCGACATCGATCTGGAACGTTATTGAACAGTGAGGAGTGAGGGGTGAGGGGAAAGAACGCTTCCCCGCGCCTCACGCCTAACACCTGACACCTCACGGAGAAAAGACATGAAAGCATTGCTCGATCTGTTCAAACAGGCGACTCACGAAGAAGAATTCGACGCCATCAAGATCGGCCTGGCATCGCCGGAGAAAATCCGCTCCTGGTCCTACGGCGAAGTGAAGAAGCCGGAGACCATCAACTACCGCACCTTCAAACCGGAGCGCGATGGTCTGTTCTGCGCCAAGATTTTCGGCCCGGTGAAGGACTACGAGTGCCTGTGCGGCAAGTACAAGCGCTTGAAGCATCGCGGCGTCATCTGTGAAAAGTGCGGGGTCGAGGTCACGTTGTCCAAGGTGCGCCGCGAGCGCATGGGCCACATCGAGCTGGCTAGTCCGGTTGCGCACATCTGGTTCCTGAAGTCGCTGCCCAGCCGTCTCGGCATGGTGCTCGACATGACGCTGCGCGACATCGAACGCGTGCTCTACTTCGAGGGCTTCGTGGTGGTCGAGCCGGGCATGACGCCGCTCAACCGCGGCCAGTTGCTGACCGAAGAGGATTACCTCGCCAAGCTGGAAGAATACGGCGACGAATTCAAGGCGCTGATGGGCGCGGAAGCCGTACGCGAATTGCTGCGCTCGCTCGACCTGCATACCGAAGTCGAAACCCTCCATTCGGAAATCAGCAAGACCGGCTCCGACACCAAGCTGAAAAAACTGTCGAAGCGGCTGAAGATCCTCGAAGGCTTCCAGAAGTCCGGCATCAAGCCCGAGTGGATGATTCTCGAGGTGCTGCCGGTGCTGCCGCCCGAGCTGCGTCCGCTGGTGCCGCTGGACGGCGGTCGTTTCGCGACCTCCGACCTGAACGACCTGTATCGCCGCGTCATCAACCGCAACAACCGCTTGAAGCGCCTGCTGGAACTGAAGGCACCGGAAATCATCGTGCGCAACGAAAAGCGCATGCTGCAGGAAGCCGTCGATTCGCTGCTCGACAACGGCCGTCGCGGCAAGGCGATGACCGGCGCCAACAAGCGCCCGTTGAAGTCGCTGGCCGACATGATCAAGGGCAAGAGCGGCCGCTTCCGCCAGAACCTGCTGGGCAAACGCGTCGACTACTCGGGCCGTTCGGTCATCGTGGTCGGTCCTACCTTGAAATTGCATCAGTGCGGCCTGCCGAAAAAAATGGCGCTGGAACTGTTCAAGCCCTTTATCTTCAACCGCCTCGAAGTGCTGGGGCTGGCGACCACGATCAAGGCCGCCAAGAAGATGGTGGAAGACGAAGAGCCGATCGTGTGGGATCTGCTGGAAGAGGTCATCCGCGAACACCCGGTGATGCTGAACCGTGCGCCGACGCTGCACCGTCTGGGCATCCAGGCGTTCGAGCCGGTGCTGATCGAAGGCAAGGCGATCCAGCTGCATCCGCTGGTATGCGCGGCGTTCAACGCCGACTTCGACGGCGACCAGATGGCCGTGCACGTGCCGCTGTCGCTGGAGGCGCAGGCCGAAGCCCGCACCCTGATGCTGGCATCGAACAACGTGCTGTCGCCCGCCAATGGCGAACCCATCATCGTGCCGTCGCAGGATATCGTGCTGGGTCTGTATTACATGACGCGCGAAATGGTCAACGCCAAAGGCGAAGGCATGCTGTTTGCCGACGTCACCGAGGCACGCCGCGCCTACGACAACCGCGAGGCGGCGCTGCATGCCCGCGTCACGGTGCGGATCAAGGAAGTCACGCTTGACGAGAACAAAAACCGTGTCGAGACCGTCAAGCGGGTGGAAACCACGCTCGGCCGTGCGCTGCTGTCGGAAATTCTGCCGCCGGGGCTGCCGTTCAGCTTCGTCGACAAGGCGCTGAAGAAGAAGGAAATCTCCAGACTGATCAACGCCAGCTTCCGCCGCTGCGGCCTGCGCGAAACGGTGATTTTCGCCGACAGGCTGATGTACACCGGCTTCACCTTCGCGACCCGCGCGGGGATGTCGATCGCCATCAAGGACATGCTGATCCCGAGTGAGAAGGGCCAGATCCTGGGCGCCGCCGAAGCCGAGGTGAAGGAAATCGAATCGCAGTACACCTCGGGCCTGGTGACCCAGGGCGAACGCTACAACAAGGTGGTCGATATCTGGGGCCGTGCCGGCGACGCCGTGGCCAAGGCCATGATGACGCAGCTGGGCAGCGAGAAAGTCACCGATCGCCACGACAAGGAAGTCACCCAGGAGTCGTTCAACGCGATCTACATGATGGCCGACTCGGGCGCGCGCGGTTCCGCCGCGCAGATTCGCCAGCTGGCCGGCATGCGCGGCCTGATGGCGAAACCGGACGGCTCGATCATCGAGACGCCGATCACGGCGAATTTCCGTGAAGGCCTGAACATGCTGCAGTATTTCATCTCGACCCACGGCGCCCGCAAGGGCCTGGCCGATACCGCGTTGAAGACCGCGAACTCGGGTTACCTGACGCGCCGTCTGGTCGACGTGACGCAGGATCTGGTGGTGGTCGAGGACGACTGCGGCACCCGGAACGGTCTGGTGGTGAAAGCCCTGGTCGAGGGCGGCGAAGTGGTCGAGGCGTTGCGCGAGCGGATTCTCGGTCGCGTGGCCGCCAGCGACATCATCCATCCCGAAACCCAGGAAACCGTGTTCGAAGCCGGCACGCTGCTGGTTGAAGACGTGGTCGACACCATCGAATCGCTCGGTATCGACGAGGTCAAGGTGCGTACGCCGTTGACCTGTGAAACCCGCTATGGCCTGTGTGCCAAGTGCTACGGCCGCGATCTGGGTCGCGGCTATCTGGTCAATGCCGGCGAGGCGGTCGGCGTGATTGCCGCCCAGTCGATCGGCGAACCGGGCACCCAGCTCACCATGCGGACCTTCCACATCGGCGGCGCGGCCTCGCGTGCCGCCGCTGCCAGCCAGCTGGAGGCGAAGTCCAATGGAGCGGTGCAGTACACCGCCACCATGCGCTACGTCACCAACGCGCGCAAGGAACTGGTCGCGATCTCGCGCAGCGGTGAAATCATCATTGCCGATGACAGCGGTCGCGAGCGCGAGCGCCACAAGGTGCCGTACGGCGCCACGCTGATGGTCACCGACGGCGCCAGGATCAAGGCGGGCGCCGTGCTGGCGACCTGGGATCCGCATACCCGTCCGATCATCACCGAGTACGCCGGCCGCATTCGCTTCGAGCACATCGAGGAGGGCGTGACCGTGGCCAAGCAGCTCGACGACGTCACCGGCCTGTCCACGCTGGTGGTGATCGATCCCAAGCGCAAGGCCAGCGGCGCCGGCAAAGGCCTGCGTCCGCAGGTCAAGCTGCTGGACGAGGCCGGCAACGAGATCAAGATCGCGGGCACCGACACCCTGGTCAACATCACCTTCCAGATTGGCTCCATCATCACGGTGAAGGACGGTCAGGACGTGGCGGTGGGCGACGTGCTCGCGCGTATTCCCCAGGAAACCTCGAAGACGCGCGACATTACCGGCGGTCTGCCGCGCGTGGCCGAACTGTTCGAAGCGCGTTCGCCGAAAGACGCCGGCGTGCTGGCGGAAGTCACCGGCACCGTCTCCTTCGGCAAGGACACCAAGGGCAAGCAGCGGCTGGTCATCACCGACATGGACGGCGTGGCGCACGAGTACCTGATCACGAAGGAGAAGCATGTGACCGCGCACGACGGACAGATCGTCCAGAAGGGCGAAATGATCGTCGACGGTCCGGTCGATCCGCACGACATCCTGCGTCTGCAGGGGGTGGAAGCGCTGGCGCGTTACATCACCGACGAAGTGCAGGACGTCTATCGTCTGCAGGGCGTGAAGATCAACGACAAGCACATCGAGGTCATCGTGCGGCAGATGCTGCGTCGGGTCACCGTTGCGGATCCCGGCGCAACCGGGCTCATCCCCGGCGAGCAGGTCGAGCGCTCGGAAGTGCTGCAGATCAACGACGAGATGGTCGCGGCCGGCAAGGAGCCCGCAACGTATGATCCCATTCTGCTTGGTATCACCAAGGCCTCGCTGTCGACCGATTCCTTCATCTCGGCGGCGTCCTTCCAGGAAACCACGCGCGTCCTGACCGAAGCCGCCATCATGGGCAAGAAGGACGAACTGCGCGGTCTGAAGGAAAACGTGATTGTCGGACGCCTGATCCCGGCCGGCAGTGGTCTGGCCTACCACAATACCCGTCGCCGCCAGGCGGCCGGGGAAGATCTGGGGGCTGCCCACCTGATCGAGGGCGAAACCAGCGCTGACGCAAGTCAGGAAGTGGCTTGACAGGGGGGTGACGCCCCCTTAAAATCACGCGTCTTTTTCCGGCCATACATGCGTGTGGATGCGCCGGGAAACGCAGCACTGCAGCCCGGGACGGCACCGCGTTCAAAAAATGCGGTTGGCGCCGTCCCGCTTGTTTTGCGACAACCCATATGCTCACCTTAATTTTTCGGAATTTTTGACATGCCAACGATTAACCAGCTGATCCGCAAGCCGCGCCAGGCCCCGGTGGAACAAAGCAAGGTTCCGGCCTTGAAGGCCTGCCCGCAACGTCGCGGCGTGTGCACCCGCGTGTACACCACGACGCCCAAGAAGCCGAACTCCGCCTTGCGCAAAGTCTGCAAGGTCAAGCTCACCAGCGGCTTCGAGGTCATCAGCTATATCGGCGGCGAAGGCCACAACCTGCAGGAGCACTCGGTGGTGCTGGTGCGCGGCGGCCGGGTCAAGGATTTGCCGGGTGTGCGTTACCACACCGTGCGCGGCAGCCTGGATACCGCCGGCGTCAAGGATCGTAAGCAGTCGCGCTCGAAGTACGGTGCCAAGCGCCCGAAAAAAGCCTAATCAGAGAGAGACAGGAAAATGCCCCGTCGTCGCGAAGTCCCCAAGCGTGAAATTCTGCCTGACCCGAAATTCGGCAATCAGGAGGTTTCGAAATTCATGAACGTCGTCATGTCCAGCGGCAAGAAGTCGGTCGCCGAGCGCATCGTTTACGGTGCCTTCGAGCAGATCACCACCAAGTCCGGCAAGGACCCGCTCGAAGTCTTCAGCACCGCGCTGAACAACGCCCGTCCCCTGGTCGAGGTGAAGAGCCGCCGCGTCGGCGGCGCCAATTACCAGGTTCCGGTCGAGGTGCGATCGAGCCGTCGTACCGCATTGGCGATGCGCTGGCTGAAGGACGCTGCGCGCAAGCGCGGCGAGAAGTCCATGGGCGCCCGTCTGGCGGGTGAACTGCTGGACGCGGCCGAGGGTCGTGGCGGCGCGGTGAAGAAGCGCGAGGAAGTGCACCGTATGGCCGAGGCCAACAAGGCCTTCTCGCATTTCCGTTTCTGAGCGTTACCTTTTAAACACTACCAGACACAGTCAGGACCATAACGTGGCACGCACGACCCCTATCGAACGCTATCGCAACATCGGTATTTCCGCGCATATCGATGCCGGCAAGACGACCACCACTGAGCGTATCCTTTTTTATACCGGCGTGAGCCACAAGCTCGGCGAAGTGCATGACGGCGCGGCAACGACCGACTGGATGGAGCAGGAGCAGGAGCGTGGCATCACCATCACTTCCTCGGCGGTGACCTGTTTCTGGAAGGGCATGGATATGTCCTTTCCCGAGCACCGTATCAATATCATCGATACGCCGGGGCACGTCGACTTCACCATTGAAGTCGAGCGTTCGATGCGCGTGCTGGATGGCGCGTGCATGGTGTACTGCGCGGTGGGTGGGGTACAGCCGCAGTCGGAAACGGTATGGCGCCAGGCTAACAAATATGGCGTGCCGCGGCTGGCATTCGTGAACAAGATGGACCGTTCCGGCGCCAATTTCTTCAAGGTCGTCGAGCAGATGCGCACGCGGCTGCGGGCCAATCCGGTGCCGGTGGTGATACCGATTGGCGCGGAAGATGATTTTGTCGGCGTTGTGGACCTTCTGGAAATGAAGGCGATCAACTGGGATGAAGCCAGCCAGGGCATGAAGTTCGATTACCGGGAGGTTCCCGCCGAACTCGTCGACGAAGCCATGAAATGGCGTTCGAGCATGGTCGAGGCCGCCGCCGAGGCTTCGGAAGAGTTGATGAACAAGTATCTCGAAGAGGGCGCGCTGAGCAAGGAAGAAATCGTGCTTGGCTTGCGGATGCGCACGCTTGCCTGTGAAATCCAGCCGATGCTGTGCGGCACCGCGTTCAAGAACAAGGGCGTGCAGCGCATGCTGGATGCGGTCATCCAGTATCTGCCGTCGCCGATCGATATTCCGCCGGTTGACGGCGTGGATGACCATGACAAGGAAGTGGTGCGCAAGGCGGACGACGAGGAAAAGTTTTCCGCGCTGGCATTCAAGCTGATGAGCGACCCGTTCGTCGGTCAGTTGACCTTTGTCCGCGTCTATTCGGGGACGCTGCAGGCGGGCTCTACCGTCCTGAACTCGGTCAAGGGAAAGAAGGAGCGCATCGGCCGCATCCTGCAGATGCGCGCCAACGACCGTGAGGAAATCAAGGAACTGCGCGCGGGCGACATCGGGGCGGTGGTCGGTCTGAAGGACGTGACGACGGGTGATACGCTGTGCGATGTCTCGGCGCCGGTGATCCTCGAGCGCATGGTGTTTCCCGAGCCCGTCATTCACGTGGCCGTCGAGCCGAAGACCAAGGCCGACCAGGAAAAAATGGGTATCGCACTCGGTCGTCTGGCCTCGGAAGACCCGTCGTTCCGCGTCCGCACGGACGAGGAATCCGGTCAGACCATCATGTCCGGGATGGGCGAGCTTCATCTCGACATCCTGGTGGATCGCATGCGGCGTGAATTCAACGTGGAAGCCAACGTCGGCGCGCCGCAGGTGGCCTACCGCGAGGCGATCAGAAAAGAAGTCGAGCAGGAGGGCAAGCACGCCAAGCAGTCGGGCGGCAAGGGCCAGTATGGCCATGTCTGGATCAAGATGGGCCCGAACGAAGCGGGCAAGGGCTTTGAATTCGTCGATGCCATCAAGGGCGGCACGGTGCCGCGCGAATACATTCCCGCAGTCGAAAAAGGCCTGATCGAGGCGATGAATAACGGCGTGCTCGCGGGCTTTCCCGTGGTGGATGTCAAGGTCACCCTGTTCGACGGTTCGTACCACGATGTCGATTCGTCCGAACTGGCGTTCAAGCTGGCAGCCATCCTGGCGTTCAAGGACGGCATGCGCAAAGCCAGCCCCGCGCTGCTGGAGCCGATGATGGCAGTCGAGGTCGAGACGCCCGAGGACTATATGGGCGATGTGATGGGCGACCTGAATCGTCGTCGCGGCATCATTCAGGGCATGGATGATGTGGCGGGCGTCAAGGCGATCAAGGCCGAGGTGCCGCTGGCTGAAATGTTCGGCTATGCGACGGATCTGCGTTCGATGTCGCAGGGGCGCGCAACCTATACGATGGAATTCAAGCACTACTCTGAAGCCCCGAAGAGCGTCGCGGAAGCGGTGATCGCCAAGAAGTGACCGGGCCGGAAATAATTTTATTTAACAAGGTATCTGATAATGGCTAAGGAAAAATTCGAGCGGACCAAGCCGCACGTAAACGTTGGCACGATTGGTCACGTAGACCACGGCAAGACCACCTTGACT
>MKWM01000073.1:0-191788 GCA_001899765.1 Thiobacillus sp. 63-78
TTCCAGCCGGTGCTGGTGCGGGGCAGGCGGTTTGAGCATGACCACGATTCAAACACAAAGCCCCCAGCTTGTGGGGGCTTTGTCAGCAGTCTGGGGACGCCGTGGCGTCCCGTTTCAGTTCAACATCCGGTTCCGGCAAGCCGGCGATCAGTTGACCTTCGGATCCAGTTCGCCCTTGTCGTAGCGCTTCTGCATCTCTTCCAGGTTGAAGACCTTCTTGATCTTGCTGGCCTGGCCGGCGGCGCCGAAGGCTTCGTAACGCGCCTTGCAGATGTCGCTCATGCCCTTGGTCGCTTCCTTGAGGAATTTGCGCGGGTCGAAGTTGGCCTTGTTTTCGGCCAGGTGCTTGCGAATGGCGCCGGTGGAGGCCATGCGCAGGTCGGTGTCGATGTTGACCTTGCGCACGCCGTTCTTGATGCCTTCGACGATTTCCTCGACCGGCACGCCGTAGGTCTGGCCCATGTCGCCGCCGTAGCTGTTGATGATGGCGAGCCAGTCTTCCGGCACCGACGAGGAGCCGTGCATGACCAGGTGGACGTTGGGGATGCGGGCGTGGATTTCCTTCACGCGGTCGATGCGCAGCACCTTGCCGGTGGGCTTCTGGGTGAACTTGTAGGCGCCGTGCGAGGTGCCGATGGCGATGGCCAGGGCGTCGACGTGGGTCTTGGTCACGAAATCGGCGGCTTCGTCGGGGTCGGTCAGCAGCATGGAGTGGTCCAGCGTGCCTTCGGCGCCGTGGCCGTCTTCCTCGCCGGCCTTGCCGGTTTCGAGCGAGCCCAGGCAGCCCAGCTCGCCTTCGACGGAGACGCCGCAGGCGTGCGCCAGTTCGGACACCTTGCGGGTCGTTTCGACGTTGTATTCGTAGGAAGCCGGGGTCTTGCCGTCTTCCTTCAGCGAACCGTCCATCATCACCGAGCTGAAGCCGGACTGGATGGAGCGGAAACAAATGGAGGGGCTGGCGCCGTGATCCTGGTGCATGCAGACGGGAATCTGCGGGTACATCTCGATCGCGGCCAGGATCAGGTGGCGCAGGAAGGGCTCGCCGGCGTAGGAACGCGCACCGGCGGAACCCTGCAGGATCACCGGGGAATCCACGGCGGCGGCGGCCTGCATGATGGCATGCACCTGTTCCATGTTGTTGACGTTGAACGCGGGCAGGCCATAGCCGTTCTCGGCGGCATGGTCGAGCAATTGACGAAGGGAAATCAGGGCCATTTACAGTCTCCTAGGTTAAAAATGTGCAGCAAGCTGGTTTCGGAATCAGGATTTTTTCGATCCGCCCACGCGGACGATTTTCATGGTATTCGTGCCGCCCGACTGGCCGATGGGTTCACCGATGGTCAAGAGGATCAGGTCGCCGTCGCGCACCGCACCGCGCCGCCGCAGTTCTTCCTCGGCTTCGGCCAGCAGGACATCGCGCTCCTTGCTGGCGGTTTTCAGGTTGATGGGGTAGACGCCGCGGAAAAGAGTGACTTTTCTACGGGTTTCGACCCGCGGTGTCAAGGCGTAGATCGGCACCCGGGTGGACAGCCGGCTCATCCACAGGCAGGTATTCCCCGATTCGGTGAGCGCGGCGATCGCCTTGATGTTGAGGTGTACCGAAGTGAACACGGACGACATCGCGATGGCCTCGTCGGGACGCAGGAAGCTGTGGTCGAGTCGCGCGCCGGAGAAGACCGTCTCGGCTTCCTTTTCCGCTTCCAGGCAGACGCGATCCATCGCCTGCACTGCCGCGACCGGAAACTGGCCCGCTGCCGTTTCGGCCGACAGCATCACCGCGTCGGTGCCGTCGAGCACCGCATTGGCGACGTCGGACACTTCGGCACGGGTGGGGATCGGGCTGGAGATCATCGACTCCATCATCTGCGTCGCGGTGATGACGACCTTGTTGCGCTCGATCGCCATGCGGATCATGCGCTTCTGCAGGGCCGGCACCGCGGCATCGCCGACTTCCACGCCGAGGTCGCCGCGCGCCACCATGATGGCATCGGACGCCTCGAGGATTTCTTCCAGGTGTTCGATGGCCTCGGAGCGCTCGATCTTGGCGACCAGCTGGCTTTTTCCTCCGGCGGCGCGCAGCAGTTCACGCGCCTGGCGCATGTCGGCGCCGGAACGCGGAAACGACACCGCCAGGTAGTCCGCATTGAGTGCCGCAGCGGTCCTGATGTCCTCGATGTCCTTTTCGGTCAGGGCCGCCGCCGACAGTCCGCCGCCCTTGCGGTTGATGCCCTTGTTGTTGGACAGCACGCCGCCCTGCACCACCTTGCAGACGATTTCCGCGTCCTTGACCTCTTCGACCCAGAATTCGATGCGGCCGTCGTCCAGCAGCAGGGTGACGCCGCGTTTCACATCGTTCGGCAATTCCTTGTAGTCGAGGCCGACGCGGGTCTGGTCGCCCAGCGCACAGGCGGCATCGAGGATGAAGGTATCGCCCTTGGCCAGCTCGATCCTGCCGTCCTTGAACTTGCCGATGCGGATTTTCGGACCCTGCAGATCGACCAGCACGCCGACCGCCCGGCCACGCGCGCGCGCCAGCGAGCGCACCAGTTCGGCGCGGTCGATATGGTCCTGCGCCACCCCATGGGAAAAGTTGAGGCGCACGACATCCAGCCCGGCTTCCATCATGCGGTCGAGGATTTTGGGATCGGAACAGGCGGGGCCGAGGGTGGCGACGATTTTGGTTCTGCGGATCATTTGGGGAGTATGGGTGTGTGGTGGAATGGCTCAAGGACCAGGATCTAGGGGCTAGGATTTAGGGGAGGTGCGGCCGGGGCCGCGCCATTTTCAAATGCGCGGGCGAAGCCCGCACAACCTCCCCTAATCCCTATCTCCTAGCCCCTAACCCCTTACTGCGCCCGCTCCTCCAGAATCGCCACGGCGGGCAGCACCTTGCCTTCGAGATATTCAAGGAAGGCGCCGCCAGCGGTCGAAATGTAGCTGACCTTGTCGTAGATATCGTATTTCTGGATCGCGGCGATGGTGTCGCCGCCGCCCGCCAGCGTGAACGCGTTGGTATTGGCGATCGCCATGGCGATGGTCTTGGTGCCTTCGCCGAACTGATCGAACTCGAACACGCCGACCGGGCCGTTCCACACCACGGTGCCGGCCTTCATGATGATGTCGGCGAGCTCCTGCGCGCTCTTCGGGCCGATGTCGAAAATCATGTCGTCGTCGGCGACGTCGTCAGAATCCTTCAGCACGGCGGGTTCGTTCGCGTCGAATTTCTTGCCGCAGACCACGTCCACGGCGATCGGGATGGTCGCGCCGCGCGCGCTCATCTTCTCGATCAGCGCCTGGGCGGTCGGCACCAAGTCGTCTTCGCACAGCGACTTGCCGACGTTGCGGCCGGTGGCCTTGAGGAAGGTGTTGGCGATGCCGCCGCCGACCACCAACTGCTCGCATTTCTCGGCCAGCGCTTCCAGCACGGTCAGCTTGGTCGAGACCTTGCTGCCGCCGACGATGGCGACCATCGGCCGCGCCGGATTGGCCAGCGCCTTGTCGAGCGCATCGAGTTCCTCGGTCAGCAGCAGACCGGCCGCCGCAGTCGGCGCGAACCGGGCGATGCCGTGGGTCGAGGCCTGGGCGCGATGCGCGGTGCCAAAGGCGTCCATCACGAACACGTCGCACAGCGCGGCATATTTCTTTGCGGTGTCGTCGACGTTCTTTTTCTCGCCCTTGTTGACGCGGCAGTTTTCCAGCACCACCAGTTCGCCGTCGGCGACCTCGAAGCCGCCGTGGGTCCATTCGCGGATCAGGCGCACGTTCTTGCCGAGCTTCTGCGCGATGACGTCGACCACCGGCTTCAACGAATCCTCTTCCTTGAATTCGCCCTCGGTGGGACGGCCGAGATGGGACGTGACCATCACCTTGGCGCCCGCTTTGAGGCAGTGCTCGATGGTGCGCATCGACGCGGTGATGCGGGCGTCGGAGGTGACCTTGCCGTCCTTGACGGGGACGTTCAGGTCGGCGCGGATGAACACGCGCTTGCCTGCCAGATCGAGATCGGTGACGCGGATGAATGCCATGGTGTGTGTCTCCTGATAGGTAAGGTTTAAGGGTTGGCGCGGGTTTGGGGGCCGCGCCAGGCCTTAAGGCTCACTGCTGAAGGGGTCAGGGGTCGGGATTCAGGGGTCAGGGGATGTGCGGCCGAAGGCCCGCCCCTGATTAGCGCGCGGGCTGCGCCCGCACATTCCCTGAATCCTGATCCCTGAATCCTGCCCCCTTACTTCGCCACGTGCCGCACGAAGCGCAGCATGTTGCAGGTGTAGCCATACTCGTTGTCGTACCAGGCCACGACCTTAACGAAGGTGTCGTCGAGCGCGATGCCGGCTTCGGCGTCGAAGATCGACGAGTAGGGGTTGCCGCGGAAGTCGGTCGAAACGACCTTCTCATCGGTGTAGGCCAGGGTGGCACCGATGCCGGCCTTGTCTTGCGCGGCCTTCTTCATCGCGGCGCAGATGTCGGCGTACTTGGCCGGCTTGTTCAGCTCGACGGTGAGGTCGACCACCGACACGTCGGAAGTCGGGACGCGGAACGCCATGCCGGTCAGCTTGCCCTTCAGTTCGGGCAGCACCACGCCGACGGCCTTGGCGGCGCCGGTCGAGGACGGAATGATGTTTTCCAGGATGCCGCGGCCGCCGCGCCAGTCTTTCATCGACGGACCATCGACGGTCTTCTGGGTGGCGGTGGCAGCGTGCACAGTGCTCATCAGGCCGCGCTTGATGCCCCAGTTGTCGTTCAGCACCTTGGCGACCGGCGCCAGGCAGTTGGTGGTGCACGAAGCGGCCGAGACGATGGCTTCGCCGGCATACTTCTCGTGGTTCACGCCGTACACGAACATCGGGGTGTCGTCCTTGGAAGGCGCCGACTGCACCACTTTCTTGGCGCCCGCGTCGAGGTGCTTCTGGCAGGTTTCCTTGGTCAGGAAGAAGCCGGTGCACTCGATCACGATGTCGGCGCCGACTTCGTTCCACTTCAGGTTGGCGGGCTCGCGCTCGGCGGTCAGGCGGATCTTCTTGCCGTTGACGATGAGGTTGCTGCCCTCGACCGAAATGTCACCGTTGAAATTGCCGTGCACGGAATCGTA
Source organism: Thiobacillus sp. 63-78 (assembly GCA_001899765.1). GTDB lineage: Bacteria > Pseudomonadota > Gammaproteobacteria > Burkholderiales > Thiobacillaceae > Thiobacillus. The sequence continues at coordinate 5,087 of MKWM01000073.1, forward strand.
TTTCAGCATGTAGGCCAGGTACTCGGGGTCGAGCAGGTCGTTGATCGCGACCACTTCGATGTCCTTGAAGTCCTTGGCGATTGCGCGGAAAGCCATGCGGCCGATGCGGCCAAAACCGTTGATGCCAACTTTGATTGCCATGTGTCAGTCTCCAGTGAGGTTGAAAATCTTTTTTAGGGGTCAGGATTCAGGGGTCAGGGAATGAGCGGCCAAAGGCCGCGATTCTTTTGAAGCGCGGGCGCAGCCCGCTCATCCCCTGAATCCTGATCCCTGAATCCTGACCCCTGAAATTACAGAACGCCCTTCACCGCGGCCACGACAGCCTCGGTGGTAATGCCGAAGTGCTTGAACAGCGCCGGCGCCGGGGCCGATTCGCCGAAGCTGTCGATGCCGACGACGGCGCCTTCCAGTCCCACGTATTTGCGCCAGAAGTCGGTGACGCCGGCTTCCACCGCCACGCGCGGCAGGCCTTTCGGCAGCACGCCGGCCTTGTAGGCGGCGTCCTGGCGGTCGAAGGCGTTGGTCGACGGCATCGACACCACGCGCACCGCGATGCCTTCGGCGGCGAGCGCGTCCGCAGCCTTCACCGCGAGCTCGACTTCGGAGCCGGTGGCGATGATGACGGCCTTGGCGCCCGCGGCGTCTTTCAGCACGTAGCCGCCCTTGGCGATGCTGGCCATCGTGGCGGCGTCGCGCGCCATGAACGGCAGGTTCTGGCGCGAGAGGATGTGGCAGGTCGGGCCGTCGCGGCGCTCGACCGAATGCGCCCAGCCGACCATGGTTTCGACGGTGTCGCACGGACGCCAGACGTCGATGTTGGGGATCATGCGCAGGGTCGCGGTCTGCTCGACCGGCTGGTGGGTCGGGCCGTCTTCGCCGAGGCCGATCGAATCGTGCGTGAACACATGGATCACGCGCTGCTTCATCAGCGCGGCCATGCGGATGGCGTTGCGCGAGTATTCGGAGAACATCAGGAAGGTGCCGCCGAACGGCAGCACGCCGCCGTGCAGCGCCATGCCGTTCATGATCGCGGCCATGCCGAACTCGCGCACACCGTAGCTGATGTAGTTGCCGGGATTGCCGTGGCGCACCGGATGGCAGCCTTCCCAGTTGGTCAGGTTGGAGCCGGTGAGGTCAGCCGAGCCGCCGAGGAACTCGGGCAGCGCGGCGGCCAGCGCGTTGATCGCGATCTGCGAAGCCTTGCGGGTGGCGACGGTCTCGGCCTTGGCGTTGATCGCGGCCAGCTTCTCGGCGACGTGCGCCTTCCAGTTGGCGGGCAGCTCGCCCTTCATGCGGCGCTCGAATTCGGCGCCTTCGGCCGGATAGGCCTTCTTGTACTCTGCGAACTTGTTGTTCCACAGCGTTTCCAGTCCCTGGCCCTTGGTCTTGGCGTCCCAGCCGGCGTAGATGTCGGCGGGCACTTCGAACGCGGGGTGGTTCCAGCCCATGTTCTTGCGGGTGGCCTCGACTTCGTCGTGGCCGAGCGCGGCGCCGTGCACGTCGTGGGTGCCGGCCTTGTTGGGCGAGCCCTTGCCGATGACGGTCTTGCAGCAGATGAGCGTGGGCTTGTCGGCGCTGGCCTTGGCCTTCTGGATGGCAGCTTCGAGCGCCACCACGTCATGGCCGTCCACCCCGGCGATGACGTTCCAGCCGTAGGCTTCGAAGCGCTTGGCGGTGTCGTCGGTGTACCAGTGTTCGATGTGGCCGTCGATCGAGATGCCGTTGTCGTCCCAGAAGGCGATCAGCTTGTTCAGCTTCCAGGTGCCGGCGAGCGCGCAGGCCTCGTGGGAAATGCCTTCCATCATGCAGCCGTCGCCCATGAACACATAGGTATGGTGATCGACGATGGCGTGATCGGGCTTGTTGAATTCGTGGGCGAGCACTTTTTCCGCCATCGCCATGCCGACGGCGTTGGTGATGCCCTGGCCGAGCGGGCCGGTAGTGGTTTCGATACCGGGCGCGTAGCCGTATTCGGGGTGGCCCGGGGTCTTGGAATGCAACTGGCGGAACTGTTTCAGGTCGTCCATCGACAGGGCGTAGCCGGTCAGGTGCAGCAGGGCATAGATCAGCATCGAGCCGTGGCCGTTCGACAGCACGAAGCGGTCGCGATCCGCCCACTTGGGATTGGCGGGGTTGTGGCGCATGTGGTGGTTCCACAGCGTTTCGGCGATTTCCGCCATGCCCATGGGGGCGCCGGGGTGGCCGGATTTGGCTTTTTCGACGGCATCCATCGCGAGCGCGCGGATGGCGTTGGCCAGGTCGTTACGGGTTGGCATTGCGTTCCCTTCTGCTAAGTAAAATAACGGTCGCATCCCCACCCGGGAAAGCCGTGTACAGACAGCTTGGGTAGAATACGCAAAAACCTTGATTATCCGTCAGCAGGGCCGGCTTTCGCAAGCGACCCTAAAACCGGTTGAAAGAGACATTGCGACAAGGACTTAAGCCGGCAAGCTCAAGCGCCGACTCACAATTCAATCGCTAAAAATCTTTTTATTTACCCGACACGGCGGCTTATGCGCCCGCGGCCTTCAGCCAGTCGCGCCACAGTTCGAACAGTTCGGGGCTGGCGGAGGCGACGACGGAACGCTCCCATACGTTGGCGATGTCGAAACCACCCGACAGGCTGGCCAGGCGCCCACCCGCCTCTTCCAGGATCAACGCGCCGGCGGCGTAATCCCATAGTTTCTGTCCACCGTGCACATAGATGTCGAAGCGGCCGGCGGCGGTATAGCACCAGTCCAGCGTGGACGCGCCAAAATTGCGTTGCGACGCATACGGCGGCCACGAGGCCAGGCGGCCAGCGAGCGCACGGTCGATGCGCTTCATCTCGACGCCAGCGAGCGCACGCCGCAATTCCGTGGCCGGCGCGCGCAGGGGCAATGGAATGCCGTTCAGGTGCGCGCCGCCGCCACGTTCCGCAGTAAACATTTCATCGGCAACCGGATCGTATACCACGCCGAGCTGGCGTTCGCCCTTGTAGAGATACGCCACCGACACGGCGAAATAGGGTACGCCCGCGACGAAATTGGAGGTTCCGTCGATCGGATCGACGCACCACAGTCCTTCGCGGCCGGCTTCCCAGGCGTCACGCTGTTGCCGCTCGGTCATTTCCTCGCCCAGCACCGGCACCTTGCGAATCCGGGGCAGCGCAGCTTCCAGTGCGGCCTGGGTGGCCGCATCGGCCTCGGTGAACAGGCTGCCGTCGGCCTTGCGGCAGGACGCCACCTTGAGAAAGCGCGGCGTCACCTCATCCCGCGCAACCTTGCGAACCAAGGCCTCGACCTGTTCAAGCATGGTCAGACCCGCACGCAATAGCAGTAGACAAATTCCTGCTCCCCGCCCGTGGGCGTGTGGTGGATTTCGGTTTCGTGCCTGATCAGGCGGAATGGCGCGCCGAATTCGGCGTGTAGCGCAGCGGGGGTATAGCGCACCACCTCCAGTCCCGAACATTGCAGCGGCCCGGCCAGGCCGAATGCCGCCACGATGACATATCCGCCATGTTTGACGCTGGCCAGCACCTGCGCCACATAGCGCGCACGATCCGCGGGATCGGTCAGGAAATGGAACACGGCCCGGTCATGCCAGACGTCGTAGCGTGCCGCCGGCAGATCGGCCCGGGTGATATCGGCGGCGATCCATTGCACGGCTTGCGCGCGCACGCCGAGCCGTGCACGGCTGGCCGTCAGCGCCGATCCGGCAAGATCGAGTACGGTCAGATTGCGATACCCGGCATCGAGCAGATCGTCCACCAGGACCGACGCGCCGCCGCCGCCGCCGATGATGTGCGCATCCTTGCCCGCCTTGTCCTGGATCAGGCGCAGGGACGACACAGCGTGCGGCTGGAACCAGCCGACCTGATCCGCCGCCTTGTCGCGATATACGCTTTCCCAGTGCTGGCGGCGGTCGGCCATGTCACGCTTCCTTCCACTTGATCGAGCAGCCCATGCTGGGAATCTGCTCCGCAGGTCCACGCTGGGTCGCCGCGACCGCCTTCATCGCCTCGAACAGGTCGCGCCGCACGCCCTCGGGCGCGGTCTCCTTGCGCGATTCGTCGAAGCGGCCGCGATACTGCAGTTCGAAATCGCGGTTGAAACCAAAAAAATCGGGCGTGCAGACCGCGCCATAGGCTCTTGCCACGTCCTGGGTCTCGTCGATCACATAAGGGAACGGAAAGCTGAATTCGGCGGCCACTTGTTTCATGTTGTCGAACGAATCCTCGGCGTACTCGGCCGGATCGTTCGACATGATGGCGATGGCACGGATGCCGTGCGCTTCGAGCTCGGTCAGATCGCGCACCAGACGCGGACGGATCGCCTTCACATAGGGACAATGGTTGCAGATGAACATCACCAGCAGGCCGTTCGGACCCATCGCGTCGCTCAGCGTCCACATCCTGCCGTCGACGCCGGGCAGGCTGAAACCGGGGGCCTTCCAGCCAAAGTCGCATACCGGGGTAGTGAGAGAAACCATGTCGCGCTCCGTAAAATCACTGGACAACGTCGGCATAATACCAAGATGTCGCCGCCACGTTTCTACCTCGACCAGCCGCTTGCAGCGGGTGCCCGTTTCAACCTGCCGGCCGGTCCCGCGCGCCATGCCGTGCGTGCGCTGCGGCTGACGGCGGACGATGCCATTACCCTGTTCAACGGCCAGGGCGGCGAATATGCCGCGCGCATCGAACACGCCCAGAAGGACGAGGTGGCCGTCAGGGTCACGGGGTTTGCCGGGATCGAACGCGAGTCGCGCCTGCGCGTGATGCTGGCGCAGGGCATCTCGAGCGGCGAACGCATGGACTACACCTTGCAGAAGGCGGTCGAACTGGGCGTGGCGGCGATCCAGCCGATCGCCGCCCGGCGCAGCGTGGTCAAACTGGCGGGTGAACGCGCCGACAAACGGGTGGCGCACTGGCAAGGCGTCGTGACGAGCGCCTGCGAACAGTGCGGCCGCAACCGGGTGCCCACCGTGGCGACGCCGCTGACGCTGGCCAACTGGTTGGGCCGGCATGAGGCCGGGCGCCTGTTGTTTTTGTCCCCGACGGCCGCCACGCGACTGGCCGATCTGCCCTCACCCGCCATCCAGGATTGGCTGATAGCCGGGCCTGAGGGGGGGTTCGAGGCGGATGAAACCGCTGCGCTGCATGCGGCAGGTGCCGTTCCGGTCCGACTGGGGCCGCGCGTGCTGCGCACCGAAACCGCAGCCTTGGCCGCGCTGGCTGCCATGCAAACGCTATGGGGGGACTTTTAGGCGGGTCCCGGCCTAAAAAAAAACCGGGCAGCCGCCCGGTGCCCGGTTTTTCAACTCCGCATCCGGTCATGGGCGCAGGTAGGCATATCCCTGCTCCTGGCGTTGTAGAATTTCCACCACGCCAGACTTGACGTAGCCGATCCTGGCGTTCATGTCGGCCTTGCCGAGTTTCTGGCCGTGCATGGTGTTTTCGCACGCCATCACATGGACACCCGAGTCAACCGCCTCGTCGATGCGGTTGGATACTTCCGATTCGGCCTTGAGCATGGCGATGCCGGGGCCGTATGCCACGAGTTCGAGCTCGACATTGTCCTTGCCCAGATCCTTCTGAATATTTTTGATATTGTTCAGCGCCAGATTCCAGGTGGCGGGATTGGCCTCGCTGACCTGGACCACCAGCTTTTCCTTGTCCGCGGCCTGAGCGGCAATCGGCAACGTCAGCGCGCCCATCGTCAGCGCAGCGCCCAGAAGGGCGCCCATCCATGTGTTCGTCAACTTCATTTTGTCTCCTTCGGTCGTTGAAAGGGTGAATGACGGTTCGTCATGCAGTCATCTCTTTTAATGACGCAAGACCAGGCTGATTTATTCCCATTATTTTCGTGCGGGATAAAGCGGCATCATCCAGTTTTGCATGGTTTTCTGTATCCTTCACCCTGAAAATCCCTCGCTCCCGGCCATGTCATTGAAAGACACTACCCACTTCGTCCACTGGTTCCGCTCAGCCGCGCCGTATATCCATGGTTTTCGCGGCAAGACCTTTGTCATCGCATTTGGCGGCGAGCTGGTGGCGGACGGGGGATTTGTGCAACTGGCGCACGACGTCAACCTGCTGAACAGCCTGGGGGTCCGGCTGGTGCTGGTGCACGGTGTACGGCCGCAGGTCGAGGCGCGCCTGATCGAAAACGGTGCGGCCATCCGCTATGTCAACGGTCTGCGCGTCACCGACGACGCCGCGCTGGCCTGCGTCAAGGAGGCGGCCGGCACGGTCCGGGTCGAGATCGAGGCGCTGCTGTCGCTGGGCATCGCCAACACCCCCATGGCGGGCGCCGACATCCGGGTGGCCTCGGGCAATTTCGTCACCGCCAAGCCCATCGGCGTGATCGAAGGAGAAGATCTGCTGCATACCGGCGAAGTCCGCAAAATCGACGCTGCCGCCATTCGCAGACGGCTGGACCAGCACGACATCGTGCTGCTCTCCCCCATTGGTTATTCGCCGACCGGCGAGATTTTCAACCTCAGCCTGGAAGATGTCGCGACGCAGGCCGCGGTCGAACTGGCCGCCGACAAGTTGATTTTCCTGATTGATACCGAAGGCGTACCGGCCAAGGGCCGTGCGATCCACAACACGCTCACCGTCAACGAGGCGCGGCAGATACTGGAGCAAGCAGGCCGCGGCAGGACCAGGAAACTGCCCGAGGACGTGACCTACTACCTGCCCTGCACGATCACTGCCTGCACGCAGGGCGTCAAGCGCGCACATTTCATCAGCCGCCACCGCGACGGCGCGCTGCTATCCGAGCTGTTCACCCGCGAGGGCGTCGGCACTCTCATCACCCCGGCGCCGCTGGAAACCTTGCGTGCCGCCACCATCGACGACGTCGGCGGCATCCTCGGACTGATCGAGCCGCTGGAACGCGACGGCATTCTGGTGTGGCGATCGCGCGAACGGCTGGAAATGGAAATCGAGCGTTTCCTGGTACTTGAATCCGACAATGTCATTGCGGGCTGCGTCGCGCTCTATCCTTTCCCCGAAGAGCAGGCGGCCGAGCTCGCCTGTCTGGTCGTCTCCAGCGAATTTCGCGGACGCGGATTCGGTGACCGGCTGCTGGCCGAAGCCGAAAAGCGGGGAAAAAAAGCGGGCTTCAAGCAACTGTTCGTGTTGACCACCCGCACCGAACACTGGTTCGAGGAGCGCGGCTTTGTCGATAGCAGCCCCGATCATCTGCCCCAGAGCAAGCAGGCGCTCTACAACTACAAGCGGAGATCCAAGGTTCTGCAAAAAAAACTGTAGGCGGCGGGGTGCGCTGGCAGCCATTTTCCAGCACACGGATTGACCGCGCTCTCGCGCTCGAATCCATGCGGCGCGTCTTTCCGGCATGGGCAGGCACACTCAAATCTGTAATACTGTCGAGTGCGCCTGCCCTTGTTCCGATCGCCCACGCGCTTCCTGAAGCCCACAGGAAGACCCCTCTCATATTCGGTGTATCCCCTGATATGACAGCCCAGCAGACCTTCGAAATCTACCGGCCACTGGCCCCTGTGATGCACACACACCTGCGGCGGCGGGCCGCCCTCCATGGCGCGCGCGACTTCAAGACCCTGGTCGGGCGTATCCGCCGGACAGCGACGAATGACACGCTTTCCGCCCTGCCCTGCGGGCGGAGAAATCGATGCAGGTGAGACATTGAGGGCCTGGTTCGGGCGCCTCTCGCTGCGTTACAAGTTCACCCTCGCCGCCCTGGGCGTGGAGGCGTTGATGCTGGCGTTCCTGATCATCAACGGCGTTCATCTCGCCAGCACGGAATTGCAGAAGCAGGCCGAGAACCGGGTGCACGACATGGGAAAAATCCTGGTTGCCGCCCTGCTGACCCCGCTTTCGCATCAGGATGACGCCAGCGTGCGCGACATCGCCGAAACGCTGCAACGTGAAAGCGACCTGAAAATGATCGAGGTGCGCGACAGCAACCGGCGCATCGTGCACCAAGCCGGCACCGAAAGCACCGGTACCGATTTTCGCCTGGTCATGCCGGTCAAGTTCGCCGATCAGCACTATGGTGACATTGCCCTGGCGATGTCGGGCGACTTCATCCAGCAGGCACGCAGCCGCTACCTTCGGCAAAGCCTGTTCATTGCCGCAGGCGCCTTGCTGCTGACCGGCATGTTGCTGGCCCTGTCGGTCGGCGGCGTGGTCCGCCGTTTCGATGTGCTGACCCGTGCCAGCAAGCGCATGGCGCAAGGTGACATGGACGTCAGGCTGGCCGGCTCAGGCGAAGACGAGATCGGTCAGTTGATCGACACCTTCAACCGCATGGCCGAGTCGGTGCGTTCCAGCATCGACCGCGCCCGCGAAAACGAAGCACGCTTTCATGCCATCGCCGATTACACCCACGACCTCGAGTTCTGGCTGTCGCCCGAAGGCAAGCTGCTCTGGATCAACCCATCGGTCGAGCGCATGCTCGGCCACAGCGTTGCCGAATGCATGGGGCAACACATGGATTTCCCGGCCGACGTCATCCATCCGGAAGACCGTACGGCAGCCGGATTTCAGTTGCGTCAGGCCTTGCGCGGCACCTCCGGCCAGGGCTATACGCTACGGGTATGCCGCAAGGATGGCGGCCATTTCTGGGCGGTGGTGAACTGGCAACCGATTCACGATCACGGCGGCGTGTACCAGGGTATCCGCGCCAGCATCCACAGCATCGACGATCTCAAGGCGACCGAGGCCAATCTGCGCCAGGCGATCAACGAATTGCGCACGGCGGAAAGCCTGCAAAGCCGCTATCTGAAGGAAACCGAACAGGAGCGGGCCCGGCTGGTGTCGCTGTTGTCGGCAATGAGTCTCGGCATCCTCTTCGTCGCCGAAGACGGCCGGGTGATTTACCACAACCCGGCATTCACCCGCATGTGGATGATTGACGAGGAGAGTCCCCTGATCGGCCTGCCGGTGAACGAGGTACTCACCAAATCGACGTCGGTACTGGCACGTCCCGACCATTTTTCCAGACACCTGCTGTCGGTACTGGAAACGCGCGAACTGTCCGACAGCTACGAAATCCAGATGACCGACGGCCGCGTCATCACCGAATTGGATTACCTGGTACGCGACCGTGAAGACCGCTTCATCGGCCATCTGTGGATTTACGAGGACATCACCCGCGAGCGCCAGACGGCCGAACAGCTGGTGTATCTGGCCGAACGCGATGCGCTGACCGGACTCTACAATCGTCATCATTTCCAGCAGGAGCTGACGCGCACCATGCTCGATAGCGACCGCCACCAGGTGCAGTGCGCGGTCATGTTTTTCGACCTCGACGAATTCAAGACCATCAACGACAGCTATGGCCACCGTACCGGCGATGCGCTGCTGATCCGCGTAGCCAGCGAAATCGGCACGCTGGTGCGGCGCAATGAGGTTCTGGCGCGTCTGGGCGGCGACGAATTCGCCATCCTGCTGCCGCTGGTGCAGGGCAAAGAGGCCGAAGTGCTTGCCGACCGCGTGGTGCGCGCCATTGCGCAGATTCCTTTCCGTTTCGAAGGGCAGAACCTGCGTCTCACGACCAGCCTCGGTATCGCCTATTATCCCGGGCAGGCGGCCGATGCCGACGACCTGGTGGCGCGCGCCGACATTGCCATGTACCAGGCCAAGGACGCCGGCAAGAATACCTGGCGCGTATTCCGCGCGGACTCCGCAGCCGACAGCGAAATGCGCAGCCGCCTGTCATGGGGCGAGCGCATCAGCAACGCGCTCGACAAGGGCCTCTTCCAGCTGCATTTCCAGGGGGTATACCGGGCGGAAGACGGAACCTTGTCCCACCTGGAAGCGCTCATCCGCATGGTCGACGAGCGCAATCCCGACCAGCTCATCATGCCTGGACATTTCATCCAGGTCGCCGAGAAAAGCGGCCGCATCCTCGACATCGATCGCTGGGTGATCCACGAGACGCTGCGCCGGCTGGCCGACAACCCCGCCATCCCCTCGATCGCGCTCAATCTGTCGGGGCGTTCGCTGTCCGAACCCGGCCTGCCGCAATACATCGGCGACGAACTGCGCCAGAGCGGCGTCAACCCCAGTCGCCTGATCATCGAGATCACGGAAACCGCGGCGGTGTCCGATCTGCACGATGCGCAGCGCATGATCGAGGCGCTGCGCCAGCTCGGCTGCGGCGTCTGCCTCGACGATTTCGGCGTCGGCTTCGCCTCATTCGCCTACCTCAAGCATCTGCACGTCGATACCATCAAGATCGACGGAATCTTCATCCGCGACCTGCCCAGCGACCCCGACAACCAGGTGTTCGTCCAGGCCATGGTCCGCGTCGCACTGGGCCTCGGCAAATCCGTCGTCGCGGAATATGTCGAGGATGGCCCCACCCTCGCGTTGCTGCGCCAGTTCGGCGTCGACCTGGTACAGGGCTATTTCCTCGACCGCCCCATCGCCAACCATCCCGCGGTCCAGGGCAAAACCTGAACACGCCCAATGCGGCGCCACCCGGGCCGCGGACCACGGGGTGGTAAAATGCCGGGTTTTTCCCGTATCCCAGGAACGCTTCCGTGCTCACCGCTTCCAGCATCACCCTGCAATTTGCCGCCAAACCCCTGTTCGAGAACGTCAACGTCAAGTTCGGCGACGGCAACCGCTACGGCCTGATCGGCGCCAACGGCTGCGGCAAATCCACCTTCATGAAAATCCTCGCCGGCGAGCTGGAGCCGACTGCCGGCAACGTCTCGCTCGACCCCGGCGAGCGCATGGCCTGGCTGCGGCAGGACCAGTTTGCCTACGAAGATCAGCGGGTGCTCGATGTGGTGATGCAGGGGCACGTCGAGATGTGGCGCGTGATGCAGGAGAAGGACGCCATCTACATGAACCCGGAGGCTACCGAAGAAGACTACCTGCACGCCGCCGAACTCGAAGCGCGGTTCGGCGAGATGGGCGGCTACGACGCCGAGGCGCGCGCCGGCCAGTTGCTGCTCGGCGTCGGCATCCCCACCGAACAGCACAACGGCACCATGAGCGAGATCGCGCCGGGCTTCAAGCTGCGCGTGCTGCTGACGCAGGCGCTGTTCTCCAGCCCCGACATCCTGCTGCTCGACGAACCGACCAACAACCTCGACATCCACACCATCCGCTGGCTGGAAAACGTGCTGAACGAGAGCAACGCCACCATCATCGTCATCTCGCACGACCGCCATTTCCTGAATCAGGTCTGTACCCACATGGCCGATCTGGACTTCGGCACCATCAAGGTCTACCCGGGCAACTACGACGACTACATGCTGGCGTCCAGCGAAGCGAAGGCGCGTCAGGCCGCGGCGAATGCGCGTGCCAAGGACAAGGTCGCCGAACTGCAGGAATTCGTGCGCCGCTTCTCGGCCAACAAGTCGAAGGCGCGCCAGGCCACCAGCCGCATGAAGATGATCGACAAGATCAAGATCGAGGACTTCAAGCCCAGTTCGCGGCAGAATCCCTACATCCGCTTCGAGCCGGAGAAGGTGCTGCACCGCCGCGCGCTCGAGGTTGAAAACCTGAAGTTCGGCTACGCCGAGACGCCGCTGTTTTCCAATCTTGGCTTCTCGCTCGAAGCCGGCGAAAAAATGGCCGTCATCGGCGGCAACGGCGTCGGCAAATCGACGCTGATGAAGCTGCTGATGGGCGAACTGGCGCCGCAATTCGGTGAGGTGCGCTGGAGTGAGAACGCCAACGTCGGCTACTTCTCGCAGGACCACGTCGCCGACTTCGACATGGACAAAAACCTCACCGACTGGATGCACCAGTGGACCCAGCCGGGCGACGACGAGCAGGCGCTGCGCGGCATCCTCGGCCGGCTCCTGTTTTCCGGCGACGACGTCAAGAAATCGGTGCGCGTGCTGTCGGGCGGCGAAAAGGGCCGCATGCTGTACGGCAAGCTCATGCTCGGCCGCCACAACGTGCTGGTGATGGACGAGCCGACCAACCACATGGACATGGAATCGATCGAGTCGCTCAACCTCGCGCTCGACCTGTACAAGGGCACGCTGATCTTCGTCTCGCACGACCGCCAGTTCGTTTCCAGCCTCGCCACGCGCATCCTCGAAATCACCCCCGAAGGCGTCGAGTTCTACATGGGGACGTACGACGAGTACCTGCACTCGAAGGGATTGGAGTAAAACTTTTTTTGTCCGGAAACCCTCTGGCGGGCCACCCGGTCAGATGGCGCGCCCTTTTGGCTTTTTCTCCTCGGCGCCGTACACCCCGGCATGATCGAACGGCACCCATCCGGGCGAGCGGTCGGTCCTGAGCCGGCCGTGGATGCGATAGGGCACTCCGGCCTTCAGGGATTCCGGCGACAGCGCCTCGAATTGCCGGATCAGGTCCTTCGATTGCGTGATGGCGTCGATCCGCAGCAGCGTCGTGGAGACCGCTGCAACCCGTGTCGAGGCCTGCGAAAGCCCGGCGGCAAACGGACGCCCATTCACCTCCAGTTCGAAATCCAGCGCCTCGATCGTCAGATCGAAATCATTCGGATTGGTGATCCGCAGCCCCACGTCGAAGCGCTGTTCGAAAAAGCCGAGGCTTTTGATATTGACCTCGGCCACACGCACCTTGGGCGCGACAGCATTGAACGGCAAGCCGGAACAGGCGGCAAGGCAGAAGACCGCCAGCAGGATGAGCACACGATGCATGTTTTGGCCTCTTATCGGATCTCTGCCCGCAATTGCCCGGCCATGCGCGTGGCCTGCGTGGCGTAGCCGCCGCCAAACAGGTTGGCGTGGTTGAGAATATGGTAAAGATTGTAGAGCGTTTTGCGGACGGCATAGCCGGCGTCGAGCGGCCACGCCTCGCGGTACGCTGCGTAAAAATCCGCTGCGAAACCGCCGAACAGCTCGCTCATCGCCAGGTCGCATTCGCGGTCGCCGAAATATACGGCCGGATCGAACAGCACGGGGGTGCCGTCGGCAAGAAAGCCATGGTTCCCGCCCCACAGGTCACCGTGCAGCAGCGAGGGGACCGGCGTGTGGCCGCTGAAGAACGCGTCGAGATGGGCGAGCAGGATTTCGCCATCCCGTTGCAGCGCGCCGCCATAACCGTTTTCGGCCGCGCGGCGTAACTGAAACGCGAGCCGTTGCGTGCGCCAGAAGCCGGCCCAGTCGTCGTGCCAGGCATTCGGCTGCGGCGTGGCGCCGATCCAGTTGGCACGCGTCCAGCCGAATCGGGGGGCGGCCACACGGTGTAGCAACGCCAGCTGCCGACCCAGTCGCGCGGCCTCGCCCTGTGCCCGCAGCGGCAGGTATTCGAGTACCAGATACGCCTGCCCCGCGGCCATGCCGTAACAGATGACCCGCGGCACCCGCACCGTATCCGCGGCGGCCAGTTCGGCGAGTCCGGCCGCTTCGGCCTCGAACATCGCAAGTCCCGCGGGCGGCTGGCACTTGACGAAAAAACTGCGCGGCCCGCCGTCGAGCCTGAAGGTCTGACTGATGTCGCCGCCCTGCCCGGCCTGTGCACGCGCCACCGTGAACGGCGCACCCGTGGCCTGGCCAATGGCCGCGGCCAGTTCATGATGGAACGTGCTCACGGCGCGAGCAGCGGCTGGACGCGGAGGGTGAGTGCGGCATGCGCGGCGCGCAAGGCCTCTTCGGCCTCCTCTGGCGTGGCGGCCCGACTGAAGATGAAGCCGAGATAACTTGCGCCCGCGGGCGGCGGCGCGACCAGATGGCCCGCCTGGGCCGTGATCTCAATCCCGGTCACATGCGGCACGCCGCGTGCCGCGTCGAGACCGTCGACGCCCTGCAGAATGCCGCTGACGGGGGTGGGGATCATCATCACGCCGGCAGCCGTTTTTTCGTTCGCCTGCGGCAGCGGCAGGCCGACGGCATGACGCAGGACGATTTCCGCCATGTCCATGCCGAATGGCGCGGCGAAGATCCGCCCGCATAATCCCCCGATGCTGCGCGGTGCAATTTCGAGCAGCCATACGCCCGCATCGTTGATGCGCGCTTCGGCATGGATCGCGCCCTCCGTCACGCCGCTCGTCGCGCAGGCGCGCTGCACCGCAGCGGCCAGCGCGGATTGCGTGGCGGCGGGCAGGCGCGAAGGCGTGACGAACAGTGTTTCCTCGAAATAAGGGCCGTCGAGCGGATCGGGCTTGTCGAACACCGCGAGCACCCGCAGAACGCCCTGGGTGAGCATGCCATCGAGTGCGACCTCGACGCCCGGGATGAAGCGCTCGACCAGAAGGTCCAGTTCGCCGGCATCGCGCTGGGCACGCGCCTGGATACGCCGCACCTGTCCGAGCGCCCGCCGGAGCTGGTCGGCATCGTCCACCCGGATCACGCCGCGGCTGGCATTCAGGCGGCGTGCTTTCACCACCAGCGGAAAACCCAGCGCAATCGCGGCGTCCATCGCGTCGCCCGCGATCTCGACAAATTCCGGACAGGGCAAGTGGACCGCCTGCTGCAGCTGGCGAAAGCGCAACTTGTCGGTCAGCGCCGCCACCGCCTCGGGCGAATTGCCCGGCAGGTTCAGGGCCACGCGCAACTGCGCCGCCAGGGCCGTGCCATGGTCGTCCACCGCCAGGACCGCATCGACCGGCTGCTTCAATGCATTCATCACTCGCCGCACAGCCAGGGCGGGCTGATCGAAGGGCACGCTCATCAAGGGCGGCAGGCCCCAGCCCGGCGCAAGCCGGCGGCAATAATCGGCGCATGCGACCAGTTCGATGTTCAAGCGCGCGGCAGCGGTGATGAAGTCCCGGTTGGCATAGCCTGTCGTCGGGAGCAGCAGCAAAAGGCGCGGCATGATCAGAAACTCGCGAGTTGCGTGTCAGTCGGCTCGGCGCAGCAATACCAGGGCTCGGAATGGTGCGGAATGACGTCGCCGAATTGCGCCGGGTCGAGTGGCGGCGCGGTTTCCCCCAGCGCGGCATGGGTGCGCGCCCAGATGCCGGCGAATACCTCGGCACGCGGCAGCGCATTTTTCTCCGCGCCCATGACCCAGGCCATGATCCCGGCTTGCAGCGCATCGACACGCGGATCGTCGGTCTGCCACGGATAGCCCAGCATGGCTTCGTCGAAGGCGCCGACCTGCGCGGCAAAATCCGTCAGGTGCAGCAGATGCGACCCCTGCGGAACCAGCAGACGGATCGCCAGTTGCACCGGCGGCACGGCCTCGACCAGATGCAGCCGCAGCAGGGTGGCGAGCAGGTCGCGATAGCCTGCCAGCGTGGTCCACGGCGTGAACGGCACGAAGGTGGGCGCCAGCGCGATGCCGAGCGTGCGACAGTGCGCCAGCGCCGCTTCGAAACCGGCGCGGGTGTGGCCCTTGGCGAGGCGGTCGAGGATCGCATCGTCGACCGATTCGACCGCGGTGACGATGAACAGCAGGCCGCATTGCCTGAGCTGCGGCAGCAGCCCGGCATGATTCAGCAGATGTTCGATCTTGATGGTCGCATCCCAGGTGAGCGCGGGAAAACGCGCATGCAAGGCCGCGGCCACTTTCAACGCATGGGTCGGTCCGTTGAGGAAATCGGGATCGCCAAAGCTGATGTGCTGCGCGCCCGCTTCGATCTGCTGGGCGATGTCGGCCATCACCGTCTCCACCGGCACGATGCGGAATTTGCCTTCGTATACCGGCACCACCGGACAGTGGCGACACAGATGTTTGCAGCCACGGCTCGCCTCGGCGAAGCCGGTAATCTTTTGCGCGCCATCGGTCAGGATCAGACTGGCATAGCGCTGCAACGCCGGCAGGCCGCGCCGCTCGGGCACCAGGAACGTAATCCGGTCGCGCCGTACCAGCGTATCGGCCGGCGCCACCCCGGATTGCACCCAGGCCAGCAGGTCGGGCTCGGATTCCCCACCGAAGATCGCCTCCACGCCCAGCGTCTTCAGCCACGCGGCGTTGACCGGCGCATACAGGCCAAACGCGGCGATGCGCGCCTGCGGGGCAAGCTCGCGTATTTTCGGCAGCGCCGCCGCGGCAATCCGCGTGGCGGTATGCATGCCGAGATAGATCGCCACGTATCCGGCGTGCGCGAACGTGGCCGGATCGAGCTTCTGCTGCGACAGGTCGATGCAGGCGGCATCGATGTGCGCGCGTGCGAACCACGCGGCAGGCTGCGCCAGGTTGAATGGTTGCCGGCCCAGTTCATACGGGCTGATCAACACCACACGCGCCGCGGCAGGCGCGTGCGCGGGACAGGAACCGTTCATGGCAGGCTATTTGGCCTTGGGACGCTGCTCGAACATTTTGGCAATGCCGGGGTCGCGCGAGGCGCCCGCAGCTTCCATGCGCCTGAGATACTCGTCCCACAGCGCGGTCTGATGGGTGCCGAGATCGTGGAGATATTCCCAGGAATAAATCCCGGTGTCGTGACCGTCGGAAAAAAAGAAATTGATGCCGTAGAGGCCGACCGGCTCGGCGGCGTTGATCAGCACGTCGCGTTTGCCGACCTGCAGCACCTCCTGGCCGGGACCGTGGCCACGCACTTCGGCGGACGGCGAATAGACACGCAGGAACTCGAACGGCAGCTCGAAGCGCGCACCGTCGGTGAACGCGATTTCCAGCTTGTGCGAAGCCTGATGCAGCTTGATGTCGGTGGGGGTGGGATGAGCCATATCTGGAACACTCGAAATTGAACGCTGCGTAAAGTTTAAACCGGGCGAGCCAAGTTTAAACCCTTGCAGGACAAGGGGATGGGACCCTGCGGAGTCCAGACCCGTCTACCCGACCAATACTACGCAAAACCGGCCAGCGCGTCATGAATTGATTGAAGCATCAACTTGCTGCTGACGCACACACCGCATCGTGCGTTTGGCAAGGCGAGTCAAACAAGCGGGTCAAAACAGGCAGGTCAAACCAAATCATGCGTTTGTCGCGAGAAACGCGAACGAGTCACTTGCAAGGCTCTGCGACCTCTGCCCGCGCAGGGCCGGTTGACCATCGACGGCTCGGTAAAGGGTGTTCAGTGCGCGCAGTTGCTCACGGAAAGCGGCGGGCAGTATGCACGACGTTCAGGATGATGAGATCGTTTCCGGCGATCCTCACAAACACCAGATAGGGCAATCTGGGGACTACCAGTTCGCGTGTGCCCGGCACCCGCTCGCTCCGGCGCGCACGTTCGGGGAAGTCTCGCAAGTCGATGATTGCAGCGAGGATGCGCTGGCGCACCACCTCGGCCGTCCACGGACTGGCCGCCTCCAGGTAATAAGCCACGATGGCCGCCAGGTCATCCAGCGCGGCAGCGGTCCAGCGAACATTCACGTCTTGGTGCGCAGGGCAGCAATGCGGGCAGCCAGTTCCTTCATGGCGGTGTCGTGGTCATGCAAACGGGCCTTGCCGCTTTCGACGTCGGCCAGTGTGGCGCCGACTTTCTCGGCAAGCCAGGTCTCGTAACCCGGCTCCGGGTCCATGAAACGGTCCGGCACCAGGGTTTCAGCTGCGTCCTCGATGGACAGAAAAACACCGACCGGGCGGTCGTTCTTGGTCACCAGCACCGGTTCCCGGCGTGCCATGTCAAGGAATTCACCAAAGCGGTTCTTGGCGTCGCGTGCGGAAAGTGTTTTCATGGCAACCCCCAAAATAGCTACTGTGGCCATTATAGCCACGGAACGTTGCTGCGGGGAGCCATGGGCGAGCGGGAGGGCGTTTAGGAGATCTTTTTGAATAGTTGAGGGCGCTGGCAAATCCTGAGGTTAGGCACGGGAAGCACTCGTCAAAAATCACGAGGCGCGTCCACCCGGCACTCGAGGCAGGCACGAACAAAACCCAAATTGGGTACGGGAGGGGCACAGACGGAAACGGGCCAGACCCGGAAGGTCTAACCCATTGATTTTTGGCGCGCCCGGCGCGATTCGAACGCACGACCCCTGCCTTCGGAGGGCAGTACTCTATCCAGCTGAGCTACGGGCGCCAAGGGGCGCGAGCATAGCCTTTTTGGCTGGTGACGTCTATCTGCCGGGTGCGCCGCCCTTTCCCGCCGGGGTGGCTTTCCTTATAATCGCGGCATTCCAATATACCCCCCAAGGATACCTTCATGGCCGATGCGCACGCCAAGATGACTCAAGCCACCCCGCAGGAGTTCATCATTTCTGTTCTCGCCGGATTGTTCGCCCCCCTGCTGGCGATTGTTCTGGTCGTCATGCTGATACTTGGGATCCAGGCCAAGCACTTGCCCGACACCTCCAGCGAAGCCGCCCAGAAGGCCATCCTTGAGCGTATCAAGCCTGTTGCCACGCTGGCCGCCGTCGACGCCAACGCGCCCAAGGTCGAGAAATCCGGCCAGGCAGTCTTCGATGCCGTGTGCACCACCTGCCACACGCCGGGCGCACTGGGCGCGCCCAAGTATGGCAACAAGGGGGACTGGGGGTCACGTATCAGCCAGGGCTACGACACCCTGATCAAGCATGCCATCGAAGGCATCCGCCAGATGCCGCCGCGCGGCGGCGACGGCGACCTGTCCGACACCGAAGTGGCTCGCGCAGTGGCCTACATGGCCGATGCCGCCGGCGCCAAGTTCAAGGCGCCGGAAGCCGCGGCCCCGGCCGCACCCGCCGCTGCCGCGGCAACTGCCGCCAAACCCGACCCCGCCAAGGGCAAGGCCGTCTACGAGGCCAGTTGCGCCGCCTGCCATGCCACCGGCGTGGCCGGCGCACCCAAGATGGGCGACAAGGCGGCCTGGGGGCCGCGCGTGAGCCAGGGCTACGCGACGCTGTATGACCATGCGCTGCACGGCATTCGCGGCATGCCGGCCAAAGGCGGCAATGCCGCCCTGTCGGAAGCCGATCTCGCCGACGCCGTGGGTTTCCTCATGACTCAGGGCGGCGGCAAGCTGTAAGTCGGGAAGCGCACGCAACGGGCAGTACGCCCGCGCGCGCAGGGAACAGACAAGGAGAACAGTGGCCATGAGGCACGCCACATTGCCGACCGCGCGGGGGGATGGCGACATCCTGGCAGCGGTCGGGTATCTCGCCAGGCAAATCCATTCATGGCCAGTCTGAAACGCGTGTGTCCCCAATGCGGCAGCGACAAGATTCGCAGCGGCTCGCTGCACGCCCATGACGGGATGCGCCATCTGTTGCTCGACACGCCGTTACGCTGCCGCGACTGCCGTCATCGCTTCTGGACGTTCAATCCCCTGAAGCCCGTGCTGTTGCTGGCCGCGGTCGTGACACTGGTCGGCGTCACGGCGTGGCTTGCGCTCGATCGGCACGACGCTGCAACCGCCATGCAGGAACCGATCAGCCTGCCGCATGCCCGGGCCGAAAAAGGCGATGCCGAAGCCCAGTTGCAACTGGGCATGCGCTATGCCGAGGGCGATGGCGTGATCCAGAATGACAAGGAAGCGACCCGCTGGTTCGCCCTGGCCGCCGAGCAGGGTCTGCCCGAAGCGCAATACCAGTACGGTCTGGCCTTGCTGAAGGGACGCGGCGTCGTGCAGAACTATCAGGCAGCCTTCCACTGGATCGAAAAGCCCGCGAAACACGGCTACGCGAAAGCCCAATACAGCCTGGGGGACCTCTACCGTTATGGGACCGGCACCATGATGGACAAGGCGCGCGCCTACCTCTGGTTCAATCTCGCCGCCGCGCAAGGCATCGATGCGGCCGCCAAGGCGCGCGACAGCCTGATATGGCAATTGAAGCCCGAACAGATCAGCGCAATGCAGGAGGAGGCCCGACGCATGAGCCCGGCGTCCACCCCGCCCGCTTCGACCCGCCCGGAGCAGACGCCCGCCCCCGCCACGCCCTGAACGCGGGCGGTCCCGGCTTGACGCTCCGTTTTACGGATGCGCGTGCTCGCCGTCCTGGTCCGCCGCCACATCGAGCGGCCACAATCGATGGGCGTCCAGCTTCAATCGGGCATCTGCCGCCAACGCAGCGAACTGCGCCTGCTGGGCGTTCAACTGGCCTTCCAGCGCCAGCCGGCGGTTGAGCAACACCTGATCCAGACTGCCTTCGCCCAGGCTGTAGGCTCGCGCCGCCAGACGCGCCGCCTCCGCCAGCGATTGGGCGGCGTGGTCGGCCTGCCGCCAGTTTGCCACCTGCGCCGTCGCCGTCTCGAAATCCGCGCGCGCCTCCTGACGCAAGCGTTGCTCCAGGCGAATGGCTGCCTCTTCCGCGGTGGCGCTGAGCTGCTCGGCGGCCTGCTGGTCGGTACGCCGCGCGCTGCCCGGCAGCGTCAGCCCGACGCTGACGCCCAACTGGTGCTCGTTGCCGCCCAGTTCGTTTTTGTAGAACACGCCGACCGTGGGGTCGATGCCGCGACGGCTGGCCAGTTGCCGGGCTTCGGCCCGCAACACCTCGGCCTGACGCCGCGCGCGGAACAGTTCGTGGTTGTGCGCCAGCACGGCGCTGACATAGTCCTCGGCCGGCCCGGCGGGTTCGACCGGCGACGGCAACGTGTCGTCCGCCGTCACCGGCAGGCCAGGGTATTGCGCCATGAGCCGGCTGCGCGCCCGCTGCTCGCGCGTGGCCGCCTGCTGCTGCTGCAGACGCGCCTGCGCCAGCGCCGCTTCCGCGTTGACGCGCTCGGAACGCGGCGCCTCGCCCAGACGAATGCGCGCCTCCACGGCAGCAAGCTGCTGTTCGGCCAGATTCACCTGCGCCCGCCACAGCCGGGCCTGGCCGGCTTCGGTCAACCAGTCGAACCAGAACGCGAGCAGCTGCCGGCCGCTTTCGTGCATCGCTTCACCGTAACTCGCCTCGGCATGGGCGGTCAACGCGCCGGCCAGCACACGGTCGGCCGCGGCGCGCCCGGGCAGGCGCAATGGACGCGACAGCGCCACGCCCCACTCCGTGAAACGATCCTGCGGCGTATCGATCCGGCGTTGCAGGGCATCCGCCCCCAGCACCCACTCTTCGCGCCCGCGACGCAGACTCTCGCTCTTCAGCGATTGCGCGGCGAATTCGCCGCGTGCCTGCGCCACCATGGACGAGGCGTGCAGGGCGGCTTCGGCGGCGGCCGGATCGGGCAAATAGTCCGCACGGACCTGCGCGGCAAACGTCAGCGCCAGCGCCAGACCCAGTTTGTGCACGGCATTCATGCACGGTCTCCTTTCAGGATGAATTGGCGGTACAACAGCGGCAGCATCACCAGCGTCAGCAAGGTGGCGCTGACCAGGCCGCCGATGACGACGACGGCGAGCGGGCGCTGGATTTCGGAGCCGGGGCCGCTGGCGAACAGCAGGGGCACCAGGCCGAACGCGGCGATGCTGGCGGTCATCAGCACTGGGCGCAGCCGCCGCAGCGCACCGTCGCGGACGATGGCGTCGCCCTTCAGGCCCTCGCTGCGCAACTGGTTGAAGTAACTGACCAGCACCACGCCGTTCAACACCGCGATCCCCAGCAAGGCGATGAAGCCGACCGAAGCGGGCACCGACAGGTATTCGCCCGACGCCGCCAGCGCGAAAATGCCGCCGATCAGCGCCAGCGGCACGTTCATCATCACCAGCAGCGCCTGGCGCAGGTCGCCGAACGTGACGTACAGCAGAAAGCCGATCAGCAGCAGCGCCACCGGCACCACGATCATCAGGCGTTGCGCGGCGCGCTGCTGGTTTTCGAACTGGCCGCCCCAGGCCAGGTGATAGCCGGCAGGCAGCTTGACCTGCGCCGCGACGGCGGTCTGGGCGTCGGCGACGAAGCTGACCAGGTCGCGCCCGGCGACGTTGGTCTGCACCACCGTGAAGCGCGCCGCGTTCTCCCGCTTCACCGCCACCGGGCCGTTGGTGCGCTTGAGATGCGCCACCTGATCGAGGCTGATTTCGCGGCCGTCCGCCAGCACCAGACGAATCGCCTGCAAGGCATCCGGCGACGCACGCAGGCCTGGCGGCCCGCGCAATTGCAAGGGTACGCGCCGCCCCTGCTGCTGGATCACGCCGATGACTTCGCCTTCCAACTGGGTGCGCAGCAAGGCGGCGACGTCGTCGGCGGACAGGCCGAAACGGCCGGCGGCGTCGCGGTCGATTTCCGCCTGCAGATACTGCACCCCCTCGTTCTGCTGGGTGTACACGTCGGAGGCGCCGGGGACGTTCTCGACCACCCTGAAAATCTCGCCCGCCAGCCGGTTGAGCGTGGCAAGCTCGGGGCCGAAAATCTTGATCGCGACGTCGCCGCGCGAACCGGTGAGCATTTCCGACACCCGCATGTCGATCGGCTGGGTGAAGTTGTGGGCGATGCCGGGGAAACCTTCGACCACCTTGCGGATTTCTCCGGTCAGCCATTCCTTGTCCGGGCGGCGCCATTCGGCGATGGGTTTCAACACCAGAAACGAATCGGTGTCGTTGAGGTTCATCGGATCCATCCCGAGTTCGTCGGCCCCGACGCGGGCGACGATGCGCCGGATCTCCGGCACGTTTTTCAGCAGCGCCTGCTGCACCCGCAGATCCTGCGCGATCGATTCTTCCAGGCTGATCGACGGCAGTTTTTCCAGCTGCACCAGAATGTCGCCCTCATCCATCACCGGCATGAAGGTCTTGCCGATCAGCGGGTACACGCCAGCCGCCGCCAGCATCAGCACGCCGGCCGTGGCGTAAACGAATTTCGGGTGTGCCAGCGCGCGGTCGAGCAAGGGAATATAGATGCCCCGCGCGCGGCGCAGCAGCCACGGATCTTCGTGGGCGGCCTGCTTCAGCAGCCACGAGGCCAGCACCGGAATCACGGTGAGCGCCAGCAGCAGGGAAGCCGCCAGCGCAAACACGATGGTCAGCGCAACCGGCCGGAACAGTTTTCCTTCCAGCCCTTCCAGCGTCAGCAGCGGCAGGAAGACGATGGCGATGATGGCGATGCCCGACGCCACCGGGCTGGCGACTTCCTGCACCGCCCACAGCACGCGCTGGACCGGCCTGATTTCCGTGTTTTCCGGATCGTGCGCCAGGTGCGCGACGATGTTTTCCACCACCACCACCGCGGCATCGACCAAGAGGCCGATCGCGATCGCCAGCCCACCCAGGCTCATCAGATTGGCCGACAGCCCGAACTGGCGCATCAGCACGAAGGTGGCCAGCACCGACAAGGGCAGGATCAGCGCCACCACGACGGCGGCGCGCAGGTTACCGAGAAACAGCAGCAGCAGGACCACCACCAGCACCGCCGCTTCCAGCAGCGCCTTGCTCACGGTACCGACGGCGCGGTCGACCAGTTGCGCGCGGTCGTAGAACGTCGAGATCGTCACGCCCTTCGGCAGCGTGGCCTGAATCTCGGCGAGTCTGGCCTTGACGTTCTTGATGAGTTCGCCCGCGTTCACGCCCTTGAGGCCGATCACCAGGCCTTCCACCGCCTCGCCCTGGCCGTTTTGCGTCACCGCGCCGTAGCGGGTCAGCGCATCCATTTCCACGCGCGCCACGTCGCCGACGGTGACGACCACGCCGGCGACGCTCTTGACCCCGATATGGCGCAGGTCGTCCAGGCTTGCGATGCCGCCGCTGACGCGCACCACCCAGGTTTCCTCGCCCTCGTTGACGCGTCCGGCGCCGTTGTTGCGGGTGTTGCTTTCCAGCGCCGTGCGCAATTCGTCGAGCGTCACTCCGCGCGCGGTCAGTGCGGCGGAATCGGGGCTCACGGCAAACGTGGCGACGTGGCCGCCGAGCGCGTTGACGTCGGCCACCCCCGGCAGGGCGCGCAGCTGCGGACGGATCGTCCAGTCGAGCAGGGTGCGCTTTTCCGCCAGCGACAACGGCCCCTCGATGGTGAACATGAAAAGCTCAGACAGCGGGGTGGAAATCGGCGCCAGCCCGCCCGACACGTTGGCCGGCAGGTCGCCCTTGACGTTGGCGAAGCGCTCCGCCACCTGCTGGCGCGCCCAGTAGATGTCGGTGCCCTCCTCGAAATCGACGGTGATGTCGACCAGCGCGTTCTTCGACAGGCTGCGCAGGATGGTCTGGTGCGGAATCCCCAGCAGCTCGGTTTCAACCAGCTGGGTGATGCGCGCTTCCACTTCTTGCGGCGTCATCCCGGGCGCCTTCAGAATCAGCTTGACCTGGGTGGTGGACACGTCGGGAAAGGCATCGATCGGCAGCAGGTGAAAGGCGCGTACGCCCAGCCCCGCCAGCACCAGCGCGATGACGAGCATCAGCCAGCGCCGTGCCAGCGCGAATTCGGTCAGGGTGTTGAGCATGGCTTATTCCCCCAACCATTGCGCCTTGAGCGCCGCCACGCCCTTGACGGCTACGCGGCTGCCCGCGGCCAGCCCGCCGACTTCCGCCTCGCTGGCATTCTGGCGCAGCAGTTGCACCGGCGTCGGCCGGAAGCCCTGCGCGGTTTCGACGAACACATGCGGCTGCGCGTTTTGCCATACCAGGGCGGCGGCGGGCACGCTCAGGCTCTGCGTTGCCTGGCTGCCGGCGATCGCCGCCTGCACCGACTGGCCGGGACGCAGCAGCTTTTGCGGATCAGACAGGCTGGCGCGCGCCAGCACGCTCTGCGCGGCATTGAGCTGCGGCAGCAGCGCGATGATGCGCCCGCCGGCACGGCTGCCCGCCACGCTGACGGTCTGGCCGACGGCGACCTGGCGCGCCTGCGCGGTCGACAGCGGGATCTCCAGCGCCAGATCCGACAGGTCCGCCACTTTCACCAGCGCCATGCCGGCATCCACGCGCTGACCCGGTTCGGCGACACTCTCCGTCACCACACCGGCGATCGGCGCGGTCAGCGTGATCGAACTGCCCGTCACCTTGCCCGTGCCCATCATGGACAGTGCGGTCTGTGCCGCGACCAGATTGGCATGCGCCGACTGGGCTTCGGAGCGGGCGGCGCGCAGGCGCGATTCCGCGATCAGGCCTTCGCCGAACAGTTTTTCGTCGCGCGCGGCATTGCTGGCTGCCAGTTGCGCTCTCAGCCGCGCCTGCGTCAGCGCATTCTGCGCTTCGGCCAGACCCGGCATCGACAGGGTGACGAGCGGGGCGCCGCGCTTGACCGTATCGCCCGCCTGCACATGCAACCGGGTGACCAGCCCGGCGCCGGCCGCGGCGGCCACATGCACGCTGGCGGGCGGCAGGGTCACCCGCGCCGTATAGGTCAGCGCCGAGCTGGCGGACTGCGTGGCGGCGACCACGGTGACGATGCCGAGATTTTTCTTCTGGACAGCGGTCAGGGACAGGACGTCGGCGGCAAAAACAGGGGTGGCGCCCAACAGCGCCACGACGAGGATGCGGGTGGCAAAAAAACCAGTGGTCATGCTTGATCTCCATGAAAAAAAGACGGGCGCGCAGCAGCAGACGCGCCGACAGGACGATCAAACGAAGGGCGGCGCTAAAGCATGGGGAAAGGTATGGGGAGGCGGTGCCAGGCACAACGGCCGCAGCGGCGGCAAGTCCGCGCGGAGGCGTGCCGCCGCAGCGGCCGGCAGCAGTTGCCACGCTGTGGCCGGCGGCGCGGCAAGCGTGTCCGGCATCGCATGGCGCAGCCGCATACCCTGCGCCACCGCAATTTCCGCGCCGCGCTCATCGGCTGCCATCACATCGTAGAGCACCTCGGCGTATGCCTTCTGATGCCCATGCAGGAATCCCCCGTGGCCCGCATACCCGCCCGGCTGCGCCACGCCCGCGTGGGCGTGGATGAACGGCGCCATCGTCTGCAGGACGATGACGAGCCAGAGCATCAAAAAGCGGGGCAAGCGGCAGGTCACGGTGAACGGGGGAAATCAGGCCTGTAAATAATGGGGGCGTTTTCGGAATCCGCAGGATCGTGGCCGCATCCTGCATATCGCAGCTTAAGCCAGCCTTAAGTCGCGGCCATGCGCCAGCTTAATCGGGGATTTCACGCAGTTCAATTCGCGATTTCGTACCATGGCGGCGGCCAGGCGGACACGGCGTCACACCGTGACGACCGCTTAAGGCTCCCCTAAGAAAGCCCGCCTACAGTGGCCTCATCGCATGACAGCAGGAGGTCACCATGTCGCATCCCACCACGATACAAGCCCGCCGGGTATACGACCCGCTGCTGCGGCTGCTGCACTGGGCCATCGCGCTCTCCATCGTGGCGCTCATCGTCACCAGCCAGCTGGCCGACTGGTTCGAGCACGGCCCATATGAGAAAACGCTCTGGAATCTGCACATTGTCATCGGCTACACCCTGACGGCGGGTCTGCTGACGCGCCTGCTGTGGGGTCTGGTGGGCCCGCTCAGCGCACGCTGGCGCGATCTGTGGCATCCCGCCGTGTGGAAGGAGAGCCTGCGGACACTGCGTCTGCCCGCGACGCATCGCGCCGGCCACGACCCGCTCGCCAGCCTGGCCTATCTGTTCGCCTACGGCGTGATGGCGCTGATGGTCGTCACCGGGCTGGGCCTGGCCGCCAGCGAATTCCAGACCGGGCCGCTCGCCGGCTGGCTGGGCGACGCGGCCTGGCTGGAGGATGTGCTGAAAGAGCCGCACGAATTCGGCTTCAGCCTGCTGCTCGGTTTCATCGGACTGCACCTGGCTGCGCTGGTGTTCCACCAATGGCGCGGCGAACGGGTCGCGCAAAGCATGGTGACCGGCAAGCAATACCTCGGGACGGAAAGCGGGGTGCGGCATGATTAAGCCCCTTCTCTACGGTGGCCTGGCGGTATTCGGCATGGTCTCCGCCGTGGCGGCAGCCGACAGCCCTGCCAGTCTGATGGCGTTGTACGCGCAGCAGGCGGGCGTGTCGGGGTCGGCCCTGTCCGCCACGCGTGGCGAGGCGCTCTACCGCACCGAACATGCGGGCCGCGACGGCCAGGCCGTGAGCTGCGCCGGCTGCCATACCGCCAATCCGGCCCAGGCCGGGCGCACCCGCGTCGGCAAGCGCATCGAGCCGCTGGCGCCGGCAGCCCATCCGCAACGCTTCACCGATGCGGCCAAGGTCGAAAAATGGTTCCGGCGCAATTGCCAGGACGTCCTGCAGCGCGAATGCAGCGCGCAGGAAAAAGGCGACTTCATCACCTGGCTGAGCCAGATCAAATAGGGAGGCAGCATGAATTATCTACTACGTGGAACCGGCGTCGTCACGGCGGTCGGCGTGTTCAGTCTGTTGACGTTTTCGCTGCCTTCTGGCGAGGCGCACGGCGATGGCGGCGGCAATGTCCTGCCGCGGACGATCAACCAGGCCTGGCAACAGGAATGCGCCAGCTGCCATCTCGCCTATTCGCCGGCGTTTCTGCCCCAGGCATCGTGGCGCCGCCTGATGAACGGGCTCGACCGGCACTTCGGCGAAAACGCCAGTCTTGATCCGGCCACGCAGGCTGATATCCTGCGGTTTCTGGAAGCCAACGCCGCCGATCGCGGCGGCAGCCGGATAGGCAGCAAGGTCATGAAGCGCATGCCGGCCGGCGAGGCGCCGCTGCGCATCACCGACACCCGCTGGTTCGTGCACAAGCACGACGAGGTGTCGCAGTCGGTGTGGTCGCGCAAATCGATCGGCTCCACCGCCCATTGCGCTGCGTGCCATCGGCAGGCGGAACAGGGCGTGTTCGACGAGGACACGGTCAGGATTCCGAAACAATGACCCAAGGATGAAGCGGAGCGATGCGCATATTGCTGGTGGAAGACGACCGCATGCTGGGCGACGGCCTGCAGGCCGGGCTGACCCAGGCGGGCTATGCCGTCGACTGGCTGCGCGACGGCGAGGCGGCGGTGACGGCCCTGTCCACCGAGTCGTTCGCGGCCGTGGTGCTCGACCTCGGCCTGCCGAAACGCGACGGGCTGTCGGTGCTGCAGTGGCTGCGTGGACGCCATGACGCGACGCCGGTACTGATCCTGACCGCGCGCGACCAGCTGGAAGACAAGGTGCGCGGGCTCGATCTGGGGGCCGACGACTATGTGCTGAAGCCGTTCGACCTCGACGAGATCACGGCTCGCCTGCGCGCGCTGGTGCGACGCGCCCACGGCCGCCCGGAACCGCTGCTCACCCTCGGCGAGATCGCGCTCAATCCGGCGGCGCGCAGCGTGACGCGCGCCGGCCAGGCCATCGAACTGACCCCGCGCGAATTCGACCTGCTGCACCTGCTGCTGGAAAACACCGACCGGGTGCTGACCCGCCGCACGCTGGAAGAGCAGCTCTACACCTGGAACGACGCGGTCGACAGCAATGCGCTCGAAGTCCACATCCATCACCTGCGGAAGAAGCTCGGCATCGACCTGATCCGCACCGTGCGCGGCGTTGGCTACATGGTGTCGACAGCAGGGTCTGCGCCATGAGCCGGCCGTATTCCTTGCGCCGGCGGCTGGTCTGGCTGCTGACCGGCTCGGTGGCAACGATATGGCTGCTGTCCGCACTGGTGGTATACCAGCGCGCGCACCATGAGGCGGACGAATTGCTCGATGCCCAACTGGCCCAGGTCGCCGACACCCTGCTGGCGATCGTGGCCGGCGGCGAGATCAAGCACTTCGTGAAGGAATTTCACAAACACGCCCCGGACTTTTCAGTGCCGATCGCATTTGAGGTGTGGCGCAGCAAGGACGATAAAAGCAAGCGCCTGGTGATGTCACCCGGTCACAACGGATTTGAATCCGGAACGGTGCCGGGTTTCAGCGAACAGCGTCATCTGGGTGCGTACTGGCGTCTTTACACGGTGCAGGATGACGACGCCGAATACCGGGTGGTAGTCGGCCAGGCCCATGCCGCACGCGAAAACCTGGCACGCGAAATCGGCCTGTCGCTGCTGCTTCCCGCCGCGCTGGCGATGCCGCTGATGGCGCTGGCGGTCTGGTGGGGCGTCGGCCGCACCCTGCGGCCGGTGGATGCGGTCGCCCGCCAGGTCGGCGCGCTCGACGCGCAGGCGCTGACGCCGCTCGACGAGTCGCCCGCCCTGCCGGAAGAAATCGCCCCCCTGCGCACCGCGCTCAATGCGCTGATCCGGCGCGTCACCGAAGCATTTGAAAACGAGCGCCGTTTCACCGCGGATGCCGCGCACGAACTGCGCACCCCGCTGGCGGCATTGAAAATACAGGCGCAGGTCGCGCTGCGCGCGCAAACGGCTGACAGCCAGCAGCATGCGCTGGCGCAGGTGATCGCCGGGGTGGACCGGATGACCCACCTGGTCGAGCAATTGCTGACCCTCGCACGCGTCGACCCGGCTACGCAGGGCAGCCCGCCCGCCCCCCTGGATCCCGCAGAAATCGTGGCGACGGTGTGCGAGGAACTTTTACCTCAAGCGCAACGCCGGGGGCAAACCCTGACGGTCGATGCGGCAGCGGGATGTCGTATCGCCATCACGGCGGCATGGCTGCAGGTCGCGGTCCGCAACCTGCTCGACAACGCCGTGCACTATGCAGGGGAAGGCGCGCGGATCGACGTACGCATCGCGCACCGCGGAACGGGCTGTGCCATCACCGTCGCCGACGATGGCCCGGGCGTGGCGCCTGCACTACGGTCGCAACTCAGCGCCCGCTTCGTGCGCGGCGAGGTCGAAAACGAGGGCTGCGGCCTCGGTCTTTCCATCGTCGCGCGCATTGCGGCACTCTCACATGCCCGACTTGAACTGGGGGATGGACTACAGCGTGCGGAGGGCGGTTACGGGTTTGCTGCCACGCTGCACTTCAACGCAACGACCGTTCCCGCCTGACCGCACAGGGCAGCGTTAGCGGCGGGAACCGGACCCCATGCCCGATCCAGGTCTTGTCCGCTATGGCGCAGGCTGGATCGCGGTGACGGTCAGGGCATTGTCGAGGCGCTCGACATGAAATTTCACTGCATCGCCTACTTTGAGGCCCTTCATCAGTTCCGGCGGTCGCACCCGGAACACCATGGTCATGGCAGGCATGTCGAGGTTGACGATCGGCCCATGTCGCAGGGTGAGCTTGCCGTTGGCGGCATCCACCCGACGCACGACGCCGTCGGTCATCACATGGGCCTGCGCGGCCGGTGGGGCCGCAGGTTCGGCGCGCAGCGGGGAAACGATCGTCAGCGCGGCAAGCAATGGAATCCATGTTTTCATTTCAGCTCCTTCAGGTATCGCTATCGATGGCGTTCAATGACCGGCGTGGCCGGCGGGTTTGCGCACAGTCACTTCGACGTCGCCCGGCATGCCCTGGGGCGAGGCGGCCTGCGGCGCGCGCACGGCCGGTTCGGCCGACGCGTCGAGGACTTCGCGCGCCTGCGTGCCGGGTGGCTGCCTGTACCAGCCAGCGTCGGAATAGTCGCCGCGGGCCTGTCCGCGCCGCACCTTCATGATACTGAACATGCCGCCCATCTCGACCGAGCCGAAGGGGCCTCGGCCGGTAACCATCGGCAACGTGTTGTCGGGCAGTGGCATCTCCATGTCGGCCATGTCGGCCCCGCCCATTGCCATGTAGTCGGGAATGAGCTTGTTGATCTTGCTCGCCAGGGACATCTATTTCCGGGGTAACGAGCAGCGACTAACAGCTATTGTTTGTAGCGATTGATCGAAACCCCGCCCACTACGGGGTTTCTTTTTTCTGGGGTGCTTACAGACGAGGTACCGGAAGAATGAACAACGGCCGCCGCGGCCCGGGTTTCCGTTCCGTTCATGAACGGCGCTTGCGTGGTTCATAATGCACGACCGCACGCATGATTTCCGAATAGGGAAAATCGGCGATGTCGCCGAAGCGCGCCTGGCCCTGCAGCACGGTCAGCGCGACGTCGACCGTGCCGTCGGCAGCGCCGTCGAGCGCGGCCGACAACCCGCGCGCACCGCCGCACTGGGCACGGATTTCCTTGCCGAACGGCCACGGCACATCCGAATTGATCCGAAGCGCGAACTGCGCGTTCTCATGCAGATTCCGGTAAAACGTCAGGCAATGTTCACGCATCGCGGGATCGCCGCATGCAATCGCCTCGCGCTCGGCGAGATTCACCTTGCGCGAGCGGTCACAGCGCACGCAGAGGGACAGCAGGGCCCGCTCGAACGGGCAACTGTATTCGATATGCGCCTTGCGGGCCAACCTGTAAGCGGCTTCGTTGTACTCGGCCATGTCAATCCGGGAAATATAATTGTCCGGCAATCAGCGCAGGCGGATCCATCGCATGGCCGGGTTGAAGAACACTTACCAGTCGTCTCCAGTCAGCCGCTGATCCAGTTCGCGCTCCGCCGTCAGCGTCTCCTGGGCGGCGATCTCGTTCTCGGCGAAGATCATCTTGTATTTATCGCCGGTGTTGGGATCGAGCGTCTTGCGCAACGCGTTGACGTGGGCCCGTGCTTCCTTGAAGCTTGGCCATTCAGCCTGCTTTTCCAGTACCTTGAACATTCCCAGACGAAAAACGTAGTAGGGCATGGCGATTCCTTAATTCAGTCTGCCGTGGCACAGCTTGTACTTCCTGCCGGAACCGCACGGGCAGGGATCGTTGCGGCCAACCTTGGGATAGCCCTCGCCCGCGGCCGCGGCCTGATCGACTTTGACGAAGTCCTGACCCTCGTCGTATTCGGTGTGCTGGAACTGGACGTTCGACGGCTCGTGCGGCTCGACCGCCTCGACGTCCTCGGGCGCGCGGATCTGCACGGTGGTGGTGATCTGCGTGACTTCGGTCTTGATCGCCGTCAGCATGGCTGAAAACAGCTCGAACGCCTCGCGTTTGTATTCCTGCTTCGGCTGCTTCTGCGCGTAGCCGCGCAGGTGAATGCCCTGGCGCAGATGATCCAGTGCGGACAGGTGTTCACGCCAGTGGGTATCCAGGCTTTGCAGCATCACCGCGCGTTCGAACTGGCGCAGGCCGTCCGCGCCGACCAGGGCTTCCTTCTCGCGGTAGATTTCACCGGCAGTGTCCAGAATCTTTTTGCGCAGGCCGTCTTCGCTCAGGGTCTTGTCCCCCTCCAGCCATTGCGCGAGCGGCAGATCGAGCGAGAACTGCGCGGCCAGGGTTTTTTCCAGTCCGGCCACGTCCCACTGCTCGTCCATGCTGCCCGGCGCAATATGCAGGTTGATCGTCTCGTCCAGTACGTCGTCGCGCATGGCACGAACGGTTTCGCCGATGTCGGTGCTCGCCAGCAGTTCATTGCGCTGCTCGTAGATCACCTTGCGCTGGTCGTTCGAGACGTCGTCGTATTCGAGCAGTTGCTTGCGGATGTCGAAGTTGCGCTGCTCGACCTTGCGCTGTGCGTTCTCGATCGCGCGCGTCACCCACGGATGCTCGATGGCCTCGCCCTCGGGCATCTTCAACCGGTTCATGATGGCGGCGACACGGTCGGACGCAAAAATGCGCAGGAGCGGGTCTTCCAGCGACAGGAAGAAACGGCTGGAGCCGGGGTCTCCCTGTCGTCCTGAACGGCCGCGCAGCTGGTTGTCGACGCGCCGTGATTCGTGGCGCTCGGTACCGATGATATGCAGGCCGCCGGCCGCCACCACGGCATCGTGATGCGGCTGCCAGGCCTCCCTGAGCGCGCTGATGCGGACATCCTTGTCGCTATCGGACACGGTCTCGTCATTGTGGATCGCGTCGATCTCTTTCTGGATGCTGCCGCCCAGCACGATGTCGGTACCGCGGCCCGCCATGTTGGTGGCGATGGTAATGCCGCCCGGCATGCCCGCCTGCGCGATCACTTCGGCCTCGCGCTCGTGCTGCTTGGCATTCAGCACATTGTGCGGCAGCCCGGCCCGGGTCAATTCGGCCGACAGATGCTCGTTGGCCTCGATCGAGGTGGTGCCGACCAGCACCGGCTGGCCATTGGCGTGACGCGTGCGGATGTCGTGGATCACGGCCTGATCGCGTTCGTGTCCGGTCCGATAGACCTGATCGTGCTCATCCTTGCGGATCATGGGCCGATGGGTCGGGATGACCACGGTTTCCAGACCGTAGATGCTCTGGAATTCGAACGCCTCGGTATCGGCGGTACCGGTCATGCCCGACAGCTTCTGGTACATGCGGAAGTAGTTCTGGAAAGTGATCGACGCCAGCGTCTGGTTTTCCTTCTGGATCGTCACGCCTTCCTTGGCTTCCACGGCCTGGTGCAGGCCTTCCGACCAGCGGCGCCCGCTCATCAGGCGGCCGGTGAATTCGTCGACGATGATGACTTCGTTGTTCTGCACCACGTAGTGCTGGTCGCGGAAATACAGTGCGTGGGCACGCAGCGCGGCATACACATGGTGCATCAGCATGATGTTGGACGCATCGTAGAGGCTGCCGCCGGGTTGCAGGAGACCCATCTCGGTGAGGATGTCCTCGACCTTCTCGTGCCCGGTTTCGGACAACAGCACCTGGCGCGCCTTCTCGTCGACCGAGTAGTCGCCCTCGGATTCCTCATTCGCCTGCCGCGTCAGGCGCGGCGGCACCAGATCGACCTGCTGGTACAAGGCGGTATTCTCTTCCGACTGCCCGGAAATGATCAGCGGCGTACGCGCTTCGTCGATCAGGATCGAGTCGACTTCGTCGATAATGCCGAAGGCCAGCGGACGCTGCACCTTCTCGTCCATCTGATAGACCATGTTGTCCCGCAGATAGTCGAAACCGTATTCGTTGTTGGTGCCGTAGGT
The DNA here is from genome assembly GCA_001899765.1 of Thiobacillus sp. 63-78. Classification (GTDB taxonomy): domain Bacteria; phylum Pseudomonadota; class Gammaproteobacteria; order Burkholderiales; family Thiobacillaceae; genus Thiobacillus. Next base: position 38,402 of record MKWM01000073.1, read on the forward strand.
GATGTCGGCGGCGTAGGCGGCCTGTTTTGCATCATGCGGCATCTGCGACAGGTTGACGCCGGTCGTCAAGCCGAGAAAGCCGTACAGCCGCCCCATCGATTCGGCATCGCGCTGCGCCAGGTAGTCGTTCACCGTGACCACATGCACGCCCTTGCCGGCCAATGCGTTCAGGTAGGCGGCCAGGGTCGCCATCAGCGTCTTGCCTTCGCCCGTCCGCATCTCGGCGATCTTGCCGTCGTGCAATACCATGCCGCCCACCATCTGCACGTCGAAATGGCGCAGGCCCAGAATGCGGCGGGACGCTTCGCGCACCACGGCAAAGGCTTCCGGCAGCAGCGCATCGAGCGCCTCGGCCTGGTCCAGCCGCGACTTGAATTCGGCCGTCTTGCCGGTCAGTTCGGCATCGGACAGTTTTTCCATTGCCGGCTCCAGCGCATTGATCGCTTTCACCTTTTGCAGGTATTGTTTGACCAGCCGGTCGTTGCGGCTGCCGAAGACTTTCTTGATGAGGGATTGCAGCATGAGGGGCCCGAAGATGTCCGCAGGACGCGGTAAATCGTTGAATTTTAACATAGCGGGGCGGGCTTGCCGTGTAGCCCCCGTGTCTCGCGCATGAGCGTTTCGAGCCTGGCCGATCTGCTCGCCAGCCAGTTGCCGAATGGCCTGGCCGTGCGCGCCCGCATCCTGCTCAAGACCCAGGCGGCGCTTGATCGTTCCCTGCCCGCCGCGCTGGCCGGGCACGTTCGCGCGATGCAGCTGGAAAACGACGTATTGCGCCTCGCCTGCGATAGCGGCGCCGTCGCCAGCCGCCTGCGCCACCAGACCGATGCGCTGATCGCCAGCCTCGACAAGTGCGGGGTCGTGGCGACGTCCGTGCGCGTCAGCGTCAACCCCGAACTGCTGGCACGCCCTATCCACCCCGTCGAGAAAACCGGTCTGTCATCCGCCACCCTGGACGGGCTGGCTCATCTCAATGCAGAAATAGAAGATGGACCGCTGAAGGACGCCCTGGACACGCTGTTGCGCCATCACCGGGAAGTCTGACCGGCTGGCGTGCGCACGCCCCGCACCCATCGTGTGAAGGCGCGTTGAGCGGCCCATAGCGGTACGTTGTGCATCGCAAACCAGCCGGCCAGTGTCATACTGCCGGCCTTGCCCTCATGCGCCGTGGGGGGGCTGGCTCAAATCGGGCACTCATCCTGTCTTTTCGCACATGTATTCAGCACAACGTATTTTCCAGCGTCAGCGCCTGCTCTTGTGGCTGGGCATCCTGCTCGCAGCCGGATTCTTCGCCACGACACTGAGCAGTTACTACGTGTCGAAGCAGACGATCCTGAACGCCATCGCCGCCCAGGAGCTGCCGCTCACAGCGAGCAATATCTATTCCGAGATCCAGAAGGATCTGGTGCGGCCCGTACTGATCTCGTCGACCATGGCGCACGACACCTTCCTGCGCGACTGGGCCCTGGGCGGAGAACGCGACGTCGACGCCATGGCCCGCTATCTTCGGGAGATCAAAACGCGCTACGGCGCGTTCAGCAGTTTCTTCGTCTCCGACCGCAGCGCCAACTACTACACCGGCGAAGGCATTCTGAAGCAGGTGTCGCCCAAGGCATCGCGCGACGTCTGGTACTACCGGGTGCGCGCCATGCCGGAGCCCTACGAGATCAATGTCGACCCCGATCTCGCCAACCAGGATGCGCTGACCATTTTCGTCAACTACCGCGTCTTTGATTTCGACGGCCATTTCCTCGGTGCCGCCGGCATCGGCCTCACGGTGGACGCCGTGCGTCATCTCCTCTCGAATTACCAGCAGCGCTTCCAGCGCACCATCTATTTCGTCGATGCCCATGGCAAGACCGTTCTGTTCGGCAACCAGTCGGGGCGCCAGGAAATCGACCTGCGCGCGACGCCCGGCCTGCGCGACATCGTCGATCGTATCCTGCGCGAGAAATCCGGCGCCTACCAGTTCAGGGACAGCCATGGCCTGCACCTGCTCAACGTGAACTATGTTCCCGAACTCAAGTGGTACCTGTTCGTGGAAAAAGGTGTGGACGAAGCACTGGCCGACATTCGCCGCACCCTCTACATCAACCTCGCGATATGCCTGGGCATCACCCTGCTGGTGCTGTTCCTCACCCATGCCGTGCTCGCACGTTACCAGCGCCGCATCGAGAACATGGCCGCCACGGACAAGCTCACCGGCCTGCTCAACCGCCAGGCCTTCAACCTCCTGATCGACAAGATTTTCGCCGAAAGTCGGCGGGATTCCCGTCCGGTTTCCATTCTCCTGATCGACGTCGACCATTTCAAATCGATCAACGACCGGTTTGGCCACGCGGGGGGAGACCGCATCCTGAGCCAGATCGCGTCCCAGCTCCTGAAAGGATTGCGAACCTCGGACATCGCCATACGCTGGGGAGGAGAAGAATTCCTGGTCGTGCTCAAGGGCAGCGCGCTCGACTCGGCGCAACGGGTGGCAGAACAGCTGCGCCTGAGAATCGAGCAGGCGCCATTCATGGTGGGTACGCAAGCCGTCCCGGTCACCATCAGTATCGGCATCAGCCAGTACAATGGCGTCGAGCCTTGCGAGCAGGTCATCAGCCGGGCGGACGCCAGCCTGTATGCGGCAAAGCATGGCGGGCGCAACCGCGTCCTCTCCGCCGCATGACCTCCTCCGGGGCGTCATTCCAGGTCGCGCCAGTGGCCCATGATGCGACACCCTGTTCCAGCTTTGGCAAACCTGACGCGGCCACATCGTCGTGACCGCAGACATGGGCGCTGAGCTGCGCAAGCCCGTGAAAAAAAAGGCCACCCTGCAAGGGCGGCCTTTTTGTTTACAGCGGCGACTGGGTTACTTGACGACCAGCTCGACGCGGCGGTTCTTGGCGCGGCCTTCGCGCGTCGCATTGCTGGCGACAGGCCGTTCTTCGCCATAGCCCTTGGTGGTCAGGCGATCCGCGGCGATGCCCTTGCTGACGAAGTAATCGTACACGGACTTGGCGCGACGTTCGGACAGCCCCTGGTTGTATTTCGCCGGGCCGGTGCTGTCGGTATAGCCCACCACGTCCACACCGATGTCCGTACGGCGATCCAGCACGGTCACGGCTTCGTCGAGGATGGTGATGGCGTCCGGACGCAGACGGGCGGAATCGAACTCGAAGTTCACCCCTTCCAGAATCACCACTCTGTCACCCGACTGGGCTTTATCGAGCTGCTGCGCGGGCGAAGTCGTGAGCGCCGGCGCGACGGGCGCCGGTTGCACGGCCGGAGCCGGGGCCGGTTCCGGCATGGGAGCGGGTTCGGCAACCGGAGCGGGGGCGGGTTCCGCTTTAGGCTTGGGCTGAGCCTTTTGACCCAGGGCGAAATTCAGGCCCACGCTGATGATCGCGTCGCCGAAGTCATTCGCACCGAACGCCTTGGTGGGGTTGTTGTCGAGGCGGTAACGGGCATCCGCGCGCAAGGAAATATTGTCCGTCAGGCGCTTCATGATGCCCAGGCCGATATTGCCCATCACGCCGGTGTCGTGCTTGCCCGGAATGCTGGCGTACTGTGCGCCGATTCCCAGTACGCCGTAGGGCGTGAAACTGGCGTCGCGGTTGAAGAGGTAAAGCGCATCGACACCCAGACCCCACAGGTCGTAATTCCCGCTTCCGGTCTTGTAGTCGAGCGAACTGCCTGTCAGCGACAGTTCCAGGTTCAGATGCTGCGAGATCGGCTTGCCGAGCGCCAGACCCCCTCCCCAGCCGTCATCGGCACGACGATCATTATCCGAGAACGTGTAGTTCACGGTGGGCGCGACGTAGAGACGGTCGTCCGCGGCATGCACCTGCAAGGCCGTTCCGGCAAGTGCGATGAGAACGGATAAGGTTTTGATACGCATAGATTTACTCCCTGGAATCATGTGGACGTGAAAAATGTCTTGTGAATCATACCGTAAATGAACGCCTTCATCTAAACACGCGGGAACGACCCGGCACACTATTGATTTTGCTAATGGCTCCCTGTCGCTCGAATACGGCAACGTCTGGAAGTTTTACTTATAGCATCGATTCCCTGCGGGGAAATGGCTTCGATACGCCGCGGCTCATCTCAGCACCATCCGTTCCACCACAAACAACAGGGCTGCGACGAACCCGAAAACGATCGCAAAGCGCAGCACCCGGCCCATATATCCGAGGTACTTCCGGTTGCCGGTCAATAGCCAGGTCAATCCCAGCGCCGCCACCGTGATGAGCACGACAACGATCAACAGGCGGACAATGATCATCAGGCGGCAAGCGGGTGCAGGTGGCGGAAGGCGGCCGGGACGTCTTCGTCTTGCGCAAAATTGGCGAACTCCCAGGACTCCTGGTGCTGCAGCAGTTCGCGCAGCAGCGCATTGTTGAGCGCATGTCCGGACTTGTACGCCTCGAAAGCCCCGATGACAGGATGCCCCAGCAAATAAAGATCGCCCATGGCATCGAGCACCTTGTGCTTGACGAATTCGTCGTCAAAGCGCAGGCCATCCTGGTTCAGCACGCGGTATTCGTCCATGACAATGGCGTTGTCGAGCGAGCCGCCGAGCGCGAGCCCGCTGTTACGCAGGGCCTCGACTTCGTGCATGAAGCCGAAGGTGCGCGCGCGCGCGACCTCTTTCGTGTAGGCCGTATCGGCAAAATCGATCCTGACGGTCTTGCCGCTCTTGTCGAACACGGGGTGCTTGAAGTCGATGGTGAATTCGATCCTGAAGCCGTTGTGCGGGACGAAACGCGCCCATTTGTCGCCGTCGCGCACTTCGATCTGCCGGGTGATGCGCACGTAACGCTTGGCGGCGTCCTGTTCGACGATGCCGGCGGACTGCAGCAGAAACACGAACGGCGCGGAGGAGCCGTCCATGATGGGGATTTCCGGGCCGGTCAGATCGACCAGCAGGTTATCGATGCCGAGGCCGGCGAGCGCCGACATCAGATGTTCGACGGTCGCCACCCTGGCCGGCCCGGATTCGAGCATCGAACACAGCCGGGTGTCGGTGACGAGATAAGGATCGGCCTTGAGTTCGGCCGGTGGGTCGAGATCCATGCGCCGGAACACGATGCCGGTGTCGGGCCCGGCCGGGCGCAGGGTCATCTCGACCTTGACGCCGGAATGCAGGCCGACGCCGGTCGCCTTGACGGGCGTTTTCAGAGTGCGTTGTTTGATCATTCCGTCATTTTAACCGGTCGCGCGTCGGGCAACCCCATGCATGGAACGGGAATAGGACCCGGCTCCATGCGAACGAGTTCACCCGGCATGGACTTCTCCCCGCACAGAACATCGATCCCGCGCTGGGCGTAACCCAGCGCGGGATCGTACGCGGCGACAACCCCGCTCAGTCCGCCTGGCGACGCAGGAAGGCCGGAATGTCCAGGGTGTCGATGCCGGAATCGGTCATCGCCTGGATGGTGCGGCTACGCCGGCTGGTCATCACGCTGGGCAGTTCTTCGCTGTGGCCGTTCATCATCGGTGCATCGTCGGTGCCGGTGCGGATGATCTGCATCGGCTTCTGGCTCTGCCGGGAGACGGGATTGCCGAGGCCGGTGGCCACCATGGTGACACGCAGGGCATCCTCCATCGTGTCGTCGAGCACCTGGCCGACGATGACGGTGGCTTCCTCGGCGGTGAAACTCTTGATGGTATTCATCACCTCGTGGATTTCCTTCATCTTGACGGTGGACGAAGCGGTGATGTTGACCAGCACGCCGCGCGCGCCGGCGAGGTTGACGTCTTCCAGCAAAGGACTTGCCACGGCCTGCTCGGCCGCGACGCGCGCACGGTTTTCGCCGTTGGCCTGTGCCGAACCCATCATCGCCATGCCCATTTCACTCATCACGGTGCGCACGTCGGCGAAATCGACGTTGACCAGACCAGGACAATTGATGACTTCGGCGATGCCGCCGACGGCGCCGTGCAGCACGTTGTTGGCGGCCTTGAAGGCATCGAGCATGGAGACGTCGTCGCCCAGCACCTGCATCAGCTTCTCGTTGGGGATGATGATGAGCGAATCGACGTGGCGGGACAGCGCCTCGATGCCGGCATTGGCGGCACGCACCCGCTTGCCTTCGAACATGAAGGGTTTGGTGACGACCGCCACCGTAAGAATGCCGAGTTCCTTGGCGACTTCAGCCACGACCGGCGCGGCGCCGGTGCCGGTGCCGCCGCCCATGCCGGCGGTGATGAACAGCATGTCGGCACCGTCGATCATCTCGGCGATGCGTTCACGGTCTTCCAGCGCGGCTTCGCGCCCCACTTCCGGGTTGGCGCCAGCCCCCAGACCCTTGGTGATCCCATTTCCCATCTGCAACTGCAGCCTGGCCTGATTGCGCTTGAGTGCCTGCGCATCGGTATTGATGGCGATGAATTCCACGCCGCTCAATCCGGAAGTGATCATATGATCGACCGCGTTGCCCCCGCAGCCGCCCACGCCAATCACCTTGATTACTGCATCCTGGGTATCTACATCCATCAGTTCAAACATGCTGTGCTCCTCTTTTGTCCAGATCAAAAACCACACTCAAAATCCATTGACGTGTTTGCCGCGATGTATCGATACATCCGGCACGACCGCCAAATTCCGTTCCGATGCCGTGGCCCCGGCCAGCCCGCCCCGCCATCAGAAATTCCCCTTGAACCAGCTCTTCATGCGTTCAAAAATATCCTTGAGATTGCCGCTCGACAGCTTCGGCGCATCGCGGCTGCGTGCTTCCAGCCCGGCCATCAGAAGCCCCACACACGTGGCGTAGCGCGAGTTGCGGACAACCTCCGACAGCCCTCCTTCGTAACGCGGCCAGCCCATTCTTACCGGCATGTGAAAGACCTCTTCGCCGAGTTCGACCATGCCCTGCATGGCTGCCGAGCCGCCGGTAATGACGATGCCGGACGACAGCAGTTCCTCGAATCCGCTGCGGCGCAGTTCGGCCTGCACCAGCGAATACAGCTCTTCCATGCGCGGCTCGATGAACTCGGCCAGCGTCTGCCGCGACAGCGTGCGCGGCGGGCGGTCGCCGATACCGGGCACCTCGATCATGTCCCGCGCATCGGCCAGCTGGCGCAATGCGCAGCCGTATTGAATCTTGATGTCTTCGGCTTCTTTCGGCGGCGTGCGCAGCGCCACCGCGATGTCGTTGTTGACCTGGTCGCCCGCCACCGGAATCACCGCGGTATGGCGGATCGCGCCGTTGGTGAACACGGCGATGTCGGTGGTGCCGCCGCCGATATCGACCAGGCAGACGCCGAGTTCCTTCTCGTCCTCGGTCAGCACCGCCATCGCCGAAGCGAGCGGCTGCAGGACCAGATCGGCGACCTCGAGCCCGCAGCGGCGCACGCACTTGATGATGTTCTGCGCCGCCGACACCGCGCCGGTGACGATGTGCACCTTCACTTCGAGGCGCACCGCGCTCATGCCGAGCGGATCGCGCACGTCTTCCTGGCCGTCGACGATGAATTCCTGCGGGATGGTGTGGAGGATCTGCTGGTCGGTCGGGATGTTCACCGCGCGCGCGGTCTCCACCACCCGGTCGACGTCCATCTGGCTGATTTCCTTGTCCTTGATGGCGAACATGCCGTGCGAGTTGAAGCTCTTGATGTGGCTGCCGGCAATGCCTGTGTAGACCTCGCGGATCTTGCAGTCGGCCATCAGTTCGGCTTCTTCCAGCGCGCGCTGGATGGCGTTGACGGTGGCTTCGATGTTGACCACCACGCCGCGCCGCAGGCCGCGCGACGGATGGGTGCCCATGCCGATGACATCCAGCATGCCTTCGTCATTGATTTCCGCAACGATACAAACGATCTTGGATGTGCCGATGTCGAGCCCGACGACAAGGTTCTTGGGATCTCTTGGCTTGCTCATGTTTTACTCGATTTGAAAGGGGCGATGCCTTTCGGCATGCGCAGGGCAAAGCCGTCGCTGTAGCGCAGATCGACCATCAGCGGGGCAGGCGTGGCGGCCGCAGCCTGTCCGTCCTGCACGGAGCGGGGGAACAGACGCGGATAGAGGCTGACGAAACGCGCCAGCCGCGCGTCGGTCTGCATGCGGCCAAGTGCCAGCTGCATTCCGGTGTCGAGATGAATGCGCCAGGCGCGGCGGGACGACAGCCGCAGTTCCTCGATCGTCATGCCGAGCGGGGCGAGCGACGCCTGATAGCGGCGATAGGCTGCCACGACCTCGGCGCTGCTGCCCGCGGGGCCGATCAGTCGCGGCAGCCGGGTGGACACCGCGGCGCCGAACACCTCGCCCGTCTCGCTGACCAGCGCATCGTCGTTCCATCGGGCAAACGGTACGTGTTCGGTCAACGAAACCACCAGCGTATCGGGCCAGCGGCGCTCCACGCGGGCTTCCCGTACCCAGGGCAGTTTTTCCAGACTGTTGCGCACGCGTTCGAGATCGACCGTGAAAAAGGTGCCGTGCACCTGGCGCTCGGCCACCAACCGGATCTGCGCCTCGGTGACATGCGCCACCGGCGTCTTCACCTCGATGGTGCGCAGGGCGAACCAGGGCTGCGCCACCACCCAGCTGGCCGCACCGTAGGCCATGAGCCCGAGCGCCCCCCAGGTCAGCACGCGGGCGACCTGGTACAGCGGTTGGGTGTCGAGTTCGGGGTTACTCATCGCGGCAAACCATTCACCACAGAGACACAGAGGCACAGAGAAAGGCAAATCAATGCCCTTTCGGGTTTCTCTGTGCCTCTGTGCCTCTGTGGTAAAGAATTTTGGTTCATGCCAGCACCCGGTCGGGCATAAACGTCTGCTCCAGGATTTTCAGGCACAAGGCATCAAAATCCAGCCCTGCGACACGCGCGGCCATCGGCACCAGACTGTGGTCGGTCATGCCGGGCGAAGTATTCATTTCCAGCAGATAGGGATTGCCGAGACTGTCCAGCATCACGTCGACCCGTCCCCACCCGCATCCGCCGATCAGACGGAACGCCTCCAGCGCCAGCTGCCGCAATGCCATTTCCTGGGCGTCCGGAAGGCCTGCCGGGCAATGGTAGCGGGTGTCGTCGCGCAGATATTTGGCCTCGAAATCGTAGAAAGCCCGGTCCTGCGCAGGTTCCAGTCGAATCAGGGGCAGCGCGGTCGTGCCGAGAATCCCGACGGTGAACTCGGCACCGTCGATGAATTTCTCCGCCAGGACCAGCGAGTCGTGTTCGGCGGCCGTTTCATAGGCCGCCTGCAGCGTACCCGGCTCCGTCACTTTGCTCATGCCGATGCTCGATCCCTCGCGCGCGGGTTTCACGAAAATCGGCAGGCCAAGTTTCTTTTCCGTCGCGGCGAAATCGCTTGCCGCGTCAAGGATGTCCCAGTCGGCCGTCGGCAGGCCGGCAGCGCGCCACAACAGCTTGGTGCGCCACTTGTCCATGCCGATGGCCGAAGCCATCACGCCGCTGCCGGTGTAGGGAATATCCAGCAGTTCGAGCGCGCCCTGCATGCAGCCATCCTCGCCGTAGCGTCCATGCAGCGCAATGAACACGCGGTCGAACTCACCCGAGATGAGATCGCCGAGATTGCGTGTGGCCGGATCGAATGCGTGCGCATCGACGCCTTGCCGGGTCAATGCCGCCAGCACCGCCGCCCCGCTGTTGAGCGACACCGGCCGCTCGGCCGAGGTGCCGCCCAGCATCACGGCGACTTTTCCAAACTTGCTCACTGCCGTTCTCCAATAATTCGCACTTCGCGGATCAGCTGCACGTTGGTACGCGCCTCCACGGTGCCCTCCACATGTTCGATCAGGCGTTCGATATCAGTCGCCGTGGCGTTGCCCAGGTTGACGATGAAATTGGCGTGCTTGACCGATACCTGCGCGCCGCCGATCCTGTAACCCTTGAGGCCGCAAACCTCGATCAGCCGGGCCGCGTGATCGCCCGGAGGGTTGCGAAACACGGAGCCGGCACTGGGCAGGTTCAGCGGCTGCGAAGCGATGCGTTTTTTCAGAAGCGCCTTGATCGTTTCACGCGAGGCCGCGCCGTCGCCGCGGGCCAGGCGGAACCAGCCGCCGATGAACCATTCCTGCTGCGCGTGCTTCAGCGCCACATGGCGATAGCCTGTGACGTACTCGTCCGGCCGCCGTTCGTTCAACTGCCCCTGACGGTCGAGCGTCAGCACCTGCACCAGCTTGTCCCAGGTTTCGCTGCCGTAACAGCCGGCATTCATGGCCATCGCGCCGCCGACGGTGCCGGGGATGCCCGCCCAGAACTCGCCGCCGACCAGATCGTGATTGGCGGCAAAGCGCGCCAGCTTGGGGGCCGCCACGCCCGCCTGGGCGTACACCAGCGCCGTGTCGAGTTCCAGCGGTGCGGGGGGAAACCCATGCGTGCGACTTTCGATCGCCAGTTTTTTCAGCACGCCGTGCAGCAGGATCACGACTCCAGCCACGCCGCCGTCGCGCACCAGCAGATTGCTGCCAAGGCCCACCATGTGGATATCCTCGCGGGCCGGAATCGACCGGATCAGCCAGATCAGATCCTCGAGGTCTGCCGGCACATAGACCCGTTGCGCGGCGCCGCCTGCGCGCCACGACACATATTTCTTCATCGGTTCGTTGTAGAAGGAACGTCCGCGCAGCACGGGCATGCCGCCCGTCATGTCGATCTCGCTCATGCGATAGTCATGCCGCATGGTTTGCGCTCCCGGCAGATTCCGAACCCAGGGCCGGCGCCACCTGGCCGATGCTGCCGGCTCCCATCACCAGCACCACGTCACCCGCCCGCGCGAGGTCACGCACCGCGGCGGGCACATCGGCCACGTTTTCCACGAATACCGGCTCGACCTTGCCGGCCACCCGCACCGCGCGTGCCAGTGCGCGCCCATCGGCCGCCACGAGGGGCGTCTCACCCGCGGGATACACTTCGGTCAGCACCAGCGCATCGGTTTCCGACAGCACTTTCACAAAATCCTCGAAACAGTCGCGCGTACGCGTGAAGCGATGTGGCTGGAATACCAGCACCAGCCGCCGCCCGGGAAAAGTACCGCGCGCCGCAGCGAGCGTGGCCGCCATTTCGACCGGGTGATGGCCATAATCGTCGACCAGGCAATACCGTCCGCCCCCTTTCGCGGGCAGCTCGCCGTAGCGCTGGAAACGCCGGCCGACACCATGAAACTCGGCCAGCGCCTTGACGATGGCGGCGTCACTGGCATCCACCTCGGTGGCCACGGCGATCGCCGCCAGGGCATTCAGTACGTTATGCATGCCCGGGTGATTCAGCACCACGTCAAGATCGGCCATGCCTTCGCGCTTGACCCTGAAATGCATGCGCCCGTGTTCGAAGTACGGATCGACCGCACGCACCTGCGCGGCCTCATCGAAACCATAAGTGGTGATCGGCTTGCTGATGCGCGGCATGATTTCGCGCACGTTCGGATCGTCGAGACATAGCACCGCCATGCCATAGAAAGGCAAGCGCTGGCAGAAATCGACGAATGCCTGTTTCAGGCGCTCGAAATCATGGCCATAGGTATCCATGTGATCGGCGTCGATGTTGGTGACGATCGCGATCACCGGGGTGAGATACAGGAACGAGGCATCCGATTCGTCGGCCTCGGCCACCAGGAAATCGCCCTTGCCGAGACGCGCGTTGGTCCCGGCGGCGGTCAGTTTGCCGCCGATCACATAGGTCGGGTCCATCCCGGCTTCACCGAGAATGCTGGCAACCAGACTGGTGGTCGTGGTCTTGCCGTGCGTGCCGGCGATCGCAATGCCCTGGCGCAAACGCATCAGCTCGGCCAGCATCAATGCGCGCGGCACGATGGGAATTTTCTTCTCGCGCGCCGCGATCACTTCGGGATTGTCATCCCGCACGGCGGTCGAGGTGACCACGACATCCGTGTCTGCAATATGTTGAACCGAATGGCCGCGATGGATCTGCGCGCCCAGCCGGGACAGCCGCTGCGTCACGACATTGTCGGCCAGGTCGGAGCCCGACACGGCATAGCCCAGGTTCAGCAACACTTCGGCAATGCCGCTCATGCCGACCCCGCCGATGCCTACAAAATGGATGCGCTTGACGGCATGTTTCATTCTGCAAGCACCTCGCAAATGGTGGCGACGCGCGTGGTGGCATCAGGCCGGGCCAACGCGCGCGCCTTGTCTCCCATGGCGGCGAGCAGGGGGCGATCAAGCCCGCCGATCAGCGCCGCCAGACTGTCCGCAGTCAGGTCTTTCTGCTGGATCAGCCATGCAGCGCCGGCGTCGGCGAGAAATTCGGCATTGCCCGTCTGATGGTCGTCCACGGCGAAGGGAAAAGGCACCAGTACCGCAGGCACGCCGGCACAGGCCAGTTCGGCGATCGTCATGGCCCCGGCGCGGCAAATGGCGACATCGCAATCCCGGTAGGCCGCCGCCATATCCTCGATGTAGTCGCGCACGTCGGCCACGATTCCGGCGGCGGCGTAGTGTGCGCGCAGGGCATCGACATGCTGCCGGCCCGACTGATGGACGACCTGTGGACGTTTATCCGCGGGCAGCAGGGCAAGTGCCTGCGGCACCCGCTCGTTCAGGGCCTGCGCGCCGAGACTGCCGCCCACGACCAGCAGGCGGAACGGGCCGGTGCGACCGGCATACCGGCTGCCTGCCGCCGCGGCGATGTCGGCGCGTACCGGATTGCCCACCCACTCGGTCGTTACCCGGCGACACGGAATCGGCTTGTCGTGCCCATGCGTGAACACCCCGGGAAAGGCGGTCAACACACGATCGGCCAGGCAGGCCAGGACACGGTTGGTCAGGCCGCCGACCGAATTCTGTTCGTGGATGACCAGCGGCTTGTTCAGCAGGCTTGCCATCATGCCGCCGGGAAAGGCGGTATAGCCGCCCATGCCCAGCACGACGTCAGGCCTGCGCTGCAGAATGGCCCACAGGCTTTGCCAGAAGGCCATCAGCAACGTCAGCGGCAGCAGCAATTTCCGCAGCAGACCTTTTCCGCGCACACCACTCATGCTGATCCATACCATGTCGATGCCGGCCGCCGGCGCCACGCGCGCTTCCAGCCCGGCCCGGGTGCCCAGCCAGAACACTTCCCAGCCGCGCGCGCGCAGGGCGTCGGCCACCGCGAGCGCAGGGTAGACATGGCCGCCGGTGCCGCCGGCCATGACCATGAGGGTACGGTTGAGTCGGTTTGGGCGGGCAGCGCCCACGTTCGCCCCCTCTCCCGCAAGCGGGAGAGGGTTGGGGAGAGGGAAAGGTGGCCGAACAGCCATGGCATCCATCAAAACGTCTTCCCCCGCATCATCTGCCGGTGTTCCCAGTCGATGCGCAACAGGATGGCGACCGCCAGACAGTTGGCGATGATGCCGCTGCCGCCGAACGACAGGAAAGGCAGCGTGAGACCCTTGGTCGGCAAGAGGCCGACATTCACGCCCATGTTGATGAGTGCCTGCACGCCGATCCAGATGCCGATGCCCTGCGCCACCAGCGCGCAGAAGTTGCGCTCCAGCTGCGCGGCACGATGGCCGATCAGAAAGGCCTTGACGATCAGCCAGCCGAACAGGGCAATCACCACTGCCACGCCAATGAAGCCGAACTCTTCGGCAATCACTGCCAGCAGGAAATCGGTGTGCGCTTCGGGCAGATAGAACAGCTTCTCGATACTGCCGCCCAGTCCGAGGCCCAGCCATTCGCCGCGGCCGAAGGCAATCAGCGCATGCGACAGCTGATACCCCTTGCCATACGGATCGGCGAACGGATCCATGAAACCGAGCACGCGTTGCAGCCGGTAGGGTGACGTCAGGATCAGCAGGACAAAGCCGACCAGCAGCACCACCACCAGGGCGGCGAATACTTTCCAGTTGAGCCCGCCGAGGAAGAGAATCCCCATGGCAATGGAGATGATGACGACGAACGCGCCAAAATCCGGCTCGCGCAGCAACAGCGCACCGACCACCAGCATGACGGCGGCCATGGGCAGGAAGCCTTTCCTGAAATCGTACATGAAGGCCGCTTTGCGCGTGGTGTAATCGGCGGCATACAGTACCGCGAGGAATTTCATCAACTCGGACGGCTGCAGATTGGCGAAGCCAAGCGGAATCCAGCGACGGCTTCCGTTGACCTCGCGCCCCAAATGGGGGATCAGCACGACCACCAGCAACAGCAGGCCGACGAGGAAGAGGTAGGGCGCCGCCTGTTGCCATACCCGCATCGGCACCCTGAATGCCGCCACGCCGGCGCCGATGCCCATCACTATGAAAATACCTTGCCGCAGCAGATAGTACTCACCATTGTGATGGGTGTAGCGTGCCGCTTCCGCAATCGCGATCGAGGCGGAATACACCATCACCAGGCCAATCGCCAGCAAGCCCATGGCGAGCCACAGCAGGCTGAAATCGAGTTCGGCGCTGGGTTGGGGGGCACGCGCAGCGTACAGCATCGTTAGAACGCCTTGGGCGCGCGCAGCGCACGGTTGCCCCCTCCCCCGCCGGCGGGGGAGGGTTGGGGATGACCATCGACTTGCCCGCTTGCGGGCTTAGTCGACTGGTTAGTAGTTTCACCAGAGGGCTGCGCCGCTCTTTCTGCTGCCAGCCTGTTCACCGCGTCGATGAAGACTTCGGCGCGATGAACATAGTTGCGGAACATGTCAAAACTGGCGCAGGCCGGCGACAACAGCACGGCATCGCCGGAATAGGCCAGGCGTTGCGCCTGCGCGACCGCATCGGGCAGGCTGCCAGCCGGATACGTGTCGACGCCGCTGCCGGCAATGGCGGCCGCGATCAGTGGCGCATCACGACCGATCAGCACCACTGCGCGGGCATTGGCTGCGACCGCCGCCTTGAGCGGACTGAAATCCTGCCCCTTGCCGTCGCCGCCCAGAATCACCACTGCCTTGCGCGCTCCCAGCCCATACAATGCCGCTTCGGTCGCGCCGACGTTGGTGCCTTTCGAGTCGTCGTAATACGTCACCCCCTCGATTTCGGCGACTTTCTCCACCCGGTGCGGCAATCCCTTGAAGTGCAGCAGTCCGCGCAGCAGGGCTTCCATCGGCAAACCCAGTGCGCGGGTCAGCGCCAGGGCCGCCAGCGCGTTGGCCGCGTTATGCAGTCCCGCGACCGGGAGCACGGACAACGGCATCAGCATGTCGCCGCCGAGGCAGAGTTCGTCCTCGCACAGACCGAAATTCTCGCCCTTCGGGCAGCGGTCCAGTCCGAAACTCACCACATGGCGTCCCGTTCGCGCCATGGCAAAGCTGCGTGCATCGTCACGGTTCACCACCTGCACGCCCTCGCCGTCAAAGATGCGCGCCTTGGCCGCGGCGTAGGTCTCCATGTCGGGATAGCGATCCATATGGTCTTCCGTCACATTGAGGACCGTGGCGGCATCCGCATCGAGGCAAGTGGTCGTTTCGAGCTGAAAACTGGACAGTTCCAGCACCCACACCTGCGGTGCAGGCGCCGTTCCCTGCTCGATTTCATACAGGGCATCCAGCACCGGCAGGCCAATATTGCCGGCGACACAGGCGGTCAGGCCGGCGATGCGGCACATGTCGCCGCACATCGCGGTGACGGTGCTCTTGCCGTTGCTGCCGGTGATCGCAATCACCCGCATCGGCCCATTCGGGGGCGTCGCGGCGGCACGCTCGGCATTGATCGCGTGAATGGCGCGCGCGAACAGTTCGACATCCCCCGCCACTTCGATGCCCGCGGCCATCGCACGGGCAACGGCCGGTTCGGCCAGCGGCACGCCGGGGCTCACGACCAGCATGTCAGCCGCCTGCAGTTGGGCGTCGTTGAAGGGACCGGTAAAGAGCGGCACCTGCGGCAGCCATTCCGCCAGATGTGCCGCCCGCGGCGGCGCTGCGCGGCTGTCGGCCACGCTGACCCGCGCCCCGCGCGCCGCCAGCCAGCGCGCGCACGACATCCCGGTGTCGCCGAGGCCGAGCACGAGAACATTCTTGCCGGAAAGTTTGAGGCTGTCGTAGTTCATCTCAGCTTCAGGCTCGACAACCCGATCAGTATCAGCATCATCGAAATGATCCAGAATCGCACGACCACCTGATTTTCCTTCCAGCCTTTCAATTCGTAGTGATGATGGATAGGCGCCATCCGGAATATCCGCTTGCCGGTCAGCTTGAACGAAGCGACCTGCACCATGACGGACAGGGTTTCCGCCACGAAGACGCCGCACATGATGAAGAGAACGATTTCCTGCCGCACGATGACGGCCACCACACCGAGCGCGGCACCGAGGGCCAGCGCGCCGACGTCGCCCATGAAGACTTCCGCCGGATAGGCGTTGAACCACAGGAAGGCCAGTCCCGCGCCGGCCATCGCCGCGCAGAACACCGCAAGTTCGCCCGCGCCGGGGATATGCGGCAATCCGAGGTATTTCGAGAACACTGCGTTGCCGGCGACATAGGAAAAAATCGCCAGGGCGGAGGCCACCATCACGGTCGGCAGGATGGCCAGCCCGTCGAGGCCATCGGTCAGGTTGACCGCATTGCTCGATCCGACGATGACAAAATAGGTCAGCGCGATGAAGCCCGCGGCCGATAACGGAATCGTGGCATGTTTGAGGAAAGGAATGATGAGCTCGGTGTGCGCCGGCAGCGTGGCGCTGTGCCACAGATAGGCCGCGGCCGCGAAACCGATCACCGACTGCCAGAAATACTTCCAGCGCGACGGCAGCCCGCGCGAGTTCTTCTCGACCACCTTGCGCCAGTCGTCGATCCAGCCAATGACGCCAAAACCCAGCAGGGTGAACAGCGCCACCCAGACATAGTCATTGGACAGGTCGGCCCACAGCAGCGTGGTGACCGTGACCGACACCAGGATCAGCGCGCCGCCCATGGTCGGCGTGCCGGCCTTGACCAGATGGGTCTGCGGGCCGTCGCTGCGCACCGACTGGCCGATTTTCAGCGCGGCCAGCTTGCGGATCATGGCCGGCCCCACAATGAAGGAAATCGTCAACGCCGTGAGGGTGGCGAGCACGGTACGCAGTGTCAGGTAACCGAAGACGTTGAATACCCGAACGTCCTGGCCAAGATGCTGAAACAGCCACAAGAGCATGTCAGTGTTCTCCCTGTCCCGGCCGCGACGCCACCGGCTCTTCCGCAAAGCTGTTGACCACGCGCTCCATCTGCATGAAACGCGAGCCTTTCACCAATACAGTGGTATCGGGCGCCAATGCGTTTTCGAGTTCGGCGAGCAGTTCCTGGATGCGCTCGAAATGCATCGCGCCCACACCAAAGGCGCTCACCGCTTCTTTCGTCAGGTCACCCAGCGCGAGCAGCCGGTTCACCCCCGCCGCACGGGCCGCCTGCCCGATCTGCGCGTGCAGGCGCGCAGCGTCGCTGCCCAGTTCGCCCATGTCGCCCAGCACCAGGATTTTCGTGCCGGCTTGCTGCGCCAATACGGCCAGCGCCGCCTTGACCGAGTCGGGGTTGGCGTTGTAGGTATCGTCGATGAAGGTGCTGCCATGCAGCGCGGGCTTTCTTTGCAGGCGGCTTTTTACACCGTTGAAACCAGACAGGCCGGCGACCATGCTGGAGTGGCTGACATTCAGCGCGAACGCGGCAGCCGCGGCGGCGAGCGCATTCATCGCGTTGTGCTCGCCCGGAACCTGCAAGGGAATGTCCAGGATCGTATCGGGAAGCGCGAGCGCCAGAACGGAACCAAATCCGCGGGGCTGGCAGTGCGCGTGCACGGCAGCCGGGCGCCTGAGGCCGAAATCGACGATGCGGCGTTGCGCATTGGCTTCGCGCCACAACCCGGCATGCGGGTCGTCGGCGTTGTAGACCGCGATGCCGGCATCCGGCAAGCCATTGAAGATTTCGCCCTTGGCGCGTGCGATATTCTCAATCGAGCCCAGGAAGCCGATATGTGCGGACAAGGCATTATTGACGACCGCCACATCGGGGCGGGCCAGGCGCGTCAGATAATCGATTTCGCCCCGATGGTTCATGCCCATTTCCAGTACGGCGTATTGGTGTGTCTCACGCAGACGCAGCAGCATCAGCGGCAAACCGATGTCATTGTTGAGATTGCCTTCGGTATGCAGCACGGCAGCGTCCGATCCGGCTTCCACCCGCAGGATCGCCGCCAGCATTTCCTTGACGGTGGTCTTGCCGTTGCTGCCGGTGATGGCGACTACCGGCATGACGAAGCGTCGGCGCCAGGCGGCGGCCAGCGTGCCGAGCGCCAGGCGTGTGTCGTCGACGCGCAGGGCACCGAAAATATCCGGTGCCTGCGCAGGGTCCAGCACCACGCCGACCGCGCCTTGCTGCAGCGCCTGGGCGGCAAAACGGCCGCCGTCGAATCTTTCGCCGCGTAAGGCAATGAACAGGTCGCCCGGTTGAATCGTGCGGCTGTCGGTCGACACGCGCAGCACGTCAGCGTCCTCCCCCGCAAACGGAACAGCCAGCATGGCCGCGGCTTCGGAAACGCGCATCATCGGTGTGTTCACGTCCACGCCTCCAGCGCTTTCTTCGCCACGGTCACATCGGCAAACGGCAAACGTTCGCCGGCGACCTCCTGATAGTCCTCGTGCCCCTTGCCTGCGATCAGCACCACGTCGCCTTGCCGTGCGCCGCCGATCGCCTCGAAGATGGCGCGCGCGCGGTCAGGCTCGACGTGCGGCTTGCCGTGTGCGCCGGAGAGAATGTCATGGATGATGTCGCGCGGATCTTCATTGCGCGGATTGTCGCTGGTGATCCAGACGTCGTCGGCGCCATGCGTGGCGGCCTTCCCCATCAGCGGGCGCTTGCCCTTGTCGCGATTTCCGCCGCAGCCGAAGACGCAGATCAGCCGCCCGTCAGCAGCGATCTCGCGCAATGCGGCGAGTGTCTTGTCGAGCGCATCGGGCGTATGGGCATAATCCACCACCACCAGCGGATGCTCATTGCCTCCGAGCGTCTGCATCCGTCCAGGCGGCGGCACGATGTGCGCAAGCGCCCGGCAGGCGTCGTCCAGCCCGACATCCGAAACCAGCAAAGTGGTGAGCACGGCCAGCAGATTGGCCGCATTGAAACGGCCAAGCAGCGGGGCATCGAACTCGGCATTGCCCCAGTCGGTATGAACCTTGAGATGCAGGCCCGCCTGCGACAGCCGCACCCTTTCCCCCACCACGGCGCCGCGCTGGAATCCATAGCCTGCGATGCGTGCGGGCCGGGTCTCGCTTTCCAGGCGCCGGCCGAATTCATCATCGACATTGATCACTCCCCACTCCAGCCCGGGCCAGCTGAATAGCCGGGCCTTGGCGTCGGCATAGTGTTCCATGCTGCCGTGGTAATCGAGATGATCGCGCGAAAGATTGGTCAGTACCGCGACATTGAAGCGGGTGCCGTTGACGCGCCCCTGCGCCAACCCATGCGACGAGACTTCCATCGCACAGGCGACTGCGCCCTGCTGTCGATAGGCCGCCAGACGCTGCTGCAGTTCGATGGCATCGGGCGTGGTGTTGAGCGTGGGCGTCAGCGCGCCGGGCGCGTCCCCGACGGCGGGGAAACCGTTGCCGACGGTGCCGATGATGGCTGTTTTCCTGCCCAGACGCGAGAAGGCCTGCGCCGTCCAGTGCGCCACCGATGTCTTGCCATTGGTGCCGGTGATGCCGACCATGTGCAGTGCGCGCGATGGCTCGCCGTACACCTGCGCGGCAATCTCGCCAATACGGATTTTCAGCCCGGCCACGCCGGCGTTGGGAATATCCAGTGCCGGATCCCATTGATAGTGGTCCGCCTCCCACAACACCCCGTCGACACGCTGCGCGACCGCCTGCGCGATGAAATCACGCCCGTCGCGCATGGTGCCGGGATAGGCGACGAAGACGGTACCGGGCATGGCCTTGCGGCTGTCGCTGGTCAGCTCGCCGACGGCAATGCCAAGGCGCGCCAGGATGTGGGGAACCGATTCGCGAATGCCCTGGGCGGCGCCCGGGGAGGAAAGACGATGCACGTCTGCCGCGGCCATTACGCGCCCCCCCTGGCCGATGCGGCATTCTCGGTCATCTTCGTTTCGGTTTCCGGCGCATCGGGCGGCAAGCCGAGCATGCGCAGGCTCGCCGCCATGACCTGGGCGAAGACAGGGCCCGCGACGCTGCCGCCGTAATACACGCCATCGGAAGGTTCATCGATTGACACGCCGATAATGAGGCGCGGATTCGATGCCGGGGCCATGCCGACGAAAGAAGCCAGATAGCGGTCCGACGCATAATGGCCATTGACGAGTTTATGCGCGGTCCCGGTCTTGCCGGCTACGCGATAGCCCGGCACACGGGTGAGCGTCCCGGTGCCCCCCTCCTGGGTCACGGTTTCCATCATGGCGCGCACTTCGCGCGCGACGGTCGGCGAGAACACGCGTTCGCCGACGATTTCCTGGGGTTCGCGCTTGAGAAACGACAACGGCATCACCTCGCCGTCGTTGGCAAACGCCATATAGGCGCGGGTCAGTTGCAGCAGGCTGACCGACAATCCGTATCCATAAGCCATGGTGGCCTGCTCAACCGGCTTCCAGGTTGAGGGGTCGCGCAGACGCCCGGCGGTTTCGCCCGGGAAGCCGGAACCCGGGAGCTGCCCGAACCCGGCGCGATGCAGCACCTCCCAGTGCTGTTGCGGCGTCAGCGTCAACGCCATTTTGGCCGCGCCGACATTGCTCGATTTCTGGATGATTTCAGTCACCGACAGATGGTCATGGTGATGCTCGTCGTGCACCAGCTTGCGGCCGACCCGGAAATTATCCGGCGTCTCGATCACGCTGTCCGGGCGGAACAACCCTCGTTCCAGCACCGCCGCCGCAACAAATGGCTTGACGGTAGACCCCGGTTCGAAAGTATCGATCACCGCGCGGTTGCGCATCAGATCCGGCTTGTAATTCTGACGATTGTTGGGATTGAACACCGGCTGGTTCACCAGCGCGAGGATCTCGCCAGTCTTGGCATCGAGCACCACGATGCTGCCGCCCTTTGCCTTGTGCTTCTCGATCGCGGCCGCCAGTTCCCGGTACGCCAGATACTGGATTCTGAGATCGAGCGACAGGGTCAGGTTGCCCCCCATCTGCGCGGTCTTGATCGGCGCCAGGTCGCGAATGGTATTGCCGTGGCGATCACGCACGATCTGCCGCTCTCCCGGCCGGCCGGCCAGCCAGTCCTGATAGGCGCGCTCGACACCTTCCTGGCCCTTGTCGTCCACATTGGTGAATCCCACCACCTGCGCGGTGACCGCGCCGGCCGGGTAATAGCGGCGGTATTCGCGCCGCAGCGTCACCCCCGGCAGCCCCATCGTGGCGATCTTGACCGCCTGCTCCGGCGTCACGGGACGCCGCACGCTGAATTCGCCACGGGTTTTGCGCGCCAGCGTTTTCGCCAGTTCCGCCGGCGAAGTATCGAGCGTCCTGGCCAGATGCGTGCGCTGGTCCGCCGTCAGATTCAGTTCGTCCGGGTTCGCCCACAGGGATTCGACAGGCGTGCTGATCGCCAGCAGTTGACCGTAGCGGTCGGTCACCTGTCCACGGTGCGCCGGCAGCGTGAGATTGCGATTGGCCACCGCATCGCCCTTGCCCTGCAGATAGTCGGTATGGAGTCCCTGCAGATAAAACGCCCGCCCCGCCACCACCGTCAGTCCGACAAGCAGCAGTCCGCCTACCGCCGCCATGCGCCAGGGGGCAAGATTCAGTTTGAGCAGCTTGCGCGAGTGGTAATTCATGGCGCGCTCGTCAGGGTTTCGACGCGTACCCGGTCATGCGGCGGCGCGATCAGGCCCAGCCGGGTTCTTGCGAGCGTATCGATCCGCGCCGGATTGGCCCATGTGCCCTGCTCCAGTTGCAGTTTTCCCCATTGCTCGTCCAGCACGCGCGCTTCTTTTTTCAGACGCTCCAGCTCCACAAAATACGTACGCGCACGATGCTGCGCCTGGATCACCGCCAGCGCACACACGACCAGCACCAGCGCCAGGACGGCATTGAGACGGCTCACGACGTCGCACCCACGCGCTCGGCCACCCGCAGTACCGCGCTACGCGCACGCGGATTGGCGGCCACCTCGGCATCGCTCGCACGCTGGGCACGCCCCACCCGCCTCAAGCGCCCCGGTTTCAGCATGGCGGCCGGAATCGGCAGCCGGCGCGGCGCCTGCTCCCCTTCGGACTCGTCGCGCATGAAACGCTTGACGATACGGTCTTCCAGCGAATGAAAGCTGATCACCGCGAGCCGTCCGCCGGGGTGCAGTCTGTCCACGCATTGCGGCAGCACGTTGCTCAGCTCTTCCAGTTCGCGGTTGAGATAAATCCGTATAGCCTGGAAGCTTCGGGTCGCCGGGTGTTGCCCCGGTTCGCGCCTCTTGACCGTGGCGGCAATGAGATTCGCCAGTTGCCCGGTACTGCGGACGGCTTCTTTTTGCCGTACCGCAACAATCGCGCGCGCAATCGATTTAGCAAACCGCTCTTCCCCATAGGTACGGATGACCTCACTGATTTCCTTCTCGTCCGCAGTCGCCAGCCAGTCCGCCGCCGACAGCCCGCTTCCCGGATCCATGCGCATGTCGAGCGGGGCATCGAAACGAAAACTGAAGCCGCGCGTCGCGTCGTCAAGCTGCGGCGACGACACCCCGATATCCAGCAAAATCCCGTTCGCCTGCACGACCCCCAATTCGTCCAGCACCGCGCCCAGGCGCGAAAACGTACTCTGCACCAGCGTCAGCCGGGCGTCCTTCAAGGTACGGCCAACGTCAATGGCATCCGGATCGCGATCCAGCGCGACGAGCCGTCCGCGCGCACCCAGTTGCGCGAGAATCAGCCGGCTATGCCCGCCACGCCCGAACGTGGCGTCGACATACACGCCTTCGGGCCTGATCGCCAGCGCCGCCACCGCCTCCTGTGCCAGCACCGGCACATGGGCGGGCTCTCTCACAACGTAAACCCCTCCAGCTCGGGGGGCAGCGAGTCGTCGCTGAAGCTCAGCGCCTGCGATACCTGCGCTTCCCATCGCGCCTCGTTCCACAACTCGATCTTGCTTCCCTGCCCCACCAGCACGAGGCTCTTATCGAGCTCGGCGAATTTGCGCAGCATGGGCGGCAGCAGCACGCGGCCGGCGCCATCCATATCCATGTCGTGCGCGTAGCCCACAAGCAGCTGCTTGAGGCTGCGGGTACGAAGATTGAAATCGGAGAGGCCGTTGAGCTTTTTCTCGATCGGCTCCCATTCGGGCAGGGGATACAGCAACAGGCACTGGCTCGGGTCGGCAGTGATCACCACGCGCCCCCCTCCATTCACCAACAGGGCGTCGCGATAGCGTGCCGGCACCACGAGCCGGTTCTTGCTATCCAGGCTGACTGTCGCAACGCCCCGAAACATGCCCCCCCCAAATTTATTGAAATCAAGCCCGGCTGAATTTGATCGTGCGGGGCGGGTGCATTCTCCCACAACTTCCCACCAATCACCACTTGCGCCCACTATAGTGGATAGTTTGAGGGGGGTCAAGCTGATGGACACAAAAAAACCCCTATGTCTCAAGGACTTAGGGGTTGTTTGAGGTTGTGGATAAGTTTCTGGAAAAACCGATACTTAGTCGATATATTTTTATATTTTTTTAAGTTAAAAAGCTAAGTTATTGAATTGAATAAGAAGCGGAAAAGCTGGTCGATAAGCCGGGTTCTGTCATGGACAACCATTCCTCTAGGCCGGTCATTGCTGACCGGCTCAAGCCACCTACCCGCAGACTCAGCGAGCCGCTTCATCGCCTGCCTATTTGGTGTTGCTCCGGATGGAGGTTACCGCGTTTCACCGTAACTGAATACGCTCGTCTCTGTGGCCCTGTTCCTCGCCTCGCGGCGTCCGGCCGTTAGCCGGCATCCTGCTCTGTGGAGCCCGGACTTTCCTCTCCCGCCAAATCCCGGGAGATCTGCGGCAGCGGTTGTCTGGCCTGCTTTTCCGCCTGCGATTATAGAACTTTTCCTTGACTGCGTCCGCTTGTTTGCTATGCAGGAATACCCGGACCGATCCAGGCCCGATCAGGAGAGTCATCATGAGAAGACGCCTGTATTTCACGGTGCCGGACGTAGCGAGCGCCCGACGGATCCGCGACGAACTGCTGCTGACCCGCATCGAGGACGGCCACATTCACGTTCTAGCCCGGGACGACGTGCCGTTGCCCGGCCTGCACGAAGCTTCGATCCTGCAGAAAACCGATTTTGTCCACGGCGCCGAAACCGGGCTGGCGGTCGGCGGCGGCCTTGGCATTCTGGCCGGTCTGGTGGCAGTGTTTTTCCCCCCCGCGGGGGTGGATCTGCAACTGGTCACCATTCTGCTCACGGCCCTGATCGGCGCGGCGTTCGGCGCCTGGGTCGCCAGCATGGTGGCCAGCGCCATCCCCAATTCACGGCTGAAAACCTTCGAGGCGGCCATCGCCGCGGGGCGCATTCTGATGATGGTGGATGCCCCGTCCGGGCGGGTCGAGGAAATCAGGAAACTTGTCGCCTCACACCATCCGGAGGCGATGAATTCAGGCGTCGAACCCACCATTCCGGCATTCCCGTAATACCGCTCCTCCCCGCACAGCGCAGCGCAATACTGCGCGATGCCTGGAAGCGGACCGAAGAGGCCCGCTTCCACCACGGCAGACTTTCCCCGGTCTGCCGTTTTTTTTGTCAGACCACCCGCCAGCGGATCATCTCGCCGGCACGCAGCGGAACCAGTATCTCGTCGCCCAGTTCAAGACGTGACGGCGCCGTCCAGCTTTCACGGTGCAGCGTGATCGTTTCGGTGTGGCGCGGCAGACCGTAGAAATCCGCACCGTAAAAACTGGCAAAGGCTTCCAGCCGGTCGAGCGCCCCGGCGTCCTCGAATGCCTCGGCATACAGCTCGATCGCGGCATGTGCGGAATAGATGCCGGCGCAACCGCATGCCGTCTCCTTGGCGCTGATCGCGTGCGGCGCGGAATCGGTGCCGAGAAAGAATTTTGGATTGCCGGAAACGGCCGCCGCCACCAGCGCCTGCCGGTGCGGTTCACGTTTCAGTACCGGCAGGCAGTACATATGCGGACGCATGCCGCCGCGGAACATGGCGTTGCGGTTGTACAGCAGATGATGCACGGTGATCGTCGCCGCCACATTGACGGGGGCCGCCGCCACGAATTCGGCGGCCTGGCGCGTGGTGATATGCTCCAGCACGATTTTCAGGGCAGGAAAGTCGCGCAACAGGCGCGTGAGATGGCGCTCGATGAATACGGCTTCACGGTCGAACACATCGACCTCGGCGTCGATCACTTCGCCGTGCAGCAACAGCGGCATCCCGACTTCTTCCATCGCCGCGATGGCCTTATAGGCCTTCGTCAGGTCGGTGACCCCGGAATCCGAATTCGTCGTCGCCCCGGCCGGGTAATACTTCACCGCGTGCACGAAGCCGCTGGTCCGCGCCCGACGGATTTCCTCGGGTGGCGTGTTATCGGTGAGATAGAGCGCCATCAGCGGCTCGAAAGCGGCGGCGCCTGTCGCCGCCAGCAGGCGGTTGCGATAGGCCTGCGCGTCGGCCACGCTCACCACCGGAGGCTTCAGGTTGGGCATGACGATGGCACGCGCGAACACGCGTGCGGTGTCGGGCAGCACATTCTGCATGGCGGCTCCGTCGCGGAAATGGACATGCCAGTCGTCGGGACGGGTGATCGTGAGGGTGTCGGTCATGTGTCGGTCTGCGGTTTCATTGCCAGCGACATTTTATAGAGTTCGGCCTTGCTGCGTCCGGTGATCTGCGACGCCAGCCTGGCGGCGAGCGTCGGCGGCAACGCGCCCTGCAGGATGTCGAGCACGCGCATCGCTTCCGCGTCGATCGCCACGTCGGTCGCGGGCGCGTACACGATGACGACGAATTCGCCGCGCACGTTGTTGGAGTCGGCGGCAAGCCAGGCGGAGGCCTCGGCAAGCGGCAGCGTGACGATGGTTTCAAATCGCTTGGTCAACTCGCGCGCCAGGGTCACCTGGCGCGTGTTGTCGAGCACGCTCGCCATGTCGGCGAGGGTCTCTTCGATGCGATGCGGCGCCTCGTAGAACACCAGTGCCGCGGGCAGCGCCGCAAGCGATCGCAACTGTGCGCGACGCGCGCCTGACCGGGGAGGGAGAAAGCCGTGAAACAGCCACGCGCCGGACGTCATGCCGGCCACCGACAGCGCCGTCGTCACGGCCGACACCCCCGGAATCGGCACCACCCGCAGGCCCGCCGCACGCACTGCCGCCACCAGCCGGGCGCCAGGATCGGACACCGCCGGGGTGCCCGCATCCGACAGGTAGGCCACCGCATCGCCCGCGACGATCCGTGCGATCACTCCGTCGGCGGCTTCGCGTTCGTTGTGCTCGCGGATCGACACCAGCGGCCTGGAGAGATTGAAATGCGCCAGCAGTTGCCCGGACACCCGCGTGTCTTCCGCCGCGACGCGGTCCACGCGCTGCAGGATGTCAAGCGCACGCAGCGTGATGTCGCCGAGATTGCCAATCGGCGTGGCCACGACGTAAAGCGCAGGGAACAGGGGGGTATGATGCGGGCTTTCACTCATCCCGGCATTGTCGCAGATGTTGAGATCCCTGCTCGGCCAGACTGCTGAGGCACGTGCCGCGGCCTTCCTTCAAGCGCGAGGCCTCAAACTGCTGGCGCGTAACTGGCGCTGCCGCTTTGGCGAAATCGACCTCATCATGCGGGACGGTGCGACGCTGGTGTTCATCGAGGTTCGGCTGCGCAGCCGCAACGATTTCGGAGGTGCCGCCGCCAGCGTCACTCCCGCCAAGCAAAGGAAGCTGCTGGCCGCCGCGCGCCAGTACCTGGCCACCCTGAAAACACTGCCGCCGTGTCGTTTCGACGTGGTCGCGCTTTCCGGCGATGATGCGCCCGACTGGATCAGGAACGCCTTCGACGATATGGGATAATCGGCCGCAACATGCCCTTACTCGACAGAATTCTCGGTCATTTCAATGCCTCCGCGCAGGCCAAGCTGGATGCCGCCGAAGCGCTCGCTCCGGCGATCGAAGACGCGGCGCGTCTGATCGTGCACAGCCTCGGCCAGGGCGGCAGGATCCTCGCCTGCGGCAACGGCGGATCGGCGGCGGACGCCCAGCATTTCGCGTCGAACATGGTCAACCGCTTCGAGCAGGAACGCCCCGGACTGGCTGCGATCGCGCTGACCACCGACAGTTCGATCCTGACCTCGATCGCCAACGACGATGCCTATGACCAGGTGTTCGTGCGGCAAGTGAAAGCACTCGGACACCCGGGCGACATCCTGCTGGCGATTTCAACCAGCGGCAACTCGCCCAGCATCCTGCAGGGTGTGGTGGCGGCCCATGCACGCAGCATGCATGTCATCGCGCTGACCGGACGCAACGGCGGCGGGCTGGCGGAACAAATGCAGGAGAACGACGTCTTCCTGTGCGTGCCCGCCGAATCCACCGCACGTATTCAGGAAGTCCATCTGCTGATCATCCATTGCCTGTGCGATGCGGTGGACAGCGTTTTATTAGGAGTAGAAGAATGAGCAAACTCACCCGTCTCGTGGTAATCGGCGCAGTCCTGGCGCAATTGGGCGGTTGTGCGGCCGCCGTCGTGGGCGGTGCCGCCGTCGGCACCTCGGTCGCCATGGACCGCCGGACTGCCGGCGTGTACGTCAGCGACCAGGAAATCGAACTGCGCGCGCTGGCACGCCTGCGTGAGGCCTTCCCGCAAAAGACCGAGCGCATTTCCGCCACCAGTTATAACCGCCAGGTGTTGCTCACCGGCCAGGTACCGGACGAGGCCACCCGCTCACGGGCAACCGACGTGGTCAAGGCGATTCCCGACGTACGCATGGTCTTCAACGAGCTGACCGTGTCGGGCGTCTCCTCGCTGACATCGGGTGCCAACGACACCGCCCTGACTGGCCAGGTCAAGGCCCGCATGCTGCGCGACGAGCGGGTGCCCGCAACCAAGGTCAAGGTCGTCACGGAAAGCGGCGTGGTCTACCTGATGGGGCTGGTGACGAAAACCGAGGCCGAGGCCGCCACGAATATCGCACGCACCACATCGGGCGTCGCCAAGGTCGTCACCCTGTTCGAATATCTGAACTGATTACGGGATCCGGGCCCGCATCACCGGTGACCGGATCCGGCCCCGCTCCCTCTTCACCTCCCGACCGCTGTGCCGCGCCAGCGCATCCACTCATGATCGGCCGCCCATGATCTATCACGACCTGCGCGATTTCATCGCCCAACTCGAAAAAATGGGCGAGCTCAAGCGTATCGCCGTCGCCGTCGACCCCAGACTGGAGATGACCGAAATCGCTGACCGCGTGCTGCGCGCCGGCGGCCCCGCGCTGCTGTTCGAGCACCCCACGGGGCACACCATGCCGGTGCTGGCGAACCTGTTCGGCACAGTCAGGCGGGTGGCGCTGGGCATGGGCGAGGACGACCCGAGCCGGCTACGCGAAGTCGGCAAGCTGCTGGCCTATCTGAAGGAACCCGAACCGCCAAAAGGCCTGCGCGACGCCTGGGACAAATGGCCGGTTCTCAAGCAGGTATTGAACATGGCGCCCAAGGAAATCCGTGGGGCGCCTTGCCAGGAAATCGTGCGGGAAGGTGCGGAGGTGGATTTGTCGCGTCTGCCGGTCCAGCACTGCTGGCCGGGCGACGTGGCGCCGCTGATCACCTGGGGATTGACCGTTACAAAAGGCCCGCACAAGAAGCGGCAGAACCTCGGCATCTATAGACAACAAGTCATCGGCCCGAACAAGCTCATCATGCGCTGGCTGGCGCATCGCGGCGGGGCGCTGGATTTCCGCGAGCACCAGCAGGCGCATCCGGGCGAGCCGTTTCCGGTCGCCGTCGCCCTCGGCGCCGACCCGGCGACCATCCTCGGCGCCGTCACCCCGGTGCCGGATTCGCTGTCCGAATACCAGTTCGCCGGCCTCTTGCGCGGCGCCAAGACCGAAGTGGTGCAATGCCTCGGCAACGACCTGCAGGTGCCCGCATCCGCCGAGATCGTGCTGGAAGGCGCGATCCATCCCGGCGAGACGGCACTGGAAGGCCCCTACGGCGACCACACCGGCTACTACAACGAACAGGAGACCTTTCCGGTGTTCACCGTCGAGCGCATCACGA
Organism: Thiobacillus sp. 63-78; assembly: GCA_001899765.1. GTDB lineage: Bacteria > Pseudomonadota > Gammaproteobacteria > Burkholderiales > Thiobacillaceae > Thiobacillus. The sequence goes on from MKWM01000073.1 coordinate 67,437, forward strand.
TGCGGCGCGACCCGATCTATCACAGCACCTACACCGGCAAGCCGCCGGACGAGCCGGCCATTCTCGGCGTGGCGCTGAACGAGGTGTTCGTGCCGCTGCTGCAAAAACAATTCCCCGAAATCACCGATTTCTACCTGCCGCCGGAAGGCTGCTCGTACCGCATGGCGGTGGTGAGCATGAAGAAGGCCTACCCCGGCCACGCCAAGCGCGTGATGTTCGGCATCTGGTCATTCCTGCGCCAGTTCATGTACACCAAATTCATCGTCGTCACCGACGACGATGTCGACGTGCGCGACTGGAAGGAGGTCATGTGGGCGCTGACCACGCGCGTCGACCCGGCGCGCGACACGCTGCTCGTCGAAAACACGCCGATCGATTATCTCGACTTCGCCAGCCCGGTGTCGGGGCTCGGCAGCAAGATGGGCCTCGACGCCACCAACAAGTGGCCCGGCGAAACCTCACGCGAATGGGGGACGCCCATCGTCATGAGCGCCGATGTCAAGGCACGCGTCGATGCGTTGTGGCAAGACCTCGGGCTGTAAGTAGACGCCGTTCGAGGACCGGACCGATAGCAGGCAGCGCCGATCTCCCCGCCCAGGGTCCGACCTGCCGTCCATACGCCATGCGGCGCCAGACTGCCTGCAGAACCGCACCCGGCACGGACGATCCTGCCTGTAATAAAATCAGACACCATCTTTGCAAACTTGCTGGAGAAGCCATGAATAAATCCATGTGGACAGGGGTATTGCTGGGCGCGATCGCCGTGACGGCCATCGGCGGCGTAGCGGGCTACAAGGCCCTGAACCCGGAACCGGAATTTGCCGAAGTGCTGGCCGTCAAGCCGGTCACCGACACGACCAGAACGCCTCGACAGGAATGTCACGACGTGGTCGTCAACGAACAGGCGCCCGTCAAGGACACCAACCGCATTGCCGGCACCGCGATCGGCGCCGTGGCGGGCGGTCTGCTCGGCCACCAGATCGGCGGCGGCACCGGGCGCACGCTGGCCACCGTCGGCGGCGCGGCGGCGGGGGGCTACGCAGGCAACCAGGTACAAAAGAACATGCAGGAAAAGGATACCGTCAGCCGTACCGAAACGCGCTGCAAGACCGTTTACAAGACGCAGACCCGAACGATCGGGTATGACGTGCATTACCGCCTGGGCAAGGAAGAGGGCCACGTACGGATGGACCATCAGCCCGGTTCGCGCATTCCGGTGAAGGATGGCCACTTGCAGCTGGACGCGCCCGCCTGACCCTGTTCCATCCCAGAGCCTGGGGCGCGGCGGCGCACCTGGGCTTGGCGCCGTCCTTCGCATCCTGCATCCGCCACGCCGCCCATGCCGGCGTCTCATCGACGGTCATGTGAGCCCCGGGTGCCGGAGGCTCCATTTTCTCCTGCACCCATTCCAGCAATGCGCGTTGCGCCGGCTCGCTGCGGTTGGCCTTGGGATGATTCACCAGCATGACAACGCTGACGCGCCGTCCATCCGCCGCGTCCACATAGCCGGCCAGCGCGCTGACGTCGCGCAGGGTGCCGGTCTTGAGGTGTGCCTTGCCGGCAACGGGGCTGCCCCGGAATCGACGTTTCAGGGTGCCATCGGTCGCGGCAATGGGCAGGGCCGCTTCGAATTCGGCGAACAGCGGGCTCCGATAAGCCGCGCGCAACAACTGATTCAACGCCCCCGCGCTGATGCGCTCGATGCGTGACAGGCCCGATCCATTCTCCAGCACCAGCTTGCGCGTTGAAATCCCGCGTTGCGTCAGGTCTGCGCGTACCGCGCGGGCACCTTTGTCCAGCGTCGCCGGTGCGCCATAGGCTTCCGCGCCCAGCGTCAGGAACAGGTTGCGCGTCATCAGGTTGTTGGAATACTTGTTGAGGAGCGTGAGCGCATTGGTCAGTGGCGGCGACTCGAAGCGCACCAGAGGCGGGGTGTCCGGCGCCATGCCGGGCACGGTCTGCCCGTCCAGGGTACCGCCTGTTTCCGCCCACAGGCCGCGAAACAGGATATCGAAGGTCACCGCGGGTTCGAACAGATTCAGCGACAGCGTCTGATCACCGCATCCGCGCGGATAGTGTCCGGCAACGACCAGCTCCTTTCGTCCGGGGTCGGGAATATCCGGTACCAGCGCATCCTTCCAGCCATTGCAGGCGGAATCGTCGGTCAAGGCAATGTCCGAGCGAATGGTGATCCCGGGCAGCGCGACCTCCGGCTCGATTTCGATGGCGTGTCCAGCGGGTTTGAGTCGCAGCGTCGTGGCGTTGAAATTGGCGACCAGCGCCCCCGGCGCGGCGTTGTACAGGGCCAGCGGCTCGCCATCGAATGCCCCCGGATCGCTTGCCGGCAACTCGAAGTCGCTCAGATCGAGCACCAGATTGCCGTGGATGTGGCGTATGCCGCGCCCGCGCAGTTCGCGCTGCAACAGCCACATCCGTTCCAGCGTCAAGCCAGGGTCGCCATGGCCTTTGATGACCAGGTCACCTTCGAGCACGCCATCCCTGATCGGCCCGTCCGCCCAGACATCGGTCTTCCACACATAGTTCGGGCCCAGCTGATTCAGTGCCACAAAACTGGTCACCAGCTTCATGACGGATGCGGGATTCAGCGCCGCGTCGGCATGGTGGCTGATCAGCGGCGCATCGGCATCCAGCGGCTGCACCACCACCGCCACATGGTCGAGCGGGATGGCGGCCTGTTTCAGTGCGCGGGTGAAAACGGCGGGCAGTTCGGCGGCGGCGGCAGAAACGACATGGCCCGCAAGCAGCAGGCCGGCGAAAAAGCGGAAGACGGTTCGGGCAGACGGCATCCCGCCATTATGCCGAATTCCGCGGTGCGCTCCTGCGCCCCGCGGCGGCAGGCGCCCGTGGCCTATTCGGCGACCCGCATCTTGCCCAGCTCTTTCCGGGTAAGCTCGTCGAAACGCTTCAGCACCCAGCCTTTCTCGCCCACCCAGGCCTTGAACAAGGCCAGATTTTCCTGCCGCTCCCGCTCATCGGCGCCCAGGTGCTGATACATGTTGCCAGGCTCGCCGTCCTTGGTATTTCGCCCATCGTCCAGCCGGCGCATCAGGGCGCCGCTGTCCGGCCAGCCGACGAAGGTCACCAGGTTGGCGTAGGTATCCATGCGCGGGCCGCGGTTGAGTGCCTTGTACTTGTCCTTGTTTTCATCGAATTCGGCCAGATAGGGGGAGCCTTCGCCGTGACAGGCCATGCACTTCTGCTCCCACAGCGGGCGGATGTCCTGGCGGTAAGTCACGTCGTCGGCCCGGGCGGCGTCGCCGAGCAGCAGCGTGCCAACGAGTAAGGCAGGTACAGGATTCATGGTCATCTCCTTGCTGGTAAACAAATGTCCCCGGTGGCTCGGGTCGCTGCCCTCCGCCCGGACGCGCACTTCTTACAGCGATTGCCTGATGGCCAGCACAGCCTGGTTGCGCAGCGATTTGAGCAGCGACAGCTCTTTCTCGGGGATCGCGATGTCGCCGGCATGGGGTCGATCAGCATAGATCAACCCGACCGGCTTGCCTTTCACGATAATGGGAAACAGCACGAAAGTGTGCGCCGCAACATGCTGGCGATACCAGGCCGGAATCCGCGTGGCGATCCTGGGATCGCCGATGTCGGAAATCAGAATGTCGGCGTTGTTCTGCAGCGCAACGAGAAACACGTCCGGCTGGCCCGCCAGGGAAAAGTCGAATGTCTTGATCAGACGCTGCACGTCGTCGCCGAAACCGAACTTTCCGCACATCGTGTTGCGCCGGCCATCCTTGATGCACAGTACCACGTGTTCGAATCCCATGCCGGTGTACATGGCCTCGAGGATCATGCGCAGGATGTCGTGGACGGAAATGCTGTCGTCGATCAGGGAATTGCCGACATCCTGCAAACCCGAAGCCAGGATGGACTGAATCTCCTCCGGTGTGCGGGTCCGTTTGTCGCCCATGGCGGCCGCAGCGTGATCGATGATCGGCGCGGTCTCATGCAACACATTGGCATCCAGCGCCGCCAGGGCATCCGGTGTAGCGGCACTGCTCCCTTCCTGCACCGGCGACAGGCCCGGCGGTGCCGCCAACCCGGCCCATTTCGATGCCTGCCGGGCAAAATCGCTATGCTTCAGGTTCACATTCACCACCCGGGCGAACTGGCCGATGTCCTGCATCGATTTTTCCATCATGACGGACAGCTGCTCCGCCGTCACCGGCACGGTGTCGCTGAAGCGTGCCGTCAATCCGGCCAGCGCCTTGCTGCGGTCCGCATCCGGCGTATCGAGGATGATCCCGCACAGCGCGTTGGAGAATCCTGCCAGTGCCCGCAGCCGGTCGATATCGCTCGTGCCCTTGCGGATTTTCCCGCCCGGCAGCTGCTTCATGCTCTGCACCAGCCGATCGGGAAATCCCCAGCTGCGCGCGATGCCGATGCCGAGACTCTCGAACGACACGCCCAGCACTTCGGTCGACACCCGGGTCTCGCTCAGGCCCTCGGTTTCGACGCGCTGCAGAACGAGCGCCATCTCCGCGGGGAAATAGAACATCGCCAGCATGCGGCCGAGCTGGTGGAGCATGGCGCCGATGAACGCCTCTTCCACATCCTTCACCTGCGCATGGCCCGCCATCGCGCGCGCCAGCATGCCCGCATACAGTACCTTGACGAATTCCTCCTTCAAGTGCTGGGCGTGCGCCTTGTTTTCCAGGTTGTCGAACAGGATCAGGCTCAATGCGATCGAGCGCACCGCATCGAAGCCGAGGACGACCACCGCGCGCGAAATCGTGCTGATCGAACCGCCGCCGACCTGGTTGTAGAACGCGACATTGGCCAGTTTCAACAGCTTGTTGGTGAGCGCGAAGTCCTTGAGGATATGGTTGGAGAGCTCGTTGACGCCCTCACGATCGGACGAGGCGATGCGGTTGATGTCGCCGATCGCTTCGGACAGCGCCGGGAAATCGCTCTCGGCCTGCATCCGCCGCAACAGGGTGTCCAGCGCATTCCGGCCCGCGCCGTCAGCCGGCCCGCTATGCTCGTCCGCCGTCAACTCAGATCCCGCACATACCAGTCCATCGCCTCGGCCAGGCCTGCGCCGATGCGGTGCGTCGGCTCGTAGCCCAGCCGCGTGCGCGCCCTGGAAATGTCGGCGAGCGAATGGCGCACGTCGCCGGCACGGAAGTCGCGATAGACCGGCTTGAAATCGGCCAGATGCGGAAACTCCGGTGCGAGCAGGCTCCGTATGGCTTCGAACAACTGGTTCAGGGTGGTACGGTCGCCGACCGCGACGTTGTAGACCTGATTGACGGCGTCGGCATGCGGGCTGGTGGCGGCGAGCAGATTGGCCTGGATGACGTTGTCGATATAGCAGAAATCGCGGCTGGTTTCGCCGTCGCCGTTGATGTACACCGGCTCGTTCCTGATCATGCTCGACACCCACTTCGGCACCACGGCGGCGTAGGCGCCCTGCGGATCCTGGCGGCGGCCGAAGATGTTGAAGTACCTGAGGCCGATCGACTCCATACCGTAGCAGCGGCCGAACACGTCGGCGTACAGTTCGTTCACCAGCTTGGTCACGGCATAGGGCGACAGCGGCTTACCGATGACGTCCTCGACCTTGGGCAGGCCGGGATGGTCGCCATAGGTGGAACTCGACGCGGCGTAGACGAAACGCCTGACCTTCGCATCGCGCGCCGCCACCAGCATGTTGAGAAAACCGGTGTTGTTGGCGGCGTGCGTCGTCAACGGATCCTCGATCGAACGCGGCACCGAACCCAAAGCCGCCTGGTGCAGGACGTAATCGACCCCCTTGCATACCGTGTGACAGGTGACGGGATCGTGAATGTCGCCACGCTTGAAGCTGAAGTTTTTCCAGCGTTCGGCCCCGACGCTGGACTGGACCTGCGTCAGGTTTTTTTCGTGGCCGGTCGCGAAATTGTCGAGACCGACGACGCGCTGGTTGAGCCGCAACAACGCTTCCACCAGATTGCTGCCGATGAAGCCGGCCGCCCCGGTGACGAGCCAGGTGCGAGGCCCGGCTTCGAGCGTGTTCTTCAGCGCATCGAATGCGGACATCACAGCCTCCAGAGCGTGAAGCCCGCCGCGTTCACTACAGTCGGATCGTAGGCCGCCTTGACGTCGGTGAAGGCGCCGCCTTTTTTCAGCCTGGCGGTCAGTTCGGCAAACGACTTTTCCAGATACGCGTGATGCGATACCGCGGCGACGATGGCATCGCATTCGGGCAGATCGTTCCATGCGGTGAGCTTGATGCCGTATTCGTGCTCGGCTTCCTTCGGCTCGCCAAGCGGGTCGTGCACGTTCACGTCGCAGCCGAAGGACTGCAGTTCGCGGATGACGTCGACCACTTTGGAGTTGCGCAGGTCGGGGCAGTTCTCCTTGAAGGTGAGGCCGAGCACGTTGACCTTGGCGCCCTTCACCTGCACGCCGTTGGCGATCATGTTCTTCACCGTCTCCTGCGCGACGTAGGCGCCCATGCCGTCGTTGATGCGGCGCCCGGCGAGGATGACCTGCGGGTGGTAGCCAAGCATGTCGGCCTTGTGCGTGAGGTAATAGGGATCGACGCCGATGCAGTGGCCGCCGACCAGACCGGGGCGGAACGGCAGGAAGTTCCACTTGGTGCCGGCGGCCTTCAGCACTTCCAGCGTGTCGATGTCGAGGCGGTGGAAGATCAGCGACAGCTCGTTCATCAGCGCGATGTTGAGGTCGCGCTGGGTGTTCTCGATCACCTTGGCGGCCTCGGCGACTTTAATTGAACTGGCGCGATGCACGCCGGCGGTGATCACGCTGCCGTAGAGTTCGGCCACCTTGTCGAGCGTGGCGGCATCGTCGCCGGACACGACCTTCACGATCTTCGTGATCGTCCTCTCCTTGTCGCCGGGATTGACGCGCTCGGGCGAGTAGCCGACGTGGAAGTCCTGCTTCCATTTCATGCCGGAATGTTTTTCCAGGATCGGAATGCAGACCTCCTCGGTGGCGCCGGGGTAGACTGTGGATTCGTAGATGACCGTTACGCCCTTTTTCATGTACTGGCCGACCGTGGTGGAGGAACCGACCAGCGGCGAGAAATCGGGGATATGCGCCTCGTCGACCGGGGTGGGGACGGCGACGACGATGCAGTCGGCTTTGGCCAGATCGGCGGGGTCGGTGGTTACCGTCAGTTGCGTCGCGGCCTTGAGGTCGTCCGTTGATACTTCGCCGGTGGGGTCGCAGAATCGACGGTAATGCTCGATTTTTTCAACCGAGAGGTCATAGCCGATGGTGGTCATCTTCTTGCCGAATTCCACCGCCAACGGCAGGCCCACATAGCCCAGCCCGACAACCGCCACAACGCTCATGTTTGGATCCCCCTATGAATATGAAGTCTTTGCCGCCGCCCGGATTGTATCGAATTTACAGGCCCCTGCCCGGCTTCGTCCGGCGGCCGGGCGTTCCCTGGGGGAGCAAGCGGCGTACCAGCCTGGCCGTGATGGCTTTCCTGCTATCCGCCCCGGGCCACGCCGACGTGGCCGACATGCTCCCCAGCATCAAGCCGGGGATCGTCGGTGTGGGCACCTTCATGCCCACCGGCCGGCCGCCCGCCAATCTGCAAGGCACCGGGTTCGCGGTGCTGGACGGACATTACGTCGTGTCGTGCGCCCACATTTTCAGCAAGCCGCTGGATAGCGGGAAAAAGGAGATGTACGCCGTGTTCGTCGGACGCGATCGCAAGATATCGGTCCGGGCCGCGGAACTGGTCGCCAGCGACCCGACGCACGACCTGGCCTTGCTGAAAATCGCGGGCGAGCCGTTGCCCCCGCTGAAACTCGGCGACTCCAGCCAGGTGCGCGAAGGCTGGCAGCTGTATTTCACCGGGTATCCGATCGGCTCGGTGCTGGGGCTCAACCCCTCCACGCATCGTGCCGGCCTCGCCGCCATCATTCCTATTTTCACGCCTGTCACGGCCGCCTTCCAATTGAACGCACGCGCAATCAAACAGGCCGTCTCGCCGTATGAAGTCTTCGAACTCGATGCCGTGGCCTATCCCGGCAACAGCGGCAGTCCGGTCTGGCATCCCGATACCGGCGAGGTGCTAGGCGTGGTCAACTCGGTCTATGTGAGAGGCACGCGCGAAGCCGCCATCTCCGCGCCGAGCGGGATCAGTTACGCGATCCCGGTCAAGTATGTGCATCAACTGCTGGAGCAGGCGCTGCCCAGGACGCCCTGACCGCGCCTACATGCCGCCGGTCAGGCTGACGCCGAGGCCGAGCGACTGCTGGCTGTGGTTGTAATCGATCAGCGATTCGCCATAGCCGTTGAAATACTGCACGTAGCCCCTCAAGCGCCCAACCAGCGGGAAACTCCAGTTCAGCTTCAGCGCACCGCGATGGTCGGGCGTGCCGAAATTGCTGCGCAGCAGCAGCGAATACGTATGGCGCCCTTTGCTATAGACCGCCAGCAGATCGCCGTGCCCCATGTAGTCCTCGATGTCGGGGTTGTCGTCGCCGTTGCGCTCCGGAATCCGGTACCAGGGGCGGACCAGCAGGGCGAGATTGCCACGCTCCAACCCGAACTGCGCGTACACCCGGTTCCAGCTGCGCGACAGCGCGGCGCCACGGCCGTTCGACTGATGCACCAGCCCGAGGTTGAGGAAACGCCCGCGAAAACCGGCCAGGTCATAATCGGTGCGGAACACCAGCATCGCCTCCGGTTCGTAGTTGTTCTCACGGAAGGGCGCGGAAATGCTGTGGTTGTAGGCCTGCCAGAACGAGGTGGAGGTGTAGCCGAACCACAGGTCGACGTTGTCGTAACCGAACACGCCCTGCATGCCCTTGATCTTGAAACTCAGCTGTAATTCGGTCTCGACGGAATCGAGTCCGGCATCGCCCTGCCCTTGCGCTGCCGGGAACGAGGCGTTGTTGGGCGAGTTGCTGACCTTGAGCGGCAAAAAATAATTGGGCCGATGCGGGCGGAACAGGAAGGCGCCCCGCTTGGCTTCGTCGTCGAGCTCCCAGTGGCGCGACAGCGCCGAAAGCAGTTGGGGTTCCGGCGGCGCGAGAGACGGCGCGAGGGGTGCCGCGACAGGCTCCGGGGCAGCGTGCAGTTCGGCCCCGGAAGCGGCCGCGGGCGGCGGCCGCCCGGCCAGCCGGTCGTAGCACGCCAGCCGCTCGGCATCCGCCGAAATCGCGCTGCACCCTTCCCAGTCGGCAATCGGAGCGGCCTGCGCGCCCCCCAGCAAACCCGCGCACAGCCAGGCCAGCGGAATTCCGCCGGGCAAAGGTCTCGTCGCTCTCGTCCGCACCCGGCGCTCAGTCGAGAACCACGCTGTGCCCCGGCAGCGGCGCCTGCGCGTCCCAGCCGAACTGCTTCTGCAGATCGGCGGCGAAACCGGTTGCCACGCTGTCTTCGCCGTGCACCACGAACACCTGGCGCGGCCGGTCGCGAAAATGGCCCAGCCAGGCGAGCAGCGCGCTGCGGTCGGCATGCGCCGACAGCCCGCCCAGGGTGTAGAGGTCGGCACGCACCGGAATGTCCTCGCCCAGCAGGCGCACCCGCCTGGCGCCGTCGACCAGGCGGCGGCCGAGCGTGCCGGCGGCCTGGAAGCCGGTGATGAGGATGGTCGAATCGCGGCGCGGCAGGTTGCTGCGCAGGTGAAACTTGATGCGCCCGGCCTCGCACATGCCGCTGGCGGAGAGGATGACGGCGCCGCCCGTGATGCGGTCGAGCGCCTTCGACTCTTCCACGCTCTCGACGAATTCGAGCTTGCGAAAATGCGCCGCGCCGCCGTGGCGGCCCATCAACGCATGGGTTTCGTCGTCGAGCAGTTCCATGTGCCTGAAGGTGATCTCGGTGGCGGCGGTGGCCATCGGCGAATCGACGAACACGGAAAGCCTGGGAATGCGCCCCTGCCGCGTCAGGTCGGCCAGCAGATAGAGCATGTCCTGGGTGCGCCCCACCGCGAAGGCGGGAACGATGACGTTGCCGCCCTTGCGTTCGAGGGTGTCGTTGACCGCCTCCACCAGCTCGTCCTGCGTCGCGTCCATGCTCTTGTGGTCGCGGTTGCCGTAGGTCGACTCGACCAGCAGATAATCGGCCTCGAAGATCGGCGTGGGATCGCGCAGCAGCGGCCGCGCGGGCTGGCCGAGGTCGCCGGAGAAGACGATCTTGCGGCGGCGCGGCCCGTCGCCCACCCACACCTCGACGATCGCCGAGCCGAGGATGTGGCCGGCATCGCGGAAGGTGCAGCGCACCTGCGGATGCGGCATGATTTCCAGATCGTAATCGACCGCGTTGAGGCACTTCAACGAGGCCTGCGCCTGCGCCACCGTGTACAGCGGGGCCGTGTCGCGCGGCGGCAGTCCGCGCGCGGCATCGCGCCTGGCCATGCCCTGGCGGAAGCGGTTGAGGTTGGCGTACTCGGCTTCCTTTTCCTGGATGTGCGCCGAATCGGGCAGCATCACCGCGAGCAGGTCGCAGGTGGCGCGGGTGGCGTGGACGCGGCCCTTGAAGCCAAGCGCGACCAGCCGCGGCAGCAGCCCGGAGTGATCGATGTGGGCATGCGTCAGGATGACGAAATCGATCGTTCGCGGATCGAAGCTGAAGGCGCGGCGATTCTTGCCGTGCGCTTCGCGCCCGCCCTGGAACATGCCGCAATCGACCAGAAAGCGCACGCCATCGGCTTCCAGCAGATAGCTGGAGCCGGTCACCTCGCGCGCCGCGCCGAGAAAAGTCAGTTTCATGCTGGAGCCCTGCGTAGCGCCCGCCTCGCGGAGTCAGGCAGAGGCCCCGATTTTATACCGGGGAATCGCCCATTTCCTCGTGTGGCGCTCCCCACACCGTTTCCGGCGGCGCTGTGTTTCGCATCAATCCTGCTTCGCATCGCTCGCACGCGTGGCGCCGATGCCTCGAAGAAAAATGGGAAACACCCGTTTTCCCTCCGCAATCAGCGATTTTTGCGCTTCGATGATGGACACGCGCAGCACCAGGCCCTGGATGATGCCGGTGAACATCACCGCGGCGCTGTGCTCGTCCAGGTCGGAGCGGACAAGATTTTGCGCCTTGGCCTGGGCCAGGAGACCGCCCACCCTGGCCTCGTAGTCCGCCAGAATGCTGCGTACCAGCTCCTTGATCCTGGGGTTTTTCTTCAGCAGCTGGTCGGAAAATATCAGCTTCGGAATCGCCGGCACCTTGTCGACGAAGCCCAGATGGGCGAAAAACATTTTCTCCAGGGAATCGAGCGGATCGCCGCCCTGGCCGACGGCCATGTCCAGCACGCTCATCAGGCGGCCGCGCACCCAGTGGATGACGCCCAGCCAGATCATGTCCTTGGTGGGGAAATGCCGGAAAATCGCTCCCTGCGTCACGCCCACCGCCCGGGCCATGTCCTGCGTCGTCACGCTGTCCACGCCCTGCTCGCCGGCAAGCTCCACGGCGGCCTTGATGATTTCCTCCTGGCGTTCTTCTGCCGATAGTCGTTGCCTGCGTTCGCTCATTTCCTGATTTCCATGTTCGGTGTTTTGCTGACTCCAAATTTTCCGGGCGCATGAACCATGCGGTAGTGCGGCATCACTGACGCTGCAGATCATGCAGCAATCTTTGATAGTCGCCTGATTCCTCAATCAATCGTGGTCCCAACGCACGTAGTTGGTCCACGGTTTCCGCGGGCAATGTATACGAAGTTGGAATGCCACGAAAGAAATCGCGCTCGGCAGGATCCTTGATCGCGTCGAAGGTGACTTCGATCAGATAAAAATCAAACCCGGCTTCCGCCCCACCGACTGTTTGCTTCTCATCATTCTGTTTACGTATCTGCCTGGCCCAATCCTCAAAATTGGTCTTGAGAAGCTCGATCGTTTCAAACGAATAGCGGTTGATCGGGATATCCTTGACCGCCCTGAAGACCTGAGTGACGGTCGGCACCACCTCGCTTCGATCCAGAGACAGGTCCGGAGCGGTCTCGGCATTGACGACGATCAGCACCGCCTTGCGAAGCCGTTCGAGGCGCATGGCGCGGGCGAGCGCCTGCGGCCCGTCGCCGGAAGCCACCCGATCCAGCATCCCGCGCAAGCCGATATTGTCGGTGATACCCCCATCCAGTAGATGCAGGTAGGGTCTGGCTGCGGAATCGAGATAGGAACGCACCTCGGCGGCTTTATATATCTGCCGTGCGGTCGCCCCACCGGAAGATCCGGCAACGTGTATCGGGCCAGGATAGCCGCACGTGCCACCGTAGTTTCTGACGGTAAGGGGGCTAAACACGATCGGCACGGCACTTGAAGCCGCCACTGCGCGCGCCAGCGGAAACGAAGAAAGATCGGAGCAGAGCAGATCGAACTGATCCTGAGTGAATTCGAAACGCGTACCCAGCGACATGTCGCTGGCGTTGATCATCACGAAGGGGCGCCGTCCCTTCTCGACCAGATCGCCAAAAGTGGCATGATCGAAAATCTCGTCGTCGAAGTATTCGGCTACCAGATCGATCCTGCCAAATAGCGGCGACGAGACACGCGCCAGATTGACCGGGGCAAGCAGCTTGCGGGTCAGTTCGCCTTGAACATTGCGCTTCAGGAAGCGGTGCTCGAAATCGCTGAAAATCTGCTCACCATAAAGCGCATAGTAGGCGGCAGTAAAGCTCCCACCGGACACTGAGGACAGGATATCGACTTCGTCGAGCAGGCGCTCGGGCTTCCCGTTCCGGACGATTTCAGTGTGGGCGAGGTGCTCAAGCACACCGTAGGCCAGAGCGGCAGCGCGCGTACCGCCGCCCGAGAAGGTGACGACGACCAGCATGTCGTCGCGCTCGTCAGGACTGGTGAGATTGGTAAAACGATAGCCATACGCCGGATCGTGCCGCGCCAGGGGTTGGTTTGGCGGGTAATGCGCGCAGCCCGCAAACGACAGGGCGCAGGCCAGCAGCACCCATTTCCGAAAGCCCGCCCGGTACGTGGTCTGTGCCGTATATGCCAGTTGGCGAAAGCCGCTGCGGCATGATTCAGGGTACATACCCGATATGTCCGGCAACGCGCGCGCCACGAGGCGGATGAGGGGGCAGACGTTAGCGGTCAGGCACATTACTTGTCCTGAGCAGGCGGGACACCCTTGTAGAAATCGCGCAACAGGGCAACCGCTTCGTCCGCACTGTCCACGATCGAGAAGTGCGCGAGGTCATCCCGGCTGATCATTCCTTCCTCCACCAGAAACTCGAAATCGATCAGCCGCCGCCAGAAGCGTTCGCCGATCAGAACGATGGGTATCGGCTCGATCTTTCCCGTCTGTACCAGCGTGAGTGTCTCGAACAGTTCATCGAGTGTTCCGTAGCCACCCGGAAACGCAACCAGCCCCTTGGCCCGCAGCAGAAAATGCATCTTGCGCAGGGCGAAATAGTGGAACTGGAAACACAGTCCCGGACTGATGAACGGATTGGGAGCCTGCTCCCGCGGCAACGTAATGTTGAGTCCGATGCTGTGCGCCCCGGCGTCGCAGGCACCCCGATTGGCCGCTTCCATGATGCCCGGCCCCCCACCTGTTACCACTACGAAATCACGTCGTTGGTGCTGCTGAAAATGGCGGGAAACGATTTCGGAGAAAGACCGTGCCTCATCGTAGTAGCGCGCGTATTCCAGCTGCTTGCGCGCCCGGGCGATCCCGGCCTGCAATGCCGCGTCACCAGCTTGTCCGCCAGCGCGCTGTAGCAATGCTTCGAGCTGTGCCCGTGCCTGATCTGGCGGCAACAGCCGGGCACTGCCGAACACGACGATGGTGGAATGGATGTTGTGCTGACGCAGGTAGTACTCGGGCTTCGACAATTCCAGCTGCAATCGCAGCGGGCGCATCTCATCGACGCCCATGAAATCCAGGTCCTCGTAGGCAAGGCGATACGACGGGCTCGCACCGATCGCACGAGACAGGGCATCGCGTTCCGGGTCTGGGGCTGGGGTGTCGGTAGCGCCATGCGCCTGCTTTGTGGTCATGAGCAGCCACCCTCATTGGCCCGATGCGGCCAGAACCTCATCGCAACGGGGAAGCAGGCGAACGATCCGCCGGATGCAAAATCGTGTGCCAGGCTCGGGACACCGCCGTAAGCGCCAAACCCGGCATGTAACCGGTGCGCTATTACAAGTGTCTTCCTGTCCTGCATGGCATCTCCTTATCCAAATGAACGTTGCCGCCGCATCTATCCGGCCATTACAAGGTCACACTCTGACCCGGCTCGGGCACACTCACTGTCCAGCCCTTGTCGGTTTGCAGGCGATGGGCGAGCGCGAGTGCTGCCGTTTCCTCGCCGTGCACCACGAATACCTGCCGCGGCGGCTGCCGGAATCCGTCGGCCCAGTTGAGCAGCGCCCGCTGATCGGCGTGCGCCGAGAAGCCGCCAAGGGTATGAATCGAGGCACGTACGCTGATTTCCTCGCCGAGGAGACGCACGCGTCGGGCGCCGTCGACCAGCCGCCGCCCCAGTGTTCCCTGCGCCTGGAAACCGGTGATCAGCACGCTGCATTCGGAACGTCCGAGGTTATGACGCAGATGGTGTTTGATGCGGCCGGCATCGCACATGCCGCTCGCGGAAATGATGATGGCGCCGGAACGAATCCGGTTAAGCGCCATCGACTCGTCCACGCTGCCGACAAACTTCAGATACGGCAGGCTGCCGCCCGCCGCGCGCCAGTCGGCCAACCGGCGGGCCTCTTCATCAAACAGGGCCAGATGTTGCATGGTGATCCGGGTTGCGGCCGTGGCCATCGGTGAATCGACGAAGATGTTGAGATCGCGCAGCCGCCCTTGACGCGTCAACTGGTGCAAAGAATAGATAATTTCCTGGGTACGCCCGACCGCGAACGCGGGAATGATGACGTTGCCGCGCCGGGACTCCAGTGTGTGCTCGATCACCCCGGCCAGTTCCTCCAGTGTCGCCGGCAGTTCCTTGTGCATGCGGTCGCCGTAGGTTGATTCGATGAACAGCACGTCCGCTGCCGCGATCACGCTCGGGTCGCGCAGGATCGGCCGCCCCGGCTGGCCGAGGTCGCCGGAAAAGACCAGGGTCGTGGTCCTGCTGCCCTCGCTGACCTGAATTTCTATGATCGCCGAGCCGAGGATATGCCCGGCATCGTGGAAACGGCAGCGGATACCGGGATGCGGCACCAGCCATTCGTCATACGCGTGCGGACTCAATTGTTGCAGACAGTCCATGGCGTCCTGCACGGTATACAGCGGGGTCGCGGCGGCGCCGATACGCTTGCTGTTTTTCTGTTTACGCAAGGCGCGCGCAGCCTCGACTTCCTGGATGTGGCCACTATCCGGCAGCATCACACCGAGCAAGTCAATAGTGGCCCAGGTGGCGTGAATCGGGCCTTTAAATCCCTCGTTCACGAGCTTCGGCAACAGGCCGCTGTGATCGATATGGGCATGCGTGAGCAGCACGAAATCGACCGCCTTCGGATCAAGATCAAATGGCCGGCGATTGCGTGCCGGAGCCTCGCGCCCGCCCTGAAACATGCCGCAATCCACCATGAATCGGGTCGTTCCGGTCTCGATCACATAGCACGATCCCGTGACCTCGCGCGCTGCCCCAAGGAATGTAACGTTCACGATGCAAGGCGTCGATGCGTACGCGACAGCTCGCGCCAGGCAATCGCCGCAATCGCTCCCCACACCAGTATTCGCACGCTCATGGCAATGACCGTGCGCGGCTCGTAGGCGCCGCCGGACGCCACATGCATGCCGAATGCGGCGAACACGATCGCGGTGGCCAGGGCAATGGCTGCGGCGAGCCCGATCGCCCAGCGTCGCCGCAGCCACAGGCCGGTGCCGGCGGCGACATAGGCGAAGCCTGCGAGAAAATTGAACCACAATACGAACGGCACATAGTTTCCGGCCGCGGCACGCGCCGCCTCATCGCCGAACAGGATCGTGCCGCCTTCCTTGAGGGTGAGCAGGCCAAACCCGATCGCGATCACTGACATTGCACGGATACCGAGCCTGCGTGCCGGGATGGATGGAGCCTGGGTGGACGGGGCCATGGCAAACCTCCTTTTGTTGAACGATCCGACGAAATGCTTCTATGCGGCCGATGTCATCACGACACCGTGCCCATCGCCATCCGGAACAGGGCAAAGCGCGCGTATGCCTCGTGCAGCACCCGTTCGCGCTGACACAGGTTGAGGCTCAGTCTGAACGCCAGGCTCTGGATCATGCCGATCACAACACTCGCAGCCGCATGCGGGTCGATGTCGGCCCTGATCGTTCCCTGCAGCCTGGCCCGGGCGATCAGCCGGACGATGCGCGATTCGTAATGGCTGACAACCTTGCGGACACGTCGCTGAATGCGGCTGTCACCGCCCTGCAGCAGCCATCGCAACAATCGTCTGGGGATCTCGGGGTGGCGCGTAATGAACGCTGCCTGAATCTTGAATGCCCGTTCCAGTTCGAGGAGCGGGTCTCGATTACGCTGTGCGGCGGATTTCATGAGTCGCAGCAAATGCCCCCGCGCGCGGGAAACGAAACGGTCCCGTGCGCCATGGCTGTCCAGGCCCGATTGACACAATGCGCACGCCGTCGCATCGGCATCCCATTGCCGATCGGAAAACAGATAATCGCGCGTGGTTTCCAGCCATGCCCTTAAATGCGCGGGCTTGAAAGTATTGCTGTCGTCGGTATGCATGATCGACCTCCTGTTGTGCCGGTCCGGTAGCAAAGGTGCGGAGATGGCGCCGGCTTACTGAGCGGCATATCCGCTGCCATAAAAATGCGTCGCGAAGGGTTTGCGGAACTCGCTGTGGCAGGCGTAGCAGCTGGTCTGTAGCTTCTGAAAGGCGAGGATGACGCCGTGGCCGTCCCTGGCACCGGCCGCCCGGCCCAGCGCCTGTGCCTGGGTGTGGGTTTCACCGTCAAAGGCCTTGAACTTGCCCATATCGGTGCCGATGAAGCGCATGATGCGCATCTTCTCCGCCAGCGGCGGCTGCGGATGGTCCGCGATCAGGAGGGCGGTTTTCTCCACCTGTTCCCAGTCCTCGCGGGAAATGCCATCGGTGATGGCCTGCATGTTCTTGCCCAGATCTTTCATGATCTTCTGCAAGGCAAGCGGCTCGGCGGCATGGGTGGCGCTAGCGGCACAACACAGGCAGGAAGCGGCAAGAAGATTGATCAGGTGATTGCGTAGATTGTTCATGTCAGGCCATCCTTTTCTTGAAACGAAGTGAACTCATGGTCAGCAGCGCGGTGCCCAGCACCGCCAGCGCGGCGAACTGCGGCCACAGAATGTCCCAGCCGCTGCCCTTGAGGAAGATGTCGCGGATGATGACCAGGAAGTAGCGCAGCGGGTTGAGATAGGTGAGCCACTGCGCCGGCTCCGGCATGTTCGAGATCGGGAACATGAAGCCGGACAGCAGCACCGCGGGCAGATAGAAGAAGAACGACGACATCAGCGCCTGCTGCTGCGTCTGCGAGATGGTGGAGATGAAGAGGCCGATGCCGATGGTCGACATCAGGTACAGGCCGGCGCCGAACAGCAGCAGCGCGAGGCTGCCGTGGATCGGCACCTCGAACCAGGTGATTCCGATCGCGGTGACCACCAGCACGTCGATGAAGCTGATCAGCACGAAGGGCAGGGTCTTGCCGAGGATCAGTTCGAAGGAGCGGATCGGCGTCACCATCAACTGCTCCATGGTGCCGATCTCGCGCTCGCGCACGATGGCCATGGCGGTGAGCAGCAGCGAGATCAGCAGCACCACCACCGCGATCACGCCGGGGACGTTGAAGTCGCGGCTTTTCAGGTCGGGGTTGTACCAGGCGCGCGAACGCAGTTCGATGGGTTCGGTCTGCGCTGACGCCAGCTGGGCAAGCTCGCCGGGTACGGTGCGCGCCCGCGAAAATGCCTGGGTGATGCGCTGGGCGTAGTC
This sequence comes from Thiobacillus sp. 63-78, assembly GCA_001899765.1. GTDB lineage: Bacteria > Pseudomonadota > Gammaproteobacteria > Burkholderiales > Thiobacillaceae > Thiobacillus. The sequence goes on from MKWM01000073.1 coordinate 85,304, forward strand.
CATCGCCACGGTACCGGTGTTGGAGTCGGTGCCGTCGACGATGGTCTGGATGGCCGCCTGCCGCCCGGATTTCAGGTCGTCGGCGAAGCCGCGGTTGATCTGGATGCCTATGGTGACCTGGCCGCGGTCGAGCAGTTCACCCAGCCGCTCCGGCCGGTCGGTGCTGTCCACCACGGTGAAGTAGCCGGAGGCGGTGAAACGCTCGATCAGCGCACGGCTCTGCGGGCTCTTGTCGAGGTCGCACACCGCGGTCTTGATGTGGTCGACGTCGGTGGTCACGGCGTAGCCGAACATGATCAGCTGGATCACCGGCATGACGAAGATCAGCGCCTTCATGCGCGGGTCGCGCAGCACCTGGATGAATTCCTTCACCAGCATGCGATAGATACGTTCCCACATACCGCCTCCGTCAGGCCAGTTTCTTGCGGAATTTGCCGAGGGCGACGGCGAACACCACCACCGCGAACAGCGCCAGGAAGATCAGATCGCCCGCCACGAACGCCGGCGGGCTGGCCTTGAGAAAAATGTTCTTCAGCACCTCGACGAAATAGCGCGCCTGCACCACGTGGGTGACCGCCTGCAGGAAGCGCGGCATGTTGTCGATGGAATAGAGGAAGCCGGACAGCAGGAAGGCCGGCAGGAAGGTGACCACCATCGCCAGCTGGCTCGCCACCAGCTGCGACTTGGCGATGGTGGAAACCATGATGCCGAGGCTGAGTCCGCCCACCAGGAACATCGCGGTGACGCCGAGCAGGAACAGGAAGCTGCCCCGCAGCGGCACGTCGAACACCCATACCCCCATCGCCACCGAGAACAGCACGTCCAGCACGCCGATCACGAAATACGGCGCCATCTTGCCGAGAAACAGTTCGATCGGCTGCACCGGCGTGGCGATCAGCTGTTCCATGGTGCCGCTCTCCCATTCGCGCGAAACGGTGAGCGAGGTCAGGAGCGCGGTGATCACCGTCATGATCACCGCGATCAGGCCGGGGATGATGAACCAGCGGCTTTTCAGCTCGGGGTTGTACCAGACCCGCAGGCGGTTATCCACGGCGAGTTCGATCTTGCTGTCCTGCTGTGCCACGCTGAAGCGGCTGGTGATCGCCTCGGCATAGCCCAGCGCGATGGTCGCGGTGTTGGCATCCGAGCCGTCGGCCAGCACCTGCACCCGGGTGGTGCGCCCCTGCTCCAGGTCGCGCGCGAAATGCGGCGGGATCACCAGCGCCAGGTGGGCCTTGCCCTCGTCGAGCAGGGCGCGCACGCCGGCGTAGTTTTCCGCCGTGGCGACCACGCTGAAATAGCTGGAGGCTGGAAATCCTTCCACATAATGACGACTGGCCGCGCTCCTGTCCTGGTCGTAGACGGCGAGGTTGAGCGTCTTGATGTCCATGGTGATGGCGTAGCCGAACAGGATCAGCAGGATCAGCGGCATCAGGAAGGCCATCGCCAGCGAGCGCGGGTCGCGCAGGATGTGAATGAACTCCTTCTTCACCAGCGCATAGAGACGGGTCCAGGAGAACGCGCGTGGCTTCATGGCTGTCCCGCCTGTTCGTCACGGCGGTCCTCGAGCTCGATGAGCGAGACGAACACGTCCTCCATCGAGGGCGGAACGGCGCCGATGCCGTGCACCCGCAGTCCCCGTTCGGCGAGGAACGCACCTACCGCATCGGTGGCCGCCGCAGCGTCGTCGACCACCGCGTGCAGGTTGTCGCCGAACAGGGCGACGTCTTTCACCAGACCCGAGGTTTCGAGCTGCTCCAGCGCCTCGAACGGGCGCTCGACGCGCAGTTCGAGGATGTCTTCCGGGATCAGGGTCTTCAACTCGGCGGGGCGGCCCTTGGTGATCATGCGCCCGCGGTAGATCAGGGCCAGCTCGTCGCAATATTCCGCTTCCTCCATGTAGTGGGTGGTGACAAACACGGTGGTGCCGCGATGCGACATCTGCGCGATGAGATCCCAGAACTGGCGGCGCGACAGCGGATCGACGCCGGAAGTGGGTTCGTCGAGAAACACGATGGGGGGCTCGTGCAGCACGGCGCAGCCGAGCGCGAGGCGCTGCTTCCAGCCGCCGGCGAGCGAGCGGGTGAGCAGGCTGCGCTTGTCCGCCAGCCCCGCCATCTCCAGCACCCACTCCTTGCGCTCGCGCCGTTTGGCGCGCGGCACGTTGTAGATGCCGGTGTAGAAATCGATGTTCTCCTCCACGCTGAGGTCGTCGTAGAGCGAGAATTTCTGCGACATGTAGCCGATGTGGCGCTTGATGATTTCCGACTCGGTCATGATGTCGAAGCCCGCCACCCGTCCCTCGCCCGAGCTCGGCAGCAAGAGCCCGCACAACATGCGGATGGTGGTCGACTTGCCGGCGCCGTTGGGACCGAGAAAGCCGAACACCTCGCCCTTGTCGACCGTCAGCGAGATGCGGTCGACGGCGACGAAATCGCCGAAGCGGCGGGTGAGTTCGTGCACCGTGACGGCGTGATCTTCGTTCATGTTGCGGCGTCCTCGCCGACCTCGCGGATGAACACGTCCTCCAGGCTCGGCGCGATGATTTTCTCCGCGTGGACCGCGATCCCGGCCTCATCCAGCACGCGCCGAGCCGCTTCCGCTTCGGCTGCATCGGCGGCATACACGTGCAGCATGCCGCCGAACAGGCTGACGCGGTTCCAGCCGAGCGCGGCGGCCAGCGCCTCGCGCGCCGCGCGCGGCTGCGCCGTTTCCAGCTCCAGCAACTGCCCGGCCATGCCCTGCTTGAGATTTTGCGGCGTGTCGCATTGGATGAGTCGGCCACGGTGCATCAGGCCGACACGCGAGCAGCGCTCGGCCTCGTCGAGGTAGGCGGTGGAAACGAAGATCGTCACGCCTTCCTTCAACATGGCGTAGAGGATGCGCCAGAAGTCGCGCCGCGACACCGGATCGACGCCGTTGGTGGGCTCGTCGAGAAACAGGATTTCCGGCTTGTGGATGAGCGCGCAGGCCAGTCCGAGCTTCTGCTTCATGCCGCCGGAGAGATTGCGCGCGAGGCGCTTGCGGAACGGCGTCAGGTTGGAGAAGCCGAGCAGACGCTCCTCCAGCGCGACGCGCTCGCGTCGCGGCACTTCGTACAGGTCGGCGTAGAAATGCAGGTTCTCCTCGACGGTGAGGTCGCCGTACAGACCGAAGCGCTGCGACATGTAGCTGATGCGCGCCTTGATTTCCTCGTCACCGCCCTGGATCGGGAATCCCGCCACCGTCGCCGTGCCTTCGCTGGCGGCGAGTATGCCGGTCAGCATGCGCATGGTGGTGGTCTTGCCGGCACCGTCCGGCCCCACCAGGCCGAAGATCTCGCCGCGCCTCACCTGCAGCTCGAGCCCGCGCACCGCCCACAGGTCGCCGAATGCGCGGCCCAGCCCGCTGGCCTCGATGGCGATTTCGCTCATGCCAGGTCTCCTTGCACGACCGTCGGGTTCATTGCCCGTTCCCGCCCGCCGTTGAGATGTACACATCGCCCGGCATGCCCGGCTTGAGCGTGCCGTCGCGGTTGTCGACGGTCACATTCACCGCGAAGACCAGCTTCACCCGTTCTTCCTGGGTCTGCACGTTCTTGGGGGTGAACTCCGCCTGCGACGACACGTAGCTCACCCGGCCTTCGAATTCGCGGTCGGGGAAGGTGTCGACCTTGACCCGGGCGGCGGCGCCCAGACGCACTTTGCCGATCTGATCTTCCGGGATGTAGACCCTGAGCCAGGGTCGGGAAATATCGGTGACCGTCACCACCGGACGGCCTGCACCCAGGGTTTCGCCCACTTCGGCATGCTTGCGGGTGACGACCCCGTCGACCGGGCTGGTCACCTGCAGATCCGCCAGCGCAACGCGGGCGGCGGCGACCGCGGCCTGCGCTTCGTCGCGTTGCGCCCGCGCGGCGTTGATGGTCTCGGGGCGATAGCCGCTTTGCAGCAGCTTGAGCCGTTCCTGTGCCGCGCTCGCCTGCTGGGCCGCGACGACGGCGACGGTGCGATCCCGGTCGCGCCGCTGCCGGCTGGCGGCGCCGCCCTCGAACAGCACCTCGGAACGCCGCGCCTCTTCGTCCAGATTGGTCCGGTTGGCGCGGGCCTGTTCAAGCTGCGCGCGCGCCTCGGCGATTTCCGGCGCACGGTAGCCCTGTTGCAGATCCTTGAGGCGGGCTTCGGCGACCTGTTGCGCGGCTTGCGCCTGCTGCAGCCGGGCGGTGGCCTCGCGGTCGTCGAGCGCCGCCAGCAGTTCGCCCGTCTTGACGCGGCTGCCTTCATCCACCGGCCGCTTGCCCAGGATGCCCGGCACCTTGAAGGCGGCGGCGATTTCAGTCGCGTCCACCGTGCCCGAGGCGAATACCGTGCTTTCGTCCGGCCGCTCCGCCCAGGGCGCGAATTTCCATAGCGCAACGGCCACGATCCCGGCAACGGCGACGACGCCAATGACGACCTTCCTGTTCATAGTCTTGCTCCTTGCTGACTGGTGTGCCCCGCAAGGTTTTTTGCGGCGAGTTTTTTAGCGGGTAGAACGTCGACCGTCGCGCTCCCGGCAGCGAGGTCGTCCCCGCAAGCCGTGACGCTGTGGTGCCATGCGAGATACTGCGCAAGGGTGTCGGGGCCGAGGCCGGACGAAGACGGATTCGTCCCTGTTTTTGCGCCGGCATCCGCGGGCCGGAAGCTGTCGGGCGTGAGGTCGCCGGTGGCGCGAAGCAGGCGCGCCTGACTCACGGTAATGTCGTAGCCCGCCTGCAGCCGGTTCGCGGTAGCCGCCCACAGGGCGGATTCGGCGCCGAGCAGATCGGTGATGGTATTTTCGCCGCCGTGGTAGCGCAGGGTTTCGATGCGCAGCGCTTCGCTGGCTTCGGTTTCGCCCTGGGTCGCCGCATCCAGCCGGGCACGCGATTCGTCCAGGCCGCCGTATGCCTGCTCGACCTCGCTGGTGATGCGGTTGCGCGCGTCTTCCTGCAGCAGGGCGTTTTGCCGCTGCTCGATCCCGGCCTGTTCCACCCGGCGCCGGCGCACGGCGCCGTCGAACAGCGGCAACGATAACTGCACGCCGATCTGCGAGTCGTCGTAGCCTTTCCAGTCGCTGCCGGTGCTTTCCTGCGCGCGCGCGACCAGATCGACCTGCGGCAGACGCTCGCCGCGCGCGATGGTGGTTTTCTGCCGGGCCGCGCGGCCCAGGGCGTCGAGCCTGAGCAGATCCGGGCGCTGCTGCATGGCGCGCTGCAACGCCGCTTCGGCCGAAGCCGGCAGGGTTGGCGCGGTCATTCCGAGGTCGGACAGGGCCGGAGCCGGACCACTCTCGCCCAGCAAGGCGGCCAGCAGCGACAAGGCATCCTTCTCACCCTGCGTGACCGATACCTTGTCGTAGCGCGCCTGCGACAACTGCGTCTGCAGCCGGATCAGGTCGAGCCGCGCGGCGCGGCCTTCCCGCAGGCGCAGATTGATGTCCTGTTCCTCGCGTTGCAGCGCCTTGATGCGGGCATCCAGAACCTGCCCGAGCTGCCGGAAATGCAAGGCCTTGGTATAGGTGGCGACGACGTTGAACAACAGGTCCTGCCCGCCGGCACGCAACGCCTGTACCGACGCCTCACGGTTGTGCGCGGCCAGCGCCTCGCCTGCCACCAGCTTGCCACCGCGATATAACGGCAGGCTCATCGCCAGTCCGATATTCGCAACATCCCGGTCCATCGGCGGAAAGACGCCCGCCTCGCGAATCGGCGTGATCAGGCTCGGGTAGGCATGGCGCGTGTAGGCCGCATCCAGATTGACTTGGGGCAAGCGCTGGCCACGCGCAACGTCCTGTTCCAGCGTTTGCCGAGTGACTTCGGCTTGCTGGCTTTTGATCGCCGGGTTGGATTGCGCGGCGCGCGCCATCGCTTCCCACAACGGGAGCGGATCGGCGGCGAAAGCCGTTTTCCAGAAAGAAAGAAGAAAGGTGAGCAGCAGTAATCGTGACAGGGGTTTCATACGCGCATCCATTCTGGGTTTCGCGGGCGAGCCACTATAAGAAAGTAATTAGTTGCTCATTATATGAATTGAGTCCGGAGCGTCAACCATAGAGGCTTTTATAGCTAAAAACAAGCTTATCGCAAATAGGTCATTGGCTGGTTTTCGATGATTCCCGTTATAAATAGTGACTGGTAACTTACTTATAAGTACGTGCCTGACCTGATGGAACATGCGCAGGAGCGGCCTGTGCGGAGCACGGATGCGGCGCCATCCAGTACCCGATACCGCCATTCCGTCGAGGGCGGGAGCTTGTCGCGCCAGCGTTCAGTGCCTGCCGTCGTCCCGCAGAGGACGGATGGCGTCAAGCCGGCCGGATTCAATCAGATATCCGGATGATCCAGGCAGGCCCGCAAGGCTTCCGCCAGGAGGTGCATGTCTTCGATAGCGGTCACATAAGGCGGCATCACATAAACCGTCTGGCCGACGGGGCGGATGAACACGCCGTGGTCCAGCGCCGCCCGATGGAAACGGGCCGCAAAACCGGGGCGGGTCTGCGCGACGTCAAATGCCCAGATCATCCCCCTATGCCGGAAATGGCGTACCCGCGGATGCGCCGCCACGTCCGCCAGCAAGTCCGTGAATGCCTGAGCCTTGACGCGGTTGGCGTCGATGACCCGGTCGCTCTCGAAAATGTCCAGCACCGCCAGCGCCGCCCGGCAGGCAAGCGGATTGCCGGTGTAGGAATGCGAATGCAGGAAACCGCGGGCGGTGGCGTCGCCGTAGAACGCAGCATAGACGGCGTCGGTCGTCAGTACCGCCGACAGCGGCAGATAGCCGCCGGTGAGGCCCTTGGACAGGCAGATGAAGTCGGGGCGGATCGCGGCCTGCCTCGGTCCTTCTCCCCTCTCCCGCTGGGAGAGGGGCTGGGGGTGAGGGTACGCGCCAGCATGCAAGGCAGTCCAAACCTCCGAGAGCACTGCCTCGGTTTCCTGCAATACCTGATTGTTCCAGAAACGCACGACCCGCAAACCCTGCTGCCCAAGCCACGCATCGCGACGGGCGTCACGTGCGGGCTCAGCATGCTGCCCCCCATCCAGCTCGATGACCAGGCCAGCCTCATGGCAATAAAAATCCAGCGTGTAGGGCGGCATGGGATGCTGCCGACGGAATTTATGTCCGCCCAGACGGCGATCCCGCAGCAGATACCACATCAGGGATTCTGCGTCGGTTTGTTCGTGGCGCAGCTTGCGTGCGAATTCGATCGCTTCGGGGGGGATATCTGGAAAACGCTGGGCGTCTTGGCCAACAGCGGCGCTCTTACCGCCTGCGCCCTCACCCCCGGCCCCTCTCCCCGGGGGAGAGGGGAGCGATGCCTGCTCGAACGCGAACATCGTGCCGGTGCGGCCGAAACCCACGGCAATCTCGTCGGCGATCAGGTGCACCCGATATTGGTCGCACAGTTCGCGCGCGCGGGTCAGGTACGCCGGGTGGTACATCGCCATGCCCGCCGCGCCCTGCACCAGCGGCTCGACGATGAAGGCGGCGGTGGTGGCGGCGTGCTCGGCCAGATGTGCTTCCAGCGCCTCTGCACAGCGCAGTGCCCAGGCCTCGGCCGATTCGCCGGGCTCGGCCCGCCGCGCATCCGGCGTCGGCACCTGTACGCTGTGGCGCAGCAAGGGCGCGTAGGTGTCCTTGAACAGCGGGATATCGGTCACCGACAGCGCACCGACGGTTTCGCCGTGGTAGCCGTTTTGCAGGCTGACGAACGCGTTTTTCTCCGGCTGCCCTGCGTTGCGCCAGTAGTGCGCGCTCATTTTCAGTGCGATTTCGGTGGCCGAGGCGCCGTCCGAGCCATAAAACGCATGGCCCAGCCCGGTCAGTGCAGCCAGCCGCTCGGACAGCTCCACCACCGGCGCATGCGTCGCGCCGGCCAGCATCACATGTTCGATCCTGCCGAGTTGATCGACGATGGCGGCATTGATGCGCGGATTGCAATGGCCGAACAGGTTGACCCACCAGCTGGATATCGCGTCCAGATAACGCCGTCCGCCGGGATCGATCAGCCACGCCCCCTCGCCGCGCGCGATCGCCAGCGGCGGCGTGGCTTCCAGCGTTTTCATCTGGGTGCAGGGGTGCCAGACGGCGGCACGGGTGCGGCGGATCAAATCATGGTCTGTTGTCATGGGAGCTGATGGTCAAACTATCCGGCGCCTGCTCTCACCTTCGTCATCGGCAATGCGAACGGCTCATCCTGTCTGGTGACCCTGGCCAATACTGTACACCGGACAGGCCCTGCCTTCGAGACGGTATGCGTGCCGGCCCACGCGTCCATCATGCGTGCGTCAATCGTGCCGGGCCGGTGCCAGACACGCGTCCAGCGCGTGCTCCATATCGCTCAGGACGGTTCCCATCACGAGCCCGGCGCAGTGGTGGTACAGGAACAGTTCGCAGGCGACCGGCCGGGTGAGATCGTCACGGCCACTGCTGGCGAATGCCCGCCAGACGAGAATCAGCTGATCCTCGGTCAGCGTGTCGATGCAGCGCCAGGCGTCATCGGTCAGTATCATTTCCAGTCCGCGATGCCGGGGCAGGCCGAGCCGCAATGGCTGGCCGCGCCGGATCAGGGCAAGCCGCACGCGGTTGTAGCACGTCGCCGATATCGTTTTCGGCATGACGCGAAGAGGTTGCGGATCGTCCGGCATGAGACGCAGGACCTTCTATCCGCAGAGCCGGGTACGGCGGCCTTTCATGACTAGCCGCCGGCGTCGCTGTCGGCGCGGCCTTCGCTGAAGACGCGGCTTGCCAGGATATCTCCGGCCTCGATGGTCATGAGATCGGTCTTGGACAGGGTTTTCGACGTACTGGCGAACAGGCGGTTGGCCTGGCGCAGGCGCGCACGGTCGAGGGCGTTGCGGACCGAGCGTGCATTGGCGAAATGTTCGAGTTTCATGCGGATCGTCAGGTACTCGAAAAACGCCTTCTCCGCCTCCGCGCTGAAGCGATAGTTCTGCGCCGCCAGCATCAGCCGGGCGATCGCGAGGAGCTCTTCCGCGCGATAGTCGGGAAAGTCGATGTGGTGGGCGATGCGCGAGCGCATGCCGGGGTTGCTGTGGAAGAATCTGTCCATGCGATCCTTGTAGCCGGCCAGGATCACGACCAGATCTTCGCGATTGTTTTCCATCACCTGCAACAGGATTTCGATCGACTCGGCACCGTAGTCGCGCTCGTTCTCGGGCTTGTACAGGTAGTAGGCTTCGTCGATGAACAGCACGCCGCCCATGGCCTTCTTGATGACCTCCTTGGTCTTGGGCGCCGTGTGTCCGATGTACTGGCCGACGAGGTCGTCGCGCGTGACCGATACCAGATGGCCTTCGCGCACATAGCCCAGACGGTGCAGGATTTCGGCCATGCGCAGGGCGACGGTGGTCTTGCCGGTGCCCGGGTTGCCGGTAAACGACATGTGCAGGGTCGGCGTCTCCGATGTCAGCGCGAACCGTTTGCGCAGCCGGTCGACCAGCAGCAGCGCCGCGATTTCTCGAATGCGCGTTTTGACGGGCATGAGCCCGATCAGTTCTCGATCGAGTTTGTCGAGCACCTCCTGAACGTTGGAGGCCTGGAATTCGGCATCGAGATTCACCAGCGTGTCGTCCGTGGCGCTCGCCGCGTCCCGTGACGCCACCTGTTCGTTGTCTTTCGTCATAGCCATGTTGAAAAGCTCCGCTAACGCACCCGCACCAGGCCGGACTCCACCTCATCGCGCTTGGCGCGGCCCGCGAGCTGCTCCACCAGCGCAAGTGCGAAATCGATGGAGGTGCCCGGGCCGCGCGACGTGACGATATTGCCGTCCGTGACGACGGCCTCTTCATGATAATGAACGCCATCGATCGCGACCTGGTCCCGGAACTTCGGATTGCTGGTCGCGTTCCGGCCCGCCAGGTGGCCGTAGGCGGCAAGGATCGACGGCGCGGCGCAGATCGCCGCGGTATAGCGGTCCTTTTGCGTGTAGCGGTCGAGCAGGGTCTTGATGCGCGCGTCTTCGTGCAGGTGCTTGACGCCGGGCATGCCGCCCGGGAGCACCACCATGTTGAAGTCCTGACTCATCACGGCATCGAGCGGCGCGTCAGGCACCACAACCGTCTCGCGCGATCCCTTGACCGGGCCGTCCTGGAGGCCCGCGACCACCACCTTGATGCCGGCGCGGCGCAGCACGTCGATAATGCTCACCGCCTCCAGCTCCTCGAATCCTTCCGCCAGGGGTATCAGTACGCTCGCCATGACGATCTCCTTGATCTCGTTGAAAAACCGGCGACGGGCCTGACACGGCTCGTCGCCAGACCACTCAAGTGTAGCGTTCGCCTTCCGGCCGGTCCGTCGCGTAGGAATGCACGGTGTAGTGGACAGTACGACCGGCGCCTTCCTGCCGCGTCAGACGGAAGCCGGGCTCCTTCTTCGGCCGGTTGACGATGTAGGACATCCGCGGCGATTCGACGCCGCGCGAACTGTCGAACGCGGTGACGCGAATGTAGCAGCCGGGAAAGGTCTTGCGGCAGTTGTTGACCTCCATCAGGATCCCGGCCGGATCCTTGAGGTCGAACATCGGCATGCCGAACATCTCCCAATAGGTATTGCGCGGATGCGGGTCGTCGGTGTATTCGACGTTGACGGCCCAGCCGTTGCCCAGCGCATATTTGATCTGCGCGGTGATCTCCTTGTCGGTGAGATCGGGCATGAATGAAAACTGGCCCTGGGTGAGGCGATTGCCTGGATTGGTCATCATGATGTGATTTCCTTGTATGAGTTAAATGGCCGGATCAAACGCTGGCCGTGGCGGTGGGCACAAAATCGGCGGTATCGGTCGACGCGTAGTTGAAGGTGATGTCCTTCCACGTGTCGAGGGCAGCCCTGAGCGGCGTGCACCATTTGGCTGCGGCCTCCAGAATCTGCGGCCCTTCGTTCCAGATGTCGCGGCCCTCGTTGCGCGCCATCACCATCGCTTCAAGTGCCACGCGGTTCGCCGTGGCGCCGGCCTGGATACCCTGCGGGTGGCCGATGGTGCCGCCGCCGAACTGCAGGATCACGTCTTCGCCGAGATAGGTCAGCAACTGGTGCATCTGGCCTGCGTGAATGCCGCCGGAAGCGACCGGCATGACCTTGTTGAGCGAAGCCCAGTCCTGGTCGAAGAACAGGCCGTTTTCCAGGCTCATCGGCGTATGCGTGTCCCGCAGGGTGTCATAGAAGCCCTTGATCATCAGCGGATCGCCCTCGAGCTTGCCCACGACGGTGCCGGCATGAATGTGATCGACGCCCGCCATGCGCATCCATTTGCAGATCACGCGGAAATTCATGCCGTGATTCTTCTGGCGTGAGTAGGTCGAGTTTCCGGCGCGGTGCAGGTGCAGGATCATGTCGTTCTTGCGCGCCCATTTCGCCATGCTCTGGATCGCGGTATAGCCGATGACCAGATCGATCATGACAATCACCGATCCCAGGTTCCTGGCGAATTCGGCGCGTTCGTACATCTCCTCCATGGTGCCGGCGGTGACGTTGAGGTAATGGCCCTTGACCTCGCCGGTAGCGGCCGAGGCCTTGTTCACCGCTTCCATGCAATACAGGAAACGGTCGCGCCAGTGCATGAAGGGCTGCGAGTTGATGTTCTCGTCGTCCTTCACGAAGTCGAGGCCGCCTTTCAATGCTTCGTACACCACGCGGCCGTAGTTGCGGCCCGACAGGCCGAGCTTGGGTTTGGTGGTGGCGCCCAGCAGGGGGCGGCCGAATTTGTCGAGGCGCTCGCGCTCGACCACGATGCCGGTTGCCGGGCCCTGGAAGGTCTTCAGATAGGCGACGGGAATGCGCATGTCTTCGAGGCGCAGTGCCTTCACCGCCTTGAAGCCGAACACGTTGCCGATGATCGACGCGGTCAGGTTGGCGATCGAACCCGGCTCGAAGAGGTCGAGGTCATAGGCGATGTAGGCGAAATACTGCGCTTCGTTCTTGGTGCCGGCACCGGTATTGGGGACAGGATCCACGCGATACGCCTTGGCGCGATAAAGCTCGCAGGCGGTCAGGCGGTCGGTCCACACCACCGTCCACGTCGCGGTCGACGATTCTCCCGCGACGGCGGCAGCGGCTTCTTCGGGGTCGACGCCTTCCTGCGGGGTGATGCGGAACAGCGCGATCACGTCAGTATCCTTGGGCTTGTAATCCGGTTCCCAGTAGCCCATCTTCTTGTACGGAATCACACCCGACTTGTAACGTTCCTTGCCTTCCTTGATAGTTTGCGATGCCATGATTTTCTCCATGAAGTTGAACAGGCCGTGCGTGAGGTCGTGGCGCCAATACCCTTTCCGGTGAAAAGGTGTTGCGTCAACACGGTGCCTTCATCATGCAAAATGGAGCGCATCAATAACAGTCAAACTTTTCAATCCATTCGATAGACGAAAAGCGATCACTGGGGGACAAGCATGCGTCACAGTACCTTGCGACAACTGGAAGTATTCTCGACCATTGCCCGTCTGGGCAGCTTTACCCGCGCGGCGGAAGAGCTTTTTCTGACCCAGCCGACCGTCTCGATGCAGATCAAGAAACTGACGGACGCCGTGGGTCTCCCGCTGTTCGAACAGATCGGCAAAAAGATGTACCTCACCGACGCCGGCCGCGAGCTCCAGCAGACCTGCGACGGCATCTTCGAACACTTTTCCCGCTTCGAGATGGCCATCGCCGACATGAAAGGGCTCAAGAAGGGCACGCTCAAACTTGCCGTCGTCACCACCGCGAAATATTTCGCGCCGCGCCTGCTGGGGCCGTTCTGCCAGGCGCATTCGGGGGTCGACGTGTCGCTCAAGGTCTCGAACCGTGAGCGGGTGCTCGAACGACTGGCCGGCAACCAGGACGATCTGTACATCCTGGGCCAGCCGCCGGAAGACATCGACGCGATGGCCGAACCTTTTCTGGAAAATCTGCTGGTCGTGCTGGCGCCCGCGAGCCACCCGCTCGCGAAAGACAGGAACATTCCGCTGTCGCGCCTTGCCAAGGAACCGTTTCTGGTGCGCGAGCCCGGCTCCGGCACGCGCGCGGCAGTGGAAAGACTGTTCGCGTCGAAAAAGATCATCCCGAAGGTGCGCATGGAACTCGGAAGCAACGAGGCCATCAAGCAGGCCATCGTGGGCGGCCTGGGCATTTCGGTGCTCTCGCGTCACACCCTCTCGCTGGATGCGCCGCTGGGCCACATCGCCATTCTCGACGTGGAGAATTTTCCGATCAGACGGCATTGGTATGTCGCCTATCCGCGTGGCAAAAAACTTTCGGTGATCGCGCAGGCGTTTCTCGAATATCTGAAACAGGCGCCGAAACTGACCCCGATGTAGCCGATCCCGAGGTGGCCTCAGCGTGGCGCGCAGGCCGCCGGTGAAGCGCGTTTTTCACCCGCTGGAAGATTGCCCACGCAGTGCCGGCCCGCCCAGCCCGAAGCGCCGCCGCCGACCTTACTTCGTCAACGCCATGAACAACTGCGGCAGTTGCTCGGGCAAGCGCTCGACGCGATCGATGACGCTGAACTGGCGACCGAAGATGTCGCTGACGTATTCGTCAGCTTTTGGATCGAGGCTGATGCAGTAGGTGAAAATATTGTCCCGGTCGAGTTCCTTCACTGCTTGCCGGGCGTCTTCGACCAGCAGGCGTTCGTCGTGGGCATCGACGTCGGACGGCCTGCCGTCGGTGAGGATGAGCATCAGCTTCTTGTCGGCGCGGCGCGCGCCGAGCGTGTGCGCGGCGTGGCGCATCGCCGCGCCCATGCGGGTGGACCAGCCCGCCTGCATCGCGGCCAGGCGCGCCTTGACGTCGTCGTCGAACGCTTCGCCGTAGCCCTTGATGTGCAGGTAGCGCACGTCGTGACGGGTGTTGGAATGGAAGCCGGCGATGGCGAACGCATCGCCCAGCTTCTCGATCGCCCAGGCCAGGAGCGAAACCGCTTCCTGGCTGAGTTCGAGGATGGTCTGCTCGCTGCCCGCCGCCTTGTCGTTGAGCGATTCCGACAGGTCCAGCAGCAGCATGACGGCGATGTCGCGGCCGTCGGTGCGATGGCTCATGTTGATGCGCGGGTCGGGGGTGGCGCCGCCCTTGAAGTCGATCAGCGCGCGCAGCGCGACGTCGAGATCGAGCTCGCTGCCTTCTTCCTGATAGCGGATGCGCACCTTGTCCTGCGGCTTCAAGAGGTCGAGCATCTTCTTCAGCCGCTTGGCGAGCGCGCCGTGTTTGGCGAGCAGACGGTCGATGTCGGCGGCATTGCCATGCGGGTGCAGCGCTTCGTACACGCTGACCCAGTCCGGGCGGTAGGTCTGGCTCGCGTAGTCCCACTCCGGATAATGGCGCGGCGGCAGACCGTGAATCTCCTCGCCCGGCTCGATCTTGCGCGGCTCGTCGAAGGCGTCTTCCTCGTCGCCGGCCTCGATGAATTTCCACAACTGGCGGTTGTCGTCGCGGTAGTCGACCACGGTGTCGGCGAAGTGGACGCGGGCGAACTGGTCGCTCTGGCGGCGGGTTTTGGCCACATAGTTCAAGGCCAGCGCGGCGATTTCTTTGGTGCTCGATTCTCCGTGCGCCATGACGGCATGGAAACGCTGCACGGTGTCCAGCAGGTCGGCGTCAATGTAGCCGTGCGCCGGGTCGAGCAACGCGCGCGACAACATCGCCATGCGGTGACGCAGGCAGGAGGTGGTCTCCGGATCGCAGGCGGTCTCCAAAGGCTTCGGATGCAGCGCGAGGAACAGCTTGCGCAGACCGGGGTAGGCGCGGATCAGGAGCGTCTCGACGCGGCAGTCCTCGAAGAACTCCACCGCCATGCGCTGGAACGGGCTCCAGTTGTCGGCGACCTGCGCGTCGGACCAGCGACGGTGGCCGACGATGTGGGCGAGCGCGGCGCGGTAGCGGTCGAGACCGGAGATGACGGTTTTCCCCTCGCCCGCTTGCGGGAGAGGGTGGTGCGAAGCACCGGGAGAGGGCCGCGTGCGTCCCTCTCCCCCGGCCTCTCGTTCAATCGGTTTGGGCTCAGCTTTTTCCCCCTCTCCCTCGGGGAGAGGGTTGGGGTGAGGGAACGGGGAGGAAGGGAGGATCAGGTCGTCGTAGACGTCGGGCAGACGGATGCCGAGCTTGTCGTAATAGGGAATCGGCTTGCGGATTTCGTCGAACGCTGTCGAATACGGCACCAGGTGGTCGTGGTCCTGCCACAGGCCGCGCAGATACAGGTCCAGTTTGCGCTCGACGTCGATCAATAACGTCCCATGGCGCTCGCGTTGCAGCACGGCGCGGCTGTCGGCCGATTGCAGGCTGAAGTAATCCTTCTGCCGCTCGGGGTGGCCACGGTAGTTGCGGATGCCGTATTCGACCCAGTTCCCGAGGCCGGCGATGGAAAGCTGCGCGAGCAGGCCGGGCGCCTGGGCGAAGAATTCCGGCAGGCCGGGGCTGGGAAAAGTGGTGTGGTGGCCGTGGATGGAGCCGGTGGTGCGCGCCTTCAGGTCTAGCGCAATGTCGAGATAGTGCTGCAGTTGATCTTCGGATTGCAGCCGCCTGGCCACCGGCGCCAGCGTCTGCAGGAAAGGCGTGATCGCGCGGCCGTTGGGTGATTTCTGCAGGCGCTGGATCAGCGCCATCACCGCCGGCAGCGCGGACTCGCCGACCGCCTGCGCGGCCGACGGCCACTCCTCCAGGAAGGCCAGCAGCGGTTCGACGCCGCGCCCCAGCTTGCCGATGACGCGGCCGGCTTCGAGGTAGGCGTCGAGCCCCGCGCGCGTGAGCACCGCCAGCGCTTCCGCCATGACATCGTCGAACACCGCCTCCACCTGCGGGAAACGGGTGTCGAGCTGGCGCCAGTAGGCGGCCATGAGGGGGTGCTGGTAGACGGTTTCGGTCATGGGTAGGGTGGTGAAAACCGGTTCACCACAGAGACACAGAGGCACAGAGGCACAGAGGCACAGAGAAAACCATCCAGCACTCGACATCCAATCGAGCGCCAGATTTATTTCCAGCACACCTGGTTCTGCTCTTTTCTCTGTGTCTCTGTGCCTCTGTGGTGAAAGCATTTCAAGCAAACGTCGCATCAACCGCGTGATCCAGCGTCTCGCGAATATCGGCGTCGTCGGTGATCGGGCGCACCAGCGCCATGCGGCAGGCGTCGGCAGGCGCCACGCCGTCCTTGATCAGCGTCGCCGCGTACACCAGCAGGCGGGTCGAGATGCCTTCGTCGAGTCCGTGGCCTTTCAGATTGCGCGCGACGCCGCCGATCTTCACCAGTTGTGCCGCCACCGTTTCGTCCATGCCGGTTTCCTGCGCCACAATCTGCGCTTCCAGCGCGGCGTCGGGATAGTCGAAATCGAACGCGGTGAAGCGCTGCTTGGTCGACTGCTTGAGATCCTTCATCAGCGTCTGGTAGCCGGGGTTGTAGGAAATCACCAACTGGAAGTCGGGGTGCGCGCGGATCAGCTCGCCCTTCTTGTCGAGCGGCAGGGTGCGGCGGTGGTCGGTCAGCGGGTGGATCACCACGGTGGTGTCCTGGCGTGCCTCCACAATTTCATCGAGATAGCAGATGGCGCCGATGCGCGCGGCGGTGGTCAACGGGCCGTCGAGCCAGCGGGTGCCGTTGGCTTCCAGCAGATAGCGGCCGACCAGATCGGACGCGGTCATGTCCTCGTTGCAGGCCACGGTGATCAGCGGCTTGCCGAGCTTCCACGCCATGTATTCGACGAAGCGCGATTTCCCGCACCCTGTTGGCCCTTTCACCATCACCGGCAGGCGGTTGCGGTAGGCCGCTTCGTACAGCGCGACTTCGTTCTTCTGCTGCTGGTAGAAGGGTTCCTGCTGAACCTTGTACTGGTCCTTGTCGATCATGCGCATGCCTCGCAACGGAAGAAAAAAACGCCCCCGGAAAGCCGGGGGCGTGGAGCGCGGGATCGGTTATCAGCAGCTAGGAGACTGCTTCCAACCCGCCCCGCGAAGGAGATGACGCTTCACCCCCGTGTTCTTACTTGTGCACGCCCAGCTTTTCGCGCCAGCCCGGATACAGCTTGTCGGCGTCGCCCGGGAAGGACTCGAAGGCGCGCGCGAATTCCTTGTGGCTCTTGGCGAACTCGATCGGGTCGGCGCCGGCCTTCCAGCACTCGTACGACTGGCGCAGCGAGATCGCGCCGGCCGCCGGGCTGTCGATGTGGCCGTAGGAGCCGCCGCCGGAGGTGTTGATGACGTTGCCGTGGCCGAGGTTCTCGAAGAAGCCGGGTAGACGCAGCGCGTTCATGCCGCCGGAGATGATCGGGGTGGTGGGCTTCATGCCGTACCACTTCTGGAAGTAGACCGGGCCTTGGCACTCGTCGCGCTCGATCATGTAGGCGATCAGCTTGTCGTCCGCCTCGCCTTCCATCTTGCCGTAGCCCATGGTGCCGACGTGGATGCCCGAGGCCCCCTGCAGGCGCGAGATCTTGGCCAGCACGAAGGCGGTGTAGCCACGCTTGGCCGACGGCGAGGTGATCATGCCGTGGCCGGCGCGGTGGTAGTGCAGATACTGGTTGGGATACTGACGGCGGGCGGTGGTGATCATGCCGGGACCGCCGACGAAACCGTCGACCAGGAAGGCCACCTTGTCGGCGTCGGCGCCGAAGGTTTCCAGGATGTAGTCGGCGCGGGCGCACATTTCATAGTGGTCGTCGGCGGTGATGTTGGCGGAGAACAGCTTGGGCTGGCCGGTTTCATCCTGTGCGCGCTTCATCGCGTCGGCCACCAGCGGGATCACCTTCTTCATCGGCGCGAATACCTGGTTGCCCTGGGGTTCGTCGTTCTTGATGAAGTCGCCGCCCAGCCAGAACTGGTAGGCCGCGTGGGCGAACGGCTCGGGGCGCAGGCCCAGCTTGGGCTTGATGATGGTGCCGGCGATGTAGCCGCCGTTGACCACCGGGCGGCCGAGGATGCGCCACATGTCGGAGATGTCCTTGGCGGGACCGTCGAACAGCTGGATGGCGCGCTCGGGCACGTAGAAGTCGTGGATCTTGGCGTGCTCGATGTCGCCCATGCCCTGGTTGTTGCCGATCACCAGCGTCAGGAAGGAGACGATCATCATGCGGCCGTCGGTGACGTTGCGGTCGAACAGGTCCAGCGGGTAGGCAATCCGCATGTCCTCGGTGGCCTCGTCGATGTGGTACACCAGCGCGTCGACGCCCTTGGTGAATTCGTCGGTGGTGGACACTTCGACGTTGGTGCCGGTCGAGGACTCGGCGGCGAAGTGGGCGGCCGCTTCCAGGTAGCCGTGGCCGGCCTTGGGCTTCATCTTGTAGGCGACGAGAATGTGCTTGCCGCCCTTGATCAGGTCTTCTTCCTTGAGGCTGAGGTCGGCATAACGTGCGGATTGATCCATGGCTTGGCTCCTGCGGGTCATAAACAAGACTTCGGGTGCAACGCTCCGAAGTGGGCAGGGGCGGACTATACGCAAGCACTTATATAATGAATATTAAATTGTTATGATGAAAATCATATAATTTTCCTTATACATCTATGCGCCGACTCACGCTTCGCCAGTTCCGGGTATTCGAAGCCGTCGCCCGCCACCTGTCGTTTTCGCGGGCGGCCGAGGAATTGCATCTGTCGCAGCCTGCCGTCTCCATGCAGATGCGGGGGATCGAAGTCATCCTCGGCATGCCGCTCACCGAGCAACTGGGCAAAAAAATCTTTCTCACCGAGGCCGGACGCGAGGTGCTGCACGCCAGCCAGGCGATCACTGCGCGCCTGGACGACCTGCAGCACAATCTGGCGCAACTGCAGAGCGTCGACAGCGGACGCCTCAACCTTGCCGTGACCACGACGGTGAACGCCGTCGTCACCGGCATCCTGGCCCGCTTTCGCGGCCGCCATCCCGGCGTATCGATCCATCTGGACGTGTCCAACCGCGAATCGGTACTGAACCAGCTCGCCACCAATCGGATCGATCTCGCCATCATGGGCCAGGTGCCGGACGGACTTGACCTGGAAGCCATCCGCTTCATGGACAACCCGCTGGTCGTGATCGCGCCGCCCGACCACCCGCTTGCACGAAGAAAAAAAGTGTCGATCGATGATCTCGCCACCGAGCCGTTTCTGGTGCGCGAAGCCGGATCGGGCACGCGCGGCGCGATGGCGCGCTTTTTTGATGCCCGAGGTCTGGCACTGCGTACGAGCATGGAGATGAGCAGCAACGAAGCGATCAAACAGGCGGTACAGGCCGGTCTGGGACTGGGCATTCTTTCGCTCCAGACACTGGAACAGGAACTGACGCTGCAGCGGCTTGCCGTACTGGCGGTGGAGGATTTCCCCATCATGCGCCACTGGTATGTCGTGCACCGCATCGACAAGCGGCTGTCGCCGGTATCACAAGCCTTCAAGACCTTCGTGCTGCAACCGGTGGGGCAACCGGACGAAGCCGCTACGCCACACTCCGAACGACTGCGCCCTGAGCGACCGGCGCCCTGAGCGCCCGGTGGGACAACGCGCTAGAATCGGGGGCCGGGAACCCGTCGGTGTGATGGCTTCCCTCTACACGCGTCTGGGCTCGCCCATTCTTTAATTGACGTGAGGACAGCATGGAACCCAGGATCATCCAAGCCCCCAAGCGCTGCGGCTGCGCCAATCCGACCCAAAAATGCGAGGAGATGGCGCGCACCATCAAGCCCGCCAAGGTCAACCCCGATGCCATGCTGGTGTTCGACGTGCGGCGCGAGGCCGACTTCGCCGCGTCCGATGAAATCATTCCCGGCGCGATGTGGAAAAACCCGGACAAAATCGACGCCTGGATCGGCGCGCTGCCGCGCACGCTCGACGTGGTGATCTACTGCGTGCGCGGCGGCAGCGTGTCGAGCAATGTCGTGGACCGCCTGCAGGCCGCGGGCGTGAAAGCGCGCTTCATAGAGGGAGGGCTTGAAGCCTACAAGGCTGCGGGAGGCAAAGTGGCCCGTAAATAAAACGGCTAACCCATTGAAAGAAGTGCATAAAATACTTATTTTAAATTAGTTGACTAATTTACTTGGTTATTCTATGGTGCAGCACCCGATCATTTTATTGAACGTAAGGACTGCAACCATGGAACGTGAAATCAACGGCAAAATCGTCGAGACCGACCCCGAAGGTTATCTGGTCAATCTGGATGACTGGTCCGAAGAACTGGCTATCGAACTGGCCAGGGAAGACAAGCTGGAACTGGGTGAGAAGCACTGGAAGATCATCCATTACATGCGCGACCAGTTCGCCCAGAACGGCACCGCTCCCAATCTGCGTTTCCTGCAGAAGGGTCTAAAGGAAGAAATGGGCGACGAATGGGCGGACAAGAAATTCCTGTTCAGCCTGTTCCCGTTCGGCCCCGCCAAGCAGGCCGGCCGCTACGCCGGGACCCCGAAGCCGACCGGCTGCGTTTGAGCCTCCGTCGTCGCCTTGAAACGCCCCGCCCCGTGCGGGGCGTTCTGTTTGGACGCCCGACCATCACGATGGGGCACCGTCCCTACGCCGCCTTGCGGAACATGAAATACACCGCTCCGACCAGGCACAGCGCCGCCCACAAAAAATCCCACTTCAGCTCCACCTTCATGTAGAGCACGGCGAACGGCATGAACACCGAAAGCGCGATGACTTCCTGCATGATTTTCAGCTGCGGCAAGCTCATCACGCTGAAGCCGATGCGATTGGCGGGCACCTGCAGCAGGTACTCGAACAGGGCGATCCCCCAACTGACGAGTGCCGCGATGACCCAGGGCTGGTTGCTCATGTCCTTCAGGTGCGCATACCAGGCAAAGGTCATGAAGACATTGGAAAACGTGAGCAGAATCAGGGTTTGCAGCGAGGCAGGCATGGTCGTCTCCGGGATATGCGGCGCCATTGTAGGGAATCCATGCGCCTGTGGCGCTGTTAAAATGCCGCCTTTCGCATTGCAGGGAGCGGCATGATGAACGCGCCTCAGGTGGGGGTGGTGATGGGGTCTTCCAGCGACTGGGAGGTGATGAAGCATGCGGCGATACTGCTGAAGCAACTGGGCATCCATCACGAAACGAAAGTGGTGTCCGCCCACCGCACCCCTGATCTGCTCTACGACTACGCCCACCACGCCGACGCGCGCGGACTCAAGGCGATCATCGCCGGTGCCGGCGGGGCCGCCCACCTGCCCGGCATGCTCGCTGCCAAGACCCTCGTGCCGGTACTCGGCGTGCCGGTGCCGTCGAAATATCTCAAGGGCATGGATTCGCTGCTCTCCATCGTGCAGATGCCCCGGGGCATTCCGGTCGCCACCTTCGCCATCGGCGAGGCAGGGGCGGCCAACGCGGCGCTGTTCGCCGCCGCACTGATCGCCCGTTACGACAGCCGCCTGGCCGGCAAACTCGCCGAGTTCCGGCGTAGCCAGTCCGATTCGGTGCTGGCAATGGACCTGCCCGATGTCGAGTAAGCTGCCGCTCCTGCCCGGTGCCACGCTGGGGATTCTCGGTGGCGGCCAGCTCGGCCGCATGTTCACCATCGCCGCCCGCACCATGGGCTACAAGGTGATGGTGCTCGACCCCGATGCCGCCAGCCCCGCCGGGCAGATGGCCGATGTACACCTGCAGGCCGGCTATGACGACCAGGCCGCGCTGAAACGGCTGGGCGAGACCTGCGCCGCCGTCACCACCGAATTCGAGAACGTCCCCGCCGCCAGCCTGATCGAACTGGCAGGGCATTGCCGGGTATCGCCCGGCGCGGACGCCGTCGCCATCGTGCAGGACCGCGGCCATGAAAAATCCTGGCTCGCCGGAAACGGCTTCGCCACCGCACCGTTCGCACTGATCCGCAGCGAGGACGATCTCGACGCCGCGCTGGCGGAATTTGGCACGCCGTCGCTCCTCAAGGTGTCGCGTTTCGGCTACGACGGCAAGGGCCAGGCGCGTATCCACTCGATCGAGGACGCGCGTACCGCGTTCCGTGAATTCGGCGGCCAGCCCTGCGTGCTGGAAGGCTTCGTCAGGCTGGAACGCGAGATCTCGGTGGTGCTCGCCCGCAGCGACGCCGGCGAATGCATGCTGTTCCCGATCGCCGAGAATCGTCACGAAAACGGCATTCTCGACGTCTCCATCGTCCCCGCACGCATCACCGATGCCCTGGCGCAGCAGGCACGCGAAATCGCGCGCGCGGTGGCCGACCGGCTCGGCTACGTCGGCGTCATGGCAGTCGAGTTCTTCATCACCGGCGGCCGCCTGATGGTCAACGAAATCGCCCCGCGCCCGCACAACTCCGGCCACTACACGCTCGACGCCTGCGTCACCGACCAGTTCGAGCAGCAGGTGCGCGCGCTTGCCGGTCTGCCGCTGGGCGACACCCGCCTGCTGTCGCCGGTGACGATGGTCAACCTCCTCGGCGACCGCTGGCGCGACGGCGGCCCGCACTGGGCCACGCTGCTGGCGCACCCGAACATCAAGCTGCACCTGTACGGCAAGCAGACCGCGCGGCCGGGCCGCAAGATGGGGCATTTCAACGTGCTGGACGCCCAGGCGGAGGCTGCCTTGCAACTGGCCGAACAGATGCGCGATGCCCTGTAGGGCAGGCTCCGCCCCCCGCCTCCTTCAAGCGCTTGCGCTGCTGCTCGCCGGCGGCGCGGCCGTCGCGGAAGCGGCAGCGCCCACCTTGCACATCGGCCCGCATGCGTTCCGGGTCGAGATCGCCGACACCCCGCGTGAACGGGCGCGGGGCCTGATGGGACGAACCATCCTGCACGCCGACGACGGCATGCTGTTCGTGTTCGAGCAAGCGGGGCGACATTGCTTCTGGATGCGCGACACGCCGCTGCCGCTGTCGATTGCCTTCATCGACGCCGCGGGCCGCATCGCCAGCCTCGCCGACATGCAGCCACGCAGCGAAACACGGCACTGTCCCGGTGTCGACATACGCTACGCGCTGGAAGTACGCCAGGGCGAGTTCATGCGGCGCGGGATCACGCCGCGCATGCAGGTGGACGGCCTGCCACGGTAGCCGGGCCGCCATCCGGCTGACTAGGGCACGATCGACCGGATCCGCAGTTCCATTTCGCGGCCTGCGTCGTCGCTGCGCAGCACCCGCACCGGCAGGTAGTGGTGGTCGATCGCCAGCCAGACCTCGAAACGGCCGTCGTCGTCGGCCACCTGTGCGATATGCAGCGTTTGCAAGGGACCCAGCGCGGTATCCAGCATGGCTTCGCCGCGCACTTCATAGGCGTAGTCGCGCAGCTTCTTCCCATTGAACACCCGGTAGGCCAGCCGCTGCCCGGCCGCAGGGGGCGCCGTCAGCGCAAACTGAAAGAACAGGCTCAACACATCCTGTACCTCGCCCTGATAGGGGAAGTGGCGCGGCACCCCCTTCTCCGGAATCAGCGTGATCTGACCCTGCGCCTGGTCAAAGCGCGCACTGCTGCGCCTGTCGCCTCGCTGGTCCCAGAATTCCTCCGGCTGCAAACCGTGCGGCGTGACACGGCCACGGCTGGTCTGCGCGAAACGTCCCCGGTAGAACAGGCCGGTCAGGCCGGTCGCCCCCGCCACGCTGGCCAGCGTGTAGTGTTCCCCGTCATTCACCCACACCAGGGTCTGTTCGCCCGACGCCAGCCCGTAACGCAATTCGAACGTCAGATCGATGCGCGGCGGCAATGCATTCAGCGGGACCGACGGCGCGGTGGCCGGTTCGGCGGGCCCGGCCATCGGCGCCTCCACGACCGGTTGCGGCGGCGTCAAGGCTGGCGGGTGAGGGACCACCACGACGGACTCGTCGGCGGGTGCCTCGGGCGCGGCCGCCTCGGCAGGCGGTTCGGGCGCTGGGGCGATGCTCGGCGGCGGAAGCCTGACCGCCGGCCGCGGGACAGCCGGTTCATGCGCAGGCGGCGGGCGCGGGGAAGGTGACGGTGAAGCGGCTACGGCGACCGGCGGGGGAGGCGGGACAAGCCGCACGTCGATCGGCGGCGGCTCGGGAGGCGACGTCCGGTGCGGAAGCCGCCATTCGAGCCCGCCCAGGAGGCAGACATGCAGCAGCAGCGACAGGGCCAGCGCCCACCCCCACAGGCGAACGCTGCGCCCCATCTGTTCAATCCCTGATACTGGCGCGTACCAGGCGCTGTTCGAGCGTGACCCCGTCCTCGCTGACACGGATCTGCACGGGCAGATTGTGGCGTGCCGGCGCCACCCACACCGTGATGGCCTTTTCGTCGGATTCCTGCGTGATGCGCTGATACTGCTGGGTCGCCATCGCACCCAGCGGCGTCCGGAGGGTGCCGCCGTCGCGGCGCATATAGTGGTAATCGTTGAGTTTGCGCCCGCTCACGACCTGCAGCGCGTAATCGGTCGGCAGGCCGGGCGCGAACATGAACTGGTAGAGCTGGGACAACTGGTCCTGCGCGCCGTCCCGCAGCCCCTCCACTTGCCGCGACTCGCCCTTGTACTGGTAGGTGATGGTACGCTGCTTCCAGTCGAGCCGGGCCGTCGCCAGCTTGTTCGGGGCATCGCTGCGGGCATGCTGGAACTGAAGCGGCCGCAGGCCTTTCGGCGTCACCAGTCCCGTGCTTTCAAGCTGGATGTTGCCCGGCCACAGCAACTGGATCGGGCCGCTGGCGTGGGTCTCGCTGGTCAGCACATAGCGGGTGCCGTTGCGGGTGAACGTATCGGTCACCTGACCGAGCTTGACGCCGTTGCGGTAGAGGTCGTACACCACGTTCATCCGGGACGGGCCCGCCGCGTGGGCCGATCCCGCGAGCAGCGCGGCGGCGAACAGAATGATTTTGAGCATGGTCACGTTCCGGGCGATAACACAGACTGTGACGCCAAATCGTCCTTCAAGTTTACGCGGCCATCCACATTGACCAGCCGACCCTCGGCAAACCAGCGGATCGCCTGGGGGTAGATGCGGTGCTCCTGGGCCAGCACCCGCGCCGCGAGCGTGTCCGGGGTGTCGTCCGCCCGTACCGGCACGGCCGCCTGGGCGACGATCGGGCCATGATCCAGCTCCACCGTGACGAAATGTACCGTGCAGCCATGGATCTTCACGCCTTCGGCAAGCGCGCGTTCGTGCGTGTTCAGCCCCGGAAACATGGGGAGAAGGGCGGGGTGAATGTTCAATAAACGGCCCTCGAAGCGTGCGATGAAGGCCGGGCTGAGGATGCGCATGTAACCGGCCAGCACCACCAGGTCGGGGCGATGCTGCGCGACTTCGTCGGCGAGCCGCGCATCGAATGCGGCGCGATCCGGGTATTCGGTGTGATCGAGGACCACGGCGGTCAGGCCGCGCTCACGCGCATACGCCAGCCCCTCCGCCTGCGGCCGGTTGCCGATGACTGCCACGATTTCGATCGGCAACCGCGCCTCGACGATCGCCCGAAGATTGCTGCCGCGTCCGGACAGCAGCACGACGACGCGACACGTCACTGATAGATCACCTGCTCCGCACCCTCCGGACGCGCGACGATCTCGCCGATCCGCCACACGGTTTCTCCGCTGGCCTGCAAATGCGCCATCGCGGCGGCGGCGTCGGAGGCGGCCACCACCACGCACATACCGATGCCGCAGTTGAACGTGCGCAGCATTTCGGCTGGTTCGACGTTGCCGGCCTGCTGCAGCCAGTCGAACAGCGGCGGACGCGTCCATGCATCCGGGTCGACGCGCGCCGCCGTTCCTTCCGGCAAACAGCGCGGCAGGTTGCCGGTGATGCCGCCGCCGGTGATATGGGCCATGCCCTTGACGTCGAGTGTCGCCAGCAGCGCCAGCAGCGGTTTGACGTAGATCCGCGTCGGCGCCATCACCGCATCGGCGAACGGGCGACCGTGGAAGTCCGACTTGAGGCCGATATGGCTGATGTCGATCAGTTTGCGGATCAGCGAGTAGCCGTTGGAATGCGCGCCGCTGGATGCGAGCCCCAGCACCACGTCGCCCGGCACGATGGCGCGGCCGCCGATCACTTTCGACTTTTCGACCACCCCGACCGCGAAGCCGGCGAGATCGTATTCGCCCTCGGCATACATGCCGGGCATCTCCGCCGTTTCGCCACCGATCAGCGCGCAGCCCGCCTGCTCGCAACCGGTGGCGATGCCGGCAATGACGGCTTCGGCGGTGTCGAGCGAGAGTTTGCCGCAGGCGAAATAGTCGAGAAAGAACAAGGGCTCGGCGCCCTGTACCAGGATGTCGTTGACGCTCATGGCGACGAGGTCGATGCCGACCGTGTCGTGGCGATTGAGCTCGAACGCCAGTTTGAGTTTGGTGCCGACGCCGTCGGTGCCGGAGACCAGCACCGGCTCCTTGTATTTTCTGGAAATCTCGATCAGCGCCCCGAAACCGCCGATGCCGGCGAGGACTTCGGGGCGCATGGTGCACCTGGCCAGCGGCTTGATACGCTCGACCAGTGCATCGCCGGCGTCGATATCGACCCCGGCATCTTTATAGGAAATGGAAGACACACCCGGCTCCAGAATCGAAAAATGCGCTATTTTACCGCCTATGCACCCCGTCCGCCGCCCCGCCCACCCTGGCAACATCCCCTGGCTTGCACTCGCCGCACTGCTCATCACCGGCGGACTGGTCTATCTGCTCGGTCCCATCCTCACGCCGTTTCTGGCGGGCGCCCTGCTGGCCTACATTTTCGACCCGCTGGTCGATCGGCTGGAAACACGCGGACTGTCGCGCACGGTCGGCACCGCGGCCGTCATTGTACTGACGGCGCTGGGCGTGCTGGTCCTGCTGCTGGTCGTGCTTCCCCTGTTCCAGGGGCAGTTCACCGAGTTGAGCCATCGTGCGCCGGCGGTTCTCGACCTCCTGAAGACCCGCTTCGTGCCCTGGCTGCAACAAACCTTCGGCATCGACTTCGACCTGGCCGCACTGATGGCATGGCTCACCGAGAAGGTCGCCCAGAACGGCACCGCCTGGCTCCCCTCCCTGCAAACCGGTGCGATTGCCGTCGTCGGCATGCTGGCCAATCTGCTGCTGATTCCGATAGTGATGTTCTATCTGCTGCGGGACTGGGACGACATGGTGGCGCGGATCGTGACACTGGCACCGCGGCGCTGGCTGGATACCGTCACCCGCATTGCCCGCGACATGGACACGGTCGTCGGCGAATTCCTGCGTGGCCAGCTGGCGGTGATGGCGACCCTGTCGCTGTATTACGCGCTTACACTGTGGGCAGCCGGACTGGATTATGCCTTGCCGATCGGCATTGTCACCGGCGTCCTGTCCTTCGTGCCTTTCCTCGGCTTCGGCCTCGGCGTGGTTCTGGCGCTGCTGGTGGCCCTGCTGCAATATACCGACTGGATCGGCGTGGCCTGGGTAGCGGGCATCTACCTCGCCGGGCAGGTGCTGGAAAGTTATGTGATCACGCCGCGCCTGGTCGGCGAACGCGTCGGCCTGCACCCGGTGGCGGTCATTTTTGCGCTGGCGGCATTCGGCCAGTTGTTCGGTTTCGTCGGCGTGCTGCTGGCGGTGCCGCTGGCGGCGATCCTGCTGGTGGCGCTGCGCGAATTGCGCAGCGTATACGAAGCCAGCGACTTCTATGCCGGCAGCTATAATGCCGGCTCTTTCGATTCCGCTTCGCCCGCCATGTCCGCACCCCTGTCCGGCCAACCCATGCTTGAATCCCGCATCGCATCGCTGCCGCTGCTCCACCGTGGCAAAGTGCGCGACATCTACGCCGTCGGCGACGACAAGCTGCTGATCGTCACCACCGACCGCCTGTCGGCTTTCGACGTGATCATGCCGGTCCCCATCCCCGGCAAGGGCGAAGTCCTGACCCGCGTGTCCGCCTTCTGGTTCGACCGACTGAAGGCCATCGTGCCAAGCCAGGCGCTCGACATCGCGCCGGAATCGGTCGTGGCGGATTCCGAACGCGACCAGGTTGCCGGGCGTGCCATCGTGGTGAAGAAGCTGAAGGCCTTGCCGGTCGAAGCGATCGTGCGCGGCTATCTGGCCGGCTCCGGCTGGAAGGAATACCAGGCCAGCCAGTCGGTCTGCGGCATCGCGCTCCCGGCCGGCCTGGTACAGGCCGACCGCCTGCCGAACCCCATTTTCACGCCGTCGACCAAAGCGGCGGCCGGCGCGCACGACCAGAACATCACGTTCGAGCAGATGGCCGCCCTGACCGGCCGTGATCTGGCCACCCAGGTGCGCGACGCCAGCCTTGCCCTGTATCGATCCGCCGCAGAATACGCCCTCACACGCGGGATCATCATCGCCGACACCAAATTCGAATTCGGACTGGATGAAGCCGGCAAACTGGTGTGGATCGACGAGGCGCTGACGCCCGATTCGTCGCGTTTCTGGCCGGTCGATCAATACCGGCCAGGGAGCAGCCCGCCCAGTTTCGACAAGCAGTTCGTACGCGACTGGCTGGAAGCCAGCGGCTGGAACAAGCAGGCGCCCGGGCCGCTGCTGCCCGCCGACATCGTGGCCAGGACCAGCGAGAAATATCGCGAGGTGATGACGCGGCTGCTGGCCTGAACGCCCGCTACTTCAAGGTATCGTTCAGGAACGACGCCACCGTCTCGACCATTTCGCCTTCGTGTCCGGCGTAGAAATGGTCGGCGTGCGGGATCACTACCTGTCTTGAATGCGCGGCCGCCAGGCTGCCCTTGCGCTTCGCCGCGTCCGCCAGCACCGGCGGCAGGTCGTTGTCGCCGTACATATCCAGGACCGGCAGTTTCAGCCCGGCATAATCATCCTGCTGCAGTCCCAGACTCGCCCACGCTTTCACCGCGGCATCGGGCTGGCCGCTGAAATAGGCGCGGCTCATGCGCGAGCCCATGCTGTGGGAGACGACGGCCAACTGCGTGTAGCCTTTCGCCTTGAGGAAATCGACGGCCTGGGCGATACGATCGGCGGCCTCCGGAAAGGTGGGCGGGTAGGCCGCGCCCTGGGCATCCGCGGCGAGCACCGGCATCTGGATCGACAGGGTGGCAAAACCGCGATCGGCCAGTTCGGTGCGCAGGGTGCCGATCATGCCCCAGTCCGGATGAATCCCCATGCCATGCACGACGATGACCGCCCTGCTGCCCTCGACCGGCGTGTACAGCGCGAGAAACTTGTGGTGCCCGCGCGAGGTCTGCAGATAGACCGGATCGCCCACCACCAGCCCGGGAACCACCTCATCCGCCCACTTTTTTTCACGCGCATAATCGGCTGCCGGCTCCGCGAACGCCACGACGGAGAACAAGGCCACCAGGCCGCCCATCAGGCCCATCCAAATGTTTTGCTTCATCTCGCTTCCCCACAGAGTTAAAGTTGTCACTTCATTGTCCCGATAATTCTACGAAGTTGTGGTTTTATCAACCGCCCAGGTAAATTAATCGTGTCCGCCAAGCCTTTGCGCATTGTGTATTCTTCCACATCGTCGGCTCCACACCGCGATACGCGCGCGCGGGGGGCGGCGCGCGTCGTCATCGTCGACGACCGGAGTACGGCGC
This sequence comes from Thiobacillus sp. 63-78, assembly GCA_001899765.1. Lineage (GTDB taxonomy): Bacteria > Pseudomonadota > Gammaproteobacteria > Burkholderiales > Thiobacillaceae > Thiobacillus. The sequence goes on from MKWM01000073.1 coordinate 114,662, forward strand.
GCAACCTGCTGGAAGGTCTGGCCCGCACCCTGGAACCGGGCATCATCGTGGAGAGCTACGCCGACCCGGTCGATGCGCTGATGCAGATGCAGCACGACGCGCCCGATCTCATCATCACGGATTACCGCATGCCGGGCATGGACGGCATAGAATTTACCCGCCGCATCCGCTCGGAACGCCGGCTGGCGGACGTACCCATCATCATCGTCACCGTGGTCGAGGACCGCCAGATCCGCTATCAGGCGCTGGAGAACGGCGCCACCGATTTCCTCACCCGCCCCATCGATCCGCAGGAATGCCGCGCCCGCTGCCTCAACCTGCTGGCGCTGCGACGCAGCCAGAAGCTGCTGTCGGACCGCGCGCAATGGCTGGAGGACCAGGTCCTGCAGGCGACTCGCGAGGTCCGCACGCGCGAGCGCGAAACCCTGATGAAGCTCGCCAAGGCAGGCGAATACCGCGACACGGAAACCGGCAACCACATCCTCCGCATGTCGAAATATGCACGCCTGATCGCCGAGGAACTCAAACTCACCGCCATGGAATGCGACGAGATCGAGGCCGCGGCCCCCATGCACGATATCGGCAAGATCGGCATTCCCGACGTGATCCTGCTCAAGCCCGGACGTCACACGCCGGAAGAGCAGGCGATCATGCGCCGCCACCCGCAGATCGGCCACGAGATCCTCGCCGGCAGCCCGTCGCGTTACCTGCAGATGGGCGCGGTCATCGCGCTCGGTCATCACGAGAAATTCGATGGCAGCGGCTACCCGCAAGGCCTGGCGGGCGAGAGCATTCCGCTGGCAGCACGCATTGTGGCCGTGGCCGACGTATTCGACGCCCTGACGTCCGATCGCCCCTACAAGCGCGCCTGGCCGTTCCAGGACGCCCTCCAGTATGTCCAGACGGAGAGTGGATACCATTTCGATCCCGACTGCGTCCGTGCATTCGAACGGCGCATCGACGCCGTGGTCGCCATCATGCGCGTGCTTGGCGACAAGCGCGAATAATGCATGAAGGCCATGTTTTTCACCTTGACGCCCAGATTTCTGCACCATCTGATCAAACGGATTCGTAGCCGGCCGGACACCGAATGCCAGCAGGCCCTGATCCGCGTGGTGATCGGATTCATCTTTCTGGCCTACTTCTCCAGCGATTATGCGGTGCTGGACGACGCCATTCGCGGCCCGGCCCAGCTCATCAGCATCCTGTTCACGGGGATCGCCATCCTGATCGTCGCACTGTCGCTGATCCGGCTGAATATTTCCCCTGTACGCCGCCTCGTCGCCATGGCGCTGGATTATGCGACGTGCTCATTCCTGCTGACTTACACCGGGGAGGCCGGCAGCCCCCTGCTGGTGGTGTATCTGTGGGTCACCCTGGGCAACGGTTTCCGCTATGGCGCCAATTACCTGTATGCCGCCACCGCCATGGCGATCGCGGGGTTTGTGCTGGTCCTCGCCTTTTCGCCCTACTGGAGCCAGCACATGTCCGTCGGGGTGGCCTTCCTGCTGTCCATGATCGCCGTACCGTTGTATTCGGCGTCGCTGCTGAAGCAGGTTCATTCCGCCATCCAGCGCGAACGCAAGGCCAATCAGGCCAAATCCAGCTTCCTCGCCAACATGAGCCACGAGCTCCGCACGCCGCTGAACGGCGTCATCGGGGTCGCCGACCTGCTGGCGGAAACGCGACTCGACAAGGAACAGAAGGAATTCGCCGAGATCATCCGTGTCTCGGCCAACACGCTGCTCGACCTGATCGAAAACGTGCTCGACATTTCACGCATCGAAGCCGGCCGCATCGCCAGGAACGAAGAGGATTTCGACCTGCATCGCCTGGTGAACGGCACGATCGCGATGATGTCCACCCAGGCCCAGGGCAAGGGGCTGGTGCTGGCATCGCATATTGCGCCGCAGACACCGTTCCAGCTGCATGGCGACGTGCGTCACCTGCGCCATATCCTCATCAACCTGATCGGCAACGCCATCAAGTTTACCGAGCATGGACGCGTGGATATCTACGTCCGTCCGATGGGACAGGGCAATCCGCAACGCCTGCGCTTCGAGGTCGTCGATACCGGCATCGGCATTCCGGAAGCCGCCCTGTCCAGCGTGTTCGACAGCTTCACCCAGGCGGACCCGAGCATCACGCGCCGCTTTGGCGGCAGCGGCCTCGGCACCACCATCGCCAGGCAGCTGGTGGAAGCGCTCGGCGGCCAGATCGGCCTGCATAGCCGCGAAGGGGAAGGTACGACCTTCTGGTTCGAATTGCCGCTCGCCCTGCAGGCCAGCCAGGCGGGGCCGCTACCCGAGCAGTTCGACGCACCGATGCGGGTGGCGATCCTGGCGGGCAGCGAACTCGCGGCCCGCGTCCAGGGCGTGATCCGCAACTGGGGGGCCGATCCCGTGGCGGTCGACAACACCACCCGGCTGGCGGCCGAGTTGTCGGCCTATCTGTCGGGCGGCGCTCCGTTGGGTGCCGTGGTGGTGGAACGCAGCGCCTTGCCGGGCGATCCGGTCGCCTTCCTGCACCTGCTGCGCGACGACCCCAGCCTGGCGACCCTGCCGGTCATCCTGATCGAATCCGATGCCCGCGCCACCGCGTCGCGCGATACGCAGCTCATCCGCGAAGGCTACGCCTCGGTGCTGCGCACCCCGGTCAACACGACCCTGCTGTTCAACGCCATCCATGCCGTCACCAGTCACGACACGCCGTCCAACGTGGTCTCGCTGGCCAACCATCTGCAGGCGCAGGCGGGACACACGCCGGGATTGAACATCCTGGTGGCGGAAGACAATCCGGTCAACCAGCGGGTGATCCGCGGTCTGCTGGAACACGCGGGCCATACAAGCTGCCTGGCGCATGACGGCGAAGAAGCGCTGACCATGCTTGAATCCGGCGAGCGCTCATTCGACCTCGCCATCATCGACATGCACATGCCGCAGCTGTCGGGGCCTGAAGTGGTGCAGCGCTGGCGTTTCATGGAAAGCGGTCATTTGCCCATCATCATGCTGACCGCGGATGCGCGGGGCGAAGCCCGGACGGCCTGCGAGGAAGCGGGGGCGGACACCTTCCTCACCAAGCCGGTCAACAGCCGCGAACTGATCGAGGTGATCGCCCGGCTGGCAGGGCAGTCGGCGCACACTGCGGCGAAGGCCCCGGTCCGGGCGCCGCCGGCAGCGGACGAGTTGGATGAATCGATTCTCGACAATCTCGCCCATCTGGGCGGGCCGGGTTTCCTGGAGGATCTGCTGGCCAGCTTCGGGGAAGACAGCGCCCGCGCCTTGCGCAACATCGAGCGCGCGCTGGCCGTCCAGGATTATGGCCAGTGGCACGACCAGCTGCATATGCTCAAGGGCGGCGCCCGCGATGTCGGCGCCAACCAGCTGGCCGAGCGCTGCGCGGAAGCCGAACGCATCAAGCCATTCGAACTTCCGACGCCCGTGGCCCAGGCCAGGCTCGATTCCGTGCGGGAAGCCCTGACGGGCGCACAGGCCGCGCTGGCGGCCTATCAAACCAGCCGATTACGCGCTGATCACAACTGAATCGCCGGTATTTTCAGCGTCGACCTTGCCGGTCTGCCGCGCAACCAGACGTTCCATCATGCGCAGATCCTTGCTCTCCAGCCGCAACGCCGCATCCACCCAGATTTCGGCAATTCGCATCAGTTCGTCATGGGCGATCGGCTGCGACAGTTCGCGCGCCGCCCGCAATGCCAGGGCGCCATTGCGTTGACGCGCCTCCTTGCGGATGAAATCGTAGACCGCCTGCTCGCCGCTTCCGGGGTCGACCAGCACGTCCACGGCACCCAACTCGTACATTTCCTCGGCCGTATAAAGCTTGCCGCTGAGAATGACTTTCTCGGCCCGGGTATAACCGATCTTCCGGCCAAGCAGGGTCATGGCGCCCATGCCGGGGAACAGGTTGAACAGTATTTCCGGAAAACCCATTTTCGTCCCGCGTTCCGCGATCAGGACATTTCCCGAAAGCGCGCACTCGAAGCCGCCCCCCAGTGCATCCCCCTGGACCAGGGTGATGGTCTTCAGACTGGGGCGGTTCAGATGCAGGGCATTCAGGAACAGGGGACGGATGCAGGCCTGCGCATATTTGTACAGGTTTTCACGGTCGCGTGCCTCGATCAACTGGCGAAACAGATTGAGATCGCCCCCCAGGTTGTAGATCCCGGAATGGCCGGAGGCCACCACCACATAATTCACGTCAGGGCATTCCGGATCGTCCACACGCCGGGCCACGTCGCCGAACCAGTCGACGATCTCCCGCAGCAAGGTCCCGGTAAAACAGGGGCGCGGCGCGGCATTCATGTAGCCCCATGCAACCTGATTGTGCTCGTCGTAGTAGGTCGTCAGTTGACTGTAATCGTTCTGCTGTGGTTGCAGAGTGGTCCGTACAGCTTGCAGGTGCGCCATGATGCGTTCTCCAATAGGATATTGACGGGCATGCGATAAATTTTCGGCATGTGTCCGCAGACTAACGTGCGGCCTGCGCCTGCTCAAGCACGAAATTGAACCACGCGGTATCGCACCCCACATCTAGTAGGTGCATATGTCTCAGAGCGCAAAATCAAGGTTGAAGGGAGGGTATTCCTAAAATGCCCAGACCATGCGCAGCGCGAGCGTAAACAGCAGCACTGCAAAAACCCGCTTCAGGGGGCGCGCCGGCAGGCGGTGAGCCGTGCGCGCGCCCAGCGGGGCGGTGAGTACGCTGCCCAGCACGATGCCGGCAAGCGCCGGCAGATAGACGAAACCCAGGCTGCCCGCCGGCAGACCGTCCGTCGTCCAGCCGCCCAGCACGTAGCCCGTCGCGCCGGCCAACGCGATCGGAAAGCCGATGGCGGCCGACGTGGCGATCGCCCGGTGCAGCGGAACGTTGTGCCACAGCATGAACGGGACCGACAGGGTGCCGCCGCCGATGCCCACCCAGCTCGATACCAGCCCGATGACGCCCCCCGCCAGCGACGTCCCGCTGCGCCCCGGCAGGCCGCGATGCGGCGTCGGTTTGAAATCCAGCCACATCTGAATGGCGGCGTAAAAAAGAAACACCACGAAAAACACCTTCAATACCGTGCTCGGCATCCGCGTCGCCAACGCCGCGCCGACCAGTGTGCCCAGCACGATTCCCGGCGTAATCCGCCCTGCCAGCGCCCACTCGACGGCCCCGCGGCGATGGTGCGCACGCACGCTGGACAGGGAAGTGAACAGAATGGAGGCAAGCGACGTGCCAAGAGCCAGTTGTGGCTCCATCCCGGCTGCCAGGCCATGGGTATGCAGCAGCATGATCAGCACGGGCACGATGATGAGGCCGCCGCCAACGCCAAGCAGGCCCGCGACAAAACCGACTGCCAGCCCGAGCCCGGCGTAGGCGGCGAACAGCGGCGCACCGCCGTATGGCGCCAGCTGGGCCAGCTCGCCCGTCACAGGTGCCTGACGATGAAGGCGTATTCGAGCGGGTCGACCGGCGTGATCGACAGGCGATTGCCCCGTTGCAGGATGCGCATGTTGGCGAGTTCGGGATAGCCACGGATTTCCGACAGGGGCATCAGCCGCGTCTTCCTCACCAGTTTGACGTCGACGTTGAACCAGCGCGGCGTCTCCGGCGTGGCCTTGGGGTCGAAATACTCGTTCCGGGGATCGAACTGGGTCGCATCGGGATAGGCCCGCACGCTGACCTCGGCCAGCCCGGCAATGCCGGGCTGGGCACACGACGAATGATAGAACAGCACCTTGTCGCCCGGTTTCATCTGGTCGCGCATGAAATTGCGCGCCTGATAATTGCGTACGCCATACCAGGCGACGCTTTGATTCGGCATGGCGGCGAGGTCGTCGATGCTGACATCGGAGGGCTCGGATTTCATCAGCCAGTAGCGCATGCTCAGCCCCGCTTGATCAGGGTGCCGACCCCTTCCGGCGTCAGCACTTCCAGCAGCAGCGCGTGCACGACGCGGCCATCGATGATGTGTGCGGTCTTGACGCCATTATTCACTGCGTCGACCGCGTAGCCCACCTTGGGAATCATGCCGCCGGTGATCGTGCCGTCATCGATCAGTTCGTCGACCTCGCGCGGGGTGAGTCCGGTCAGCAACTGCATCTGCTTGTCGAGCACGCCCGGCGTGTTGGTCATGAAAATGACTTTTTCCGCCTGCAACACGCCGGCAATCCTGCCCGCCGCGACGTCGGCGTTGATGTTGTAGGCGTTGCCCTCGGCATCGGCGCCGAGCGGCGCCACCACCGGGATGAAATCGCGCGCGTCGAGCACCTGGATGATCGCGGGATCGATGCGGGTAATCTCGCCGACCTGGCCGATGTCAAGCATCTGATCGGCGCGGTCCTTGCTCTTCACCAGCATTTTCTTGGCGTGGATGAAGTTGCCGTCCTTGCCGGTCAGCCCCACCGCGTTGCCACCGTGCTTGTTGATCAGGGTGACGATGTCCTGGTTGACCAGTCCGCCGAGCACCATTTCCACCACGTCGAGGGTTTCCTCGTCGGTCACCCGCATGCCCTGGATGAATTCGCTCTGCTTGCCGATGCGCTGCAACAGGCCGGCGATCTGCGGGCCGCCGCCGTGCACCACCACCGGGTTCATGCCGACCAGCTTCAGCAGCACCACGTCCTTGGCGAAGGCCTCCATCAGGTGGCGCTCGGTCATGGCGTTGCCGCCGTATTTGATGACGATGGTCTTGTCGTAGAAACGCTGGATGTAGGGCAGCGCCTCGGACAGGATATCGGCCTTTTCGGCAGCGGTGTGTAGAGGGGTCATGGCGGCTCCGGACAGGGTTGCGCGGATTTTACGCCAATAAACAAAGGCGGCGCGCGGCCGCCTTTGCTTCAACCGGGAAGAGCTGTGCTTACTGCACCGCCAGCCGTTTGGCCGCCGCGGCCGCTTTCTTCGGCAGCACCAGTTCGAGCACGCCGTCCTGGTAACGGGCCGTGGAATTCGCCTCGTCGATCTCGTTTTCCAGCGCGAAGCTGCGGCTTACGCGGCCGAAATAGCGCTCCCGGCGCAGCACTTTCTCGCCCTCTTTCTGCTCGGTGTTCTTCTTCACTTCGGTACTGATCGATACCGTGTTGCCGTCGATGGCGACCTGGATATCCTCCTTGTTCGCGCCCGGCATGTCGGCATGAACGGCGTAGCTTTTTTCATCCTCTTTCACATCGATGCGGATTTGCGGCATATCCATATCCTTGTCCACCCGTACCGGACGGAAAAACCCCCGGAACAGATTGTCGAGCGGGTCGCCGGTTTCAAACGGGTTGACCACGTCGAACGGGGAATGACGGGTAATGTTGGCCATGTTGTCCTCCTTCAGGTTGACAAAAGTTTCAGATGCAACCTATCTGGGGGAGCCCGGGCCTCATTTCAAGGGACCGATGGCTGCCTGGCCTTGCCCGGCCTATCCGCCGGAAGAAGCCGAACGGCCCGGCTCAATGAGCATGCCGCATGGCACCGTCCATGGCGCGCGCTTCGGCTTTCACCTCGACCGTCTGCCGCTTGCCGTCAGACTCGATCACCAGCGTAAGCGGAATGCTGTCGCCCACGACGATCGGCTTTTTCAGGTTCATCAACATGATGTGAAAGCCACCCGGTTCCAGCGAGACCGTCTTGCCCTTCGGCAGTTCGACCGCTTTCACTTCGCGCATCCGCATCATGTCGCCGTCCATGGTCATTTCGTGAACTTCCACGCGCGGGACAACGCTACTGGAGACGCCGATCAGACGCGCATCGGCATCCGACCGGATCTGCATGTAGGCCCCGCCCACCGGCTGCCCCGGCATGGTGGCGCGTACCCACGCGTCGGTCACGCTGATCTGGGCGGCCCAGGCGGGCAGACTGGCGGCACTGGCCAGGAGTACAACGGTAACAAGCGCTTTCATCGATTGCCTCTCTTCAGAACTGGTAATTCAAAGCAGTGTAGATCGAACGGCCCATGCCGGGAACCGGGGTCCCCCATTGTGGCACGGTCTGGATCGGACCCGCGGTCATCGTCGTGCCCTGGCCGATATAGGCGCCGCCGAGCGGATGGTAGTAAAGCCGGTCGAACACGTTCTCCACGCCGAAGTCGATGCGCAGCTTTTTCCACGCGTGGCTGCCACGCAGGTTGAGAAGCGCGTAGCCCGGGGTTTCCATCTCATTGCGCATCGCGGACACGTCGTCCTTGCGGCTGACCATCACCAGTTCGGCGGCGTTGTCCCAGCCACGCAGCTTGTGCGTCAGCGTCAACCTGGCGTTGAGCGGCATGATGTTGTACAGATTGTCGCCGGTATCGCGGTTCTCGCCACGGGTGTAGCTGAGCAGCCCCTTGAGGCCATACTCGCCCGTGCCGGTCTTCGCCAGCGGCATCCTGCCCGACAGGTCGACGCCGTAAAGCCGCGCCGACTGGTTGACGAACTTGAGTACCGTGTACTGGCCGGTTTGCAGCACCGCACGCGGCGCGTTGGTCGCAGCATCCCACTGCACCGCGTCGACGTAGTCGGTGACGTAAGTGTAGTAGGGGGTGGCCTTGAACTCCCAGGCGCGATCGGCGGCATGCCAGTCGAAGGAGGCGGACACGGTGTTGGCTTTTTCCGGCTCGAGGTTGAGGTTGCCGATGTAACCGTTACCGTCGCCGGCCCAGTTGACCATCAGCGCCGCCATCTGCCAGGTCGACCAGGTGTAGCGCTCGTGCAGGTTGGGCGAGCGCGTCTTGTGGGCGAAACCGAACTCGATGTCGCGCGTGGCGTCAGGCGTGTAGCGCGCCAGCACGGTCATGTCCCAGTTGTTGTCGGTCTTGCTGCGGTCGGCGTTGTTGAAGTTGGCGGCGTCGCGGGTCTGGTTGCCTGTGCTCGCGGCAACGGTAGTCGGGAAGGTGTTGAGGTTGTAGCCATGCACGTCCCCGGCGTCCATGCTCACCCGCTCGAAGCGCACGCCGGCGAGCGTCATCCACTGCGCGCTGTGCTGCGTCTCCCACTCAGCGAACAGCGCCGCGCGGTCGCGCTCGCCGTCGTTGACGTTGAGGAAGGCGTTGGGCCACATGCCCGCGCCGGAGGCGGGCCACCAGTCGTCGAGCCGGTAGCGCTGGTATTCGGCGCCGACGCGCAGCAGATCCTGCTGCGTCAGGTCGATATCGGCCTTGACGACGGCGCCGGTGTTCTTGCTCGTGGTGGCCATCGGCATGCCGGTGGCGCAGCCTGCGCTGGGGCCGCCGCAGGGAGCGCCGGCATACGTGGGGGTTCCTGCCTGATACCAGTACTTCTTGTCGGCGCCGAAGTCCATGAAGTGATCGACATCCTCATGGTAGACGCGCGCCTCCAGCTTGCCCCAGTCGCGGTCGCCGGCGTAGCGCAGATTGACGCGCTTCTGTTCGTTGGCGAGCAGGTCCATGCGCTGGTTCGGCCACAGTTGCTCGGGCATGTCCTGGTAGCCAAATTTGGCCTCGAAGAGATGGCTGCCGCCGCGGAACGCCAGGCCCAGCGTATGGTTTCGCGTGTCGTACGCCGTCGAGCCGACTTCGTCGGCCGGCAGGGTGTGCCCCGGGTGGCCGGTGAAGCCGGCGGGCGTTCCCGCGACGAAGAGCCTGTCCTTGAAGTTGCCGCCGGCGTCGTAGTTGTCGGACTGCGCGATGGCGCCGGTGTAGGAGATGTTGAATCCCTCGGTTGCGTAGGTGGCTGCCGCGTTGGCACCTTTGGCATTGCCGTTGCTGCGATAGTAGGTGCCGACCTTGCCCTTGACGAGGCTGCCTTCGCCCGGCCTGGCAAACTCGGGATCGGCGGTCTTGGCGACGATCGCGCCGCCGATGCTGTCGCCACCGACGCTGACCGGCGCGATCCCGGCGTAGACGCCGATCGATTCGACCTGCGACGGATCGAGATAGGACAACGCCGGGTTCATGTGATTGGGGCAGGCCGCAATCAGGTCCATGCCGTCGACCTTGATGCGCAGGCGATCGTCCGCCAGGCCGTGGATCGCGGGCAGGCTGGAAACGCCGCCGGAACCGTACAGGCTCACACCCGGGACATCCCTGAGCAGGCTCGCCGTGTCGCTCGTCGTGGCGCGCAGTGCCGGCGCATTCTCGACTCCGGCGGCGAACGGCGCAGCCTTCTCCAGGCTATCCACCACCTCGATGGTCGGCAATTGCGCTTCGTTCGCACTGGCGCCGATCGGCAGCAGGCTGGCGGCAATCAGGACAGACAGCAGACGGGGGGCAAAAACAGGACACGGCATGTCGATCGCGCTCCGGGAATGGACAAAAGAGATTTGATTGTCCTATTCCAGGCTCACTCGCGGAATGTGGTAAATCGTCGCATCTCGCGGCGTACCGCAATGCCCGGATTACAATGCCGCCATGTCGTCAACGGCCGATTCCACCCTGTTGTCCACCCTGCCGGCGCGCGCGCTGCTGGGTCGTCTGCTGGCGGTGCGCATATCGATGATCGCCGGCTGGGCGGTCGGCATGGTCTGGCTCCACTGGGGCCTGGGCATCGCGCTGCCGCTGCTGCCGATGGGTGCGGTGCTGATCCTCATGGGCATGTTCTCGTTCACCACCGCCTGGCGGCTGCGGCTGGATCTGCCCGCCACCCAGATGGAATTCCTGGCTCACCTGCTGGCCGATCTGACCGCGTTTGCGGTGCTGGTTTTCTTCAGCGGCGGCGTGACCAACCCCTTCGTATCGCTGATGCTGGTGCCGATCGTCATCGCTGCAATCAGCCTGCGTCCGCGATGGGTCTGGCTGCTGGCGGCGATCGCCGGCGGCTTCTATGGCCTGCTGCTGTTCCATTTCCAGCCGCTGGCGGTGGCCGATCCGATCGCCGCCTACGGCATGCATCTGGGTGGCATGTGGTTCAACTTCCTCGTCAGTGCCGGATTGATCGCCTTCTTCGTCACCCGCATGCACGCGGCCCTGCGCACACGCGACCAGGAGCTTTCCACGCTACGCGAAAAGCAGCTGCGCGACGAACGCATCGTCGCGCTGGGCACGCAGGCGGCCCTGGCGGCGCATGAGCTGGCGACACCGCTCGCCACCATCCAGACGACTGCGCACGAACTCGCGCGCGAATTCGCCAACGATCCCGACATCGGCGACGATTGCCGCCTGCTCGAAAAGCAGGCACAGGCCTGCAAGCGCATTCTCACCCAGCTTGCCGCGCGCGCCCGGGACGGCAACCCCGCCGCGCAGCCCCTCGACGCCTGGCTCGCCACCCTGGTCGAGCGTTGGCAGGTGCTGCGCCCGGACGCGCATCTCACGTTCGCGCCGCTGCACGACCACCGCGAGTTCTCGCCACCCGAGGGACTGGAGCAGGCCATCATGAATGTGCTGAACAACGCCGCCGACGCATCGCCCGATGCAGTCGGGCTCGAAGCCTCGGCCGATCAGAAGACGCTCACCCTCGACATCATGGATCGCGGCCATGGCTTTTCCCCCGAACAAAAAGCGCAGGCGGGACGCGTCGTATTCAGCAGCGAAACCGGCTGGGGCATGGGCCTGGCGCTCACTCACGCCACCCTGGAGCGCGCGGGGGGCGCGCTCACCCTGGCCGAACGCGACGGCGGCGGCAGCCGCGTACGCATCACCCTGCCCTGGAAATAAGCCGATGAAGATGAAACTGCTGATCGTCGAGGACGATGCCGATTTTGCCGCCGCGCTGGCGCGTGCCATGAAGAAACGGGGGATCGAAGTGGCCCTCGCGCACGATGCAATCGAAGCCCGGGCCGTCGCCGCGGCCTTTGCCCCCAGCCACGCCGTCGTCGATTTGAAGCTGCCCGGCGAATCGGGACTGGCGGTCGTGGCCGCGCTCGCCGCACGCACGCCCCCTCCCGCCATGGTGGTGCTCACCGGCTATGCCAGTATCGCCACGGCCGTCGAAGCGGTACGCCTGGGCGCACGGCACTACCTGGCGAAACCGGCGGACGCCGACGAAATCCTCGCCGCGCTCATGCGCGACCAGCCCGATGCCGCACTGGAAGTCAGCGCCGAACCGCTATCCGTGGCCCGGCTGGAATGGGAGCATATCCAGAAGGTGCTGAACGAGTACGACGGCAACATCTCCGCCACCGCGCGCGCGCTGAAAATGCACCGCCGCACACTGCAAAGGAAACTCGACAAGAACCCGCCCAAGGCGGGCTGATGCCGGCGCTCAGTGCGCGCCGACGCCCCAGTCGACCCAGCCGGTATACGCCGACAGCAGCACCAGCAGCCCGAACACGATGCGGTACCACGCGAATACCGTGAAATCGTGGCGGCTGATGAAACGGATCAGTCCGCGCACCGCCAGCAGCGCGCTGATGAACGAAGCCGCGCTGCCTACCGCGAACAGCCCGATGTCGTCCGCGCTGAACAGTGCCCGGTTCTTGAAGACATCGTAGAAAGTCGCGGCGAACATGGTCGGAATCGCGAGAAAGAACGAGAATTCCGTCGCCGTCTTGCGCGACAGGCCGAAGAACAGGCCGCCGATGATGGTCGCTCCCGAACGCGAGGTGCCGGGAATCATCGCCAGCGCCTGCGCAAATCCGACCTTCAATGCATCGCGCCAGGTCATGTCGTCCACCGTTTCCGCACGGACGACGTGCTTACGCCGCTCCGCCCACAAAATCAGCACGCCGCCGATGATCAGTGCCGAGGCCACGACAATGGGATTGAACAGGTAGTGCTTGATCTGCTTGATGAAGAGGAAGCCCAGCACCGCCGCGGGCAGGAAGGCCACGAAGAGGTTGATCGCCAACCGCCGCGAAGCCGGCTCGGTCGTCACGTTGACCAGCGCGTGCCCGAGACGCGCCCGGTATTCCCACACCACCGCCAGGATCGCCGCGAACTGGATGGCAATCTCGAACACCTTGCCCTTGTCGTCGTTGAAGTTGAGCAGTTGTCCAACCAGGATCAGGTGCCCGGTGCTGGATACCGGCAGGAATTCGGTCAGCCCCTCGACGATGCCGAGGATGAGCGCATGCAGCAGGATAGTGGGGTCGGTCATGATGAGGGCATAAAAAAGCGCGCCACATCGGCGCGCTCGTGATTATAGGGGCAGCACCTGAAAGCCCGCTTAATACACCGTGTCGTGGTCGCCCACATTCACCGGGATGATCTGCTCGTCCTGAATCAGGATTTCCAGCGTGATGCGGTAAGACAGATTGATCGAAACCGAATGCAGGGTGTGCAGCTTGCCACTCAAGGCATGCAGGCGCAGCGACGGGTGGTGCGGATTCAGTTCAAGCAGTTGCAGGGTTTTGAGGTACTGCTTTTCCAGATCGGGATGCCGCTTGAGAAACCGTGCGGCGCGTTTGGTGTACTGGTCGGTAAAAATCAACCGATAACTCATGCCGACGATTTCACCCGCGCCAGATGGGCTTCCGGCGACGACTCGGTAAATCGCCCCGCAGCCAGATCGGCACGCGTCTCCGCCAGCGCCGCCTCCAGTTCGCACTCGCGCAGATAGTGGTACTGGGCAATATCCATCACCACGAAGCGTTCCTTGCCGCGCACCGACACAATCGCCTCGGTGTGCTCGGCAAGCACCGACTCGATCGCAGCGATGCCTTTTGTCTTGAGATCGTTGGCTGTGAGATGAGACATGGCTCGCACCTGAAAACACGATTAAGAATGCGCTTAATAGTGCCTGGTATCATATTATTAATCAAGCGGTAATTTCACGTGGCCATGAACGCCTCACCCGCCCACTTCGTCCGCTTTCACAAACGCCAGTATCACCTCGCGCACCACCTTGCGCTGTGCCACTGGCAGCCTGAGGAAGGCTTCGAATACTTCGCGTTCCTGATAGCCAATGCCTTCGTCCCAGCGCTTTTGCTTGGCACGCACCCGGTCTTCGATCTCTGCCCCGTAGCGCAGTGTCTGCGGTGAAACGCCCAGCCATAGCGCCAGCGCTTCCAGCTTGTCTTGCCGCGGCAACGATTCACCGAGCAGCCAGCGACGTACGCCATGCAAGGTCATCGGCTTGCCCATGTAGTGCAAATTGAATTCGCGCTCCAGCACCGAAGGCTTGGCCTCATAGCCTGCCGCCGTCATCGCGGCACGTAACCGTTCCGCAAATTTTTTGCTTGCGTTATCCATGCCCGGAAGTTACCGGCGGCGCGCATGACAAGCGTAAGAACGGCGTGATACTTAGTTACGTTATTAACGTAACTAATGGTAAAGTCCGCGCGACCTTTTCTCGCGCCTCAACACGTATTCCATGTCCAAGTCCCTGCTCGAACAACTGCCGGAAATCGTCGCCAAGGGCAGGCAGCAAGCCGAGAAAATCCTCGAAAGCATCGAAGGCCGTCACCGCGTGCAGTTGCAGACGCGCGAGATCGTGCTGCCCGCCAAGGATGCGGTGGCACAGGACTGGATCACCCGCCAGAACCGGCAAGCCCAGCGCGATGCCGCGTTCAGTCCCACGCAAAGCGCACTGATCGACCCGGTGCAGCCTGGTCTGAATGCAGCGCCCGAAGCGCCCTGGACCAACCGCCTGATCTACGGCGACAACCTGCTGGCGATGGCGGCACTGCTGGCGGGCGACGAGCACACCCCGAGCCTGCGCGGCAAGGTGGACTTGATCTACATTGATCCACCATTCGATTCCAAGGCCGACTACCGCACCAAGGTCACGCTGCCCGGCGTCGAACTGGAGCAGAAGCCCACCGTCATCGAGCAGTTCGCCTACTCCGACACCTGGTCGGATGGCACGGCCTCGTATCTGGCCATGATCACACCGCGCCTGATCTTGATGCGCGAACTGCTGGCCGACACGGGCTCGATCTACGTGCATCTGGACTGGCACGTGGGGCATTACGTGAAGATCGTGATGGATGAGATTTATGGCAAAGATAATTTCAGGAATGAAATTATCTGGAAACGCACTGCAAGTCACTCCGACTCAGGCCAGGGCGCCGAGCATCTAGGCCGCCAACACGACGTAATTTACTGGTATGCAAAAACAGATCGGGCTCAGGTGAAACCGATTTACGAACCATATTCACAAGAATATATCGACAGCGCCTATAAGCATATCGAACATGAGACAGGCCGCCGCTACCGCTTGGACAACACAAGTGGTCCGGGTGGTAGCGCCAAAGGAAATCCCTTTTACGAGTTTCGTGGAAAAGCCAAATACTGGCGTTACTCGAAGGAAAGAATTGAGCAGTTATATCGCGACGGGCGCTTGATCCAAACGCGGGAAGGTGGTGACTGGAGTTACAAAAGGTATCTGGACGAAATGCCCGGTGTCCCGTTGCAATCCCTCTGGCTCGACATTTCACCCCTACAGAGTCAAAGCTTAGAGCGAACCGATTACGCAACACAAAAGCCAGAGCGATTACTGGAAAGAGTTATCAGCATCGCGACTCATGAAAATAGCCTCGTCGCCGACTTCAACGGTGGTTCCGGCACCACCGCCGCCGTCGCCGAGAAGCTCGGCCGCCGCTGGATCACCAGCGACCTCGGCAAGCCCGCCTGCATGATCATGAGGAAGCGCCTGATCGACCAGGACGCCCAGCCCTTCCTGTATCAAGCCATCGGCGACTATCAGGTCGAGGCGGCGAAAGCCTCGCTGGGGCGCGATTTCCGCATCGGCGACCTGTCGCAGATCGTGCTGTCGCTGTATGGCGCGCTGCCCCTGTCGCCCGAGGACAACCCGACGCGCAACCTCGGCCAGGTGATGGCGGGCGGCAGCAAGACGCTGGTGCTGGCCGATTCGCCCAACAAGCTCACCGGCGCGGCGACGCTGAAGAAGGCCATCGCGCAGCGCGACAATCTGCTGGGCGGCTGGGATAAGGTGGTGGTGCTGGGCTGGAACTTCGAGCCTTCGATCGGCGAGACGATCACGGCGCTCAACGACTCGCGGCTGGAAGTACTGGTGATTCCGCCCGACCTGATGGACCGGCTGAAGAAAAAGGGCGGGCTGGAGAAGCTGCGCGGGTCGGTGCGGTTTTCGTCGTTGCAATATTTGACGATCTGGCCGGTGGAACGTAAAGCAAGCACCGTTCGGGCTGAGCCTGTCGAAGCCACAGCCAGCCCTTCGACAGGCTCAGGGCGAACGGATGAGACGCTGACGGTGCGGCTCAGGAACTATGTGCTGCTGTCGCCCGAGGCGATCAATCTGGACGAAGCCAACCGGGCCAAGTTGCAGGCGATCGCCAACGCCGAGCCGCTGGCACTGATCGAATACTGGGCGGTGGACCCGAACTACGATGGCCGCGTGTTCCGCTCGGTGTGGCAGGATTATCGCGGCAACACGGCCAACGACGGCGATCCGCTGCGGGTGGTGACGCAGGCGGTGCTGACCGTGCCCGCGAACCCCGGGCCGCGCCAGGTGTGCGTGCGGGTGGTGGATGTGTTCGGCTTCGAGGCGGAAGTGGTGGCGACGGTGGCGGCGGCATGAGTGACAGGGCCGACGATCAGCTTGCCCTGTCCGCCGGGCTGACCACCAGGACCGCCGCGCTGTGCCTGGGCCTCGAATCGGGCGTGGCGGAAATATTCGATCTCGTCACGCCGACCACGGCCGAGCTGCTGAAGTGGTGGTTCGGTGACGACGTGGTGGCGGCGCGCGGCGGGCTGAATTTCCACGCGGGGCAGAAACAGGCGATCCTGAATGCCATCGTGGCGCACGAGGTGCTGGGCGCAACCACGCTGCTGGATCTATACAAGCAGGCTGCGCCCGATGCGCTGCTGGCTGGCAGTCGCATGAACGAAGTCGCACAAGCAAAACACGCACACCCAAAATACTGTCTGAAGATGGCCACCGGCACCGGCAAGACCTGGGTGTTGCAGGCGCTGCTGATCTGGCAGGTGCTCAACAAGACCGCCGCGCTGAATGAAGGTGTGGACGACCCGCGCTTCACCCGGCAGTTCCTGATCGTCGCCCCCGGCCTGATCGTGTACGACCGGCTGCTGGACGCATTCTGCGGCAAGCTCATGGGCGGGGTGCGTGACTTTGCGACCTCCGATGTGGCGCAGTTCGCCGATCTGTTCATTCCGGATTCGCACCGCGATCAGGTGTTCGGGTTTGTGCGCGGCAATGTCTGCGCCAAGGACGACATCGGCCTGAAGGCGACGGGCAACGGCATGATCGCGATAACCAACTGGCATCTGCTGGCGGAAGGCGATACGCCGCAACCCGAAGACGAAATGCTCAGCCCCGGCGCGCCGCTGGAACCGCAGCAGGTGATCGGGGCGGTGCTGCCGCTGACGCCGGGGCGTGCCACCGGTAACAGCCTCGACGTGCTCGACCGCCGATACGCGCGTGGCAACGTGCTGGAATTCCTGGCTGGGTTGCCCGAGTTGATGGTGTTCAACGACGAGGCGCACCACATTCATGAAGTGAAGCGCGAAGGCGAGACGACCGAAGTGGAATGGCAGAAGAGCCTGTCCCGCATCGCCGAGACCAAGGGCCGCCGCTTCGTGCAGGTGGACTTTTCCGCCACGCCATACAACGACGTGGGCTCTGGCCGGAACAAGACGAAGCTTTATTTCCCGCACATCATTACCGATTTCGATTTGAAGACCGCGATGCGTATGGGGCTGGTGAAATCGCTGGTGCTGGACCGGCGCCGCGAAATCGGCGCACTGCCGCTGGAGTTCAAGGCCGAGCGCGATGAGGACGGCAATCCGGTATTGGGCGAAGGCCAGCGCGTGATGCTGCGCGCAGGGCTGTCCAAGCTGAAAAAGCTGGAAATGGATTTCGCCAAAATCGATCCTGCCCGTCACCCCAAAATGCTGGTGGTGTGCGAGGACACCACCGTATCGCCGCTGGTGGCCGTTTTCCTGAATCAGGAAGGCCTCGGTGAAGACGAGGTGATGACCATCGACTCCGGCAAGAAAGCCGAGCTGGGCGAAAAGGACTGGGCACCGGTGCGCGAGCGCCTGTTCAACGTGGACAAACACGCGACACCGCGCGTGATCGTGAGCGTACTGATGCTGCGCGAAGGCTTCGACGTCAACAACATCTGCGTGATCGTGCCGCTGCGCGCGAGCCAGGCGCAAATCCTGCTGGAGCAGACCATCGGACGCGGCTTGCGGCTGATGTGGCGCGACCCGGAATACGACGACATCAAGCGCGACAACCGCGAACGCCTGAAGAATGGCCAGGCGCCGGGCAGCCTGATCGACGTGCTGTCCATCGTCGAACACCCGGCCTTCCAGTCGTTCTACGATGAGCTGATCAGCGAAGGGCTGGTGGGCGAATCGACCGAGGACAGTGACAGCACCAGCAGCACGGGGGATGTGATCGCGGCGGAGCTGCGCGAAGGCTACGAGGCGTTCGATTTCGCCATCCCCTTCATTCTGCGCGAAGCCGATGAAACCATGGATCACGCCGTGCTGGATGTGGCGAAGCTGCCCGCCTTCACCGCCATGACACCGGATCAACTGGCCGCGATGCTGGGGCGGGGCGATGTCTTCGTGTCGCAGGACTTGCAGAGCAATACCCTGTTCGGCGATTACCGCGTGGCCGGCGCAATCATGAACGTCTCCGGCTACAACGATTTTCTGGCGCGGCTGACGCGGCGTATCAGTCAGGCTTTGAATCAGCCGCTGCCGAAAGGCAACAAGATCGCCGCGCACCTTGCCAATCCATACTTGCAGGTCAATACGGCCGACCTCACCGGCGCGCTCGACGATTACATCTGGACGCAGCTATTCGGCAGCCCGTTCAATCCGATGGACGGCGAAAACTGGCGCGTGCTGTTGTTGCAGCCGGTGGTGGATCACATCACCAAGGTGTTTGCGGTTGCGCTGATTGAAGCCGAAGCACCGCAGGTGACGGGGCAAACCGAAGTGCTGCACCGCCGTTTGTCCGAAGTGCCGAAGCTGATGATGCGTGAAAGCAGCTCGCTGCCCGTGATCAAGTGCATTTACGAACGGCTGGCTTTCCCCACCCGCAGCGGCGGGCTGGAACGCGCCTTCATGGAATGGGCACAGGCCGATGCGGGGATACAGGCATTCTGCAAGATCAGCGAGAACCGCCATACCTTTGCAAGATTGCGCTACGTGAAGGAAGACGGCCTACCCGCGTTTTACTCACCGGACTTTCTGGTGCGTGCGGAATCGGCGATTTATCTGGTGGAAACCAAGGCGCAGCAGCAAACCACGCACCCCAACGTGCAACGCAAGCTGAAATCGGCTACGGCCTGGTGCGAGCGCATCAATAGCCTGTCGCCCGAACAGCGCGACGGCTTGCCGTGGCATTACGTGCTGCTCGGGGAATCACAGTTTCGTGATTGGCGCAGCAAAGGCGCTCGTCTCGGTGAATTACTGGATTTTGCACGGGTGCGCCCCCTCAACGATGCTTCGTTGCAGGGGCGACTGGCCTTGTCATAAGTCCAGTCGCCGCACCACGCAAATCAGACCTTGCGGTACACCTCGGCGCCCTGCTTCACGAATTCGACCGCCTTCACTTCCATCCCTTTCGCCAGCGCGGCGGCCTCATCAAGGCCTTCCTTCGCCGCGTACTCGCGTACGTCCTGGGTGATCTTCATTGAGCAGAAGTGCGGGCCGCACATCGAGCAGAAGTGCGCGACCTTGGCCGATTCCTTGGGCAGGGTCTCGTCGTGGAAGGACTTCGCCTTGTCGGGGTCGAGGCCGAGGTTGAACTGGTCGTCCCACCTGAATTCAAACCGTGCCTTGGAGAGCGCGTTGTCGCGGATCTGCGCGCCGGGATGGCCCTTGGCCAGGTCGGCCGCGTGGGCGGCGAGCTTGTAGGTGATGATGCCTTCCTTCACATCATCTTTATCCGGCAGGCCGAGGTGCTCCTTGGGCGTGACGTAGCACAGCATCGCGGTGCCGTACCAGCCGATCATGGCGGCGCCGATGCCGCTGGTGATGTGGTCGTAGCCGGGCGCGATGTCGGTGGTCAGGGGGCCCAGCGTATAGAACGGCGCCTCGGCGCAGGATTCGAGCTGGATATCCATGTTCTCCTTGATGAGGTGCATGGGCACGTGGCCGGGGCCTTCGATCATCACCTGCACGTCGTGCTTCCACGCCACCTGCGTCAGTTCGCCGAGCGTCTTCAGTTCGGACAGTTGCGCTTCATCGTTGGCGTCGTAGATCGAGCCGGGACGCAGGCCGTCGCCCAGACTGAAGGCGACGTCGTAGGCCTTCATGATGTCGCAGATGTCTTCGAAGTGCGTGTAGAGGAACGATTCCTTGTGATGCGCGAGGCACCACTTCGCCATGATCGAACCGCCGCGCGAGACGATGCCGGTCATGCGGTTGGCGGTCATCGGCACGTAGCGCAGCAACACCCCGGCGTGGATAGTGAAGTAGTCGACGCCCTGCTCTGCCTGCTCGATCAGGGTATCGCGGAACATTTCCCAGGTCAGATCTTCGGCCTTGCCGTCGACCTTTTCCAGCGCCTGGTAGATCGGAACCGTTCCAATCGGCACCGGCGAGTTACGGATGATCCACTCGCGCGTCTCGTGGATATTCTTGCCGGTGGAGAGATCCATCACGGTGTCGCCGCCCCAGCGGATCGCCCAGGTCATTTTCTCGACTTCTTCCTGGATGCTGGAACCGAGCGCCGAGTTGCCGATGTTGGCGTTGATCTTCACCAGAAAATTGCGGCCGATGATCATCGGCTCGGATTCCGGGTGGTTGATGTTGTTGGGGATGATGGCGCGCCCGCGCGCGACTTCATCGCGCACGAATTCGGGGGTGATCTCGTTCTGCAGGCTGGCGCCGAAGGCCTGCCCCGGATGCTGGCGGGCCATCAGCGCGGCGAGCTTGGCGCCCTGCGGGCCGGACGCCTTCAGCGATTCCAGGTAGGCAGCGCGGTTGTTGTTCTCGCGGATGGCGATGAATTCCATTTCCGGCGTGACGATGCCCTGCTTCGCATAGTGCATCTGGCTGACGTTCATGCCCGCCCTGGCGCGGCGCGGGGTGCGGGCGAGGCCGGGAAAGCGCAGCGCGGCGAGCGCCGGATTGGCGGCCTGCCGGCGGCCGTATTCAGAGCTGAGGTCGGCCAGCACCTCGGTGTCGCCGCGCGCCTCGATCCACTTCGTACGCAGCGCGGGCAGGCCGGTGCGGATGTCGATCTGCGCCGCCGGATCGGTGTAGGGGCCGGAGCAGTCGTAGACGAAGATCGGCGGATTCGGTTCGGCGTGCGCGCCGCCTGCGCCATTCTCGCCGCCGAACATCAGCGGCGTGTCGGCCTGGCTGATTTCGCGCATCGGCACACGGATGTCGGGCCGGCTGCCCTCGACGTAGACCTTGCGCGAATTGGGCAGGGGCTGCACCGCGGCTTCATCGACGTGCGCGGTGGCGGCGAGGAACTGGGCGGCTTGATTGGGTATGGCGGCGTTCATGGTGGCGCTCCGGAAAACAGGAGGCCTCCAGACAGCCTCGCTGAGAAAACAATGGAGGCCTGACTCGGCCTCCCTACGGCGGTCTGGAGCCTCTTTCAGCAGGCTCTTCCGCATCAGGTTCGAAGGGTATCTCTCACTCCATTCGGCGAAACGGCCGTCCGGAGACCCCTGGCGAGCGGTCAAGGTAGCGGAATTGTGGAATAATTGCAAGGCAATCTCCCCGTCTAACTTATTGATATTCAAGGGCACCGCATGGACATGGAACAAGCGCGCTACAACATGGTGGAACAGCAGATCCGTACCTGGGATGTGCTGGATCAGGACGTGCTCGACCTGTTGCTCAAGGTGCGCCGCGAGGATTTCGTGCCCGAAGCGCACCAGGCGCTGGCCTTCGTCGATATGGAAATCCCACTCGGCCACGGTCAGTCGATGTGGACGCCCAAGCTGGAAGCGCGAGTCATCCAGGAACTCGCCCTGCGCCCCACCGACCGCGTACTGGAAATCGGCACCGGCAGCGGCTACCTCGCAGCGCTGCTGGCCTCGCAGGCCTTAGAGGTGGTGTCGGTCGACATCGTCCCTGAATTCACTGCCGCCGCCGCGCGCACACTGCGCGCGCATGGCTTCGAAAACGTCACGCTGCACAGCGGCGACGGCGCCCGCGACTGGCCCGACGAAGCCGGCTTCGACGTCATCGTGCTCACCGGTTCGACCCCGCTGCTGTCGGAAGCCTTCCGCCGCCGTCTTCACGTGGGCGGCCGCCTGTTCGCGATCACGGGCGAAGCACCGGCGATGCAGGCGCAGCTCATGACCTGCGCCGCGCCCGGCGCTGCGCGCAGCGTGACCTTGTTCGAGACCTGCGTGGCGCCGCTGTTGAACGCGCCGCATCCCTCCGCATTCGTATTCTGAGCCCGACGCCATGCGCCAGTTTCGTCCCGCCGAACTCGCCACCCATATCCAGTCAGGCCATACCCCGGTGCTGCTCGACGTGCGTGAACCGTGGGAATGGAACGTGTGCCGCCTGCCCGGCGCGATCCTGATCCCGATGCGCGAATTGCCGTCACGGCTTGTGGAATTGCGCAAAGAGGCTGAAACCGTGGTGATCTGCCATCATGGCGTACGCAGCTATCACGCGGCGCGCTACCTGGAAGCGGCGGGGTTTGCCGACGTCATCAATCTGGCGGGTGGCGTGGCGGCATGGGCGAACGAAGTCGATCCAGCCATGCCGCGCTACTGAAGCGCCACCGGGCACCCCATCCGAACCGGGCCGCCATGCCTTTCAAGCCCCTGTCTCTTTTGCTCGTTCTCGCGCTGGTGCCCATGGCCCATGCAGAAAACCTGTCCGCCGTCTTCCAGGACGCGCAGGCCTACGATGCGCAGTATGCCGCCGCCCGCGCCGCCTGGCAGGCCGGTCAGGAAAAGGCCGTGCAGGGCCGTGCGGGGCTGCTGCCCAATGTCAACCTCGGCGGCAACGTCCAGTACAACAAGCTTGACTCCACCCTGCCCGGCGGCGACGCCGACTACACCTCCAATGGCCTGTCGCTGAATGCCACGCAACCGCTGTTCCGCAAACAGAACTGGATACAGTACGAGCGGTCGCGGGAACAGGTGAAACTTGCCGGGATGCAGTTGAAGGTGGCCGAGCAGGAACTGATCCTGCGCGTCGCGCAGGCCTATTTCGACGTGCTGCAGTCGCAGGACAATATCGCCTTCATCCAGGCGCAGAAATCGGCCATCACCGAACAGCTGGCGTCCGCCCGGCGCAATTTCGAAGTCGGGACCGCCACCATCACCGACACCCATGAAGCGCAGGCGCGCTACGACCTTGCCGTGGCACAGGAAATCGCCGAGCAGAACAGCCTCGCGATCCGTCTGCGCGCGCTGGAAAAAATGATCGGCAAGCCCCCCGGCGCCTTGGACATCTTCATCGAACGGGGCCCGCTCAAGGTCGACGCCGAGTCCATCGATACCTGGGCCGCACGTGCCGCCGCGGACAACCTGCAGGCTGGAATCCGCCGGATCGCCAAGACTCTGGCCGACCAGGAAGTCGAGCTCAACCGCGCCGGCCACTATCCCACGCTCGACGCGGTGGCCGGCTATACCGTCAGCAACAACCAGAATTTCGGTGCGATACAGATGGATACCCGTACTGCCAGCATCGGTGTTCAGCTCAACCTGCCGATCTACCAGGGCGGCCTCGTCAACTCGCGTGTGCGCGAAGCGGTGGCCAACCAGGAAAAAGCGCGCCACGACCTCGAGGCCGCGACGCGCGACGCCAGCCTGCAGGCCCGTCAGGCCTGGCTCGACGTCAGCAGCGGCGCCGCCCGCGTGCAGGCCCTGGAGCAGGCACTCGCTTCCACCCGGACCCAGCTCGACTCCACCCGGCTTGGCCTGCAGGTCGGCGTGCGCACCAGCCTCGACGTCCTGAACGCCGAACAGCAGGTGCTGTCGGCCAGTCGCGATCTGGCCGGCGCGCGTTACGCCTACCTGCTGGCCGGATTGTCGCTCAAGGCCGCTGCGGGCAGCCTCTCGGCAGGCGACCTGCGGGCGATCGACGCCTTGTTGAGCCGGCAGCCCGGCAGCCCCCCGCTATCCGCTGTCGATCCCCCGGCGACGGCCACCCCTGCGGCACGGCTCCTGAAACAAGGCTCGCTGACACGTGGCCAGGCAGACCAGACCGCCACCCGTTAACAATCCGTCGGCGCGCCAGGAGACCCCTCACCGCCATCCCTACGCGATCCGGCTGATCTTTGCCGGATCAGGCGTGCTGTTCATGGCGCTCGGCGTGCTCGGGATCTTTCTGCCGGTGCTGCCGACCACGCCATTCATGCTGCTGGCTGCAGCGTGCTTCGCCCGTTCGTCGCCCCGCATTCATCACTGGTTGCTGAGCCATCCGACCTTCGGCCCGATCCTCCACGAGTGGCACACCTATCGCAGCATTCCCTACCGGGCCAAACGCGCGGCCCTGCTGCTGATTGCGCTGAGCTTCGGGGTGTCCATTGCGTGCTTCGTACCGGGCTGGCCGGCGAAACTGGCAATGGGTATCGGCGGTCTGGTGCTGGCAATCTGGATCGCGCGCATTCCCTCGCGCGATGCTCCGCGCAAGGCATGAACCGATTCAGGGCGGCGTGGCGCCGCCCAGCAAGGCCCACACCCGGCCGGCCGCCCCCTTGTGCGCGGCCGTGAAGGCCTTGCCGGCTTCGCCCATCCGCTGCCGCGCCACCTCATCCCGCATCAGTCGCGCCGCCTCGCCAATCCATGATTCGGCATTCGCCACCCGAACGGCGGCGCCCTGCGCGATGGCATCTTCCGCGGCCTGCTTGAAATTCTCGGTATGCGGCCCGAGGATCACCGGGCATCCCACCGCGCACGCCTCGATCAGATTCTGTCCGCCGTAGGGCAGCAGGCTGCCCCCGATCAGCGCGCAATCCGCCGCCTGGTAATAGGCAAACATTTCGCCCAGACTGTCGCCCAGCCAGACGCGGGTGGATGCCCGCACCGCTTCGCCCCCGCTGCGGCGCTGCAGGCTGAGCCCGCTACTCCTGGCCAGCACGGCCACCCCGTCGAAGCGCTGCGGATGACGCGGCACCAGCACCAGCAGCGCCTCGGCCGGAGCCGTGTGCGCAAAAGCTTCCAGTACCAGCCGCTCCTCGCCCTCGCGCGTGCTGGCGGCGAGCCATACCGGACGCGGACCGATACGCTGACGAAACATCCGGCCCAGTTCCTGCGCGGTGGCGGGCGGATCGACGTCGAATTTGAGATTACCGCTCACGCTGACGCTGCGAGCGCCCAGGTCGAGCAGGCGCCGGGCATCGGCCTGGGTTTGTGCCGCGACCGCCTCGAAACCGCTCAGGGTTGCGCGCGCCAGCGCCGCCAGTTTGCGATAGCCGCGCGCCGAGCGTGCCGACAGGCGGGCGTTCACCAGAAACAGTTTGACCCCTGCCCGCTGCGACGCCCGCACCAGATTGGGCCATAGCTCGGTTTCCATGATGATGCCCAAACGGGGCTGCGCCTGGCGCAGGAAAAAAGCCATGGCGCCAGCAAAGTCGTAGGGCAGATAGCGCACCGTCACATGCTCGCCAAACAACTGTTCAAGCGTCGCCCGCCCCGCCGGGGTCATGCAGGTTATCAGTAGCGGCGGGGCGGGACTTTGCGCGAGAAACTTTGCCACCAGCGGTGCCGCGGCACGCGCCTCGCCCACCGACACCGCATGGATCCACACGGGATGGCCGGGCAACGTGCCCATCCACCCGAAACGTTCGGAGACATGCCGCCAATAGCCGCGTTCCCTGACCCCGCGCAGCAGCAGACGCAACGGAATCCACGGCAGCGTCAGCCACAGCAACAGTTGATACAGGGCGCGCTGCAGGATTAATGTCATGGCCGGATTTTATGGGATGGCCGGGGCATGCTGCTAAAATCGCGCAAAAAACCGGAAGACAACCATGAAAGTGCTGGTCACAGGCGCCGCCGGATTCATCGGCATGCACGTCGCGCAAATCCTGCTCAAGCGCGGCGACGAGGTCGTCGGCCTCGACAATCTCAACGACTACTACGATCCGGCGCTGAAACTCGCGCGGCTGGAGCAGTTGAAGCCGCTTCCCGGCTTCCGCTTCGTCAAGGACGACATCGCTGACCGCATGACGATGGAGGACCTGTTCGAAAAAGAACACTTCGACGCCGTCATCAACCTCGCCGCGCAGGCCGGCGTGCGCTACTCGCTGAAGAATCCGCATGCGTATGTCCAGTCCAACCTCGTCGGCTTCGCCAACCTGCTCGAAGGCTGCCGCCACCACGGCGTCAAGCATTTCGTCTACGCCAGTTCGTCCAGCGTCTACGGCGCCAACACCAGAATCCCGTTCTCCACCCACGACCCGGTCAACCATCCGGTCAGCCTCTACGCCGCGAGCAAGAAGGCCAACGAGCTGATGGCGCATACCTACTCGCACCTCTACGGCCTGCCGACCACCGGGCTGCGCTACTTTACCGTCTACGGCCCGTGGGGCCGCCCCGACATGTCGCCCTGGCTGTTCACCTCGGCCATCCTCGAAGGCCGCAGCATCGACGTCTTCAACCACGGCGACATGATGCGCGACTTCACCTACATCGACGACATCGCCGACGGCACGGTGAAAGTGCTCGACCGCATCCCGCAGGGCAACCCCAACTTCGACCACAACAACCCCGACCCGGCGTCGAGCCACGCGCCCTATCGCGTCTACAACATCGGCAACCACACCCCCGTGCAGTTGATGGACTTCATCGGCACCATCGAAAAGGCATTGGGCCAGGAAGCGAAGAAGAACTTCCTGCCGATGCAGGACGGCGACGTGCAGGCGACCTACGCGGATGTGGACGATCTGATCCGCGACACCGGCTTCAAGCCAGCGACGACGCTGGAATACGGGATCGGGAAGTGGGTGGCGTGGTATCGGGGGTATAAGCAGTTGGCTTGATTTTCCAGTCGAGTTCACCGTGAACAAATGGGATTAGAATTTCCACGAGGCCATCACAAGGAGTGACCATGAGCGCGATTGTCGAACAGGCTTTGATCGAGAAATTGCAGAAGCTTCCTCCGCAACGCCAAGCGGAAGTCCGGGATTTCGTGGAATTTCTGGCCGCGCGCGAGGAGCGCGCTGCAGCTGGCGAACGCCTCGGAGAATCATTAGCTGGACTCGACGCCTTGAATCTGCCGCCGCTCTCCGACGAGGAGATCGAAGCCGAGATTCAGGCGGCACGTCAGGATCGCATCGCCCGGCGAACCTGATCGTGCGGGTAGTGCTGGATACGAATACGCTGGTGTCGGGAATCATCTCTCCTGGCGGGCCGCCGCGTCGGCTGCTTGACGGTGCACGCAGGCAGATTTTTGAGTTGTGCAGTAGCGCAACGCTGCTGGCGGAATTGCTCGATGTGCTCGCCCGGGAGAAATTTTCAATACGGCTGGCGCAAGCTGGATTGTCACATCAAGGCATCGTGGTGGACTTGCGCCGCCTGGCCCATATGGCTACCCCTCAGGAAGTGCCACGCGTAATCGAACAGGATGCAGACGACGATCATGTAATCGCTTGCGCCGTCGCCGGACAGGCAGGCCTGATCGTCTCGGGCGACAAGCATTTGCACAGCTTGGGTGGCCAGTATCAGGGCATTCCTATCGTGACAGCGACAGAGGCAGTACAGAGAATTCTGGCTGGCTGAGTCTGGGAATAAACCGAATACGACCCTTTGATGAGTTGGATGCAGGACGGCGACGTGCAGGCGACCTACGCGGACGTGGACGACCTCATCCGCGACACCGGCTTCAAGCCGGCGACGACGCTGGAGTATGGAATCGGGAAGTGGGTGGCGTGGTATCGGGAATATACCTCCCACCACGCAGGATGATAATCGTGCGAATGTCGAGGTAAGCCATGCCCACGATCAGCCAGTTCTTCGGCATTGTCATTCAAATGTTCTGGCGGGAACACTCGCCGCCGCACTTCCATGCGATGTATGCTGAACATGAGGCCTTGATCGACATTCGCACACTCGAAGTCATCGGCGGCAGCCTACCCCGGCGAGCGCTTGCCCTGACGATAGAATGGGCCGTCGAACATCGCGAAGAATTGATGGAGGACTGGAACCTATGCCAATCCAAACAACACCCGAAGCGGATCAAGCCGCTGGAGTAATCCCTGCCGCGCCCTGGCGAATCAAGGCCCTGTCCGTGCTGCCGGACTATCGTTTGGCAGTCACGTTCATGGATGGCACAAACGGCATCGTGGATTTTTCGGCCGTTTTGACGGCCAGGGACTGTGGAATCTTTGATGCGCTGAAGGACAAGGCCATTTTCGATCAGGCGCGACTCGATTTGGGCGTTGTGGTCTGGCCCAATGGGGCAGACATGGATCCGGGCTGGATGTATGAAGAGATCAAGGCGAATAAATCGTGGTCTGTCCCCTTTTGATTTGTGCCCTTTTGATTTGTTAGGTCGCTGGTTTGGCGGAATTTTTCCAGGGGCAGGACTGCCGGCCGGAGAGTCACATGCCCCATGCCACACACGCGACATCACGCACCACGTCGCACGAATTGTCTGTCATCACGCCGTACCGGCTCGATCTTACGGTGAGCGCGCTGCGCCGCCTGCCCACCAACCTGGTTGACGTCTACACGGCGGACGGCCGTTATCTGCGCGCGCTCGGCGGAGCGAGCGGGCCGGTCGTCGTCAGCGTTAACCAGCCACGCGCCGATGCGCTGGCGGTCACGCTCACAGGCCACGCCGCCGATACCGCACCGGTGCTTGCATGCGTACGCCGGATGCTCGGCACCGAGCGCGACGTGTCGGATTTCCACCGCCATGCCCGGCAGATGCCCTGGCTGGCGTCGCTCGCGCGCCGCATGCGCGGCCTCAAGCCGCCACGCTATCCCGCGCTGTTCGAGGCGTGCGCCAACGCCATCGTGTTTCAGCAGGTCAGCCTGCATGCAGCCAGCGCGATCATGCGCCGTCTGATTCTCGCGCTCGGCACCCGGATCGAACACGATGGCGTGCCGCTGCGCGTGTTTCCGGCCGCAGAAAAATTTCTGTCCGCCGACGCGGCCATGCTGCGTGCCGCCGGCCTGAGCGCGTCGAAACTCGCGACCCTGCGGCGTGCGGGCGAGGCGATCGCGGACGGCGCGCTCAGCGAGTCGATGCTGGAGCAGCGCTCGAGCGCCGACGCCGCGTTGCTGCTGCGCAGCATCAAGGGCATCGGGCCGTGGACCGCCGCGGTGATTCTGCTGCGCGGGCTCGGCCGGCTGGACACGTTTCCCGGCAACGACAGCGGCGTGGCGGCGAATCTGGCACTGATCGCGGGCGAACCTGCAGAGGCCGGCCCCATCGCCGAAGCGCTGGGCCCACAGCGCGGCATGCTGTACTTCAATCTGCTGCTGGCACGGCTGGAAGCGCGCGGCGAGATCGGCCGTGCGTCCGACATGACGGGTGGGTGATTCACGCTGTACGTGCAAAACGGCTGTGTGAAGACGCTTTTCGAGTTCGTTCGATCACCCCATACTGGTCAACCCGTCCTCGCTCTGGCTCGATGCACCATCTGGAATCCGCGATGCCCCCCCTGCACATGAACCCTGCTCCGACCAAAACTTATCTGACGTGGGTCGTGGCCGTGGCGCTGTTCATGGAGCAGCTGGACACCACCATCGTCAATACGGCGGTGCCGGCGATGGCGGAAAGCCTGCAGGTGACGCCGCTGAGCCTGAAGGCGGTGGTGGCGAGCTATATCCTGAGCCTGGCGGTATGCATCCCGGTGAGCGGCTGGATGGCGGACCGCTATGGTACGCGGCGCGTGTTCAGCATCGCCGTCAGCCTCTTCACTTTTTCCTCGGTCTTGTGCGGTCTGGCGCTGAACGCGCCGATGCTGGTTGCCGCACGCATACTGCAGGGAGTGGGGGCGGCGATGATGATGCCGGTGGGCCGGCTGGCGATCATCCGGACGTTTCCCAAATCGGAACTGCTGCGGGCGATGAATTTCGTCGTCATCCCGGCGCTGATCGGCCCGCTGCTCG
This sequence comes from Thiobacillus sp. 63-78, assembly GCA_001899765.1. Lineage (GTDB taxonomy): Bacteria > Pseudomonadota > Gammaproteobacteria > Burkholderiales > Thiobacillaceae > Thiobacillus. The sequence continues at coordinate 144,470 of MKWM01000073.1, forward strand.
GACCCACGGTCGGCGGCCTGATCGTGCACTGGGTCTCCTGGCGCTACATTTTCTTCATCAACGTGCCGATGGGCTTGCTGGCACTGTGGCTGACGCATCGCCACATGCCGGACTATCGCGGCGATCACCCGCGCCCGCTGGATGTCGTCGGTCTGACCCTGTTCGGCAGCGGGACGGCACTCTTGTCCTGGCTGCTGGAGATTTTCGGCGAGCACCGGATCGACGCGACCTCGGCGGCCGTCCTGCTGCTGCTCTGCATCAGTCTGCTGGCTGCGTATGTCTGGCACGCCCGCGACGCGGCCCACCCGTTATTGCGCCTGCGGCTGTTCCGGGTGCGGACGTTTCGCATCGCGGTGATGGGCGGTTTCGTCACGCGCTTGGGGGTGGGCGGGATGCCGTTCCTGCTGCCGTTGCTCTACCAGCTCGGTCTGGGCATGCCGGCGTGGCAGTCGGGTCTGCTGATGATGCCTGCGGCGGCGGCGGCCATGGGCATGAAGCTCATTGCGCCGCGGATGTTGGCGCGCTTCGGCTACCGCCGCATCCTGACCGTGAATACGGTCATGATCGGAGTCGTCATCAGCCTGTTCTCGCTGGTGGGCCCGGCGACCCCGGTCGCGCTGATCGTGCTGCTGGGCCTGTCCATGGGCTTTTTCAATTCGCTGCAGTACACCAGCATGAACTCGATGGCCTACGCCGATATCGACACATCCGATTCGAGCATGGCCAGCACGATCACGAGCTCGTTGCAGCAGTTGTCGATGAGCTTCGGACTGGCCGGCGGATCGCTCATCGCCGGCTGGTATCTTGGCGATCTGCCACAAACCGACCGCCTGGCGGTCATGACCGCGCTGCACCATGCCTTTTTGACGCTGGCCGGCATGACGATCCTCTCGTCGCTGTCGTTCTGGTCGCTCCGCGCACGCGATGGCGAAAGCGTAAGCCGGGGGACGGTGCGCGAGGCGGAATGAACGCGGCAGGCAAGCGGGCAAGCTTCCGTTATCCGGATGTCGCGCGTCGTCCGCACCGGCCATTTTAATCTGTCGTCATATGACGACAGCCTTGATCATCCGTATCCTGTTGTTTTGATGAAAGATTCTTCCATCCGGCCCTTTTCATGGTCGCTTTTCGACGACATTTTGATCGTTTTTTTCTGTCACCGCTGCCGTTCGCAATTCATATCTGACTGTTTGTAAACGGATTTACGGTGCTGGCCCGCCTGTTGCTCTACCAGCCGTGCGACCAATTCCGGCCGCAACCACACCAGAGCGTTTTACCCTTGAGACATCGCGTTTTACCAAGAGACACCGAGAAAGGCCTACCCATGCTCAAATCCTTCATGCAATCCGGTACTTCCAGCCACCCACGAACCGATTCAACCCGGGCGAGCCATTCGGGCTACCCGGGCAAACCCGCCGAAGCCGTCAAACCTGCCGAACCCACCAAAGTGGAAGCGGCCCCTGAACCCCTCCCCTCCACCCGCAACGAGGAAGGCAGCAAGCTGATCGTCGGCCCGAACATCAAGCTGAAAGGCGCGGAGATCACCGATTGCGAGATCCTGGTGGTGGAAGGCCGCGTGGAAGCGTCGATGAACAGCCGCGATATCCGTATCGCCGAAGGCGGCGTCTTCTCGGGCAAGGCCGAGATCGACGTGGCCGAGGTGCGCGGAACCTTCGAGGGCGAATTGACCGCCCGCAAGCGGCTGGTGGTGTATGCCACCGGCCGGGTCAACGGGACGATCCGCTACGGCGCCCTGATGATCGAGGAAGGCGGCGTCATTACCGGCAATATGGCCGTGCATGCGGCCGGCCCCAGCCTGGCCAGGCTGCCGGACGCGGCAGCGCAGATACCGGCGTCCGAAGCGGTCGAAGACAAAGCAGCGGAGCTTGAAGAAATCCGTTCCGCATCCACCTTGGGCCGCAGCCAGCGCCGCGGCTGATTGACCCCGGCGGCAGGGCTGTCTGCAATATGCGACAGCCGTTGTCGCGGTTCGCGCCCGGACGGCGATCCGGGCTCCCGGTTTTCACGCTCAATCCTGGCGGGACGGCCGGAAAACGAAGCCTGGCGGGGCCTGGGCCAGTCGGCCCGTTCACCCATGGGGAGGTCATCGCGCCTGCGTCGCCTCCATCTTCCCGCCCAGCTTCTCCACCTGATCCAGACGTTCCCAACTGAAGCCCGGCCCGACCCGGCCGAAATGGCCGTAGGTTGCGGTCGCCCGATAGATCGGGCGCCGCAGGTCGAGACTGTCGATCATGCCGCGCGGGGTCAAACTGAACGTGCGGCGCACCAGGTCTTCCAGCTTTTCATCGGGCACGCTGCCGGTACCGTGGGTGTCGATCAGCAGGGACACCGGCTCGGCTACGCCGATGGCGTACGCCAGCTGCACCAGACAACGGCGGGCCAAGCCCGCCGCCACGAGATTCTTGGCGATATAGCGCGCCATGTAGGCCGCCGAACGGTCGACCTTGGTGGGATCCTTGCCGGAAAATGCGCCGCCGCCATGCGGACAGGCGCCGCCATAGGTATCGACAATGATCTTGCGGCCGGTGAGACCGGTGTCGCCGTTGGGACCGCCGATCTCGAACGGACCGGCGGGATTGACCCACAGCCTGAAAGCCGGCGTGCGCCGTTCGGCCGGCACCAGCGGATCGACGATTTCGCGGGCGACTTCCCGCGCGACCCAGGCCGGATCGAGGCCGCGGGCGATCTGGGTGGAAATGACCACGGTTTCGACCCCGGCCATGTGCCGGCCCTCGTAGGCCACGGTCACCTGGCTCTTGGCGTCGGGGCGCAGCCAGGGCAGGACACCGGACTTGCGCAACTCGGCCTGCCGGTGCACCAGCCGGTGCGCCAGCCAGAGCGGGTAAGGCATCAGGTCGGGCGTCTCGTCGCAGGCATAGCCGAACATCATTCCCTGGTCGCCGGCGCCGATGTCGCCGCCTGTCAGCGTGATGCCTTGATCAATCTGGATCGACTGGTGGTTGAACCGTACCTGCACTTCGCAGGCGTCGGGGTCGATGCCGGTTTCGGCATCGCGGTAGCCGATGTCGCGCAGTACCTGGCGGGCGATCGCTTCAGCGCGGTCGCGAATCTCGTCGAACAGCGCCTTGCGCACGGTCTTGAACTCACCGGTGATGACCACCAGGTTGTCGGCGACGAGGGTTTCGCAGGCCACTCTGGCTTCGGGCTCTGCGGCCAGGAAGGCATCGAGGATGGCGTCGGAAATCTGGTCGGCGATCTTGTCGGGGTGGCCTTCCGAAACGGACTCGGAAGTAAACAGATAGCGGCGGGTATTCATGGCGGGTTTCCTGGGTGGCGGGAATGGGTACGAAATGATCCTTCGTCATGCCGGCGAAGGCTGGAATGACGGCAGTGCTCAGCGCGCGGCGAGCCGCCACAGCGAGGTGATCTCGGCCGCGCGCGCGGCATGGAGCGGGTCGGCCCGATCGGCCGCACGCGGGTGCGTGGGCCGGGTATCCAGTCGCTCCAGAACGGTCAAGCCGGCGGCGTCGATCGCGGCGAGCAGCCATTCCCGGGAACGCAGCCCAAGATGCTCGGCCAGGTCCGACAGGATCAGCCAGCCTTCGCCGCCCGCTTCCAGATGGGCCGCCAGCCCGTTCAGAAACCCGAGCAGCATGCGGCTGCCCGGATCGTAGATCGCGTGTTCGAGCGGCGAATGGGCGCGCGCCGGCAGCCAGGGAGGATTGCAGACGACGAGCGGCGCGCGTCCCGGCGGAAACAGATCGGCCTCGATCACCTCCACCTGTCCCTTCAGTCCGAGCCGGGCGATGTTCTGGCGCGCGCACGCCAGGGCGCGCGGATCCCGATCGGTGGCGACGACATGCCTGATTCCCCGGCGTGCCAGCAACGCGGCCAGCACGCCGGTGCCCGTGCCGATGTCGAAGGCGAGCGCCGAGGACGGCAACGGCGCCCGGGCCACCAGTTGCAGGTATTCGCCGCGTACCGGAGAAAACACGCCGTAGTGCGGATGGATGCGGTCGCCGAGCACGGCAATATCGACGCCCTTCTTGCGCCACTCGTGGGCGCCGATGACACCGAGCAGCTCGCGCAGCGAAACGATCGAAGCCTCTTTTCCCGTGCCGTATGCCTCGGCGCAGGCCTCCTTCACATTCGGCGCGCGGCGCAGGGCGATACCGTAGTCCGCTTCCAGCGGCAGCAGCAGCATCCCGAGCGTGCGGGCGCGCCGGGACTGGTGCTGGCGATGAAAATTAAAGGCTTCGATCGGGGTTGCCGCAGCCTTGCGCGGCGTGCGATCGATGCGGCGCGCCATCGCCTGCAGCAATTGCCGCGCATTCTGGAAGTCGCCCCGCCACAGCAACGCGGTCCCCTCGCTGGCCAGGCGATACGCCGCATCCGCGGTCAGGCGGTCATCGGCAATCGTCACGCGCCCGGGCGGCGGAGAACCGCTTTCCGAGCGCCAGCGGGCCGAGCGGCCCTCGCCGTGCTCGGTCCAGTTCACCACGGCAGGCGCTGCGTCAGGCTGAGGCGGCTTCACAGCTTCGCGCTGCGCCCGCCATCCACCGCCAGGATCTGGCCCGTCACGAAGTGCGTATCCATCGCGAAGAAGCGCACCGCCAGCGCGATGTCGTGAGGATCGCCGGCGCGCTTCAGCATGGTGTGCGAGACAATGCGCTGGCGCGAGACCTCGTCGAAATTCGCATCGTCTTCGGGCCACATGACCGGTCCCGGCGCGATACCGTTGACGCGCACTTCGGGCGCGAGCTCGCGCGCCAGCGACTTGGTGAGCCCGACGAGACCGGCCTTGGCGACGGAATAGACGACGTAGTTTTTCTTCGGCCGCTCGGCGTGGATGTCGGTGATATTGATGATGCAGCCGTGACGTTTTTTCAGCTCGGGCGCGGCGGCCTGCGACAGGAACATGGGCGCCTTGAGATTGCTGCCCATGAGATCGCTCCAGTTCTTTTCGTCGATGGCGCCGATCGGCGTGGGATAGAAGCTCGACGCGTTATTGAGCAGGACGTCCAGTCCGCCGAACGTTGCGACGGTCTGATGGACCAGGCTCGGCAGCCCGGCGGTATCGTGCAGGTTGGCCTGGATCAGTGCCACCGAATCGGGGCGGATGGCGTTGAGCTCGGCCTGCAGCGCGCGCGCCTCGGCCACCGAATTGCGGTAATGGATCATCAGGTTGGCGCCTGCGGCATGCAGCAGGCGCGCCGAGGCCGCGCCCACGCGCCTGGCCCCACCGGTAATCAATACGACTTTGCCATGCATCAGGATTCACCCTTATAGTCACTCGATTCTGGATTATCCAGCCATTGCGCATTATCCATGAACTCCATGCTGCCCGCCCCGACTCCCGACGCCATTGCGCACAGCCAGCGTGTGACGGCGCACCTGCATGCCCTGATCGGCGACGCGGGGGGGTGGATTCCGTTCTCACGCTACATGGACGCCGTGCTGTATGCGCCGGGGCTGGGCTACTATGCCGCCGGCCCGACAAAATTCGGGGCGGCGGGCGATTTCGTCACCGCGCCGGAACTGACGCCGCTGTTCGGCCGCACGCTGGCGCAGGCGATCGCACCGGCGCTGGAGGAGACCGGCGGCGGCGTGCTGGAACTGGGCGCCGGCAGCGGCCGGCTGGCGGCGGACATGCTGGGCGAACTGGACCGGATGGGCAGATTGCCGACACATTATTCCATTCTGGAGGTCAGTGCCGACCTGCGTCAGCGCCAGCAGGCAACCCTGGCGCGTGAACTGCCGCATCTGCATGAACGGGTGCAATGGCTGGATGCGCTGCCCGGCCATTTCAAGGGTGTGATCCTCGGCAACGAAGTGCTCGACGCACTGCCGGTGGAGCTGGTGCGCTGGACCGACGACGAACCACGGGTATGCGGCGTGACGCTGGATGGTGAACGCCTTGCATGGCAGGACCGCCCCATCGCCGATCCCGTGCTGGGCACCCGTGCCAAAGCCCTGGACCTTGCGCCCGGTTATCTATCGGAGATCAACCTGGCGGCCGATGCGCTGATCGCCTCGCTTGCGCAGTCGCTGCAACGCGGCCTGCTCCTGCTGATCGACTACGGTTTTGCCGCGGCCGAGTATTACCATCCGCAGCGCCACATGGGCACGCTGCGTGCGCACTACCGTCACCACGCGCTCGACGATCCGTTCCATCTGCCGGGCCTGTGCGATCTTACCGCGCACGTCGATTTCAGCGCGGTCGCCCGGGCGGGCATGGCGGCGCAACTGGTGGTTGCGGGCTATACGAGCCAGGCAGGCTTTCTTCTGAACAGCGGGCTCACCGAATGCCTGATGCGGACCTCGCCGGACGACGCGGCGGCTTACCTGCCGCAAGCCAACGCCGTGCAGCGGCTGGTGTCGCCGGCCGAGATGGGCGAACTGTTCAAGGTGATTGCGCTGACGAAGGGCGAGCTTCCGCAACTCGCAGGGTTTACGCGCGGCGACCGCCAGCACACGTTGTAAGGCGTTCCTGCCAAGAAAACCGTCTCATCCGCTCGGGCTTTCAGCTTACCTGGTTGGCCTTGGGCCTTTGACTGTCCTCGACCCGGAATACGCGAGGAAGGTCGAAGGCGTCCGGTTATCGGCCGAAGCCGACTGTCATGTGACAACTGTGACAGTCTGGTTTACGCGCTGGACCTGACATCCCGCGATAAGCACGAAGTTCTATCTGTGCGGGCGGGGAATGTTGTTTTGCAAGACCTCGTATCCTTTATGAAACTTCAAACTTCACTTGGCCGGATCAATAAGGGGACACCATGAAACGATTAATGCTTGCTCTCATGGCTTTGACCTTCAGTGCCTCGTCGGCAGCTGAATGGGTGAAAGTGTTTGAAAACGACTCATACGCGGCTTACATCGATCAGGAACACATTGACACCAGTGGGCCTATGAGGAGGGTTTGGGGGTTAATTGACTACAAGTACCCGACAAGGGACGGGGTCATGTCAATACGATACCGGAGTGAGCTTGACTGTGCCGATCAGCTATATCGCTTTCTCGAAAAGAGTTACTTTTCTTGGGGAATGGGTGGCGGTGAGCTACTGGGAACTGCAAACGTTAAGGGATACAAGTGGCAGTCGTTCGCACCAGACACATTTGGATCGACCATGCTGGAATTGTTCTGTAAGAAGTAGCAGAAAGGTTTCCACTACAACATTCTGAGGCCTCTCTGAATGGGGCCATTTAGCGGTAATTCTAGCTAATGGTCGGTGTGCGATGCATGGCTGACCTTGGTGGCGCAGTGTGCCAACGGCGGCTCAGGCCGAACAAGAGACGGTCCGACACCTCAACCTGAACTTCCGCACCTGGCCGACAGCCGCCAACTAACGCCTGGCCTCGAAGCTTGAGTAATCCACGCTGCAAAAAGAAAGCGGCTCCACTTTCGCGAGCCGCTTCAGACAATCCTTGCTTCAAATCTAAACCAGCGGCAGCTGCGTGTGCTCTTCCGCCGGCAAACGCGTCACGCGTACCGCGTGCAGACGGCGGCTGTCCGCGCGCAGGATGCTGAACTGGAAACCGTCGAAGCTGACTGATTCGCCGCGTTTGGGCAGATGGCCGAAACGCGAGACGACGAGACCGCCGACGGTATCGAATTCCTCGTCGGAGAAATGTGCGCCCAGTACCTGGTTGAAATCCCCGATTTCGGTGCCCGCCTTCACGCGGAAGGTGTCCTCCTTCTCGCGGATGATGTAGTCCTCGGTCTCGTCGAAGTCGTATTCGTCCTCGATGTCGCCGACGATCTGTTCGAGCACATCCTCGATCGTCACCAGTCCGGCGACGCCGCCGTACTCGTCGACGACGATGGCGATGTGATTGCGATTGGAGCGGAATTCCTTCAACAGCACATTGAGCCGTTTCGATTCCGGAATGAACACGGCAGGACGCAACATGCCGCGGATATCGCTGTCGGATTCGGCATAGTGCCGCAACAGATCCTTCGCCAGCAGGATGCCGATGACGTCGTCGCGGTTCTTGTCGATGACCGGGAAGCGCGAGTGCGCGGTTTCGATGACGTAGGGAATGAACACATCGGGCGCATCGTTGATGTCGACGAATTCCATCTGCGCGCGCGGGATCATGATTTCGCCAACCCGCATTTCGGACACCTGCAGCACACCCTCGATCATCGCCAGGGCATCGGCATCCATCAGACTGTTTTCGTAGGCGCCGTGCAGCAGTTCGATCAACTGCTCGCGGTCTTCGGGTTCGCGCATCAGCCAGTGGGAGATGCGCTCGAGCAGGCTCGGTTTTGGGGGACTACTGTCGGACTCCATTTTCGTCAGGAAAAATAAGGATTGGGGATGCGAAACCGTTTCAGTATAGCGGCTTCGCGCGCTTCCATGATAGCCGCGTCCGCCGGCTCGACATGGTCGTAGCCCTGCAGGTGGAGCACGCCATGGACGGTCATGTGGGCATAGTGATGCTGCAGCGGCTTGCCCTGTTCGCGCGCCTCGCGTTCGACCACCGGCGCGCAGATCACCACGTCGCCGCCGAGCACCCGGGCGCCTGATGGGTTTACAGGCAGCTCGCCGTATTCGAAGCTCAGCACGTTGGGCACGTAGCCCTTGTCGCGGTAGTCCCGGTTGAGCGACTGCGCCTCTGCGGCGTCGACGATGCGCACGGTGATCTCGGCGGCGTGTTCCAGCGCGGCGGCAACCCAGCGGCGGATCTGCGCACGGCCCGGCAGGTTGACGGCGGTGCAGGCAAATTGCACCGCCAGCCGTAATTCGGGGTCAGGGCCGGCCATCGGAGTCCGCCCGGTGCGCGGCGTAGGCCTCGACGATACGGCCGACCAGCGGATGGCGCACCACGTCTTCGGACTGGAAATGGGTGAAGGCGATGCCGCGCACCTCGCTCAACACCACGGCCGCATCCGTCAGCCCGGATTTCACGTGCTTGGGCAGGTCGATCTGCGTCGGATCCCCGGTCACCACCGCGCGTGCGCCGAACCCGATGCGGGTCAGGAACATCTGCATCTGCTCGGAGGTCGTGTTCTGTGCCTCGTCGAGAATGATGAAGGCATGATTGAGCGTGCGGCCCCGCATGAAGGCGAGCGGCGCGACTTCGATGGCATGGCGTTCGATCAGGCGGGTGACCTTGTCGAATCCCATCAGATCGTAAAGCGCGTCATACAGCGGGCGCAGATAGGGATCGACCTTCTGCGTCAGGTCGCCCGGCAGGAAGCCGAGCCGTTCGCCGGCTTCGACCGCCGGCCGCGTCAGCACCAGGCGCTTGACCTGCTCGCGCTCCAGCGCATCGACCGCGCACGCCACGGCGAGATAGGTTTTGCCGGTGCCGGCCGGACCGATGCCGAAGGTGATGTCGTGACTGCGGATCTGCTCGATGTACTCGCCCTGACGCGGGGTGCGCGCGCGCAGATCGGCGCGGCGGGTGCGCAGTGCCGGGCCTTCCTCGTCGAGGCGGCCGCGCGTCAGTTCGACCAGCCCGAGCTGGATATCGTCGAGCGAAAGTTCATCGTGCGCGCGGTTATAGAAATGTTCGATCGCCTGCGCGCTCTTCTCGGCCTGCGCCGCATCGCCGCCAAATCTGAAACTCGATCCACGGCGGCCGATGGTGACATCGAACGCCGCTTCGATCTGTCGCAGGTTCTCGTCCAGCGGGCCGCACAGATTGGCCAGCCGCCGGTTGTCTTCCGGCGCCAGGCGCAGTTCAACGATATCGGTTTTCAAATGGTTTCGTTCCTGGTGATCGCCACTTCGCCGCGCAGGCTGTGCGGATAGGCTTCGGTGATGACGACGTCGACGAACTGGCCGATCAGGCGCGGCTGGCCGGCGAAGTTGACGATGCGGTTGTTGTCGGTGCGGCCGGCGAGTTCTTCGGCATTCTTGCGGGCGCGGCCTTCGACCAGCACGCGCTGGACGGTGCCGACCATGGCGCGACTGACCCCCTGCGCCTGCGCCTCGATCTGCGCCTGCAGGGTCATCAGGCGCTGCGTTTTCAGTTCGGCGGGCACATCGTCGGGATAGTCCGACGCCGGCGTGCCGGGGCGTTTGCTGTAGATGAAAGAGAAGCTGGCGTCGAAGTCGAGCTCGCGGATCAGCTTCATGGTCGCGTCGAAGTCGGCGCCGGTTTCGCCTGGAAAACCGACGATGAAATCCGACGACAGGCACAGGTCGGGCCGCTGATCCCGGAGTTTCCTGATGGTGGATTTGTATTCCAGTACCGTGTGGCCGCGCTTCATCGCGGCCAGCACGCGATCGGAACCCGACTGCACCGGCAGATGCAGGTGCGACACCAGCTTGGGCAGCTTGCCGTAGCAGTCGATCAGGCGTTGCGTCATCTCGCGCGGGTGGCTGGTCGTGTAACGAATTCGCTCAATGCCGGGAATCTCGTGCACCATTTCCAGCAGGAAGGCGAAGTCGGCGCTGCCACCGTCGTGCAGCGCGCCCTGCCAGGCATTGACGTTCTGCCCCAGGAGCGTGACTTCCTTCACCCCGCGCCCGGCAAGATCCGCCACCTCGGCGATGACGTCGTCGAACGGCCGAGAGACTTCCTCGCCGCGCGTGTAGGGCACGACGCAGAAGGTGCAGTACTTGGAACAGCCTTCCATGATCGACACGAAAGCCGACGCGCCTTCGACGCGCGCGGGCGGCAGATGATCGAATTTCTCGATCTCGGGAAAGCTGATATCGATCTGGGCACGGCCGGTCTCGCGCTTCTTCGCAATCAGCTCGGGCAGACGATGCAGCGTCTGGGGGCCGAATACCACGTCGACAAAGGGCGCGCGCGTCACGATCGCCGCGCCCTCCTGCGAGGCCACGCAGCCGCCGACGCCGATGATGAGATGAGGGTTCGCCAGCTTCAGATGACGGACCCGGCCGAGATCGTGGAACACCTTTTCCTGCGCCTTTTCACGCACCGAGCAGGTATTGAACAGAATCACGTCGGCATCGTCCGGCGTGGACGTCGGGACCAGGCCTTCGGTGACGTTGAGCACATCGGCCATCTTGTCCGAGTCGTACTCGTTCATCTGGCAGCCGAACGTTTTGATGTAGAGCTTTTTCATGGGAATGCCGGAGCAGTGAATAGACTGGGGGCGGGAATTTCGTTTCGGCCAGGCGCTGCGCGGCAGCGAACGGGAAGCCTGGTGGGCGGAGGAGGATCAAACCCCGATCTTCGCATGGCGAACGCGGCGCGCGCTCCTGCCCGGGTTCCTCCGACAGGACGGATTATAACTTTAGCGTTGCCGCGCGGGAAGCGGAGCAAACAGAGTGGGCAGATTGGGCAGCATCCGCGCAGCGAACCAGCCTGACAGGACGCCGAGGGTATTGGCCAGGGCATCGAATACGTCGGGATCGCGATCCGGGGTGAGGCCTTGCAGCAGCTCGATGGCGGCGCCGAGCAGCACGACCGCCAGGGCGAGCCGCCAGCGCCGGTGGACGACGATCTGCGCCCACCAGAACATCAGCACGGCGTAGCCGGCCAGGTGCACGATCTTGTCGCCGTGGCCGCTTTCGTGCAGCACGGGCGGCGTCAGCGACAGCACCAGGGCGGCGGCCACGCCGAGCCAGCCGGCCGCCCTCCACAGGCGGGCGATCATGCGCGCCGCAGCGACCAGCGCAGCATGACGAGGCCGGCGACGATCATCGGCAGCGAGAGCCACTGCCCCATCGAGAGGCCGAACTGGAGCAGGCCGAGAAAGCTGTCGGGCTCGCGCGTGAATTCGACGAGAAAGCGCAGGCTGCCGTAACCGATCAGAAACACGCCGGAGACGGCACCGGCCGGGCGCGGCTTCGCCGAGTAGAGCCACAGGATGACGAACAGCAGCAGGCCCTCGCCGGCAAGCTCGTAAAGCTGCGAGGGATGGCGCGCGATACCGTCGCCCGCCTGCGGAAAGATCATGCCCCACGGCAGGTTGGTGGTGCGTCCCCACAGTTCGCCGTTGATGAAGTTGCCGAGTCGGCCGGCGGCGAGGCCCAGCGGCACCAGCGGCGCGATGAAGTCGGTGACGGCGAGCCAGCGCAGCTTGTAGCGGTGCGCGAACAGCGCCATCGCGATGATGACGCCGAGGAAGCCACCGTGAAAGCTCATGCCGCCTTCCCAGACCTTGAAGATGTCGAGCGGATGGGCCAGATAATCGCCGGGCTTGTAGAACAGCACGTAGCCGAGCCGGCCGCCAAGGATGACGCCGAGCACGCCGTAGAACAGCACGTCGTCGAGCATTCTGGCGTTCCAGCCGGTCCACGGCCGGTGCGCGATGCACCAGCGCCCGAGCAGGATGACCTGGACGAAGGCGACGAGATACATGAGGCCGTACCAGTGGATGGCAACGGGTCCGAGCTGCAGGGCGACGGGATCGAATTGTGGGGCGAGCATGAGGGAGGGATTCAGGGATCGGGATTCGGGGAGGCCAAAGCGTGGGTAAAATGACGGCTGATTATAGATTGCCTGAGTGACCATCATGCCCGACTATCGTTCCTGGACCACCACCCGCGGCCGCAACATGGCGGGAGCGCGTGCGCTGTGGCGCGCCACCGGCATGAAGGATGCCGACTTCAGCAAGCCCATTATCGCGATCGCCAACTCGTTCACCCAGTTCGTGCCGGGGCATGTACACCTGAAGGACATGGGCCAACTGGTCGCCCGCGAGATCGAGGCAGCGGGCGGCGTGGCCAAGGAATTCAATACCATCGCGGTGGACGACGGCATCGCCATGGGCCATGGCGGCATGCTGTACAGCCTGCCGAGCCGCGACCTCATCGCCGACTCGGTCGAATACATGGTCAACGCCCACTGCGCCGACGCGCTGGTGTGCATTTCCAACTGCGACAAGATCACCCCGGGGATGCTCAACGCCGCGCTGCGGCTGAATGTCCCGACCGTGTTCGTCTCCGGCGGGCCGATGGAAGCCGGCAAGGTGGTGTGGGAATCCAAAACCATCAAGCTCGACCTGGTCGATGCCATGGTGTCGGCGGCCGACGCCAAGTTCAGCGACGACAAGGTCAATGAGCTGGAGCGCTCGGCCTGCCCGACCTGCGGCTCGTGCTCAGGCATGTTCACCGCCAACTCGATGAACTGCCTGACCGAGGCGCTGGGACTTTCGCTGCCGGGCAACGGCTCGCTGCTGGCGACCCACGCCGACCGCAGAAACCTGTTCCTCGCCGCCGGCCGCCTGATCGTGAAGAACGCACGGCGCTATTACGAGGACGGCGACACCCGCGTGCTGCCGCGCGCGATTGCCAGCTTCGACGCCTTCGAGAACGCCATCGCGCTCGACATCGCGATGGGCGGTTCGACCAACACCGTGCTGCACCTGCTGGCCGCCGCGCACGAGGCCGGAGTCGATTTCACGATGCAGGATATCGACCGCATGAGCCGCCGCGTGCCGCATCTGTCCAAGGTCGCGCCGTCGATCCAGACCTACCACATGGAAGACGTGCACCGCGCCGGCGGCGTCATGGCCATATTGGGCGAGCTCGAACGCGGCGGGCTGATTCACCGCAACGTGCCGACCGTGCTGATGAAATCGCTCGGCGAGCAGATCGACGTCTACGACATCCGCCGCACCCAGGACAAGGATGTGAAAGACTATTTCCGCGCCGCGCCCGGCGGCGTGCCGACGCAGACCGCGTTCTCGCAGGATCGCCGCTTCGCCAGGCTCGACGACGACCGCGCCAACGGCTGCATCCATGACCTCGAACACGCCTATTCGAAGGAAGGCGGGCTGGCGGTGCTGTACGGCAACCTCGCGCTGGACGGCTGCATCGTCAAGACGGCGGGCGTGGACGAAAGCATCTGGAAATTCTCCGGCCCGGCACGCGTGTTCGAATCGCAGGACGCGACGGTGGAAGCCATTCTCGGCGGCCACATCCAGCCCGGCGACGTCGTGGTGATCCGCTACGAAGGCCCGCGCGGCGGTCCCGGCATGCAGGAAATGCTCTACCCGACCTCGTACCTGAAATCGAAGGGCCTCGGCGCGGCGTGTGCGCTCATCACCGACGGCCGCTTCTCCGGCGGCACGTCGGGGCTGTCGATCGGCCACGCCTCGCCGGAAGCGGCCGAGGGCGGCGCCATCGGCCTGATCGAGGAAGGCGATACCATCGAGATCGACATCCCCAGGCGCACGATCAACGTCGCGCTAAGCGATGCCGAACTCGACCGCCGCCGCGCCGCGATGGACGCGAAAGGCGCGCAGGCCTGGAGGCCGGTCAATCGGGTGCGCGAAGTATCGGCCGCGCTGCGGGCCTACGCGGCGATGGCCACCAGTGCGGCGTTTGGCGCCGTGCGCGACGTCAGCCTGGTCGAGCATCCGACCGAAGCGCAGGCGCACGCCGATCCGCTGGCGCGCTTTGTCATTCCGGGCCAGTTGAGTTTCCGTACCGGTGCGGGAGGGCTGACCTACGCCGACATCGACAACCATGATGGCCGCGCGACGATCTGCCTGCAGGGCGCGCACGTAGTGAGCTTTCGCCCCAAGTCGCAACAGGAACCGGTGGTGTGGGTGTCCGATGCCGCCCGATTCGCGCCGGGCAAATCCATCCGCGGCGGTGCGCCGGTGTGCTGGCCGTGGTTCGGCGCGCACGCCAGCGAGGCGTCGTTCCCCGCGCACGGTTTCGCGCGCACCGTGCCGTGGACCGTGACCGGCAGCCGCAAACGCAACGACGCCCGCACCGAGATCACCTTGCAGTTGGCGGACAACGAACAGACCCGCGCGCAGTGGCCGCATGCCACGCGGCTGTCGTTGACGGTCATCGTCGGCGACAAGCTGGAGATGCATCTGGTGACGACCAATACGGGCGATGTGCCGATCCAGATCGGCGAAGCGCTGCACACCTATTTCCACATCAGCGACATCGGCAGCGTGAAAATCGCCGGGCTGGAAGGCGCGACGTACCACGACAAGGTCGACCACTTCGCCACCCGGAAACAAAACGGCGCCATCGGCTTCGACGGCGAAGTCGACCGCGTCTACGTCAATACGCCGGCCGATTGCGTGATCGAGGATGCAGGCCTCAAGCGCCGCATCCGCATCGCCAAGACCGGTTCGCAATCCACCGTCGTGTGGACGCCGTGGACGGAAAAAGCCGGGAAGATGGGCGACATGGGCCGCGGCAAATCCGGCGCCGGCTGGCGCGAAATGGTCTGCGTCGAGTCGGCCAACGCGATGGACAACGTCGTCACCGTCGCGCCGGGCGAGACGCATATGCTGGCGGTGACGTACAGCGTCGAGGCTTTGTAATTCTTAATCCGCGAATACCCGCAGGGCATATAAGGACGCGAAAGAAAACCCAAAGGACCAGATAAGCTCGATGAATTTCTTCGCGTCCCTTCGCGTACTTCGCGGATAAATGTTTTTAGTCAGGGAGAAATCATGCGCGTGATTCTGGTGGCCAACCCCAAGGGCGGCAGCGGCAAGACGACGCTATCGATCAACCTGGCCGGCTATCTGGCGTCAAGGAATGAACGCGTGGCGATGCTCGATCTCGACCGGCAGAAGTCCGCGACCCAATGGCTGGCGATGCGCGATGCCAGCTTGCCGGCGATCGATCTGATGCACGAAGGACAGAAGGCGGTCAGCGACTGGCTGGTGATCGATTCGCCCGCGGGACTGCATGGCAAGAACCTGGTGCGTGCGCTGAAGCTGGCGCACAAGGTGGTGGTCCCGATCGCACCGTCTTTATTCGACATTCGCGCCAGCCAGGATTTTCTCGCCGCGTTGCATACCGAAAAAGCGACGCGCAAGGGGCATGCCCTCGTCGGCGTGGTGGGGATGCGGGCCGACCCGCGCACCCGCGCCGGCGTCACGCTGGAGCAGTTCATGGCACAGCAGGACCTGCCGGTACTCGCGTATCTGCGCAACACCCAGCATTACGTCAACGCCGCGTTCGAGGGCAAGAGCCTGTTCGACCTGCCGCACCACGTCGCCGAGCGCGACATGGAGCAATGGCGGGGGCTGATCGACTGGCTGGTGGCCTGAGTCGCTTTTCTCCTCGCCCGCTCGCGGGCGAGCACTCTGAAGGGTATCAAAGCGCCTCGCGCGCCCAAACCGCCCTCACCCCAACCCTCTCCCGCAAGCGGGCGAGCACCCTGAAGGGCATAAAGGAGCAAACGATGCACTGCGTGCGCCCAAACCGCCCTCACCCCAACCCTCTCCCGCAAGCGGGCGAGGGAGCAAACGATGCACTGCGTGCGCCCAAACCGATTAATGATCAATGCGCGGTCGGTTTCATCAGATTGACCACGTGAGGCTTGACCACGCTTTTGGTCGACGAGCACGAGCCGTCTTCCGACACGCCGAGCTGGCGTTCGGCTTCATTCAGCAGGTTGATCACGTCGACGTAGAACTTATCGTTCGCCATCATGCGCGCGGTACGGCCGCCTTCGTTGGCGACGAGGACATTGGCGCCGGCATTGATCAGCCACTCCACCACCGACGCGTCGCCGCCGCCGGCGGCCAGCATCAGCGGGGTGATGCCGAAGAAGATGCGCTCGTCGAGCGAGGCGCCGGCGTCAGCCAGTATTTCGACGACCTCGACATAGCCGTGGTCGGTCTCATCGTTGTAGGCGGCCCGGGCAAGCGCCGTCCAGCCCGACGGCGCCTTGGCGTTGACGTCGGCGCCGGCGGCCAGCAGCACCTGAACCGCGGCCACATGGCCGCCGTGTGCCGCGTGCATCAACGCGGTTTCGCCGGCCTCGTCGACCATGGCGGGATCGGCGCCGGCTTCGAGCTGTGCTTTGATTTGGGCGGAATCGCCCGAGCGGGCGGCATCGAATAGTGCCTGGGACATGTTGAGCTCCTGCTTGGTGTGGGGGATTGCAATAAGCGTACAATTGTTGACTTATTTAATCAACTATTAATCTGCAAGGTTCCGCCGCCATGCCCAACCGTCTTGCCACCGAGCCCAGTCCCTATCTGCTGCAGCACGCCGGCAACCCGGTCGACTGGTACCCATGGGGCGAGGAGGCCCTGGAAAAAGCGCGCCGCGAGGACAAGCCCATCCTGCTGTCGATCGGCTATTCGGCCTGCCACTGGTGCCATGTGATGGCGCACGACTGCTTCGAGGATGCCGAGGTCGCGGCGGTGATGAACCGCCTGTTCGTCAACATCAAGGTTGACCGCGAGGAGCGGCCCGACCTCGACCAGATTTACCAGACCGCGCATCAGCTCTTGACCCGGCGCGGCGGCGGCTGGCCGCTGACGGTGTTCCTGGCGCCCGACCAGACGCCGTTCTTCGCCGGTACCTATTTTCCCAAGACGCCGCGTTACCAGTTGCCCGGCTTCATCGACCTGATGGAAAACGTCGCCCGTACCTGGCACGCACGGCGCGGCGAAGTGCTGGCGCAGAACGAGGCGGTGCGCGCCGCGCTCGCGCAGCAGCAGCCGGATGCGGGCATGCAGGAAACGCTGACCGATGCGCCGATCAAGCAGGCTGTACACGATCTCGCGCAGGCCTTCGACCCGGTGTGGGGCGGTTTCTCGCGTGCGCCCAAGTTCCCGCGTCCCGGCGAACTGTTCTTTCTGCTGCGGGAGGCGCAAAGAAGCGGCCATGCGCAGGCGCGCGACATGGCGCTGTTCACCCTGCGCAAGATGGCGTCGGGCGGCGTGGTCGATCAGCTCGGCGGCGGCTTCTGCCGTTATTCCGTCGATGAGCAGTGGGTCATCCCGCACTTCGAGAAGATGCTCTACGACAACGGCCCGCTGCTGCATTTGTATGCCGACGCCTGGGCGCTGAGCGGCGAAGCCCTGTTCAGGGATACCGCGGAAGGCATCGTCGACTGGCTGTTGCGCGAGATGCGCGCACCGCAGGGCGGTTTCTATTCGGCGCTGGATGCCGACAGCGAAGGCCATGAAGGCAAATTTTACGTGTGGACGCCCGATGAGGTGCGCGCGCTGCTGACACCCGAGGAATACGCCGTGGCGAGCCCGGTATACGGTTTCGACGGACCGCCCAATTTCGAGAATGCCTACTGGAATCCGGTGCTGGCACGTTCGTTGGGCGAGGTCGCGGCCGAGCTTGGGCTGGCCGAAGAAACCGCCGCCGCGCGGATGCAAAGCGCCCGCGCCAAGCTGTTTGCCGCGCGCGCGACGCGCGTGCGCCCCGGGTGCGACGACAAGCAGCTCACCAGCTGGAATGCGCTGATGATCGCCGGGCTGGCGCATGCCGGGCGCGTGATGGCGCGTGCCGACTGGATCGATGCCGCACAGGATGCGATCGATTTCCTGCATCGGAATGTGTGGCGCGACGGGCGTCTGCTCGCCAGCAACAAGCACGGCGAGGCACGGCTGAACGCCTACCTCGACGACTACGCGTTCCTGCTCGATGCCCTGCTGGAGACCCTGCAGGCCGGCTACCGCGAGGCCGACATGGCCTGGGCACGCGAACTCGCCGATGCCCTGTTGAGGCATTTCGAGGATGCCGACGCGGGTGGATTTTTCTTCACCAGCCACGACCATGAAGCGCTGATCACGCGCCCCAAGCCCGGCTATGACAACGCCACGCCGTCGGGCAACGGCGTGGCGGCGTTCGCCCTGCAGCGGCTCGGGCATCTATTGGGCGAGACGCGCTACCTCGACGCCAGCGTGCGCTGCCTGAACCTGTTCCATGCACACCTGATCCAGCAGCCGATCGCCTATCCGACGCTGTTGGCCGTGCTCGACGAGGCGCTGCAGCCGCCGCGCGTCATCCTGCTGCGCGGCCCGCACGCCGCATTGAACGAGTGGGTGGCAGCGCTGACGCCGAAACTTGGCGCACGCGACCTGATGCTGACACTGCCCAATGGACTGGCGTTGCCTGACGCGCTGTCGAGGCCGGAAGTGGATCACGCTGTCGCCTGGGTCTGCAGCGGCACGGCGTGTCGGCCGCCAGTGAGCGATCTGGCGGCCGTTCTGGAATAACGGTTTATCAGCATTTGCTATTAGGAACTCGCGCCGGCCCCTGCTATCAAATAAACAGTCTGTCTGTCATCAGGGGCGATCATGAGTACACATACCGGACATGCCGTATTCCATCCCCAGACCGCCCACATGGACCTGCCGGGCATCCGCAACGTGAGTTTCGACGCACCTTTCCAGTGGCTGCGCGAAGGGGCCGCGGACCTGCTCAAGGCCTGGCCGCTGAGCCTGTTCTATGGCGTCGTGATAGCGCTGCTGGGCTATGCGCTGACTCATGCCGCAGAGGGCAGACCGCATCTGGCGATGGCGCTGACCTCGGGCTTCCTCTTCGTCGCACCGGTGCTGGCGCTGGTGTTCTACGGCGTCAGCCACCGGCTGGAGCATCACCACAAGCTGCCGCGCCTGTTCGTTCCCCTGCTGGCGTGGCGCGCCAATCCGGGTTCGCTGGGGCTGTTCACCGTGATGCTGCTGTTCGTGCTCATTTCGTGGGAGCGCATCTCTGCCATCCTGGTCGCGCTGTTCCTCAACGGCTCGGGCATCGGCGGACTGTCTGATCTGATGAGCGTCAGTGCAGTGCAGCAGCATACCGACTTCGTCCTGGCCTACGTGGCGTTTGGCGGCGTGCTGGCTCTGATGGTGTTCAGCATCTCGGTGGTGTCGCTGCCGATGATGATGCACCGCAAAGTCGATTTTGCCACCGCGCTGGTGACCAGCTTCATGGCGACCCGCCTCAATTTCCCGGTGATGCTGCTGTGGGGCGCCCTGATTGCCGGCCTGGTCGCCATCGGCATGGCCACCCACTTCATCGCCATGGTGGTGATCTTCCCGTGGCTGGGCCATGCCAGCTGGCATGCCTACCGCACACTGATCGAGCACGAATAACGAAACACAATGTTCTACGGGGCCTGGTAACAAATAGCCAAGCCTCCGTCTTGCGTGGAAGGGGATTTACCTTAATATTGGGGCCGCGAAGATGTCCCGAGCGCGACCAACCCGACTTCCACGGAGACCGTATAAATGAACAAGTTGATGATGACTGCGGCATCGGCTGCGCTGCTGATGATGTCCGGCGCGGCTTCTGCGGACGATCCGGCTGCGGCCATGGCACTCGCCCAGAAGAACGCCTGTTTGTCCTGCCACGGCGTGGACAAGAAGATCGTAGGCCCGGCCTACAAGGACATTGCCCGGAAATATGAGGGCGACAAGACCGCGCATGCCAGATTGGTCGCCAAGGTCAAGACCGGTGGCAAGGGCGTATGGGGAGAGATTCCCATGCCGCCGAACCCGCAGGTCAGCGCCGCGGACACGGACAAGATCATTTCCTGGATTCTGAGCCTGAAATAGTTCGCCCCCCGCCCCTCGACACCACAAGGCCGGCGTTCGCGTCGGCCTTGTGCGTTCCGGGCGCCCCGAAAGCCGGCCGTGGCGGGCTTTGTGGTATAAATCCCACGTTTGATTCTGATGACGGGGGAAGACCGGGATGACGGCTCGAAGGCTGGCTTGGGTAATGGCGGCGGCATTACTGACCGCAGCGTGCGGCGACAAGGCGCAGCAGAAGGACGGCGATCAGGTCGTGTTGATCGGCCAGGCGTCCCCCCTTACCGGGCCGCAGGCACATCTGGGCAAGGACAACGAAAACGGCGCGCGCATGGCGCTGGATGAAATCAACGCCGCCGGACTCACGCTGGGCGGCAGGAAAGTCGTGCTCGAAATGCGCAGCGAGGACGATGCGGCCGACCCCAAAACCGCCACCACCGTGGCCCAGAAGCTGGTCGATGAAGGCGTAGTCGGGGTGATCGGTCACCTCAATTCGGGCGCCACGATCCCGGCTTCCAGGATCTATTCCAGCAACGGCATTCCACAGATTTCCCCCTCGGCCACGGCGGTCGCCTATACGGCAGCGGGCTACAAAACGGCTTTCCGCGTCATGACCAACGATGCGCAGCAAGGCAGCGTACTGGGGAATTACGCCGTGACCAGGCTGGGCGCGAAGAAGATCGCCATCATCGACGATCGCACCGCCTACGGTCAGGGGCTGGCCGACGAAGTCGAGAAGGCGGTCAAGGCGGCCGGCGGCGACGTGGTGGCGCGCGAATACACCTCCGACCGTTCGACCGATTTCATGGCGATCCTCACTTCCATCAAGGGCAAGTCGCCCGACCTGGTGTTCTTCGGCGGCATGGACCCGCAGGCCGCGCCCATGATCAAGCAGATGAAACAACTGGGCATGAAGGCGAAATTCCTCGGCGGCGACGGTGCGCAGACGCCCACCTTCATCGAACTGGCCGGCGCCAGCGCCGAGGGCGCGCTGGCCTCCAACCCCGGCCTGCCGCTCGACGCCATGCCCGGCGGCGCCGCGTTCAAGACCCGGTTCGTGGCCAGGTACGGCACCATCCAGAATTACGCACCCTATGCCTACGATGCCATGCACGTGCTGGTCGCCGCGATGAAGCGCGCTGATTCCAGCGATCCCGCCAAATATCTGGCCGAGTTGCCGAAGACCGATTATCAGGGCGTGACCGGACACATCCGCTTCGACGCCAAGGGCGACCTCGCCGGCGGCGCGGTCACGCTGTACCAGGTGAAGGGCGGCACGTGGCAGCCGCTCGAAACCGTGCAAAGCGGCCAGTAAGCCGGGCTGAATTCAACCGGTCCCGGCGCCGGCGCAAAGATGGATATCTTCCTGCAACAACTCATCAACGGCCTGGTGCTCGGCAGCGTGTACGCGCTGGTGGCGCTGGGCTACACCATGGTGTACGGCATCCTCGAACTCATCAATTTCGCCCATGGCGAGATCACCATGATGGGGGCGATGGTGGCGCTGGCCGTGATCGGCGCGCTGGCGCTGGCGGCGCCCGGGCTGCCGGGCGTGCTGGTGCTGGGGGCGGGGCTGGCGGTGGCGATTCCGGTGTGCGTGGCGCTCGGTCTGCTGATCGAGCGCGTCGCCTACCGGCCGCTGCGGCATGCGCCGCGGTTGGCGCCGCTCATCACGGCGATCGGCGTATCGATCATCCTGCAGAACATTGCCATGCTGATCTGGGGCAAGCAGTACATCCCCTTTCCCGCCATCCTGCCGCAGGCACGGCATACGGTTTATGGGGCATCGATCACCAACGTGCAGATTGCCATCCTGCTGCTGGCCACGGGCATCATGCTGACGCTGATTCTGGTGGTCAGGAAAACCCGGCTGGGCCGTGCCATGCGCGCCACCGCACAATCGCGCCAGGTGGCAAGCCTGATGGGCGTGGACGTCAACCGCGTGATCGCCGCCACGTTCGCGATCGGCTCGGCGCTGGCGGCGGTGGCCGGCGTCATGGTCAGCGCGTATTACGGGCTGGCGCACTATTACATGGGTTTCCTGCTCGGCCTCAAGGCCTTCTCGGCAGCCGTATTGGGCGGCATCGGAAATCTGGCGGGGGCGATGCTGGGCGGCCTGCTGCTGGGTCTGATCGAGTCGTTCGGCGCGGGCTATATCGGCGACCTGACCGGAGGGTTCCTCGGCAGCAATTACCAGGACGTGTTCGCCTTCTTCGTGCTGATCACCGTGCTGGTATTCCGCCCTTCCGGCCTGCTGGGCGTGCGGGGAGGCGAGCGTGCCTAGCCTGTGCCCGACCCCACCGCGCTGGCTGGCCTTTTCCCTGCTGGCCGCGGGCCTGGCAGCGCTGCCGTTCCTGGTCGATGCCGGACTCGGGCGCTCGTGGGTGCGCTTGCTCGACCTGGCGCTGCTGTACGCCATTCTGGCGCTGGGACTGAACATCGTCGTCGGCTACGCCGGCCTGCTCGATCTCGGCTACGTTGCGTTCTACGCCCTGGGCGCGTACGTCTACGCCTGGCTCTCCAGCCCGCATTTCGGCCTGCACCTGCCGTTCTGGGCGGTCCTGCCGCTGGGCGCCTCGCTGGCCGCGCTGTTCGGCGTGCTGCTGGGGGCGCCCACCCTGCGCCTGCGCGGCGATTACCTCGCCATCGTCACGCTCGGCTTCGGCGAGATCATCCGGATCTTCCTCAACAACCTGAATGCGCCGGTCAACATCACCAACGGCCCGCAAGGCATCAACCTGATCGATCCGGTACGCCTCGGCAGCTTCGACCTGAGCCAGCCGCACGAACTCCTCGGCTACACCTTCACCAGCATTCACCTCACCTACTACCTGTTCCTGCTGTTCACGCTGGGCGTAATTTTCATTTCGATGCGGCTGGAAGATTCGCGCATCGGTCGCGCCTGGGTCGCCATCCGCGAGGACGAGGTCGCCGCCGCCGCGACCGGCATCAACACGCGCAACCTGAAGCTGCTGGCCTTTGCCATGGGCGCCACCTTCGGCGGCCTGGCGGGCGGGCTGTTCGCCAGCTTCCAGGGCTTCATCAGCCCCGAATCGTTCAACCTCATGGAGTCGATCATGATCCTGTGCATGATCGTGCTCGGCGGCATGGGGCACATTCCCGGCGTGATCTTCGGCGCGGTGGTGCTCACGCTGCTGCCCGAGGCGTTGCGTTATACCGGCGACTGGCAGCGCGAACTGTTCGGACGGATATACATCGACCCGGCGGATCTGCGCATGCTGCTGTTCGGTCTGGCGCTGGTGGCGGTCATGCTGTATCGCCCCGCCGGACTCCTGCCCTCGACGCGCCGCCGCCGCGAGTTCGCCGACGCGCAGGAATGAGCGCGATTAATCGGTTTGGGCGCGGCATTCGCCCCCTCTCCCGTAAGCGGGAGAGGGGTGGGGAGAGGGAGCAAAGCGTATGAACGCGTTGCTGACCGTTTCTGGCGTAAGCAAGGCATTTGGCGGATTGCAGGCGCTCTCCGGTATTTCGCTGCAGGTTCACGCGGGTGAAATATTCGGCCTCATCGGCCCCAATGGCGCGGGCAAGACCACCTTGTTCAACGCGCTCACCGGGCTGTATTCAATCGACTGCGGCGAAATCCGCCTGAACGGCCAGCCGATTGAAGGTCGCAAGCCGCACCAGGTGCTGCACACAGGCCTGGCCCGCACGTTCCAGAATATCCGCCTGTTCGCGGAAATGACCGCACTCGAGAACGTGCTGGTCGGCCGTCACGCGCGCACCCGCAGTGGCGTCGTCGGCGCGGTGCTGCGCCTGCCCGCCACGCGTCGCGAGGAAGCCGATTCGCGCGAGCGTGCCCATGCCTTGCTCCAGCGCGTGGGGATTGCGCAGCACGCGCATCGTCTGGCCAGGAATCTGCCCTACGGCGACCAGCGCCGGCTCGAGATCGCCCGTGCGCTGGCGACCGAACCGGTGCTGCTGGCGCTCGACGAGCCTGCCGCCGGGATGAACCCGGCCGAACGCGCGGCCTTGCGCGAGATGCTGCTGCAACTGCAGGCCGACGGACTGACGCTGCTGCTGATCGAGCACGACGTGAAGCTGATCATGGGCTTGTGCACCCGGCTGGCGGTACTCGACTACGGCCTGAAAATCGCCGAAGGCACACCCGACGCGGTCTGCCGCGATCCCAAGGTGATCGCCGCCTACCTGGGGGACGAGGCGATATGAGTTTTGGGAAAGCCTTTTCACCACAGAGACACAGAGGCACCGAGAAACCCATTTCACGTTCTGTTTTTTCTCTGTGCCTCTGTGCCTCTGTGTCTCTGTGGTGAGAGGTTTTACCGTATGAAAACGCTGCTAAGCGTCAACCAATTATCGGTCGCCTACGGCGGCATCCACGCGGTGCGCGAACTCAGCCTGACCGTGGCGCCGGGGGAGATGGTCTGCCTCATCGGCGCCAACGGCGCCGGCAAGACCAGCACGCTCAAGGCTGTCAGCGGCCTGCTCGAACCGCACGGCGGCAGCGTGCATTTCGAAGGCCGCTCGATCACCCGGCGGCCGGCGCACGAGGTGGCCCGGCTCGGTCTGACCCTGGTTCCCGAAGGGCGCGGCGTGTTTCCGCTCATGTCGGTGGCCGAGAACCTGATGATGGGCGCCTACGCCCGCTGCGATCGCGCCGGGATCGCACACGATCTGGACCGGGTCTACACCTTGCTCCCGCGCCTGACCGAACGCCGCACACAACTCGCCGGCCTGCTGTCCGGCGGCGAGCAGCAGATGCTGGCGCTCGGGCGCGCGATGATGGCGCGCCCGCGCCTGCTGCTGCTGGATGAACCGAGCATGGGGCTGGCGCCGCTGATGGTGCAGGCGGTGTTCGACATCATTCGCCGGATTGCGGCGGATGGCGTGGCCGTGCTGCTGGTCGAGCAGAACGCGCATCTGGCGCTGAAGACCTGCGCACACGGCTATGTGCTGGAAAACGGCGCCGTCACGCTGGCCGGCCCGGCCGCCGAACTGTCCACCAATCCGGCCGTGCGCCGCGCTTATCTGGGCGAGTGAGTGCCGGCGTGGGGTGAGCGGTCGAAGCGATACAGCCGGCGCTCGGTCAGCACCGCGTCGAGCGGCATGTCCCACGGATCGTGCGGCAGCGCCTGCGCCTGCTGGCATTCGTAGGCGATCCCGATGAGCCGCGGTTTGCGCCAGCGCCGCCGGTGGCGCATGAACGCCAGCGTCGCATCGTAATAACCGCCGCCCATGCCCAGCCGATAGCCCTGTTTGTCGAACCCCACCAGCGGCATCAACAGCAGGTCGAGCTGACGCGCGCGCAGCGGCCGGGCATCCAGCGGCTCGGGGATGCCGTAGCGGTTGGGCTGCATGCGCGTGTCGCGGCCCACCCGGCCGAAGCGCATCACCCGGCCACGCCGCGGCAGGATCGGCAGATAGCATGCGCGCTGCATGCAGAGCGCCTGATTGAGCAGGGAATGGGCATCGAATTCGCCGCCTTGCGGCAGATAGAAGCCGATCCGCCGCGCCCGCAGCAACAGCCCGTGGCGCAGCGCCAGGCGCAGGGAAGCGCGCGCCGCGTGTCGACGCTCGGCCGGCTTGAGTGCACGGCGCGCAGCTTTGAATTGGCGTCGGAGGGTCGTCTTGTCCATCGGGAGAAAGGGCTCCCCGCCTGTGCCGTGACGGGCTGCGGACTCTTGAACCTGGGTCCAAGACGGCCGCAATCAAAGGCGCTTTGGGCACATGAGACGTGTCACGCGCACGCCCGCACCGGAATAGACCGCAGCCTTGCACGTATGCATTGGTTCAGAGAAATTGCAACCAGCCTCGAACACCGCAGGGAGCGCCCCTAGTGTATTCCATTTCGGGATCGAAAAGGGAGGTGCCGTCCCTCATGCAAATGAGCGAGGCGCAGCCCCGGGGTGGATCAGAAAAGTGTGTCCTGATCTTCCAGCACGGAATCGAGCAGCGCGCTGCAGCGGGTCAGCCGGGCACGCGCCTCCTCGACCTGGTCGCCACCGCCCTGGGTCAGCAGGTCGTGCGCGAGGTTGAGGCCGGCCATGATGGCGATGCGCTCGGCGCCGATCACCTTGCTGCTGTCGCGAATCTCGTGCATTTTTTCGTCGAGATAATCGGCCGCCGCGATCAGGGCCGATTCTTCTTCGCGCGAACACGCCACCTTGTAGGCACGGCCGAGGATATTGATTTCGATCGAGCGGGGGCCAGCCATCACACATCCTCCGGCAGGGTATCGAGCAGCGCGCGCAGACGCGTCCTGGCGGCATCCAGCCGGGTCGTCAGCTGTTTGCCGTCCTGCTGCGCCGTCAGCAGTTGCTGGCGCAGCGCGATGTTTTCCTGCCGCAGCGTGCGGCACAGTTCGGCCACCTGGTGGATCCTGGCTTCAAGACTATCGAGTTCGGCGCGCATGGCGCGACTATAGGGGGCGGCGCGCGGCCGGTCAATCGGGTCCGTATCACGCCCGCACACCCAGTGCCGGTCTGATTCTGCGGCCGCTCCGACCGGCTTCCCATGCCCGCGGCCGCTCCAACGATAGCGGGAATTAGCGGAAGTCGTATCGTGCCGTCATGCCGAACGTCCGGCCGTCGGCGGGGTAATAGAAGGTATCGTTTGCCCCAATCCGGGAATTGAAACCATAGCCGGCGTACGCGGCATAGCGCTTGTCGGCCGCATTGAGAATCCGGGCGTCGAGCTTCCAGTCGCGGATTCGCCAGCTCGCCATCAGGTCCAGCGTCGTGTAGCCGGACAGATAGCCCGCCACGTTGGCGTAATCATCCCCGTAACGCCGTTTGCCCACATGATTCAGCCGCGCGGAGTAGACCGCATGCTGGCCCGCATTCCAGCTCAAGCCTGCGCCTGCCTGAAGCGCCGGCACCAATGGCATCTCCCGCCCCGTATACGCGCCGGCCCGGATCTGGGCGTCTTCGAGGGTTACGCCGGCGTTTCCAGACAGCGTATCGGTGAGGTTCAGCCGGGCGCTCAACTCGCTTCCGAGGCGCCGCGTCTTGCCGACGTTCATGTTGCCACCCATGGGGTCGGAGGTGATCTCATCCTCCAGGTTCTGCTGGTAGACGCTGAGCGAAAGGTTGCCGCGCGTCATTTTTTTCGTTCCGCCAATCTCATACACCCGGCCGTGCTGGGGCTTCAAGCCGATGGCGAAGACGGGATTCCAGGTAATCGGGTCCAGGCCATACAGTTCGTCGGTGTTGGGAAAACGGAAAGTCGTCCCGACCCGGCCATAGAATTTCCAGTCGCCGCTCCGATACGTCATGCCCGTTTCGTAAGCTTCCCGCGTGCCGGCCGAGTGGCCGGACATCGCAGGTTGGGGCGTGTTAAAGCGATCCGTATACGCGGACTGCTCCGCAGACTGGCTCAGTCGCTGCACGCGCATGCCGAGCGTCCAGGCCAGGTGTTCGGTGAGTGCCATGATGTTCTGGGCGTAGAGCGCATGGCTCGTCTGCGAGGCGTTTTGCGTATAGGACTGGAATCCGGTCGGCGAGGTCCGGCTGTCCGCGGTTCCCCTGAAATAGTCGTAGCCCACCGTGGCGTGATTGCCGAGCCCACCGAGACGATGTTCGATTTTGAGCTTGGGGCTGAACGAAATGAAGTCGCGCGACAGGTCGCGGGTCTGTTCCACCGGATTGGTGGCGTCGCTGAAGCCGCTGCGTTCGTCGCGCGACAGGACCAGGTCGGCGTCCAGTACGACGTGTTCGGACAGGCTGACCGTGGCGCCGGGGCGAATCCTGAAACCGTTGCGATCGGAGCGGTCTCCCGGATGGCGCGACAGGCTCGGGTCGGCAAGATAGTCAGCCCGCCACAGGCCGCCCGGGAAGCCGAGTTTTTCGTCGAAGGCGGCAAGGTCGACGAAGACATTCGCATTGTCCTCATTCAGGAAATTGACCCGGCCGCCCAGTGCATAGCGCCGCTGGTCGCTGTTTTCTCGCCAGCCATCGCTTGCGCCGTACTGGAAATACAGGCTGGAATCGATCGCCCCCGTCGCCCCGCCCGCCTGGAGGCTCAGCTCGCGCATGCCATGGCTGCCCCCGCCGACACTGGCGTAGCGCGCAGCGGCTGTTTTCCTGGTAATGATATTGATGACGCCGCCGCTGGAACGGTCGCCATACAAGACCGTTCCGCTTCCCGGCATGACCTCGATCCGCTCGATGCTCGCCAGCGGGATCAAGGACCAGTCGATGGATCCCGAGTCGATGGGATTCAGGCGTTGTCCGTTGAGCAGCACCAGGGTGTTGCTGGTAGCCGTTCCGCCGCTCCCCGCGCCACGCAAGCTCACGGCGGAATCAATGCCCAGCGAGCCGTAAAGCGGAACGACCGTCGCGCCCGCGATCCCGCTCAGGAGATCGGGCGTGTTGGTGGCGGGTGTCCGTTCGATATCCTGCCGCGTCATCACCGTGACGTTGCCGGGCGTGGGCGGGGCAGGCTCCTCGAAGCGGGTCGGCGTGACGACGATGGTCTCGCCCACGAATTCCGGCAGGGTTTCCGCGTAGGCGGGAAGCATGAAGCCCAGGGCGGATGCAAGGGCAAGGGTGGTTTGACGCATGATGGTTTCCGGTTGGGCCCGATTCCCCGCAAGCCCTTTGCACGATCCGCCGGGCGGCAATGCCGCACGGGGTTCAGGCCGGTATCCGGGCTCGCGCCGAATGCATCGTCTTCCCGGGCGAACCGAGCCCAGTGACGTGGTGATGCACCGTTTAACGCTTACCGTTGCGGGGGGCAGCCCAGGCCTGGCGACACGATGTCACGCACCTGGTTCCCGTTTATCCATCATGACAGACCGTCATTTATGGCACCTGATTCGCACATTCTTGATTATTCACTCGATTCTGTCAACAAAACATTTAAATAGCCAAAGGCTATTGAGCCTATAGTTTTTTGCTATTCACTGAAAATTGAAATATAAAATGATTAATATCAATGTGTTAATTATTACAACTTGATAGAAACACAAAAAAATAACGGATACTTGATTTAATCTGGAAAAATGATCTTTTATTGTTTAATATGGAACCGCTGGCGGCCGATCGGGCCAACAGATGAATTTGAATGGCGCCCCCTCAGGATGACGGCCTGGTGGCCGCCGGAACACGTCGGCATGGGCCGGGAAAGCGGAAGGAACTGACATGGCAAGATGGAATGGCGGGCGCAAACCCGTCATCGAGCGGAACGAAGCAGGGAAGCCCAACGTCCATCGCTGGCCGATGCCGGTCGATCCGGATACGCTCCATGATTTTCTCGCGGACATCTTCCAGTGTTACTGGGACCAGCTTGTCTTTGGCCCGGCCGTCAACGGCGCGGCGTATGAATGGACCTGTCCCTGCGCCCCCGATCTGATCGAGCGGGACGGCGAATTCCTGACGATCGGGTTCAACGGCCCGCACTTCCATCTGTGCATCGGATCGAGCGCGCCGGATCCGGATCCCGCGCGCGAGGCCCGCATGCAGGGACTGCGCCCTGCGTACGCCAGCCTCTACCGCACCCTGGATGGCCGGGGCGCCCCCACCAGCTGGGGGTTCGAGATGCGCAACGCCGCCGGCGTGTCCATGCTGACGATTTATTTTGCCAATCCTTTTGTGCTGCCGGGCGACCAGCTGGTCGGACAGCCGGATTGGTCGCGGCTGTTGATGTGGCGGGATATCGCCTACCGTTATCTGGGCCGGGAACCGGAAGCCTTCGATCAGACCAGCAAGGGCTTCGCGCACTATGCGGCAGCATAGCCACGGCAGGGCGCAGCGTCTCCCCGCGCCGGATCCGGCGGTCCCGGCATTGCTCGACCGCCTGGTGTACTTGACCGGTGCGTTGCGGGTCACGCTGGATCCCCCGGATGCGGATGGCTGGATTTCCGCGAACGATCTGACGACACCGGAAACCGGCGCGCTGGCCGATTTCATCGAGCGTCTGGCAGACGCCGGGTTTGCCGCAAACAGGCGGGCGGCCGCGGCTTCCTTGCTGTTGCGCCATGGCTGGGCGGCGGGGCCCATCATTGCCGCCTATCTGGCGGAACGGCGGACGCTGCGCATCCATGATTTCGCCCTGCGCTTTTCCGCCTCCACGCTGGTCGAAGGCATCTGGATCCGGCAGGCCGACAGCGTGATCGAGCGCCTTCCGTCAGACAGCCGTGACGGCGTGCTGGCCAGTCTCCTGGCTTTCAGCGAGCCGGCGCTGGAAAGCCTGCGGCGCTGGTCCGGCTATTCCCGCCACGCCTTGTGGTCGATGCTGACGTCATCCTGGATGGCGCAGTTCTCCACCCTGGGCAGCTTGCTGGGCGACCGCGAACGCGCCGTCCGCGCGGGCCGCGTCCTGCTGGCGCGCCACCCGGAGCTGGCGCGCGCGCTGCCGGAAACCTATTTGATCGCGAGCGGCGATCGTTCGGAGGTATGCCAGATACTCAAGGCGTGCTGCCTCCAGCACAAGGGCTTTCGCCGCTGTTTCTGCCCGACCTGCCCTGTCATTCAGGATCGGGAACGCTTTGTCAGGAATCGGGAGTGGGTATGCCGGACGAATTGAAAGTTGGAAACCCGCACAGTGCGAACGACTATGCGGCACTGATGGAAACCTTGCTGGACGATGCGCGACACGGCTGGAGCATGGGCACGTTTGGCGCGGTGGGCGAATTTATCCGGGATGACGACGAACCGGTGATCCGCACAGGGAGCGCGACGGAATGCTGTCTGCACACCGCGCGGGCCGCCATCCGGATCAAGCTGGACATCGCGCCGCACCTCATCGCTTACGACACCCTGCTGGGCGACGGCGGCTGCCTGGCGGGCGACCGGGATAGCTGGGGACACTCGCTCGCCGTATGCCTGCCGATGCCCGGAAATGCCCATCGTGGCGCCATCGAGTCGCTGGGACAGGATGCCGCAGCGGTGCGGGCCGAAGACCGGGACGCGGCGCTATTCGACCTGGGCGTCGGCATCGGCCATGTGCGATTCTGCCTGCGGACCCGGGACCCGGGCCTGATCGACACGCTGCTTGCGATGCAGGGCCAGGATGCGCTCGGGCCCGATGGCGGCGCACTGATGGCCGCAGTCATGCGCGCCCAGCCGCACCGGGTGATGATTTCACCGGTTGGCAGAATCGAGGTTTTCGCCCCTATCCCCCCGATGGACGGCGAGAGCCCCGAGGGCCCGCACACGCACCTCATGCCCCAGCTCGTCCGGCTGGAGCGGACCCATGATTCGAATGCTCCCATCCCGCCCGGCTTCCAGCCGGTGCTGATGTTCCATCCGCGCTCCCCCTGGCACGACGTCATGGGCCGGCGGATACCTTTCGATTCCGGCCTGAATGCCGATTTTCTGCGGCTGCTCGACCTCCATGGCTTGCCGGACGAGGCCCGCATCCGTTCCGGGGTGGAGTCGGCCATCGCGACGGGCGTTCGTCCCGATGCGTTTGCCTGGCCCGACACCCGGCGTGGCCGGGCCGTCGCCCGCCTGACCCTGCGGCGGCTCGCGCAGCAGAGCCCGGGCGAGCTGGTGACCGCATGGCGCGTGTATCATGACCGCGTCGAAGGAGGATGAATTTTCATTGAAAACGAAGGCATGCCGTCGGCTGCTCGCCTGTTTGCCGCTGGCATGCCTGCTGGCTCCGGCGTTTGCCGGCCCGGTTCCGCAAGCGGCCAGCCCGTTGCCGGGGCCTGTCTTGCCCGCTACCGCGGCGCCGGCCGCTGCCCGGAAACCGGTCCGCATCATGTCGCTGATGCTGTGCAACGATTTGCTGCTCCTGATGATGGTGCCGAAGGAGCGGATCGCATCGATCAGCTATCTGGCCCATGATGCCGTCGAGGCGTTGCTGCCGGGGGCCGATCGGGACGTTGCCGTCAACCATGGAACCGCCGAGGAGATCCTGCTGCAACAACCGGATCTGATTCTTGCCGGCACCTATTCCTCGCCGATGGCCCGCAAACTGGCCAAAGCAGTCGGTGCGCGCGTGGTCGAAATCGGATCCGCCAACAGCTTCGCGGATATTCGCCGGATCGTCCGCCAGGTTGGCCAGGCGGTAGGCGAGCCCGGGCGGGCGCACGCCTTGCTGGCGCAGATGGACGGAAAACTGGCGTGGCTCGCGTCCCATCAACCCGCCAGGCGCTTGCGGGTCGTCGTATGGAACGGCAGCCAATCCGTGCCGGGCAAGGGCACGCTGACCAACGCGATCATCGAAGCCTCCGGCGCCGACAATATCGCCGCACGCCTTCCCGACACCCGCTATGGCAGCTTCGATCTGGAAGAACTGCTGGCAGCGTGGCCCGACGCCATCCTGCAAGGCGACACGCGATGGTCGGGCCCGTCCTTGCAGGATGCGCACGCCATGCCTCCGCTGATCGAACGCTACTGGCACGGCCGCAGGATTGCCTATCCGGATGCCGCCTACGCGTGCGGTCTGCCGCAATCGGCCGATGCCGCCATCGCGCTGCGCAAGCTGTACCGGGACCTTCCTGCCGGAAGCGCGCGGTGACCAGGCCGTTGCGTGGTTTCATGCCGCTCATGCTGGCCCTGCTGCTGGCCGCAGCGGGCGCATCGCTGGTCGTCGGCAAAGTCTGGCTGCCGCCCGGCGTGCTGCTGGACGGCCTGAGCGCACCCAAACCCAATCTCGCCTGGCTGATCGTGACCGAGCTGCGGATGCCCCGTACCTTGCTGGCGCTCATGGTCGGCGCGACGCTGGGCCTCGGCGGCGCGGTGCTGCAAGGCCTGTTGCGCAACCCGCTGGCCGAACCGGGCCTGCTCGGGGTATCGGGGGGCGCCGCGCTGGGCGCGGTCATCGCGATCTATTTCGGCCTGTCCGCCCGGTTTGTCCTGGCCACGCCGCTGTTGGGCATCGCGGGCGCCCTGCTTGCCGGGGCGCTGACCTTCCTGTTCGGGCGCAGCGGAACGCTGACGCTGATCCTGGCCGGTGCGGCGGTATCGGGGCTGGCCGCCGCCGGGCTGGCGCTGGCGCTGAATTTTGCGCCCAATCCCTATGCGGCGTATGAGATCGTCACCTGGCTGCTGGGATCCGTCGCCGAAAAGGAATGGGGGCAGATCGCCCTGTGCGCCCCCTTCATGCTGGCGGGATGGTTATGTCTGGCGGCCACGCCGCGCGGGCTCGACGCGCTCACGCTGGGCGAGGCGCAGGCCGAGAGCCTGGGCATCAACCTGAACCTGCTGCGGGCGCTCGCGCTGGCGGGGGTGGCGCTTTCGGTCGGCGCGGCCACGGCGATGACGGGGGCCATCGGCTTTGTGGGGCTGGTGGCGCCTCATCTCGTCCGCCCGTTCGTCGGCTATCAGCCAAGCCGGATTCTCCTGCCCTCGGCCCTGTTCGGCGCCATCCTGCTGCTGGTGACCGACATGGCCATCCGGGTGATTCCCACGGCGGCAGAACTTCGTCTGGGCGTGCTCACCAGCCTGATCGGCACCCCGTTCTTCTTCTGGCTGGTTTTGCGCCTGCGGAGGTTATCGCCGTGACCATCCTGCACGCGGACAACGTGAGCTACGGCATCGCCTGCCGCCAGCTTGTCAGCCAGATCAGCCTGGTGTGCGAGAGCGGACAGTTTGTCGCCTTGCTGGGAGCCAATGGCGCCGGAAAATCCACCCTCATCCGCATGCTGACCGGGCTGGAAAAGCCTTCCAGCGGTCAGGTGTGGCTCGATGGCCAATCGGTCCGCACCATCGACCGGCGCGTGCTGGCGCGCCGGCGCGCCTATATTCCGCAAAACGCCCGGACGGAGTGGCCGGTGGCGGTCGAGCGTCTGGTGGCGCTGGGGCTCATGCCGCAGATTCCCGTTTTCGGCGATCTGGACAGGCAAGCCTGGCGCAAGGTCGAGGCGGCACTCGCCATGTGCGATCTGAGCCATAAAATCGGCCAGCCCGCCACGACCCTGTCCGGCGGCGAACTGGCCCGGGCCATGCTGGCGCGTGCCCTGGTGGGCGAACCGGAAATCGTCATCGCCGATGAGCCGCTTTCGGGCCTCGATCCGAAACATGCCATGGATGGGGTGGCGCGTCTGGCTTCGCTGGCGCGCGATGGCCGGCTGATCATTGCGTCGATCCACGACCTGACCCTGGCGGCGCGCTATGCCACCCATGTCGCCATCCTGCGCGACGGCAAGCTGCTTGCGCAGGGACCGACGGCGTCGACCTTGACCGCCTCGTGCATCAACACCGCCTTTGATGTGGAGGCCTGCGTTCACGGCACGGGCGCCCAGGCGATCGTCGATTTCATCGCACGGGCAGACGCTCCCGCACGGCCTTCCGCAGCCTGATGCAGGCCTGACACCCCGGATGCGCTGCGTCGTCCCGGGGAATTTGCCCTATGCTCTGCCTGTTCCCGCTTTCCCGCCTCGCCATGAATACTGAATCCGCCGACCGCAATGCGCGTCATACCGCGCGCATGGCCCGTAAAAAATCCCTGATCGATGCCGCGATCGACGCCGCCACCGACGAGCGCGGGCTGCTTCTGGTCATCACCGGCAACGGCAAGGGCAAGAGCACTTCGGCCTTCGGCACGATGGCGCGCGCACTCGGCCACGGCATGAAGATCGGCGTGGTGCAGTTCATCAAGAGCCGCACCGACACCGGCGAGGAGGCCTTCCTCGGCAGCCAGCCCGGCGTCGAATGGCACGTCACGGGAGACGGTTTCACCTGGGATACGCAGAACCGCGAGCAGGACATCGCCACGGCCGGGCGCGGCTGGGCGATCGCCGCCCGCATGCTGACCGATCCGTCGTTCAATCTGGTCGTGCTGGACGAACTGACGTATCTGCTGAACGACGGCTATCTCGACCGCGACGCCGTGCTGGATGCGCTGGCCGGCCGGCCGCCCATGCAGCACGTGATCGTCACCGGGCGTGCGGCGTCCGGCGCGCTGATCGAACTGGCGGATACCGTGTCGATCATCGCCGACGAGAAACATGCCTTCCGCGCCGGGGTGAAGGCGCAGCCCGGCATCGACCTGTAAGCGCGGTGCGGCGCGGCGCACAGGGCATAATCCCGGGGTGAACGCACCCTATATCGGACGCTTTGCACCGTCTCCCACCGGCCTCCTGCATGTCGGCTCGCTCGTGGCCGCCGTGGCCAGCTGGCTTGACGCCCGCGCAGCCGGCGGACGCTGGCTGGTCCGGATGGAAGATCTCGACCGGCCGCGCTGCGAACCCGGCGCGGCCGACGCCATCCTGCGCCAGCTCGACGCCTACGGCCTGTACCGGGATGGCCCGGTGCTCTATCAGTCGCAGCGCGACGACGCCTATGCCGCGGCACTCGATGCGCTGAACGCGCGCGGCGCGGTCTATCCGTGTGCCTGCACCCGTAGCCAGCTCGCGCAGGCGCCGCGCACCCACGAGGGTGACATCATCTACCCCGGCACCTGCCGCAAGGGCTTGCCGCCCGGCGCTGGCGCCCGTTCCTGGCGCGTGCGCGTCACGGATGCGAACCTCCACGTTCACGATCGCATCCAGGGTGAGCTGCAGCAGAACCTGGCCCGTGAGGTCGGCGACTTCATCGTCAGACGTGCCGACGGGCTGTTCGCTTATCAACTGGCGGTGGTGGTGGACGATGCCTTCCAGGGGATTACCCATGTCGTGCGCGGCGCCGACCTGTTGTGGAACACCCCGCGCCAGCGCCATCTGCAAACCCTGCTGGGATTGCCGACGCCGGCCTATGCCCACGTACCGCTCGTCACCAACGCCGCCGGACAGAAACTCTCCAAGCAGACGCTTGCGCCCGCCCTGCCCGAGACCGGACGCGGCGCGGTGCTGGGCCAGGCACTCGCCACGCTCGGTCATCCGGCACCCACCGACCTGGAGGGCGCCGGCCCTGCCGATCTCCTGGAGTGGGCAAGCGCCCACTGGCAGATCGAAAACGTACCCTTGCGTCCCGCCATTGCCAACGCCGCCCCCTGACCGGACAATCCACTCACCACTCACCACTCACCCCTCACCACTCACCACTCACCACTCACCACTCACCACTCACCACTCACCACTCACCCCAAATGGCCCAACTCCCGCCCGCTGTCGAACAAGTCCTGCGCGTCCACGCTGCCTTCATCCACACCGTGGTCAACGCGCTGCGCGACCGCAGCCAGTTGCCCGACCTGATGAAGCAGCTCGCCGCCGCCGAGCAGGCCGGGTGGCCGCGGCTGGTCGCGGCGCTGCGCCACGTGATCGACGGCCGCCGCGATGCCTCGATCAGGCTGGGGCTGGACGAGGAGGATTCCATCCTGCTCGACGCCATCCTGCGCGGACTCGACAATCCCGCCACGCTGCCTGCGCTCAATGCGCCGCCCGACGGAAGCTCTGCCGCACCGGGACTCGCCGCGCTGATCGACGCTTCCGCCCGGGGTGACGCACAAGCGATGTCGGTGCTCGCCAATATGGCCGAACAGATGATGAAGGCGGGCGGCGACATGGCGCTCCTGGGTGGCCGCATGCGCCGGCTCGTCAACGGCGAGCGCGACACCGACCTGCTCGTCGCCGGCATGGGGCCGCTGGGCCGCGAACTGCTGATCAGCCTGCTCGACGAACTGGCGCGGCTGCGGCCGCAGTGACCCCGGCGCCCGCGGACCCCGCTTTGACAGGGCTGCCCCGCGTCAGCTAAAATGCGCGCCTTTTCGGCAGTCCTCCAGCCGGAAAAGCGATCCCGGGGTGATGTAGCTCAGTCGGTTAGAGCGACGGATTCATAATCCGTAGGTCGGTGGTTCAAGTCCACTCATCACCACCAACAAATCCAGAAACCCGCCCCCTCTCCCTCACCTGTTTGCCCGTCACGCCAGTGTTGGCGCGGTTTCAGGCAGAGCCTGCTGTTACACGCCCGCAGTGCATTCTCCGGCCCCGCAGTGATTGCCGGGCGCGGCGTCAACACCCTGGTTCCGGCCCATCGGACCGAACGGTGCGGGCCATGGCCGAAACGCTCACCATCATTCCCGGGCACCGGAGCCATCCCCCGGCAAGAATCACGTAACGCATTGTTTCAACGCAATCTTCCTGCATGCCTTCGTTCCCGCCATCTGTCTTTTGAGCTTTGTTTTGCCTGATCAGTGCGCCCGCGTGGGCACCGATGCACCCCGGCATGCCAGCAAAGTGGCTGTGCGGGGTTTTGCTGGCGGGGCGTGTACGGTAAACTCCGCCTTCGATGGGGGCATAGCTCAGCTGGGAGAGCGTCTGGTTCGCAATCAGAAGGTCGGGAGTTCGATCCTCCCTGTCTCCACCACCATTCCAAAGCCCGGACTTGCTCCGGGCTTTTTCACGCCCGCGAAGGGCCAGTAGTGGCGGGGTTTCGCGGGTGGTGCGAATTTCGATGATCGCCAGCAGGCCCTGATTTCGCCCTGCCGGCCACCCGAATTCCTCTCTTTTCTCTGTTTTTGTCTTGCCCGGTTAAGGCTCGACACCCTGTAACCATGCGGGTTTCGGGGCAGCGATTTGCACTCCACAACGCATGGCGGTGGGGTTTCGAACGCTTTCTCACAGTCAATTGGCCAGCCCGCCGATCACTGCCCGCTGCGCGTTCCAGTCATCCGGCAACGGGTTTTCCACGAAGAACAGCAGCGACAGTCCCACCGGCTGCCGGCCGCGTGCAATGTCCTCGACGATGTCCGGTGCCAGACGGGCGAGCTTCAACATCTTCTGCATCCGCGCCAAGCCCATTTTCTCGGCCTTGGCCAGCTCGGTCATGTTCTTTACCCGACCGCTGTCGAGCATCTCCTGCCAGAAGAATGCCTTGGCCAGCGCCGCCATCAGATTCTCGTCGACGGACGTCGGCCGACCGGGATTCAGCGGCGAGGCCATCCGCCCGGGCGTTGTCGGCTCGACCACCACCTTGCGCGCCTTATGCCTGACGAAGCGCACCGGGATGAACGTCGTCAGCTTGATCCCCTCATCGAGTCTGGCCGTGCTCGATTTGGCCTGCCCAGTCTGTTCCAGGCCTCTCATACCATCGCCTCCATTTCCAATTCACGCAATTCCACGCCGATGCTGTTCGGCGCCAGTTCCGCCATCAGCGCCGACCACCCGGCTGGATGCCATTCGATGTCGATACCCTCGTCCTTGAGTTGCACCCGGGCAATCAGCAACTTCACCAGCCGGCAGGTTGCGGGTCAGCCGGTCGATCTTGTACACCACGACGATGTCGATCTTCACGGCATCGATGTCAGCAAGCAGGCGTTTCAGGGCTGTCAGGCTGATCTCGGGTGGATCGAGTTCGTGGCTTGGCGTTCATCGTGGGCTCCGTGATGTGATTGACGACACGGACATGAACGCGCTGTTCGATCAGGAAGCCAAGCTATTCATCGAACATTCTCGGAAATTGCTGTTGTCGCTCGGTAGTATTACAATCATCTTTACAGTAATACAGCAGGAGTCCTCAAATGGCCACCACACTCACCAGCAAGGGACAGGTCACCATCCCGAAGCAGATCCGCGACGCGCTGAATCTGGCACCGGGCTGCTCTGTTGATTTCGCGGTCAATCGCGAAGGCGATGTCGTGATTCACAAGGTCGGTGCGCGACCCAGCCGCAAGCCGGATCGCTTCGAGGCGGCGCGAGGCAAGGCCGACGTGAAGTGGCGCACCGACGATCTGATGGCCCTGCTGCGCGGTGATGCTTGATGCTGCTGGTCGATACCAATGTGCTGGTCGACGTTCTGGAGGACGATCCGGAATGGGCGGACTGGTCCATCGGCCAGCTACGGGCACAGTCCAAGATTCATCGCCTGGCCATCAACCCGGTTATCTACTCGGAACTATCGCTGACGTTCTCGACAGTCGAGGCCCTGGATCGCACCATCGATGACCTGAGCCTGACGATGATCGAGATCCCTCGCCCTGCACTGTTCCTGGCCGGCAAGGCCTTCGTGCGCTATCGCCGGCGGGGTGGAAAGAAGCACAATGTACTGGCGGATTTCTTCATCGGCGCGCATGCCGCCGTGGCCGGCTACCCCGTACTGACCCGGGACACGCAGCGATACGCCACGTATTTTTCCGGGGTCAGTCTGGTGAGCCCGGCAACCGGGGCGGGCAAACAATGAATTCAACAGGGGGAGCACGTTGTCAGCCATTGATACATTGATCACACAAATCAGCGATCTGTTTGCGAAGTCGGGAACGTGACCCGGAAATGCGTAAGAACCAACCATCGCAGCAGCCCAGGAAAACCGGGGTTTCCATCGTCCGTTCCTCGGCCGCCGAATACCTGATCTTTGTCGCCGCCAGCGGCCAGGGGGGCGTGGAAGCTATGTATGCCGACGAGAGCATCTGGCTGACTCAGAAGATGATGGGCGTGCTCTACGACGTGGAAACCCACACCATCAACTACCACTTGAAAAAGGTGTTTACAGACAGTGAGCTGGAGGAGGCTTCAGTTATTCGAAAATTTCGAATAACTGCCGCCGATGGCAAGAACTACGACACCCAGCACTACAAACTGGCCGCCATCATCGCCGTGGGGTACAAGGTCAACTCCGAGCGTGCCGTACAGTTCCGCAAGTGGGCCACCCGCGTCATCGAGGAGTTCACCATCAAGGCCTACGTGATGGATGATGAGCGCATCAAGGCCGGCGGTTCCATTCTCACGGAGCAGTATTTTGAAGAGCAGTTGCAGCGCATCCGCGAGATTCGCCTCTCGGAGCGCAAGTTCTACCAGAAGATCACCGACATCTACGCCACGGCGATTGACTACGACGTGACGGCGCAGGCCACCAAACGATTCTTCACCACCGTGCAAAACAAGCTGCACTGGGCCATTCACGGCCAGACGGCGGCCGAGGTGATCTACCAGCGCGCCGATGCCGGCAAGGACAAGATGGGGTTGACCACCTGGAAGGATGCGCCCGGCGGCAAGATTCAGAAATTCGATGTGGTGGTGGCCAAGAACTACCTGACCGAGCAGGAAATGGCGCAGCTTTCCCGCTTGGTCAACGCCTATCTGGATGTGGCCGAGGACATGGCGCAACGCAAGATTCCCATGACCATGCAGGATTGGGAAGCCCGCCTGAACCGCTTCATCGAGGCCACTGATCGTGAGGTGCTGCAGGATGCCGGCAAGATGACGATGGAAATCGCCAGGGCGCATGCCGAAAGCGAGTTTGAAAAATACCGCATCGTGCAGGATCGCTTGTTCGAGAGCGATTTTGACCGGCTGCTGAAACAGATCGGATCAGACAGCGGCCCGAGCAGTAGCGATGAATAAGCCGATGGCCACGAAGAAGCGCACGCCCAGCTGGAGCGACGTCAAAACCAAACTGGCCGACTTCGACCGCGCCGGCCTGCTCGGTCTGGTGCAAGACCTCTACGCTGCGAGCAAGGACAATCAGGTTTTCCTCCACGCCCGCTTCGCACTCGGCGACGACATACTGAAACCCTACAAGGCCACCATCGACCGCTGGCTGTGGCCGGATGTGTTCAAGAACCAGGACACCTCGGTGTCGAAGGCGAAGAAGGCGCTCTCGGATTACAAGAAGGCCATCGGGCAGCCGGAAGGGCTGGCCGAACTGCTGGTGTTCTACTGTGAGCGGGCCGCCGGTTTCAGCGATGATGTCGGCTTGCAGGATGAGGGCTACTTCGACGCTCTGGTGAGAATGTTCGAGCAGGCGTTGAAGGTCATCCTGTCGCTGCCCGAGGATGCCCGGCCCGCTCTACATGGCCGCCTGGATGCCGTCCGCCGCACCAGTCACAACTTCGGCTATGGCGTCGGGGACGACATGGACGACTTGCTTGCCGAATATGGGATCTTCCGAGCATCCCGTTGATCCCGGCATTCGGGCGGAAATCGATGCGAGGTTGGCAGGCATCGAAGCCGAGTTCGACGTGCGCGTGCTGTATGCCTGCGAGTCCGGCAGCCGGGGTTGGGGTTTCGCGTCGCCCGACAGCGATTACGATGTCCGCTTCATCTACGTCCATCCGTTGTCGTGGTACTTGAAGGTCAGCGCGCAGCGGGATGTGATCGAGGTGCCGATTTCCGGCGAACTCGACATCAATGGGTGGGAACTGCGCAAGGCGCTCGGTTTGCTGAAAAAAGGAAATGCCACGCTGATCGAGTGGCTGGACTCGCCGGTGGTGTATCGGGCCGATGGGGATTTTCTGCAGGCGATACGGGATGCTGCCCGGCAGACGCACCAGGCCGAACGCTCGTTTCACCATTACGTGCACATGGCGCGCAAAAACTATCGCGAGTACCTGCGCGGCGATACGGTGCGCCTGAAGAAATACCTGTACGTGTTGCGGCCGTTGCTGGCCACGCTGTGGATCGAGCAAGGGCATGGTGTGGCGCCGATGCGCTTCCAGGATTTGGTCGACGCCATTGTTACCGACCCAAACTTGCGTGACGCCCTAGATCAGTTGCTGGCGGTCAAGCGTGCCGCATGGGAGGCTGAATATGGCCAGCCGCTGCCCATTATCAACGCCTTTATTGACAGCGAACTGACCCGGCTTGAATCGGTGCTGCCACCCCTGCCTCGCGATACCGATTTTGCGGTGTTGGATCGGTTGTTGATGAATACCGTGCTACGGATGGACAGCCGGGGAGCAGGCCGGTGACTCGTAGCCGCCGCAAGACCCCAATTGTTGGATACAGCACAGCACGTTCGGAAGCCGACGACAAACGGCTATGGCACAAACGCTGGCGTGCCCACGAACGAGATCAGTTGGCCGGGATTGGGCCGGATGGCGATCCGATGCCTGTCCATCGGCAAGAGGTGTCAAGTACCTGGGATATGGCGAAGGATGGCAAACATTGGTTTGCCCCACACCGCCAGCAGGCGCTGGCGGAACGCATCGCGGCCCGCCGCAGCAAATTGAAACCGGAGCGCAAGGCGTTACAGGCCAGACTTCTGGCCAAATGGCGCGGGAAGTAGGTCGTGAAGAATATCGAGAAGGCGGTTATCGGCAACTGGCGCATCACCGAGATGGAGACGTGGGATGCTGACTATTTTGATATGGAGGTGCCGGCCTATCTCACCATCCGCAAGGATTTGACTGGTGAACTCCAGTTCGGTCTGGTGCAGGCGCAACTCGACGGCAAGGTCGAGTCGGCGGATGCCACGTCACGATTGGCATTTACTTGGTCAGGCTTTGATGAGAACGATCCGGTGAGTGGGCGCGGCTGGCTCAAGGCGGCCGGTGATCAGGCCGAAGGACGAATATTCATCCACCTTGGCGATGAGTCGGAATTCAAGGCGGAACGTGCGGAATGAATGGCCCTGGTATTGATCCGGTACTGGAACAGGAAAGGCAGCGCGCAGAAAACGCCCGCCTGATTACCCTGCTGGAATCCCACGGCATTGAATGGCGCTTGCCGCCAGAGCCCGTGGTAGCAGCTACTGAACCCGAACCGGAATCGTCAAAACTTTCCACCGACGAAAAGGTAGCGCTATTTCGTCGCTTGTTCCGTGGCCGAACGGATATCTACCCGGTTCGTTGGGAGAATTCGACAACCGGCATATCCGGCTACTCTCCAGTCTGTGTCAATGATCGGCGCCACGGCATTTGCGAGAAGCCGCGCATCAAGTGCGCGGACTGCAACCACCGTCAGAAGGAACCGTGGAAGCGACCATCACCTGCCACCAAGAAACTGCTCGGGCCGATGCCGAAATCGCTCACGGTAACGGTCGCCAACCTGATCTATTTCGAGAAGGCACAACTGCCGCAGTCACTGGCCAATCGGCTGATTCGTTTGGCTGCCTACCAGAATCCCGAGTTCTACAAGAAGCAGGCGATGCGCTTCTCGGTATGGAAAGAGCCTCGGGTGATTGGCTGTGCCGAGAACTACCCCAATCACATCGCCCTACCGCGTGGCTGTCTGGATGCCGCGCTCGACCTGCTTCGTGAAAACGCCATTGGCGTCGAACTTATCGATGAGCGGTGTTCCGCTGACCCGCCGCGCGCCAACTCCAAGCTCAACTTCACGAGGACTTTGCCTCCATGAGTCATATGCCTGTTTGCCGTCTTGCCGCATCGGGAAGCACTGGCGCCCCGCGCGATCGGAACGCCGATGCCGGCGCCGGCATCGCTTCCGCAGCGCGCGCCAAACGCACCGGCTGGTCGTGGCGACATGCCATGGTCGCCGCGGCCGTCGGCGCGCTCTGTTCGGGCTGCGCATCCCTGGCGCCGCAGTACGATGCGCCCCCCTCGCCGGTGCCGGACACCTGGCTGGACGCCGTGCAAGGCGCGCAAGGACAGGCCGCATCGGCCCTCGCATGGAACGACTACTTCACCGACCCGATGTTGAAGCGATTGATCCAGACCGCGCTGGACAACAACCGGGATCTGCGCGTGGCCCTGCTGCGGGTCGAGGAAGTCCGTGCGGCGTACCAGATCCAGCGCGCGGACCTGTTCCCGCAGGTCAACGCGGGGGCGCAGGGTGCGCGAGCCCGGATCCCCGGAGACCTCAATCCGAGTGGCGGCCCGGTCACCGGCGGGGAGTACCGCGCCGAGATCGGTGTGAGCAGCTGGGAACTGGATCTGTGGGGCCGGGTACGCAACCTCAACGAGGCGGCGCTGCAGCAATGGCTGGCCACGCAGGCGGGCAGCCAGGCAGCCCGCACGGCCTTGATCGCCCAGGTCGCCGACACCTACCTGAACGTGCGGGATATGAATGAGCGTGTGGCGCTGGCCCGGCGCACCGTCGAGACCCGGCAGGAGTCGTTCCGTATCTTCAACCGTCGCGTCGAAGTGGGAT
Organism: Thiobacillus sp. 63-78; assembly: GCA_001899765.1. Classification (GTDB taxonomy): domain Bacteria; phylum Pseudomonadota; class Gammaproteobacteria; order Burkholderiales; family Thiobacillaceae; genus Thiobacillus. The sequence continues at coordinate 188,272 of MKWM01000073.1, forward strand.
CGACCTCCAGGCTGGATCTGATGCAGGTGCAGACGCTCCTGATCCAGGCGCAAACCTTGCTGGCGCAACTGGAACAGGCCCGCGCGGCGCAGATCCATGCGCTGGGCCTGCTCATCGGCGCCGACCCGGGTCCACTGCCTGAAGCCGCCCCGTTCGATGAAACCCTGGTGCTGGCCGAACTGGCGCCGGGTTTGCCGTCGGCACTGTTGACGGCGCGCCCTGACATCGTGGCCGCCGAACATCGCCTGATCGCGGCGCACGCCGACATCGGTGCGGCGCGCGCGGCCTTCTTTCCCCGCATCGCCCTGACCGGCAGCCTGGGCACCGCCAGCGCCGAACTCGACGGGCTGTTCTCGTCCGGCAGCCGGGCGTGGACCTTCGCCCCCGTCATCGCGCTGCCCCTCTTCGATGGCGGCCGCCGCCAGGCGAATCTGGAGTTGTCAGAGGTCCGCCGCCATATTGCCGTGGCGGAATACGAACAGCGCATCCAGACCGCCTTCCGGGAGGTCTCCGACGCCCTGTCCGCACGCCGCTGGCTGACCGAGCAGCGCGACCTACAGCGCGCGGCGCTGACCACTTCGCGCGAACGTGCCCGACTGGCGCAACTGCGCTACGACAACGGCTCGGCCGCCTATCTGGAGGTGCTCGATGCCCAGCGCGTGTTGCTGGCTGCGGAGCAGCAGCTGGTCGAAGCCCGGCGCGCCCTGCTCTCGAATCAGGTGGCGCTGTACGCGGCGCTCGGCGGCGGCGCGCAATCGAACCCTGAGGGCGTTGCAGCGCCCGCTTTGGTCCCCGTGTCTCCCCGTTAAGGTGTGCCCATGAGCCGCTCTCCCCCCCTGAAGAAGATACGCCTGCCTGCCGCCGTCATTGCCATCGCGGCCGCCGCGTGGTGGGCCTGGTCGAGCTATCACCGCGAGGATCCCGGCGCAGGGTTCGTCCATGGCAATGGACGGCTCGAAGCGACCGAGGTGGACGTCGCCACCCGCTTGCCCGGGCGCATCGTGGACGTGCTGGTGCGCGAAGGCGATTTCGTCACCGCCGGGCAGCCCGTGGCGCGCATGCAACTGGATACGCTGGCGGCGCAGCGCGCCGAAGCGCAGGCGGGCCGCGACCAGGCGCGGCACGCCGCGACGGCGGCCGAAGCCCAGGTATTGCTGCGCGAGAGCGATGTCGCGGCCGTGCAGGCGCAGGTCGCGCAAAGGGAGGCCGAACTGGATGCCGCCAGCCGGCGCCTGGCGCGCTCGCAGACGCTGTCGAGCGAAGGCGCCGCATCGGTCCAGGAGCTCGACGATGACCGGGCCCGCGTGCGCGGCGCCGAGGCGGCGCTGACCGCCACCCGCGCCCAGGTCAAGGCGGCCCAGGCGGCCGTGGTGGCCGCCAGGGCGCAGGTGGTGGGCGCGCGCTCGTCGGTGCAGGCCGCCGCCGCCACCATCGCGCGCATCGAGGCGGACATCCGCGACAGTGAACTGAAATCGCCGCGCGATGGGCGCGTGCAGGTGATCGTGGCCCAGCCCGGCGAAGTGCTCGGCGGCGGGGGCCGGGTGCTCAACCTGCTCGACCTGTCGGATGTCTACATGACCTTCTTCGTCCCCGAGACCGCCGCCGGACGCATCGCCCTGGGCAGCGAGGTGCGCATCGTGTTCGATACCGCGCCCGGCGTGGTGATCCCGGCGTCGGTGTCCTTCGTCGCCAGCCAGGCCCAGTTCACGCCGAAGACGGTGGAAACCGCCAGCGAGCGGCAGAAACTGATGTTCCGCGTGCGCGCACGGATCGCACCGGCGCTGCTCAAGCGGCACATCGAGCAGGTCAAGACCGGCGTGCCCGGCGTGGCCTGGCTGAAACTCGACCCGCAGGCGCAGTGGCCGGCCTCGCTGGCGATCGATCCGGCGCTGCTGGCCGCGCCGCAGGACTGATCCGATGTCCGCCGCAGCCGACCTGGAACCGGTCGTCCGGCTGAGCGGGGTACGCCTGCGCTACGGCGAGGTCGAGGCGCTGGCCGGGATCGACCAGACTCTTCCGGCCGGCTGCATGATCGGCCTGATCGGGCCGGACGGGGTCGGTAAATCGAGCCTCTTGGCGCTGATCGCCGGCGCACGCCAGGTCCAGGACGGCACGGTGGACGTGCTGGGCGGCGACATGCGCAAACGCCGCCACCGCAACCGCGTCTGTCCGCGCATCGCCTACATGCCGCAGGGGCTGGGCAAGAATCTCTACCCGACCCTGTCGGTGGAGGAAAATCTGCAGTTCTTCGCGCGCCTGTTCGGCCACGACGCGGCCGAGCGGCGGCGGCGCATCGACGATCTCACCCGCGCCACCGGCCTGCACACCTTCCTCACGCGCCCGGCCGGGAAACTGTCCGGCGGCATGAAGCAGAAGCTCGGCCTGTGCTGCGCGCTGATCCACGATCCGGATCTGTTGATCCTCGACGAGCCGACCACCGGCGTCGATCCGCTGGCGCGCGCGCAGTTCTGGGATCTGATCGACCGCATCCGCGGCCCGCGCCCGCACATGAGCGTGCTGGTGGCCACCGCTTACATGGACGAGGTGCAGCGTTTCGACTGGCTGCTGGCGATGGACGACGGCAAGGTGCTGGCCACCGGCACCGCGCAGGACCTGTTCACACGCACCGGTACCGCGTCGCTGGAAGCGGCCTTCATCGCCCTGCTGCCGGAAGAGAAGAAGCGCGGTCACGCCGCGGTGACGATCCCGCCGTTGCAGGCCGGTGCCGACGACATCGCCATCGAGGCGAAAGACCTGACCATGCGCTTCGGCGACTTCGTCGCGGTGGATCATGTCTCCTTCCGCATCCGTCGCGGCGAGATCTTCGGCTTTCTCGGCTCCAACGGCTGCGGCAAGACCACCACCATGAAGATGCTGACCGGCCTGCTGGAAGCCAGCGAAGGCCAGGCCTGGCTGTTCGGTCATGAGGTGGAGGCCAAGGACATGGATACCCGCCGCCGGGTCGGCTATATGTCGCAGGCGTTCTCGCTGTATGGCGAGTTGACCGTCGCGCAGAACCTGGTGATGCACGCGCGCCTGTTCAACGTTCCCGAAGACCGGATTCCGGCGCGGGTGCAGGAGATGGCCGAACGCTTCGGCCTGACCGGCAGCCTGGACAGCCTGCCCGACCGCATACCGCTGGGCATGCGCCAGCGCCTGTCGCTGGCGGTGGCGATGGTGCACAAGCCCGAGCTTTTGATCCTGGACGAACCGACTTCGGGCGTGGATCCGGTGGCGCGCGATGCGTTCTGGCGGCTGCTGGTGGAGCTGTCACGGCGCGACCGGGTGACGATCTTCATCTCCACCCACTTCATGAACGAGGCCGAGCGCTGCGACCGCATGTCGATGATGCACGCCGGCCAGGTGCTCGACAGCGATGTGCCGGCGAAGCTGGTGGAAAAGCGCGGTGCCACGACCCTGGAAGAGGCCTTCATCGGTTATCTGGTCGAGGCCGAGGGCGGCGCGCAGGGCATCGACGAGGACGCCCCCGCACCGATTCAGGCCGGGGATGTGTGGC
>MKWM01000073.1:191804-218829 GCA_001899765.1 Thiobacillus sp. 63-78
GCAGCGCGACCCGATCCGCGGCGGCCTGGCGCTCGGCGGCTCGATCCTTTTGATGTTCGTGATCGGTTTCGGCATCAGCATGGACGTGGAAGACCTGCGCTACGCGGTGCTCGACCGTGACCAGACCACGCTCAGCCGCGACTACGCGCTGCAGTTGTCGGGCTCGCGCTATTTCATCGAACAGCCGCCGATCAGCGACTATGACGACATGGACCGGCGCATGCGCAGCGGCGAGCTGGCGCTGGCGATCGAGATCCCGCACGGTTTCATGCGCGATGCGCTGCGCGGCAACAACGTGCAGATCGGTGCCTGGGTCGATGGCTCCATGCCCAGCCGTGCCGAAACCGTGCAGGGCTATGTGCAGGGCATGCACCAGACCTGGCTGGCCACGCAGGCCGCGGCACAGGGCATCGGCACCGCGCCCGCCGCCCGCGTCGAGACGCGCTTCCGCTACAACCCCGACGTCATGAGCCTGCCGGCGATGGTGCCGGCAGTGATCCCGATCCTGCTGCTGATGCTGCCGGCCATGCTGACCGCGCTGGCGGTGGTGCGCGAGAAGGAAACCGGCTCGATCACCAACCTTTACGTCACCCCGGTGACGCGCAGCGAATTTCTGCTCGGCAAGCAGCTGCCCTACGTCGGTCTGGCGATGGTCAACTTCTTCCTCATGGCGCTGCTGGCCGTGACCGTGTTCGGGGTGCCGGTCAAGGGCAGCTTCCTGGCGCTGACCCTGGCCGCGCTGATTTTCAGTTTCGCCGCCACCGGCATGGGCCTGTTGGCTTCGGCGGTCACCAAAAGCCAGATCGCGGCGATGTTCATCGCCATGATCGGCACCATCATCCCGGCCACCCAGTTTTCCGGGCTGACCGACCCGGTGTCCGCGCTGGAAGGCGGCGGCAAGCTGATCGGCGAGATCTACCCGGCCACCTACATGGTCACGATCAGCCGTGGCGTGTTCAACAAGGCGCTGGGCTTTGCCGACCTGTCCGGGGCACTGTGGCCGATGCTGCTGTCGGTGCCGGTGATCCTCGGCGCGGCCATCGCGCTGCTGAAAAAACAGGAGCGCTGAGATGGCCCGCACTCCCGTCCCGGCGCGCCACCTCGCCAACATCTACCGCCTGGGCGTCAAGGAGCTGTGGAGCCTGTGGCGCGATCCGATGCTGCTGGTCCTGATCGTCTACGTGTTCACCCTTGCGGTCTACACCTCGGCCACGGCGATGCCCGACACCCTGCACAAGATCCCGATCGCAATCGTCGACGAGGACAATTCGCCCCTGTCGCAGCGCATCGTCTCGGCCTTCTACCCGCCGCAGTTCCTGACGCCGCGGATGCTCTCCATGAACGAGGTCGACCCCGGCATGGATGCCGGCCTGTACACCTTTGCGCTGCACATCCCGCACGGCTTTCAGCGCGATGTGCTGGCCGGGCGCGCGCCGCAGGTGCAGCTCAACGTCGACGCCACCCGCATGAGCCAGGCCTTCAGCGGCAGCGGCAGCGTGCAGCAGATCGTGCTGGGCGAAGTCGGCGAATTCGTCCAGCGCCAGCGCGGCAGCGCCACCGCGCCGGTCGAGCTGGCGCTGCGCGCACGCTTCAACCCGGCCCTGGAGAAAAGCTGGTTCGGCGGCCTGTCGAACATCATCAACCAGATCACCATGCTGTCGATCATCCTGACCGGTGCGGCGCTGATCCGCGAACGCGAGCGCGGCACCGTCGAGCACCTGCTGGTAATGCCGGTCACCCCGGCCGAAATCATGCTGTCCAAGATCTGGTCGATGGGGCTGGTGGTGCTGGCGGCCGCGGCGCTGTCGCTCAACCTCGTGGTGCGCGGGTTGTTGCAGGTGCCGGTGGAGGGCTCGCTGCCGCTGTTCTTCTCCGGCGCGGCGCTGCATCTGTTCGCCACCACCTCGATGGGCATCTTCCTGGCGACGATCGCACGCAACATGCCGCAGTTCGGCATGCTGATGATGCTGACGATCGTGCCGCTGCAGATGCTCTCCGGCGGCGCCACGCCGCGCGAAAGCATGCCCGAGCTGGTGCAGGACATCATGCTCGCCGCGCCCACCACCCACTTCGTCGAGCTCGGCAGCGCGATCCTGTTCCGTGGCGCCGGCCTCGACGTGGTCTGGCCGCAGTTCCTCGCCCTCGCGGTGATCGGTGCGACGCTGTTCGCGTTGTCGCTGGGGCGTTTTCGCAAGACGATTGCGCAGATGGCGTGATGCAGGCCGGCTGCCCATCAGGCATCAGCGCTGCATGATGGGCAGCCCGGCCAGCGCATGCTTGAGGCGCAGCATGTCCCAAGGCAGAAATTCGGCAATGCCCAGCCCGACCATGTCGCAGGCCTCGCTCACGTCGTGCAGCAGCCGGATGACCTGCCCCAGCCGCATCGTGCCCTGCACGATGCCGTCGAACGCGCCCGTCGGCTGCTCGGGCCGGTTGAACAGGAGCGGCGAGAAATGGGCGGGGTCCAGCACGTCCAGATCGAAATGCACCGCCAGGTGCGTGATGCCTTCGGCCTTGATCCAGTCGAGAACCGGCTGGCTGCTGTCGGCAATCGCGGCGGCCGCCGTGTGCCGGATGCCCAGTTCCTGAAGAATGCGTCCCTCGGCCGGCGTCCAGGCGCTCATGCCGGCAATCATCACGCGCGCCGGATTCAGCTTGCATTCGACTTCGGCGGTGAACGCCGCATCGCCACGGCCGAGCAACATGCCCAGCACGTGGGCGTGGGCGTGCGAGAATTCGGCAGGGCTCATCACATCCGGGTGGGCATCGACCCACAGCACCCCCAGCCGCCCGTCGTAGCGACGATTCAGGTAAGCCATGGGCGCCAGGTCGATGAGGCAATCGCCCCCCAGCGTCACGATGCGGTCGGGCTGATGCCGCTCGATGGCGGCCCGCGCCGCGCGCGCCTGCGCCAGCAGCGCCGCGCGCCCCTCGATCCCTTGTTCCATGGCCAGGGGCTGCCCGTCGGCGGCGGGCACTTCCACCGTTTCTTCCGGCCCCTCATGGCGGGGCGCCAGCCAGCGCAGCAGTTCCGCGCCAAAACGGTAAGCGGGTTCAACGCCTCCTTGCCATTGCGGCAGGTTCAATCTGAGTGTCTTGACGGGCATCTGCGATCTCCTTTGGAAGACGAAGGACAAGGACATGGAACCTGCCGCCTTCACCGCTGTGAACCGGCCGCGCCTTCCCGGAAGACACGGCCTATTTCGTCTTCCTGAAGACGTCGGGTTCGACCTCGTAGCCCGGCTCGGGGCGCTTGAACAGGTATTCGCCATGGCGGATCGAGGCCAGCACGTCGGCGCGCTGACGCACCGCCTCGAATGGATTATCGGCGTCCAGCACCAGGAAATTGGCGGGCTTGCCTGTCTCGATGCCGTACTGGTCCTGCACGTTCAGAGTCTTCGCGCCGTTATAGGTAATGAGATCGAGGCAGCGGTCCAGTTCGTCGAACGACATGGTCTGTGCCAGGTGGATGCCGTTGTCCAGAATGTTCATCAGATTGCCGTTGCCGGCCGGATACCACGGGTCGTTGATCGAATCCTGACCGAAGCAGACGTTGATGCCGCTTTCCCACAGTTCCTTCACCCGGGTCAGGCCGCGACGCTTGGGGTAGCTGTCCTGACGCCCCTGCAGGTAGGCGTTCTCGGTGGGCAGGGAGATGAAGTTCATCCCCGACTGCTGGAACAGGCCCAGCATGCGGAAGGCGTAGGCGTTGTCGGCCGAGCCGAACGAGCAGGTGTGGCTGGCGGCGGTACGCGGGCCGATGCCTTCGGCCATCACCAGAGCGTTGAGCAACTGGACGAAGCGGCTCATCACATCATCGGTTTCGTCGCAGTGCACGTCGATCAGCTTGTTGTGCTTGACTGCCAGTTCCACCGTGCGGTGGATGGACTTCTCGCCGATCTCGCGCGCCCACTCGAAGTGCGGGATGCTGCCGACGCAGTCCGCGCCCATCTTCAAGGCTTCCTCGACCATCTCGTCGCCGCCCTTGTAGGCGTACATGCCCTCCTGCGGGAAGGCGACGATCTGAATGGTGACGTTGTCCTTCAACTGCTCGCGGATCTCCAGCATCGCCTTGAGACCGGTCAGCTTGGGATCATCCACGTCGATGTGGGTGCGGATGAACTGCACGCCCTTCGACACCTCTTCCCGGATGCCCTTCAAGGCGCGTTCCCTGGCATCCTCGAAGGTCTGGGTCTTCTTCACGTCGTGCCAGCGGGCGATGCCCTCGAACAGCGTGCCGGTGTTGTTGGTGGCGCCGGTGTTGCGGCCGGTGTAGACGTAGTCCAGGTGCAGGTGGGCATCCACGTAGGGCGGCACCACCAGGCGGCCGCGCAGGTCGATCTCCTCGCCTGCCTTGGGCAGGTTCTTGCCGATCTCTTTGATGACGCCCTTGTCGACCAGGATGTCGCTGACCTCGTCGTGCTGGCGGTAGATGCGGGCGTTGCTGAACTTCTTCATGAGGATCTCCTTCACGGTTTGACTACTGCGGGTGAGCGCGCACGCGCACCGCGTGTGGCCATGAACGCCACGGCGATGGCCGCCAGAAAGCAGCCCAGTGACAGATAGACGATGCCCTTGACGCCGGAATCCGGGAAGCGGGTGAGCAGCAGCCCGGCGATCCAGGTGGCGATCATGATCGAGAAGTTGAAGACGCTGGACTGCACCGACGTGGCCACGTCCTTGGCCTCGTCCACCAGCTTGCTGACGGCGGTCTGGTACATGGACACCAGCGGGCCGAAGGCGATGCCCCAGAGGAAGAACGCGACATGCGACACGCCCGGCGTGCCCGCGAACGCGAGGAACAGGGCCATCGCCAGCGCGCCGGTGACCAGCATGGACACGATCAGGCCACGCAGATGGGCATCGACGTACTTCGCGGAGCCGAACACCGAGAGGATGGAGCCGATGCCGAAGATCAGCAGCGCCAGGCCGATGCCGCCGGGGAAGCGGATCTTTTCCACCAGCAGGGTGATGTAGGTGTAGATGCCGTAGTGGGCGGTGACCGTCAGGAAGGTCAGCAGCAGCACGACCAGCATCCTGGCGTTCTTCAGCACCGCCAGCGGCGAGTTGCTCTTGCTGAGCTTTGCACCTTCCACCGAGGGCAGGAAGAAGTGCGACAGCACGGCAATGATTGCGACGAGCAGCCCCAGCGCCATGAACTCGGCGCGCCAGCCGAAGCTGACACCGACCGTCGTCATCGCCGGCATGCCGATGCTGATGCCCAGGGTGTTGCCCGCCATGATGATGGTGATGGCCTTGCCCTGCATGTCTGCGGACACCAGGCGCGTGCCGTAGGCCGCGATCATGGGCCACATCACGCCCGCGCAGATGCCGCCCAGAATACGGCAGGCGATGATCACCGAATACGACGAGGAGACGGCGACCACGATATTGGAGGCCGCGAAGCCGATCAGCAGTGCCAGCAACAGCCGCTTGCGGTTCACCGCCAGGGTGGCGCTGACCAGCGGAATGGCGCAAATGGCCGAGGCCAGCGCATAGACACCGACCAGGAAGCCGACCTGAGTGTCGGCGACGCCCAGGCCCTCGGCCATCTGCGGCAGGATGCCCGACGGCAGCAGCTCGGACAGAATGCCGACAAAAGTGACGCTGGACATCAACCCAAAGACAAACCAGGAAAATGTCTGCCTTTCACTCGATCCAGAATGTGCTGACATGCTGATTCCTTCCGCTACAAGCGAGTTAACCTGTTGCCTGAAATGGGTCACACATCACTTCGATCTTCGATCCGGCGGCACATCACCTTCCCGCAGGCCGCCGCCCAGCGCGATATGGCGCGAGACGGCGTTCTGGAGTTCGGCGCTGTGCAACTGCAGGAACTGCTGTTCACTGGCGAACCGATTGCGTTCCGCGTCGAGGACTTCGAGGTAGCGCGCGCTCTCGTTGTCATAGCGCAGCCGCGCGGTTTCCGCAAGGCGGCGCTGGGGGCGGAATATCTGTGATCTGTGCGTACTCATCAATCAGCAATCTTTCCCGCGCGCCTTCAGAAAATCCTTGATGAAAGCTCAATCTCCCTGACAGCCCTATCAGATGCCGATCTCTGCCACCACCGGCGCATGGTCCGACGGCCGCTCCAGTTTGCGCATGTCGCGGTCGATCGTGCTTGAGGTGCAGGCGGCGGCGAGTGGTGCGCTGAGCAGGATGTGGTCAATCCTGAGCCCGTGGTTGCGGCGAAAGCCCATCATGCGGTAATCCCACCAGCTGAAGGTTTTTTCGGGCTGTTCGAACAGGCGGAAACTGTCCTTGAGGCCCAGCTCCAGCAGGGCGCGAAAACGTGCGCGCTCGGGTTCCGAAACCAGCACACTGTCTTTCCAGGCTTCGGGGTCGTGCACGTCGCGATCTTCCGGCGCGATGTTGTAATCGCCGAGTACGGCCAGGTTGGGATGACGCGTCAGTTCGTCCTTCAGCCAGAGGGTCAGCGCGTCGTACCAGGCGAGCTTGTAGGGATATTTGTCGGAATCGAGGCTTTGGCCGTTGGGGCAGTAGACGCACACCAGCCGTATGCCAGCGACGGTGGCGGCGATGACGCGTTTCTGCTCATCCTCCAGACCCGGAATGCCGATCTGGAGATCGGCGGGCTCCGCGCGGCTGACGATGGCGACGCCGTTGTAAGTCTTCTGACCGGAAAAGGCGACGCGATAGCCAGCAGCGGCGAGCTCGGCCACGGGGAAGCTCTCGTCAGTGAGCTTGGTTTCCTGCAGGCACACCGCGTCGGGCTGGCGGGTGGCGAGAAAGTCCAGCAACTGCGGCAGGCGGACCTTGAGGGAGTTGACGTTCCAGGCGGCGATTTTCATCCCACCGAGTGTAGCGCATACGACTCCACACGCGCTCTACCCAGCGGGCACCAGAGCGCGTAGGGGATCGGAGTCCTTCAGGGCCGTAGCCAGGGTGGGGCGAGCCCTGGCGGCGAGAAATCAGGGATGAGGCGCGGCGGGTGCGGGTGCGGCGGGTGCGGGCGCAGCGGCTTCCGGCTTGCCGCCCGACGGCGCTTTGGGATAGCCCGCACGATCGAGCACCGCCTGCCACTGCCCGGTTTCAAAGCCATCGATCCGCTCGCTGCCGACGACGAGGACCGGCACGTTCAGGTGGCCAGTGAGTTTTTTCAGTTCGGCCTGGGCTTCGGGGCTGGCTTGCGGATCCCTGCCGCTGAACGGGACTCCGCGCTGGGTAAGCAGTTGGCGCGCCTGATCGCAGGGAATGCCGCACGCGCTGGCATACAGCGTGACCGGGTATTTCTCGCGTGCCGTCCTGGCGTCGTAGGATTCGCCGATTTCGATGACGCTGCCCTTGAAGGCTTTCTGCTGGGCGTTCCTGATGCTGGGCGGCGGCGCCTGGTCGCTGTACACCGTGCGCCCCTGAGCGTCCTTCCATTGATAGAGCTGGCTCGCCCCCGCGAACGGGCTGGCCGCCAGGCCAAGTACGACGAGGATGACTGCTGCCTTCATGCGTGCCTCCGAAAATCAGACGTGATCGCCCCATTAACGGCTGCCTGCGGCGAAGCTTTACCCGCGCTGCGCGGCGGCGCGGGGTTCGGCTCAGGCCATGCCGTTGTGGCGCAGCAGCGCGTCGAGGGTGGGTTCACGGCCACGGAAGGCCTTGAACGATTCGAGCGCGGGACGCGCACCACCCTGGGCGAGGATCTCGCTCCAGAAGCGGTGGCCGACTTCCGGATTGAGCACGCCGCCATACCCCTCGGCCTCGTCCTCGAACAGTGCGTAGGCATCGGCCGACAGCACTTCGGCCCACTTGTAGCTGTAGTACCCCGCCGCGTAGCCGCCGGCGAAGATGTGCGAGAAATTGTTGGGGAAGCGGTTGTAGGCCGGCGGGATGACGACCGCGACCTGCTTGCGGATGTCGTCGATCAGGTCGAGCGCGGTACGGGGACCGCTGGGGTCGAAATCGTCGTGCAGGTGCATGTCGAAGCTGGCGAATTCGATCTGGCGCAGCGTCTGCAGGCCGGACTGAAAGTTTTTCGCCGCCAGCATCCTGTCGAACAGTTCGCGCGGCAGCGGCGCGCCGGTGTCGACGTGGGCGGTCATGTGCTTCAGCACGTCCCATTCCCAGCAGAAGTTTTCCATGAACTGGCTCGGCAGCTCGACCGCGTCCCACTCGACGCCGTTGATGCCGGACACGCCAAGTTCCTCGATCCGGGTCAGCAGGTGGTGCAGGCCGTGGCCGGTTTCGTGGAACAGCGTGATGACCTCGTCATGAGTGAACAGCGCCGGTTTGCCGCCCACCGGGCCGGAGAAATTGCAGTTGAGGTAGGCCACCGGCGTCTGGATGCCGTCGGCCGTCCGGCGGCGGGTGATGACGTCGTCCATCCAGGCGCCGCCGCGCTTGGACGCCCGCGCGTAGAGGTCGAGGTAGAACTGGCCGACGCGCTGGCCGGCGTGGTCGGTGAGCGTGTAGAACTTGACGTCCGGGTGCCACACCGGCGCCTGGTCCTCGCGCACGTGCAGGCCGTAGAGCGTCTCGATCAGCCTGAACAGGCCGGCCAGTACGCGCGGCTCGGGGAAATACTGCTTCACTTCCTGGTCAGAGAAGCTGTAGCGGGCGACGCTGAGTTTTTCCGAGACGTAGGTCGTGTCCCAGGCCTGCAGGTCGGTCAAGCCGAGCTCGTCGCGGGCGAAGGCCTTCAGTTCTGCATAGTCCTTTTCCGCGTAGGGACGGGCGCGGACCGCAAGCTCGTCGAGGAACTTCAAGACGTCGGACGGCGTGTCGGCCATCTTGGCCGCCAGCGATACCTGCGCGTAGCTGGCAAAACCCAGCAGCTCGGCCGCTTCGCGCCGCAGTTTGAGAATACTGGCGATCAGTGGCGTGTTGTCCCATTTACCCTCGGGAGAGGTGGCCGTGGGGAATTCGGAGGCGCGGGTGACGTAGGCACGGTAGACCTGCTCGCGCAGCGCGCGGTCGCCGGCGTACTGCATCACCGGCAGGTAGGACGGCATGTGCAGCGTGATCTTCCAGCCGGTCTTGCCGTCGGCTTCGGCGGCGGTTTTCATCATGCTCAGCACGTCGTCCGGCACCCCCGCGAGCCGGGCTGCATCGTCGACATAGAGCGCGAAGTCGTTGGTGGCGTCGAGCAGGTTCTCCTCGAATTTGGCCGACAGTTGTGCCAGCGCTTCCTGCACCTGCATGAAGCGCGCTTTCTTGTCGGCCGGCAGTTCGGCGCCGCCGAGACGGAAATCACGCAGCTCGTTGTCGACGATCTTCCTGCGCGCATCGGACAGCGCGGCAAAGCCGGCACCGGCCTTGAGCGCCTTGAATTTGGTGAACAGCGCTTCGTTCTGTCCCAGCTCGGCGTAATAGACGGTGATTTTCTGCAGGTTGACGTTGTAGACCTCGCGCAACGCCGGCGAGTCCATCACCGAATGCAGGTGCGAGACCTGGCCCCAGGCGCGGCCCAGTTTTTCGTTGGCATCGTCGAGCGGGGCGACGAAAGCCGCCCATTCGGCAGGCGTCCCGACAGCCACGGCCTGTTCCACCGCCGCACGGGCGTCGGAGAGCAACTGGTCGATGGCGGGGGTGACGAATTCGGGTTTGAATTCGGCAAAGCGGGGCAGGCCGGAGAAATCGAGCAGGGGATTGTTGCCCATAGGGGTATTCATGACGTCGACCAACAAAGAAAGGGAAGGAGAATTATACTTTCGGGTTGGACCCTCAATTTTCAAGGCCGGATTCATCCCTATGACCGACAAGGTTTACGCTGACCGACTGGCGCCGCATCACGGCATCGCTCCCCTGCTTGCTGCCGGCGCCTGGGTACACCCGCGCGCCACCGTGATCGGCGAAGTCAGTCTTGGCCGCGACGCTTCGGTGTGGCCCGGCGCGGTGATTCGCGGCGACGTCAATTCGATCGCCATCGGCGAGGCGAGCAACATCCAGGACGGCAGCGTGCTGCACGTGTCCCACAAGACGCCGGCCGATCCCGCGGGGGGGCCGCTGATCATCGGCGCGCGCGTGACGGTGGGGCACACGGTCATCCTGCATGCCTGCACCATCGCGGACGAATGCCTGATCGGCATGGGTTCGATCATTCTGGACCGTGCGCTGGTGCAGTCACATGTGCTGCTGGGCGCCGGTTCGCTGGTGCCGGAAGGCAAGGTGCTCGAATCCGGCCATCTCTATCTCGGGCGCCCCGCCAAGCTGGTGCGCCGGCTCAGCGACGAAGAAATTGCCTATTTCGGCTATTCCGCGCAGCACTATGTGGCGCTGGCGCGGTCGTATCAGGATGTTTGACTCCATGAGACCCGTATGAAACTCGCCAAGCCTTTCCTCCTCGTCGTGGCCGTGCTCGCCATTGCGGGCGCGCTGGCCTATGCCATGATCGACAAACCCGCCGCGCCCGCCTCGACCTTCACCACCCTGGAAGGGAAATCCATTTCCCTCGATGATCTGCGCGGCAAGATCGTGCTGGTCAATTTCTGGGCAACGTCCTGCCCCGGCTGCGTCAAGGAAATGCCCGACCTGATCGAAACCTACCACCAGTACAAGGATCGCGGTTTCGAAGTCGTCGCGGTGGCGATGAGCTACGATCCGCCGAACTACGTCGCCAATTTCGCGAAGACACGCCAGCTGCCGTTTCCGGTGGCGCTCGACGTCAGCGGTGCGCACGCGCACGCCTTCGGCGACGTGCAGCTCACGCCCACCAGCTTCATCATCGACAAGAATGGCCGCATCCTGGAACAGAAACTGGGTGAACTCGACTTCGCCAAGCTGAAAGCCCTGCTCGACAAGGAATTGACGTGATCCGGACGCTTGCCGCAGCCGGCTTGTTGCTGACGCTGGCTGCATGCGGGGCGCTTCCCGCCCAGCCCGATGCCCACGCAAACAGGAAACCCGTACCGGCAGGCCCTCCCCCACCCCCGATGCCCGACGGCCCCCTTGTCTGTCCGGCCGATGTCAGGCTCTGCCCGAACGGGCGCACGGTCGGCCGCAGCCCGACCAACGAATGTGAATTCGACGCCTGCCCCGGCAACCCTTCCCATTAAGTTTTCCGGATATTCATTTCATGGCGCAATACGTGTACTCCCTCAACCGCGTCGGCAAGATCGTGCCGCCCAAGCGGCAAATCCTGAAGGACATTTCACTGAGCTTTTTCCCCGGCGCGAAGATCGGCCTTCTGGGCCTCAACGGCTCCGGCAAGTCCTCGCTGATCCGCATCATGGCGGGGGTGGACACCGACATCGAAGGCGAAGCGATCCCGATGCCGGGCATCCGCATCGGCTACCTGCCGCAGGAGCCGCAGCTCGACCCGGCCCACACGGTGCGCCAGGCGGTCGAGGCGGGCCTCGGCGAGATCGTCGCGGCAAAGACCCGGCTCGACGAGATCTACGCCGCCTACGCCGAGCCGGACGCCGACTTCGACCAGCTCGCCGAGGAGCAGGCAAAGTGCGAGGCGATCCTCGCCACCGCCGGCGCCGACCTCGACACGCAGATGGAAATCGCCGCCGATGCATTGAGATTGCCGCCGTGGGACGCCGTCATCGGCAATCTCTCCGGCGGCGAAAAGCGCCGCGTCGCACTGTGCCAGCTTCTGCTGTCCAACCCCGACATGCTGCTGCTGGACGAGCCGACCAACCACCTCGACGCCGAGTCGGTCGACTGGCTCGAACAATTTCTTGTCCGCTATCCGGGAACAGTCGTCGCGGTGACGCACGACCGCTACTTCCTCGACAACGCCGCCGAGTGGATTCTGGAACTCGACCGCGGCCACGGCATTCCGTGGAAGGGTAACTACACCAGCTGGCTGGAGCAAAAGGAAGCGCGGCTGGAGACCGAATCCAAACAGGAAGCCGGCCGCATCAAGACCATGAAGCAGGAACTCGAATGGGTGCGGCAGAACCCGAAGGCGCGCCAGGCCAAATCGAAGGCGCGGCTGGCGCGGTTTGAAGAATTGAATTCGGTCGAATACCAGAAGCGCAACGAGACGCAGGAAATCTTCATCCCGGTCGGCGAGCGCCTCGGCGACAAGGTGATCGACTTCCACAACGTGTCGAAATCCTTCGGCGACCGTCTGCTGATCGACAACCTCAGTTTTTCGATCCCGCCCGGCGCCATCGTCGGCATCATCGGGCCCAACGGCGCCGGCAAATCGACCTTGTTCAAGATGATCACCGGCCTGGAAAAGCCGGACAGCGGCGAAGTCGAGATCGGCCAGACGGTCAAGCTCGCCTACGTCGATCAGAGCCGCGATGCGCTCGCCGCCGATAAAACCGTGTTCGACGAAGTCGCCGAAGGCCGCGACATTCTGACAGTCGGCCGCTACGAGACACCGTCGCGCGCCTACCTCGGGCGTTTCAACTTCAAGGGCGGCGACCAGCAGAAGCTCGTCGGCAATCTCTCCGGCGGCGAGCGCGGGCGCCTGCATCTGGCGAAGACGCTGATCGCCGGCGGCAACGTGCTGCTGCTCGACGAACCGTCCAACGATCTGGATGTGGAAACCCTGCGCGCGCTGGAAGACGCGCTGCTGGAATTCGCCGGCTGCGTGCTGGTCATTTCGCACGACCGCTGGTTTCTCGACCGCATCGCCACCCACATCCTCGCCTTCGAGGGCGATTCGCAGGTGACGTTCTTTGCCGGCAACTACCAGGAATACGAGGCCGACAAGAAGAAGCGCCTGGGCGAAGAGGGCGCCAAGCCGAAGCGCATCCGCTACAAGCCGATCAGTCGCTGAGCGCGCGATGATCCTCGCTACACTGGCCCAGGCCGACCGCTACGCCGCACTGCACCCGCTGTTTCCGCATGCCTTCGACTTCCTGCGCACAACCGATCTGATGGCGCTCGCGCCCGGCAGGCACTCGATCCAGGATGAACAGATTTTCGCCATCGTCGAAGCCTGCGCCGGCCGCACTCGCGCGCAGGCGAAGCTGGAATGCCACCGCCGCTACCTCGACATCCAGTTGGTGCTCGAAGGCATCGACGAGATGGGCTGGAAGCCGCTGGCCGAATGTGTGGATCCGGCAACGGATTACGATGCCGCGCGCGACATCCGCTTTTTCAACGACACGCCGTCGAGCTGGATCGCGACCCCGGCGGGATCGTTCTGCGTGTTCTTCCCCGACGATGCGCACGCGCCGCTGGTCAGCACCCTGAAGGGCACAAGCACGGGCACAATCCGCAAGGTGGTGGTGAAGATCGCACTGTAGGCCCTGAGCGGAAAGACGGGGCCACTCAAGAAGCAGCGGGCGTGACCGCTATCCTGAGTCTATTCCGACTATCCGCACCCATGCGCCTGGCTCTGCTGTTCCTGTTGGCCGTCTGCCTTCCCGCCCAGGCCATGGTTCCCACGCCCGTCTTCGTACTGCACGCCTACAGCCAGGAATACCCCTGGAGCAAGGGCCAGCATCAGGGCTTCGTCGACGCCCTGAACGCGGATACCGGCCGTGCCTATTCCCTCAACGTGGAATATCTCGATACCAAGCGGGTCGGCTACAGTCCGGCCTACGCCGACCTGATCGGCGCACACCTGGCGCAGAAGTACAAGGGGTATCGGCCCGCGGCGGTCTATGTCACCGACGACAACGCCCTCTCGTTCGCGCTCACCCATCTGGACCGTGTGTTTCCCGGAGTGCCGGTGTTCTTTTCCGGGATCAATGATTACGGCATCCGGGCGCGGCTCGACCCCGCGCGCATGACGGGCGTGTTCGAAAGGAAGGAAATCGCGCCCAACCTGCGTCTGATGCGCCGGATCGACCCGGCCATCCGGGAAATCGTCATCGTCGGCGATGCCTCCGAAACCTATCGCGCGATCGAAACCGAGATTCGCCGCGAACTGCAGCAGCATACCGACATCCATGCCACCTTTGTCTCGAGCAACCGCATCGACGACATAGTCGCGCGCCTGCATGCGCAACGGGGACGCTTCGTCTTCCTGACCACGCTGGGCAGCGTGACCGATCGGGCGGGCCGCACGCTCACGCTGCCCGAGACGATCAAGGCCATCGTGAATGCAGGACACTTCGTCGTGTTCAGCATGGAAGACGCCTACCTGTATCCCGGCGTGCTCGGCGGCTATGTCACCAGCGGCCCGCGCCAGGGGCGTGCGGCGGCGGGCTTGCTGATCCGGCACCTGAACGGCGTCGCCGTGTCCGCGCTGCCACCGATCGAAACCAGTCCCAACGAGTACATCATCGACGAGAGCGAGCTGCTGAAGGCGGGGTTTGTGCTGCCCGGCGACATCGCCACGGAAGCGACGCTGGTCAACCCGCTGCCCAGCTTTTACGAGTCCAACCGGCGCATCATCCTCGGCACGCTGTATGGCCTCATCGCCCTGTTGCTGCTCGGTCTGGCGGCGTCGCTGCTGCTGTTCGTCCGCAAAAACCGGCAGATCGCGCTTGCTTCGCGCCAGCTGGGCGAAACCATGGAGGGTCTCGCCCAGGCGCAGCGCATCGCCCACATGGGAAACTGGGATTGGCAGATTGGAGAGAACCGGCTGTTCTGGTCGGAAGGCATCTATCGCGTGTTCGGCATCGCGCCGGATGAATTCGGCGCCAGTTACGAGGCTTTCCTTGCGCGGGTGCATCCCGATGACCGCGCGGCGGTGGATGCCACGGTCCGGTGCGCCCTCGAAGGTGGCGCGCCGTACGAGATCGATCATCGCATCGTGCGCCCGGATGGCGCGATCCGGATCGTGCATGAAAGCGCGGAAATCCAGCTGGACGAGCGGGGCAACCCTGCGCGCATGATCGGCACGGTGCAGGACATCACCGAATGGAAGCAGGCGCAGCAGGCGCTGCAGGAGAAGGACGCGCACCTGGAATACATCGCGTATCACGATGCGCTGACCGGCCTGCCGAATCGGGTGCTGCTGACGGACCGGCTGGCCCATGCCGCCAGCCGTGCCGACCGCGCGGCAAGCTGGCTGGCCGTGCTGTTCATCGACCTGGACCGGTTCAAGACGATCAACGACAGTCTCGGCCACGCCATCGGCGATGCCGTGCTGCAGGCCGTGTCCGGGCGCATCAGGATGCTGCTGCGCGAAGAGGATACGCTCTCCCGTCTGGGCGGCGACGAGTTCGTGGTCCTGCTGGAAGATTTGCGCGATGGCCAGGCCGCCGCGAACGTGGCGGAAAAAATCATCCAGGCGCTGGAAAAGGTGCTGGTCATCGGCAATTACCCGCTGCATGTTTCCGCCAGCATCGGCATCAGCCTGTACCCGCAGGACGGCGGGGACGCCGAGACGCTGATGAAGCATGCCGACGCGGCGATGTACAAGGCCAAGGACAGCGGGCGCAACACTTTCCACTTTTACGAGCAGGGCATCACCGAGCGCGCGATGCGGCGCATCCATCTCGAATCCAGATTGCGCAGCGCATTCGAGCAGCGCGCGCTGACGGTGCATTACCAGCCGGTGGTCAGCCTGGAAAGCCGGCACATCTGCGGTGCCGAGGCCTTGATGCGCTGGCAGGATGAGGCGGAGGGCGCGATTCCGCCCGACCATTTCATCCCGATCGCCGAGGATACCGGCCTGATCATCCAGATGGGCGAGTGGGTGATCCGCGAGGCCTGCCTGGCATTGAAACGATGGGACGCGCTGGGCATTCCGCTCGACGGCTTCGTCATGCACGTCAACCTGTCCGGCAAGCAGTTGCTGCAGAAGGATCTGCCGCGACGCCTGACCAGGGTGTTTACCGAAACCGGCGTGTCGCCGCAGCGGATCGCGCTGGAACTGACCGAAAGCAGCATCATGGAAAGCGAGACGCTCGGACTGGACACCCTGACGGCCTTGCGCCGCATCGGGGTCAGCATTGCGATCGACGATTTCGGCACCGGCCATTCCTCACTCAGTCGCCTGAAGCAGCTGCCGATCAGCGAGATCAAGATCGATCGCAGCTTCATCCGGGACATTACCAAGAATGCGGACGATGCCGCGATCGTTCAGACCATCCTCGCGCTGGCGGCCCATCTCGATCTGTGCGTGGTCGCCGAAGGCGTCGAGCATGCCGGCCAGGAGGATTTCCTGCTGCGGCACGGATGCCAGCTGGCGCAGGGGTACTTCTATGCCCGCCCGCTGCCGGAACACGCGTTGCTGCCGGTGCTGATGGCGCCGCCCTTGCTACCGGCGCTGCGCACGACCGCCGCGGGCTGACCCGCGCCCACGCCGCCATTCAAGAATCCGGCCGTTCAATAATGCGGCGGAATCTCGTCGCGCGGATTGCGCGCCTCGTCCGGCCGCGCAGCCTGCCATTGCTGGTGCAGCAGGCGCAGCTGCTGCTGCAAGGAATCGATCTGACCCTGCTGGCGGATCACGGTCTGGTTGAGCGTGTCGAGCAGGTCTTCGGCAAACGCGAGTTTGGCTTCGAGTTCGTTGAGGCGGGCTTGTGCCCAAGCCGTAAGGCTGTCGGGTGCTTGTGCCCAAGCCGTAAGGCTGTCGGGTACTTGTGCCCAAGCCGTAAGGCTGTCGGGTACGTCCATCATCGGGTTCCTGCTTGCGCGGCCGGGTGCAGCAGCGGCGCGACGAGTTTTTCCAGCCGCGGATAATGCACCTGGCCGGCGATCCTGTGGCGGACATGGCCGTCGGCGTCGAGGATGAACGAGGTCGGCACGGTCGTCACGTGGCCGAACGCGGCCGTCACCGAGGCGTTGGTCGGCGCGGCCATGAACGCGTAGTCCTTGTCGTGCATCCATTCCGCGATTTTCTCCGGCGGGTCGTCGACGCTGATCGAGACGACTTCGAATCCCTTGTCGCGGTAGTCGTGCCAGAACGTATCGATCACCGGCTTTTCCTTGCGGCAATACGGGCACCAGGTCGCCCAGAAGTTCACCAGCACCACCTTGCCCTTGAGCGCATCGCTGGTCAACGTGCGGCCGTCGGTCAACGCGACCTGCCAGGGCGGCGCGGGGCGATTCTCCTCGCTGACCTCGGCGGGCGGCCGGAACCACAGGTACGCGACCAAACCCAGTAAAATCAGGGTCAGCGGACTTGGCGTCCATTTCTTCAGGGTCTGTTTATCCATGCTGTGGCTGAAGTCGTTTCATATCGTGATGGTGGTGAGCTGGTTCGCCGGTCTGTTCTACCTGCCGCGCATCTTCGTCAATCTGGCGATGGAAACCCACGACGCCGCCTACGATCGCCTGCTGCTGATGGCGCGCAAATTGTATCGCTTCGTCTCGCCCATCATGTGGCTGACGCTGATTACCGGCATCTGGCTGTGGCTGGCGTATTTTCCGCTCAGCATGAACTGGATGTGGGCCAAGCTGATTCTGGTCGCCGGGCTGGTCGGCTATCACCATGTCTGCAAAAGTCTGCTGCGTGCATTCGAAGCCAGACAGAACGTCAAATCCCATATATGGTTCCGCTGGTTCAACGAAATCCCGGTCATCGTGCTGCTGGCCGTCGTGCTGCTGGTGGTGTTGAAGCCGTTTTGACTTTTTTTCATCCGCGAAGTACGCGAAGAAACGCGAAGTAAAAACAAGCCCACTCGGTTTTCTTCGTGTCCCTTCGCGTACTTTATGCCCTTCGGGTATTCGCGGACAAAAATATTTGAAAGCCTTTTTTGAAACCTGAACCCCGCCGTAAACCCGCGCCGCACCCCGCCCGCCCCGAGCGCGAGGTGCCGCCGCCCGCCAGCCATTTCGCCACCTGCCCGCGCGGACTGGAGGCCTTGCTCGAACAGGAACTGACCGCTGCCGGCGCGCAGGTGGTGCGCCAGCTTCCCGCCGGCGTGCTGTTCACCGCCGACGCCGCCGCCGAGATGCGCGCCAACCTCACTTCGCGCATTGCCACCCGCATCCTGCGCAAGGTCGGCTACACGCGCTACCGCAAGGAAGAACATATCTACCGCGCCGCGCTCGACCTCGACTGGCCCGCCTGGTTCGACGTGAAGAAGACCATCGCGGTGAAGGTCGGCGCGCAGAATGCGCCGCTGAAGAGCCTCAACTTCATCACGCTGAAGATCAAGGACGCCATCTGCGACCGCTTCCGCGAGGAAACCCGCGAGCGCCCCAGCGTCGACACCGAAGCCCCCGACGTGCCGGTGTACGCTTTTTTCACCCCCGATGCGGTCACTTTCTACCTCGACACCTCGGGCGAACCGTTGTTCAAAAGAGGATTCAAGCGCGAGGCGAGCGCGGCCTCGATCAAGGAGAACCTCGCCGCCGGCATGCTGCGGCTATCCGGCTGGGAGCCCGGCACGCCGCTCTTCGATCCCCTGTGCGGCGCCGGCACCATCCTGCTCGAAGCCGCCGGCATGGCGCTCAACCGCGCACCGGGGCGCGCCCGCCATTTCGCCTTCGAGCACTACCGCGACTTCGACGCCGCGCTGTGGCAGCGCATCAA
This sequence comes from Thiobacillus sp. 63-78, assembly GCA_001899765.1. GTDB lineage: Bacteria > Pseudomonadota > Gammaproteobacteria > Burkholderiales > Thiobacillaceae > Thiobacillus. Next base: position 210,103 of record MKWM01000073.1, read on the forward strand.
GGCCGAGGCCAAGGCGCAGGAAAAGCCGCTGACAAAACTGCCGCTCTTCGGCGCCGACCGGGATAGATGGGTGCTCGACAAGGCGCGCAACAACCTCGCCGCCGCCGGCTACGCCGACGTGATCGAATTGAAGGTATCCGACGTGCTCGACCTCAAAGCGCCCGCGCCCACCGGCACCCTCGTCACCAATCCGCCCTACGGCGAGCGCATCGGCGAAGCGGAAGAACTCGCCGACTGGTATCCGCTGCTGGGCGACTGGCTGAAGCAGAACTTCGCCGGCTGGCAGGCCTGGATCATCTCGGGCGACCCGCTGCTGCCGAAGGCGATCGGGCTCAAGGCCAGCCGGCGCATCCCGCTGTTCAACGGGCAGATCGAAACGCGGTTCTTGCAATACAAGCTGATCGCGGGGTCGATGAAGGCGAAGAAGCCAGAATCTGTGGTCGGTCAGCAATAATGGCGTCTACCCTTGGGAGGAGTTGCCCTGTTGTCCATCTCGTGTAGACTAACCATGGTTAGTTCACTGCGAGACCGTCATGCTTACCGTCAACATCCACGATGCCAAAACCCAGCTTTCCAAACTGGTTGACCAGGCTGCTCAAGGCGAGGCCTTCATCATCGCCAAGGCAGGCAAGCCGATGGTCAAGGTCATCCCGCTGGAGCCCACCGTAGCGGGAACGGCAAGCCGCCTGGGTTTCATGGCTGGAGAGTTTTCCGTACCGGATGACTTCGACCAGATGGGCAGCAGCGAGATCGAAGATCTGTTTACGGGACGCAAGGATTGAACCTGCTGCTCGATACCCATCTGCTGCTGTGGGCGGCGAGTGAGCCGAAACGGCTGTCGACCAGGGCGCGGGCGCTGCTGCTCGACCCCGCTAATCACCTCGTCTTCAGTTCGGCCAGCCTGTGGGAGATCAGCATCAAGAACGGGCTCGATCGCGCGGATTTCAATGTTGATCCGCGCCGATTGTGGCGCATGTTGCTGGTGAGCGGCTATCGCGAACTGCCTGTCACCAGCGAACACACGGTCGCAGTGAACGAGTTGCCGAGCCTGCACAAAGACCCATTCGACCGGATTCTCGTCGCGCAAGCACGGGTTGAAGGCTTGACCTTGCTGACCGTGGACAAGGCGGTGGCGAAATACGGCGACGGCGTGAGAAGAGTGTGAGTCGGGTAGGCGGCTTGATCTGTAGGTGCAGGCCTTTGAGGCTATGGGAATTGCGTAGTTCAGTTTTATGGGCAAGCGTTCTGCTTTTGATAAACCAGGTCAGAAGTTATCCTGCTCGACCTCCACATAAGCGTGAGAGATGACCTTGCCCAATTCGTCGAAGTGGTCCCAGTTGCGGTATGCCTGCAAGTCTTTTTCGACCAGTGCCGTCATTTCGTGGGCCTGCATGCCCTGCGAGTAGTATTTCTTGATGGACGCCAGCAGGTCTTCGGTGAACCGGATCTGGATCGCCATGGAGGTCTTGTTTTCGGGGTTGCCATGGCCGGGGACGTAGACTTCGATGGCGGCATTGTCGATGGCCGCTTTGAGCGCATCGGCCGTTCCCTTGAAGCTCGCGTCCTGCGGCATGGCCGAGTACGGCATGAATTTGTTCATTGAGATGTCGCCCATGAACATGAGCTTGTCCTCGACGACCTCGATCATGATGTCGGTATCGGAATGGGCGTGCCTGGGATGGTGGATCTTGAGCGTGACGCCCCCCATCTTCATGACCTCGCCGCCTTTCAAGGCCCGGTCGGGCAGCGCGATGCGGGTATTGGCCAGCGCGCCTTCGGTCATGCCGTTGAACCGCTCAAACCATTCCTGCGCTTCGCCGGCTTGGAGTCTCTCGATGGTGCGTTGATGCGCATAGATCGGCACGCCGGGATAGGCGTCGCGGATCCCCTGGTTGCCCAGGAAGTGGTCGCCGTGCAAATGCGTGTTGAATACGGCCACGACAGGCTTGGCGGAGACGCACTTGAGTTTTTCCAGGAAGCCGCGACCGACATCGGCGCTGCTGCCCGGGTCCACGATGACGAAGCCGTCATCGGTCAGGATGGCGGCCGGGTTGTTCATGAAACCTTTTGTCTTCTTGTTCGGCCAGTCGTGCGGGCCGATGACCACATAGACGCGTTCGCTGAGACGCTCCAGAGGATAGTTCTGGATCGTCGGCGGCAGATCGGTGAGACTGCCCATGAACGGGACGTGCGCCGACTCGGCGGGACGGTCAGTGGACCCGGCGTTCGCCGACGAATAAAAAACGCTGTTGAACATCAGCAACAGCACCAATTTCATGACATTGACCTTATGCATCTGCTTCATCCTTTCCTGGCTGGCGGTTTGATTCACTGAGAGGTCACAGCGTCTTGTCCTGTCACGCCAGATAGTCGTCCGTCGTCGTAATGGTGGCGTAGGCAAACGCCAGCGCGGCCATCAGGGCGGCGTGAACCTGCGCCGCGGGTACTTTCTGCCCGCCGAATTCGAGGTCCATCGTGGCGCAGGCGTCGTGCACCACGGTGGTCTTGTAGCCGAAATCCGAAGCCGCCCGGCTGGTCGCATCGATGCACATATGGCTCATCGCGCCGATCACCACGACTTCTTCGATGCCCTGGGCATCCAGCATCGGTTTCAGATCGGTCTTGAGAAACGAGTTCGGATAATTCTTGACGACGACCTGCTCGCCGTCGAGGGGGGCAACAGCGGGGTGAATCTGCACGCCCTCCGTTCCGGGAACGAAAAAGGGTACGCCCGGCGTGGTGAACTCATGCCGGATGTGGATGACCGGATCGCCTTGCGCGCGCGCGCCATCGATGACGCGGGCCGCGTTGGCAACGGCTTGGTCGATGCCAACCAGCGGCAGTTTGCCGGAAGGGAAATATTCGTTTTGCAGGTCGACGACGAGTACGGCGCGCTTGCTCATGTAAAACTCCTTGGATAGTCGAACAGAATCGACATGATCGGGCAGGGGCCGCACAATGCGAAGTGGCGTAATCGACATAGTGAGTGGCAAAACCGACATGGCTCATGATGAATTCATGGAAATCGGTCTGGTGCGGTATCCGGGGGCGCAAATGGCGGCGGTGCTGGGTCTGACCGACCTGTTCGACCTGGCGAACAGGATTGCCGCCCGCCACCGCAAACGGGCTACCGAGGTGTTGCGCGTCAGCCATTGGCAACTGGATGCGGCGGGCAAAACGCCCGTTCGGGTCTTCACTACGGCTCCGGACGACACGGACGCGCTGGCCGTCCTCATCCTGCCGCCCTGCCTGGAGGATCCGCCCTCAGCCGCAACAGCCGCCCCGTTCACCGACTGGCTGCGCCGCCAGCACGGCCTGGGCGTCACGCTCGGCTCGGTCTGCGCCGGCGCCTTCCTGCTGGGCGAAACCGGCCTGCTCGCGGGGCGCACGGTCACGACGCACTGGATGTATGCCGAACTGTTCCAGGCGCGTTTCCCGGATGTGCGCATGGACGCCGACCGGCTCATCATCGACGACGGCGACATCGTCACCGCGGGCGGCGCGATGGCATGGACGGACCTGGGGCTGCGGCTGGTCGACCGCTTTCTCGGGCCGACGGTCATGATCGAGACGGCGCGAGTCCTGCTGGTCGATCCGTCGGGGCGCGAACAGCGTTACTACAGCCCGTTTTCCCCGCGGCTGACCCACGGCGACGCGGCCGTGCTCAAGGTGCAGCACTGGCTGCAGGCGACGGATGCCAGGGAGATTGCGCTGGCGACGCTGGCCGCGCGGGCGGGACTGGAGGAGCGGACCTTCCTGCGCCGGTTCCAGAAGGCGACCGGCATGACGACGCGGGAATACTGCCAGCGGCTGCGCGTGGGCAAGGCGCGCGAGATGCTGCAATTCAGCCGGTTGCCGGTCGACCGGATCGCCTGGGAAGTCGGTTACAGCGACCCCGGCACCTTCCGCAAACTCTTTGCCAGGATCGTCGGCTTGACGCCGGGCGAGTACCGCCGGCGCTTCAGTGCCGAATGAGGCGGGCCCTCCCGCAGGCGGCGACGGCATCGAAGGCGGGCATTCCGATACGCTGTTTCGCTTCTCACCGGGAAGTTGTGCTTCCCTGTCCGTGCAAGCGCCGCAGGGTGGGCGTCGAGGCCTGAACTCCGTTCGGCTGCCGCGAAGTGCTGACACCTTGTCCAGCGGGCTTGTCTTTGTAAACCAATGATTAATATGAATAAAAAATATGGCACGGTGGTTGCTTGACTATTCGTGCGGTCGCGATGGATGAAACCGGTCTGGACGCCTACACAGAGCGGGTCATGCAGGCCGTGTGCCGGATTGCCGTACCCCCAATCTTCCAAGGAGAATCAAGATGACCAGCCTGAAAGACAAACTGAACGCACGCGTCGAATCCTACGATCACTGGGCGCGGCGGCGCCACTACGGCCCCGAAGGCCACAACGACAGCAGCCTGTGGGTGCTGGCCTGCATGGACGAGCGCCTGCCGGTGGACGAGGCGCTGGGCATCCGCGTGGACAGCCCGGCCGGCGGCGGCGATGCCCACTGCTTCCGCAATGCGGGCGGCATCGTCACCGACGATGCGATCCGCTCGGCCATGCTGACCTGCAATTTCTTCGGCACCAAGGAAATCGTCATCGTCCAGCACACCCAGTGCGGCATGCTGTCGGCCAACGCCAACGACCTGGAGCGCATGCTGAAGGACAAGGGCGTGGACATAGACAACCTGACGCTGGACCCGACCCTGCCCGAACTCAAACTGGACAAGGGCGGGTTCGCCAAGTGGATCGGTATGATGGACGACGTGGACGTGACCTGCATGCGCACCGTCGAGGCGTTCCGCACTCACCCGCTGATTCCCAAGGATGTCGTGATCAGCGGCTGGGTCTGGGAAGTGGAGACGCGCCGCCTGCGCGCACCCACGCTGGATGCCAAGGTGCGGGGGCGCGTCCCTGACGTCCGTTGCACCGACTACGGCGTGAACCAGAAACAGCCCGCGCGCTGGAGCTGACCGGCGCGCGAGGGCGTCGAGTCCCCGAGCGCGGCCCTGTGCGCCGCCGGAGCGGTGCACAGGGTCTATGCTTCAATTCAAGCGGAGGCGCATATGCCGATTTACGATTATCGCTGCGTACAGTGCAGCACCCCATTCGAGGCCAGCCACGCCATGAACGCGCCTGCGCCCGATTGTCCGAGTTGCGGGGGGCGGGCGGAAAAAGCCATCCTCACGGCGCCGGCGGCGCTTGGCCGCATGGCACAAGGGCGCGAACGCGCCATGCAATCGCTGCAGGCTTCCCGCGCGCAGACCCGTCCCGCCCATGGCGCGGGGTGCAGTTGTTGCGCGCCGCGCAAGACGGGCACGGATTGAGCTGAATGCTGGTCGGAGGATCGCCCATGTCCAGCCCCTTACTGTCCGAACTGAGTCCGCTCTCGTTTCTGCAGATGTTCGTCACCCAGAGCGTCAAGCTGGCGGGACAGCAGCCGCAGCAGGACGCGACCTGTCATGACCACATCCAGATTCTCGGGCTGACCGCCAGCAGTTGCCTGGAGGCGCATGCCCGCCAGCAGCTCGGTCTGTCCGGCGAAATCAGCCGGGCGCAATACACGCAACTGGTCGTCAGCATCAAGAACCAGATCGGTGGCGACTTCGCGCCCACGGCGGACGAGGCGGGAGCCGTCCGGGTGGTGAACGGCCGTTGCCCCTTCGGCGACCGGGTCAAGGACGCGCCGGAGTTGTGCCGCATGACCTCGTCGGTGTTCGGCGGCATCGCCGCCCGCAATTTCGGCTATGCCAAGGTGGAGTTGCGCCGGCGCATCGCCACCCACGACGGCCTGTGCGAGGTGCTGATCTATACCGACCGGGAGGCGGCGCGGGACAAATACGGCGACGAATACGTCAGCGAGGACGGCGCCATCGTCTCCCGCATGGCGCTGGAGGACGTGACCGTGCGCGTGGCGGAGAAAATGGCGCGGGTCTGGCGGCCCGCGAGCGGTGACGGCCCGGACGGCTGCCGCGGCGGGCCGGAAATCGTGGCCGAATCGCTGGTCATGCGCGAAGCGCTGGAAGCCGTCGAACTGGTCGCGCCGACCCTGGCCAACGTGCTGATCAGCGGCGAAACCGGCGTCGGCAAGGAAATCATCGCCCGCGCCATCCATGCGCTCAGCGACCGCAGCGACGGCAAGTTCGTCGCCGTCAACTGCGGCGCGATCCCCGAAAACCTGATCGAGAGCGCCCTGTTCGGCCACGAGAAGGGCGCTTTCACCGGCGCGCACGAAATGCGCCAGGGCGTGTTCGAGCGCGCCGTCGGCGGCACCCTGTTCCTCGACGAGATCGACAGCCTGCCGCTCCTGTCCCAGGCCAATCTGCTGCGCGTGCTGCAGGAAGGCGAATTCGAGCGGGTGGGCGGCAAGCAGGTGCTGCACGCGGATGTGCGCATCATCGCCGCCGCCAATACGCCGATCGACAAACTGCTGAGCGGGAGCGGCTTCCGCCAGGATCTGTACTACCGGCTGAACGTCGTGCCGCTGCACATTCCGCCGTTGCGCGAACGGCGGGAAGACATCACCGCGCTGATCAATCATCTGCTGACGCGTCTGGCGGCACGCTACCAGCGGCCGCACAAAGTGTTGGGCAGCCAGGCGTGGGCGCAAGCCATGCGCTACGACTGGCCGGGCAACGTGCGCGAACTGGAAAACGTGCTGGAACGCGCGTTCCTGTTCGCCCGCGGGCAGGTGATCGACGAACTCGACGTGCGGCTGCCGGACGAAACCGGCGTGCCGCACGCGGACGATCTGCGTCGGCGCAGGCAGGGCGCGGTCCGCGACGTCGAGATCAAGACGCTGCGGGAGGCCTTGCTGCGCCAGAACGGCAACGTCAGCGCCGTCGCGCGCGAAATCGGCATCACCCCGCGCGCGGTGCACCAGAAGCTGCGCGGCTACGGCATCGAAGCGGCCGGCTATCGCAAGCCCGGCAGATGACCGGACGGACGGCACGGCTCGAAGAAACCTGCTTTGAATTTCTGCCGGCCAAGCCGGCCATCTGCGCCGGGAAGAGGCCTCAAACGATATCGAGGTGATCCAGCCCCGCCATCATGTCGCGGCCCTTGGCTTCCTGGCCGTGCAGCTTGATCTGCAGGCGCAGGTCGTTGAGGCTGTCGGCGTTCCTCAGCGCATCCTCGTAGGAAATCATCCCGGCCTCGTAGAGATCAAACAGCGCCTGGTCGAAGGTCTGCATGCCGAGCTCGCGCGATTTCGCCATGATTTCCTTGATCTCGTGCACGTGGCCCTTGAAGATCAGGTCGGCGATCAGCGGCGAGTTGAGCAGGATTTCCACCGCGGCGACGCGACCGTTGGTGCCTTTCCTCGGGATCAGGCGCTGCGAGATGAAGGACTTGAGGTTCAACGACAGATCCATCAACAGCTGGTCGCGCTTTTCCTCGGGGAAGAAGTTGATGATGCGGTCGAGCGCCTGGTTGGCGCTGTTGGCGTGCAGCGTGGAGAGGCACAGGTGGCCGGTTTCGGCGAAGGCGATGGCGTATTCCATGGTGTCGCGGTCGCGGATTTCGCCGATCAGGATGACGTCGGGCGCCTGCCGCAGGGTGTTCTTCAGCGCGGAGAACCAGTTGTCGGTGTCGATGCCGACTTCGCGCTGGGTGATGATCGATTTCCGGTGCTCGTGTACGTATTCGATCGGATCCTCGACCGTGATGATGTGGTCGGCGGCGTGCTCGTTGCGGTAGCCCACCATCGCCGCCAGCGAGGTCGATTTGCCGGTGCCGGTGCCGCCGACGAAGATCACCAGCCCGCGTTTGATCATCGCGACGTCCTTCAGGATCGGCGGCAGGTTGAGCTCCTCCATCTTCGGGATCTTGGTGTTGATCGTCCGCATCACTACCCCGACGCGGCCCTGCTGCACGAAGACGTTGACGCGGAAGCGGCCGATCTCGGGCGGGCTGATGGCGAAGTTGGACTCGTTGGTCGCCTCGAAATCCTTCCATTGCCGCTCGTTCATGATCGAACGCGCCAGTTCGCTGGTATGCGCCGGCGTCAGGCTCTGATTCGACACCGGAGCGATCTTGCCGTCGATCTTGATGGCGGGCGGAAAGCCGGCGGTGATGAAGAGGTCGGAGGCATTCTTCGCCAGCATCAGGCGCAGCAGGTCATGGACGGTCTTCTCTGCGTTCATGTCGGGTTCCTTAACCTAAGAAGGCGTCTTTGTTCTGCGCCGCGTTGCGCGCCACGCCCGCGGAAATGACATTGCGCTTGACCAGGTCCTGCAGGTTCTGGTCGAGCGTCTGCATGCCGAGGTTGCCGCCGGTCTGGATCGACGAGTACATCTGCGCGACCTTGTTCTCGCGGATCAGGTTGCGGATCGCCGGGGTGCCGATCATGATTTCGTGCGCGGCGACGCGGCCGTTGCCGTCCTTGGTCTTCAACAGCGTCTGCGAGATCACCGCGCGCAGCGATTCGGACAGCATCGAGCGCACCATTTCCTTTTCCGCCGCCGGGAACACGTCGACCACGCGGTCGATGGTCTTGGCCGCCGACGAGGTGTGCAGGGTGCCGAACACCAGGTGGCCGGTTTCGGCGGCGGTGAGCGCGAGGCGGATGGTTTCGAGGTCGCGCAATTCGCCCACCAGGATGACGTCCGGGTCTTCCCGCAATGCCGAGCGCAGGGCGTTGCTGAACGACAGCGTATGCGGTCCGACCTCGCGCTGGTTGATCAGGCATTTCTTGCTCTGGTGGACGAATTCGATCGGGTCCTCGACGGTG
>MKWM01000074.1 GCA_001899765.1 Thiobacillus sp. 63-78
CTCCATGATCCCGATTCACCCACCTTCAGGCTCAACTCACTTTGGATTTACACCACTACCTTCAGGCTCATGTGTCATTGGACAAGGCTCGTATTTTTACGGCAGCGCGGTTTCCGGGATAATGCGGGCCGGCTGAAAGGGGTTTACCGTGTCCATCGTCAATATTTCCTGTTACAAATTCGTCACGCTCGCCGACCGCGAGGCCTTGAAGGCCGATCTCGCTGCGCGCTGTCTCGCGCTCGGTCTCAAGGGCACCATCCTGCTCGCGCCGGAAGGCATCAACGTGTTCCTGGCCGGCTCGCGCCAGGCGATCGACGCCATCGTCACCCATCTGCGCGCCGATCCGCGCTTCGGCGATCTCGCGCCCAAGGAAAGCCTGTCGGCCGAACCGCCGTTCAGGCGCATGCGGGTGCGGCTGAAGAAGGAAATCATCACCATGAAGCATCCGCTGATCCGTCCGGAAGCGGGCCGCGCGCCGTCGGTGGCCGCCGCGACGCTGAAGCAATGGCTCGATCGCGGCTGCGACGACGCAGGTCGCCCGCTGGTGATGCTCGACACCCGCAACGACTACGAGGTGGCGGCCGGCACCTTCGAGCACGCCGTCGACTACGACATCGGCGTCTTCAGCGAATTTCCGCCGCGGCTGGCCGCGCATCTGCCCGACTATGCCGGCAAGACGGTGGTGTCGTTCTGCACCGGCGGCATCCGCTGCGAAAAGGCCGCGATCCACATGAAGGCGGTCGGCATCGAACACGTGTATCAGCTCGAAGGTGGCATTCTCAAGTATTTCGAGGAAATCGGCGGCGCGCATTATCGCGGCGACTGTTTCGTGTTCGACGAACGCGAGGCGCTGAGCGCGGATCTGCAGCCGGCGGCGGGACGGCTGCATCGCTGAAATAGACACCGGGTGCCCGGATTGACTGAAGCGCTCAAAAACCCCTACAGTGATACTGGCTATTAGGGGTGAATGCTTCTTCAATCCGTTCGGGGAGATTCTTCGTGGACAGACTCCGTTTTTTCGTGTGGCTTCTGGCAGTGCTGATGTTCGCACTATCACCATCGCCCGGGCATGCGGAGCTGGCCCCGGCAGCGACGACAAGGCTGGACACCGCAAACGCCGTGAACCTGGCCGGGCGTCAGCGCATGCTTTCCCAGCGCATGGTGAAGGCCTACCTCATGCTGGGGCAGGACATCGCGGCCGACGACGCCCGGCGCATGCTGCAGGAATCGATCGGGCAGTTCGACTCCCAGCTCGTGGCGCTGAAAGCGTTCCAGCCCACCCCGACGGTACGGCATGCGATCGCCAACCTGGAGGAGGTCTGGACGAAATGGAAGGGACTGCTGGCGGCAGCCCCAGGCAAGGCGGGAGCTGCCGAACTCTACGACGCCAACGAAGAACTGCAGCAGGCGGCGCACAGCGCGACATTGGCTTACGAGGGCGTCACGCTCGCGCCTATCGATCACCTGATCGGCATCGCGGGGCGCCAGCGCATGCTGTCGCAGCGCATGGCCAAGTTCTATTTCTATCGCACATGGGAACTCTATGACGGTGCGGCCGATATGGAATTGCATCTCAGCCGTGCGCATTTCACCGCCGTGCTGATCCAGATTGACAAATCGCCCATCGCATCAGCGGGAGTGAAGGCAGGCGTGGCGCGCGTCCGGCAGGAATGGGAGCCGTATCAGCAGGCCCTGTTCGCGAACCGCGAGCCCGCGAAGATGCGCAGGGATGCCCCTCGTGTGGCCGAGCTGAGCGAGCGAGTGCTCGCGGCGACGGAGGAACTGGTTGGGCAGATGCTGGCCCAGACGCGGGCGGTACCGGATTAGATTGATTGGTGCGTGCGCTTCCCGGCCAGGCAAAGCGGGCCGGGACGGCCATTCACACGCCCGTCATCGTTCAATTCAGGGCGCGTATCGCCTGCATCGGCGGCACCCGCGTGATGTGCCGGGTGGTGAGCCAGCCGCTCATCCCGACCAGCAGGGCGCCGGCCAGTGGCAGCACCAGCCATAGCCAGGGGTGCAGGCGGGCGGGCAGTTCGAACAGACGGTCCGCGATCAGCGCCATGGCGATTTCGGCGCAGGCACTGGCGAGCAGGCCCGCGAGCAGTCCCAGGGCAAGAAACTCGCTCCACAGACTTTTGGCCAGGTAGGCGCGCTGCGCACCCAGGGTGCGCAGCAGGACGGCTTCCTGCTGGCGCGCGTCGAGGCTGGCCAGCAGCGTGGCGACGACGACGGCCATCCCGGCGGCAAGCAGGAAACCCAGCAGCAGCTGGATCGCACCGATGATCTGATCGAACACGGCTTCGATATTGGCAATCAGTTTGTCGAGGGCGAGCACGGTAATGCCGGGAAAGGCCTTGACGAAGCCGGGCAACGCCCCGACGGCGGCGGGCGGGACGTAGACGCTGGCGATGAAACTCGCGGGCAGATGGTCGAGCTGACCCGGCGCAAAGATGACGAAGAAGTTGGGTTGCATCGAATCCCATTTCACGCTGCGCAGGCTGGTGATGCGCGCGGTGAGCGTCTGGTCGCCGACCTGGAAGCCGAGCTGGTCGCCGATCGCAAGATGCAGGCGTGTGGCCATGCCCGATTCGACCGAGATTTCTGCGGAAGGGTCGCTGCGCAGCAGCGGGGCTGCGCCAGGACCGCCCGAAGGGCGAGTGTCAGGCGGCGTCCCCCTTGCGGGGGCACCCGCCGGCGTGCCCTTTACGGGTGCTGCGACGCGGCGGTCACCGTCCCCTGAAGGGGATGAATGCCAGTGTCCGGCGAGCACGACGTTGTTGGCGGGCAGGGTGGCGGTCCAGGTGAGGTTGAGCTCACGCCGCAGGCTGTTGTTGTCGCGCGCGTCCGGCGGCAGGGTGGAGGCGATGGGTGCCCCGTTTTTCGTGATGAGGCGGCCGCGTACCATGGGATAGAGCGCCGAAGCCTTGAGGCGATGCTGCGACAGATACGCCGCCACCGCCTGCTGCTGTCCGGGCGCGATATTCACCAGAAAATAGTTGGGTGCTTGCGGCGGCAGCTGCTGGCGCCAGCTGGCGATGAGGTCGCTGCGCACCAGCGCAAGCAGGGCTACCAGGAACAGTGCCAGGGTGAAGGCGCCGAGCTGCAGGGTACTGTCGAAACGGTGGCGCAACAGTTGGGCGAGTCCGAAGCGCAGCGGGCCGTGGCTCATTTTCTGGATGCTTCGGCCAGCGGCCAGTGCCAGGCGGGCCAGCAGGACGAGCACCAGGACGAGCCCCGCGAGGGCGCCGACAAATACACCGACCAGCCTGACATCGTCCGCATACCAGGCAATCAACAGCAGCAGCGCCGAGCCGCTGACCACGGTGCTGATCCACGCGCCCAACGGCAGTGGAGGCAGGTCGCGCCGCAGCACGCGCAGCGGCGACACGCGGATGAGGCGCATCAATGCGGGCAGGCTGGCGCCCGCCAAGGCCAGCAGGCCGCTGGCAATGGCGACGCCAACCGGCGCGAAGCCGAGTGTGGGCAGACGGGCGACGGTGTCGGGCAGAACCAGGCTTGCCAGCGCCTGCTGCATCAGGGCGCCGATCACTATCCCGGCCAGACTGCCCAGCAGGCCCAGCGTCAGCAACTGGACGGCATACAGGGTACGCAACTGCGCCGTGGTGGCGCCGAGGCAGCGTAGCAGCGCTGCCTGGTCGTAATGCCGCAGCGCATGGCGATGGGCGGCAATGGCGATGGCGACCACCGACAGCAGCAGGCTGATCAGCGCGGTGAGCTGGATGTAGCGGTCGGTGTTGGCGAACGCGCCGTGCAGGGTTTCGACGCCTTCACGCGAACCGATGAGACGCTGGGTGCTGTCGAGCCGGGGTTTCAGCGCGGCGCCGAACGCGGCAATCTGCGCCGCGTCGCCGGCGAACTGGTACAGGTAGGTCACACGGCTGCCGGGCTGCAGGACGCGGGTTTTTGCCACGTCGTCGGCGCGCATGAACACCCGCGGCGCGAGACCGAATACGCCGCCGAGCTGGCCCGGTTCCTCGGTCACGATCCCGGCAATGGTGAAATGCGCTTCGCCGATCTGCACCCGATCGCCCACCTTGGCGGACAGCAGCGGCAACAGGTCGGGGGCGACATAGATCGTGCCGGGTGGCGGCTGCGCGGGGCGCACGGTGTCGGCAGCGAAAGGGCGGTCGGCAATGCGTACGTTGCCGCGCAAAGGGTAGGTCGCCTCGACGGCGCGCAGGGTGACGAGCTGGAAGGCATCGCCCCTGGCGAGCATGCTGGGAAATTCGAGCGCATGGCTGGTTGTCAGCGCAGTGGCGGCAGGCCAGGCATCGATCGGGCGCGGGCTGGTGACCAGCAGGTCGGCGCCGAGAAAACCGGCACCCTGTTCGCTCATCGCCCGCTCCAGGCGGTCGCCGAGAAAGCCGGTGGTGCTGACGCTGCCGACGCCGATGATCAGCGCCAGCAGCAGCACGCGCCACTCGCCGCTCGCATTCATGCCCTTCAGGGTACGTTCGCGCTGCAGCAGCCACAGGGCGAGCCGGGCAATCTTCATGCAATGGCCTCTTCGCGCACGCGACCCGCGACCAGGTGCAGCCGGCGCTGGCAGCGCGACGCCAGCACATCGTCGTGAGTGACCAGGATCAGCGTGGTATGGGCCGACGCGTTGAGCCCGAACAGCAGCTCGATGATGTGTGCGCCGGTGTCGGCGTCGAGATTGCCGGTGGGCTCGTCGGCGAACACGATTTCCGGGTCGGTGGCGAAGGCGCGCGCGATGGCGACGCGCTGCTGTTCGCCGCCGGACAGCTGATTCGGCGTATGGGTGGCGCGCGTGGCGAGGCCGACACGGTCGAGCCAGTAGCTGGCGCGTTCGTGTGCATCGGGGCGGCCGGCCAGTTCCAGCGGCAGCAGGATGTTTTCCCGTGCGGTGAGCGCGGGCAGCAGCTGGAACGACTGGAAGACGAAACCGATGCGACCCGCGCGCAGACGGGCGCGGGCGTCTTCGTCGAGTGTATCGAGGCGTTGCCCGAGCAGTTCGACGGTTCCCGATGAGGGTTGATCGAGTCCGGCCAGCAGACCCAGCAAGGTCGATTTTCCGGAGCCGGACGCCCCCGTGATGGCGAGCGTCTCGCCCGCTTTGACGGCGAGCCCGACTTCGCTGAGGATGTCGAGCATGCCGTCGGCGGTCGGTACCCGCTGGGACAGGTTGCGTGCCAGGACGACGGTATCGGGGAACAAGGCGTTGCCGGGTGGCGTCATTGAAGTAGGTCGACTCAAGGAAAGTGGATGAATTATCGCGTATGGCTGTGGGTGTTGCTGTGGATTCCGGGCTGGGCGGCGGCGAATTCCTGTTCCCTGTTGATTGTCGGCGACAGCCTGAGTTCCGGCTATGGCCTCGCAACCGGATCGGGCTGGGTGGACAGGCTGAGTATCCGTCTCGGGAAAACGGCGCCGGAATGGCGTGTGGTGAACGCCAGCGTGAGCGGCGACACTACGCAGAACGGCGTGCAGCGCCTGCAGCCTGCGCTCGATCGGCATCGTCCGCAGGGCGTACTGATCGAACTCGGCGGCAACGACGCGCTGCGCGGCACGCCGCCCGGGACGATCCGGCAGAATCTGGTGACGATGATCCGGCAGGCGAAAGCGGCAGGCGCCTGGGTGGCCTTGCTGGAGGCTCCGGTGCTGCCGAATTACGGCAAACCGTATGCCGAGGCGCTGACCAGGCTGTACATCGACGTGGCACGCGAGGAGAAGGTCGTTCGCGTGCCGTGTTTCGTCTGCAAGGTGGCGCTCGTACCGGGCATGATGCAGGCCGACGGCATTCATCCGAACGAGAAGGCCCAGGATGCGATGCTCGACGCCGTGTGGCCGCACATCAAGCCGAAATTGCGCTGCCCGGCGAACAAGCCATGAACGCCGCATCCTGCCCGTGCGGCTCGGGGCGCCTGCTGGCAGACTGCTGCGGACGGTTTCATGCGGGCGATCCGGCGCCGGACGCCGCAAGCCTGATGCGTTCGCGCTACAGCGCCTATGTGCTGGGCCTGGAGGAGTATTTGCGCGCGACCTGGCATCCCGCAACCTGCCCGGCCGTGCTGGGCCTTGATGCCACACCGCGCCCGCAATGGCTGGGACTGGCGGTGAAGGCGCACATGCCGCTGGACGACGCGCATGCGACGGTCGAATTCGTCGCGCGCTACAAGCTCAACGGTCGTGCCTTCAGGCTGCACGAGATCAGCCGGTTCGAGCGGGTGGATGGGCGCTGGCTGTATGTCGACGGCGCGATCCGGGAATAATGCGGGGTTCTTCCAGCCGGGAAGCCGGCTCTCCCGCATGGCTAGGGCCTGGCCTGCTGGCCATCCATCCTGTTCGTGCCGGATGGCGCTGGATCGGCCAGTGCGGCGCCGGCGCTCAGGGACAGGGCGAACACGAGCGTGAGGGGTGCAGTGTTTTTCATGGTGCGTCCTGTCGTTGCGGGCGACCGGGGAGGCGGCGTCCGCGAATGAGCAGGTAGGCGGCGGGAATTACGAACATCGACAGCAACGGTGCGGTGATCATGCCGCCGACCATGGGGGCGGCGATGCGGCTCATGATCTCGCTGCCGGTCCCGCTGTCCAGCAGGATCGGCAGCAGGCCGGCGATGATGACCGCCAGGGTCATGGCCTTGGGGCGCACGCGCAGCACGGCGCCTTCGCGGATGGCGTCGACCAGCGCCGGCCAGTTCTCCTCGCCGGTGTCGAGCCGTTTCTGCCAGGCCTGCTGCAGGTAGACCAGCATGATGACGCCGAACTCGGCCGCCACTCCGGCCAGCGCGATGAAGCCGACGCCGGTGGCGACCGAGAAGTTGAACCCCATCCAGTACAGGAACCATACCCCGCCGGTGAGCGCGAACGGCAGCGTCGCCATGATGAGCGCGGCGTCGGCGACGCGATGGAACGTGAGATACAGCAGCAGGAAAATAATCAGCAGCGTCGCCGGCACCACGAGCTTCAGCCGGGCGTTGGCGCGCTCCATGAATTCGAACTGGCCCGAATAGGCGAGGCTCATGCCGGGCTCGAGTGTCACTTCGTGGGCGACGGCACGGCGCAGATCCCCGACCACCGCGGCGAGATCGCGCCCGCGCACGTCCACGTACACCCAGCCGCTGGGGCGTGCGTTCTCGCTTTTCAGCATCGACGGGCCGTCGCGCACGACCACGCGCGCCACCATGCCCAGCGTGATCTGGCCGCCCGTCGGGGTGGCGATGGGCAGTTGCGTGAGGCGCTGCACGGTGTCGCGCCATTCGCGCGGGTAGCGTACGCTGATCGGAAAGCGTGCCAGCCCCTCGACGGTCTCGCCGACGTTCGCGCCGCCGATGAGGCCACTCACCACCTCCTGCACGTCGGCGATATTGAGGCCGTAGCGCGCGGCCGCGGCGCGGTCGATGTCGACGTCGACGTAGCGCCCCTCGCCGAGCCGTTCGGCGAGCGCCGACGCTACCCCCGGAATGGTGTGCGCGAGGCGTTCGACCTGTCGTGCGACGCGGTCGATGTCGGCCAGGTTCGCGCCGGCGATCTTCACCCCGATCGGACTCTTGATGCCGGTGGCGAGCATGTCGATGCGGTTGCGGATCGGCGGAATCCAGATATTGGAGAGCCCCGGCACCCTGACGGTGCGGTCCAGTTCCTCGACGAGCTTTGCAGGCGTCATGCCGGGGCGCCACTGGTCGCGCGGCTTGAACTGGATCGTGGTTTCGAACATCTCGAGCGGCGCCGGGTCGGTGGCGGTTTCGGCGCGGCCCGCCTTGCCGAAGACGCGTGCCACCTCGGGCACCGTCTTGATCAGGCGGTCGGTCTGCTGTAGCAGTTCACTCGCCTTCTGTGCCGACAGGCCCGGCAGCGCGCTCGGCATGTAGAGCAGATCGCCTTCGTCGAGCGGCGGCAGGAACTCGCCGCCGAGACGGCTCGCCGGCCACGCGGCGGTGAGGAACACCAGCGCGGCGGCGAGCAGGGTCAGCCCGGGGCGCGCGAGCACCGCGTCGAGCAACGGCCGGTAGAGGCGGATCAGCCCGCGGCTGAGGGGGTTGCGCGACTCCGCCGGCAGCTTGCCGCGTATCCAGTAGCCCATCAGCACCGGCACCAGCGTGACCGAGAGGCCGGCCGCGGCCGCCATGGCGTAGGTCTTGGTGAAGGCGAGCGGGCCGAACAGGCGGCCTTCCTGCGCCTGCAGCGTGAACACCGGGATGAAGGACAGCGTGATGACGAGCAGCGAGAAGAACAGCGCCGGCCCGACCTCGACCGCGGCGTCGGTCACCACGCGCCAGTGAGAGTCGCCGGCCAGGCGCTCGCCGGGGTGGGCTTGATGCCAGGCCTCGATCTTCTTGTGCGCATTCTCGATCATCACTACGGCGGCATCGACCATCGCGCCGATGGCGATCGCGATGCCGCCGAGCGACATGATGTTGGCGTTGATTCCCTGCTGGCGCAGCACGATGAAAGCGATCAGCACGCCGAGCGGCAGCGACACGATGGCGACCAGCGACGAGCGCAGGTGCCACAGGAAGATAAGGCAGACCAGCGCGACGACGACAAACTCCTCGATGAGCTTGCGGCTGAGATTCTCGACTGCGCGGTCGATCAGCTGGCTGCGGTCGTAGGTGGGCACGATCTCCACGCCCTGCGGCAGGCTCGTCCGCAGCGCATCGAGCCTGGCGTGCACGGCCGTGAGCGTTGCGCGGGCGTTCTTGCCCGAGCGCAGGATGATCACGCCGCCGACCGTCTCGCCCTGGCCGTCGAGTTCGGCAATGCCGCGCCGCATTTCCGGCCCCAACTGGATCCGGGCCACGTCGCCGAGCGTGACCGGCACGCCGCCGGCGAGCTTGAGCGGGATCGCGCGAAAATCGTCCAGCGACGCGAGGTAACCGTTCGCGCGCACCATGAGTTCCGCTTCGCCCTGCTCCAGCACGCCGCCGCCGGTTTCCTGGTTGGCGGCCTGGATCGCTTCGCGCACCCTGGCCTGGGTGATGCCCAGGGCTGCGAGCTTGATGGGATCGAGGACCACCTGATATTGCCTGACCATGCCGCCGATGGTGGCGACCTCGGCCACGTTGGGCAGGGTCTTGAGCTCGTACTTCAGGAACCAGTCCTGCAGCGCGCGCAGTTGGGACAGGTCGTGCCGTCCGCTGCGGTCCACCAGTGCGTATTCGTAGATCCAGCCGAGCCCGGTGGCGTCGGGTCCCAGACTGGTCCTGGCCGAGGCCGGCAGCCGGCCCTGCACCTGGTTGAGGTATTCCAGCACGCGCGAACGTGCCCAGTAGAGATCGGTGCCGTCCTCGAACAGCACGTAGACATAGCTGTCGCCGAAGAAGGAAAAGCCGCGCACGGTCTTCGCTCCCGGCACCGACAGCATCGTCGTGGCAAGCGGATAGGTGACCTGGTTCTCGACGATGCGCGGCGCCTGTCCGGGGTAACTGGTGCGGATGATGACCTGCACGTCGGACAGGTCCGGCAGCGCGTCGACCGGCGTGGTTTTGACCGCCCAGATTCCCCAGGCGGTCGCGAACAGCGTCGCCAGCAGGACCAGGAGGCGGTTGGCGACCGACCAGCGGATGAGTCCTGCGATCATGGCCGGGCTCCGGTCTTGTCCAGGCGTTCGACGACGAGGCCCTGGTCGGTCTGGCGAACGAAAACCGTGACCCGGTCACCCGCCTTCAGACCTTTCGCCAGCCCCGGTCTGGCGAGCGGAAAGACCATGGTCATGCCGGACATCGACAGGGTCTTGAACGGTCCGTGGGACAGGGTGATTTCATCGGCGCCGATCTCGTCGATCTCCGCTTCGGCAGAATGGAGGGTGACGCCTGCGGGGGCGCGCGTGGTGGCGTCGCCTTCCGCGCCGGTTGCGACGCCGCTGAGGCTGGCTTCGGAGTCGAGCAGGAACTGGCCGCTGGCGACGATCTTCTGACCTTCCTCCAATCCGGATTCGATGACCGTGCGTTCGCCGACCTCGATGCCGGGTGTGACCTCGACCGGTGTGAAGTGGCCGTTCTCGCCGGCCAGCATGACCAGCGCACGCTTGCCGGTGCGGATCACTGCCTCGGACGGGACTGCCAGCGCGCTGCCGTGCGTGTCGGAAATCAGTTGCACCTGGGCCGAGAGCCCCGGGCGCAGCCGGCCATCCGCGTTCGGCAGTTCGACGCGCACCTGCAGGCTGCGCGCTGCCGCGTCGAGTACAGGCAGGATCGCGCTGACGCGGCCGCTGATGATTTTGTCCGGGAAGCCGGCCAGCCGGGCCTCGGCGCGCACGCCGGGATGCACCCAGGTGGCGTAGGCTTGCGGCACCGCGACATCGAGCCAGACTGTGCTCAAGCCGTTCACGCGCGCGAGCGTCTGGCCGGATGCGATCGTCATGCCGGCGCGTACCTCGAGCGATTGCAGCAGGCCACCGCGCGGCAGGTTCACGGTGAAGCGCGGTTGCGGCTCGCCGCGCTGCTCGACGCGGCGGATCAGTTCATCCGGCATGCCCAGCAGGCGCAGGCGCTCGCGCGCCGCCGCCAGCAACGCGGGATCGCCCGCCGCGCGGATCGCCAGCAGCTCGTGCTGCGCCGCGGCCCATTCCGGCACCAGCAGGCTGACCAGCGGCTGCCCCGTGCGGACCACATCACCGGGCGCCAGCGGCCACACCCGTTCGACGAATCCGCCGCTGCGGGCCTGTACGATGGCGACGTCACGTTCGTTGAATCCGATCAACCCGCTCGCGTCGACCCGTGTCGCCAGCGCAATGCGCTCGACGCTCGCCAGGCGCATGCCGAGGTTCTGCATGACGCTTGGGTCGATCCTGACACCGTTGTCGCCGGCCGCCTCGTCGGCGTATCGGGGCACCAGCGCCATGTCCATGAAGGGCGACTTTCCCGGTTTGTCGAAGTGCTGCTGCGGCATCATGGGGTCGTACCAGTACAGCACGCGGCGACTGTCTTGCGATGCGGCAGATTGCGGGCCGGCGACCGGCTTGCCTGCCGCGGTGCGCTGGGCCCACCACCAGCCGCCGCCCGCGCCCAGCGCCAGCAGTGCGCCGGCCACCATGCCGGCGGTCAGGACTTTCATCATCGGTTTCATGGGTGTTCTCCCGTGTGCGGGTCGGCGCCATCACCATCGCCGTAGGCATAGTGCAGGCGCGTGGCGGTTTGCTGCTGTTCGCCTTCCAGCGCGATGGCCTTGAGTTCGGCGTCGATGCGTTCGCGGCGCGCGGCGACCAGTTCGGTCAGGCGGCCCTTGCCGCCGCGCCAGGCGGCCATGGCGAGGTCGACCTTTTCCTGCGCCAGCGGCAGCAGGATCTCGCGCTGCCGTTCGACGGCGGCAGTGAGGCGCTGGTAATCGGCGAAATCGCTCGCCAGCATCGCGGCGTGCTCGCGCAACGTGGCCTCGCGCTCCGCATCGAGGCGTGCGCGTTCGGCGCGCGCGGCGGCGATTTTCGGGTTCTGGCGCGTGCCGGAAAAAACCGGCAGGTCGAAACTGACCTGCAACGACACCATATCGCCGTACTGCCGGGCACGATGCTGATAGTCCATTTCCAGCGCCCAGTCGGGCCGCTTCGCCGCCTGCGCTTCGGCGACGCCCGCGTCCAGCACGCGTGCCCGGGAATCGAACGCCAGCAGTTCCGGATGATGATGCAGGCGATGTTCCAGGGTGTCGCGCTGGAGCGGCCACGCCGGCGCGCCGCCTTCGAGCGGGGCATCGGCCGCCGCACCGATCCAGCGCCGCAGCGCCGCGATCGCCTGTGCCTGCTGCGCGCGCAAGGCGTCGCGCCGTTCGTCGATGAGGGCCGCCTCCTGGCGCGGGGCGACGATGTCCGCCGGCGATCCCTGGCCGCCGGCGAGTTCGGCGCGAACCGCGGACGCGAGCAGCCGGTTTTCCGCCGTCAGGGCATCGATGCGTGCCAGTTGGCGCTCGACGCTGTGGCGGGCGATCCAGGCGACGGCGGTCTCGCGCAGCACGGTCAGCCGCGCAATGCGGGCCTCGGCTTCGCTCAGGGCGACCTGGCCCTGAGCCGCCGCGACGCGCGCCTCCCGCTTGGCTGCGTTGGGAAACTCCTGCATGAGCCCGATGCGCTGCATGGTCATGGCGTCACGGGTCAGGCTGTAGCGGTCGGTGCCTTCGATCGGCAGGTTGTCGACGCCCAGCACCAGCCTGGGATCGGGGAGGGCGCCTGCGGGAATCTGCAGGGAACGGGCGGCGGCGAGGCTTTCCTCGCTGGCCTTCAACTGGGGGGCATGCGTTTCGGCGAGGCGCAGCGCCCCGTCGAACGTCAGCGCATGGCCGGCCGGACTCAGCCCGGCAAGCAGCACGGCCAGCGCTGCGCGCCTGCGCGCGAAGCAACGGATGAATGTGAACACGATGGTCTTCCTTCGGTTGAACAAGTCGGCATGCCGCGACGGCATGCGCTCGATGACCGGAAAGCGCTAAATGCGGAAGACCTGGTAGCGGATGCGAAACGGCGGAGAGGCATCCGCCAGCCATGCCGGACGGATGGGGTGGATGCGGGTAGCGGTCGCGGTTTGTGCCGTGCGGTCGATCAGCATGGCGGGCGCTGCACTCATCAGGATCAGCGGCGGAATATCGGGGGACACCCGGTGGCCGGCCTCCTGGGCAGAGGCGTCGCAGTGCGCCTTGCACAGAGGCGATGGCTTGGCGCCCATGTCCATGTCACCGGCGTCGTCAGCGGCCATGTCGTGCATGGCGACGGCGGAGGACACTGCGGCAGGAACATCTTGCGGGCAGGCATAGGCCGCGACCGCAAGCTGGCTCCAGAGCAGCGTTGCGGTACACAGAAATGCGATCAGGCGATGTATCTGCTTGCGCGACATACAGGGGAGCCTAGGGGCAGTCAGCGTGCAAGTCAATGGTTGGGCTGCACCACGACTGTCACGTTTATTACGCGGGCAGGGGCGGCGACAAGAAAGTGGTGGCACAAGCCATGCGGCACCGCCCTGATTCGTCCGGCGGCAAGTGAGGGGCGACAGAGGGAAGTCTGAGGACTATTCGATGAGGGCCGATGTCCGTGCGCGGCGGAATTACGAGGCGGACTGTGCCGCGCGTGGCGATGAGCCGGTGCCGGGGTTCATGGAGGATTTGCATTTTCATGATCTACGGCACGAAGCCACGAACCGGTCGCCGAGCGTTTGCAACTCCACGAGTGGATGCGCGTCACGGATCACAAAGACATGAGGATGCTGGCGAGGTACTACCACCCGCGAGCTGAAGATTTGGCGAAGAAGCTGGGGTAAAAATACTGGACAATACCGGTCGTCGGATGCGCCGAAACCATTTAACTGCTTCATTTAAGTGTGTATAATACACATCATGAATAGCGCAGACATCATCAAGAAGTTGGAAAAAGCCGGTTGGGTGTTGCGGGGCGTGAAAGGCTCACACCACGTCTACACCCACCCACAGCGGGGCGGCCATATCAGCGTCCCACACCCCAAGAAAGACCTCGGGGTCGGGCTGGCGAACAAACTATTGAAGCAGGCTGGGCTGAAATGAAAGGAGTAAGGAAATGAGGTATCCCATCGCAATCGAGCCGGGAGACAAGAAGCACGCCTTTGGTGTGGTAGTGCCCGATCTGCCCGGCTGCTTTTCTGCCGGCGACACGCTGGACGAGGCCATGGACAACGCCCGCGAGGCCATCGAGCTGTGGCTCGAAACCGTGATCGACGATGGCGGCGCCGTGCCCGAACATGGATCGATCACCGAGCATCAGGCCAATCCGGAATACAAGGGCTGGGTCTGGGCTGTGGTCGATATCGACCTGGCCGACCTGTCCGACAAGGCCGAGCGCATCAACATCACGCTGCCCGCGCGTGTGCTGCGCCGCATCGATGCTGCTGCGAAGGCGGCCGGAGAGTCGCGCTCGGGGTTCATCGCGCGCCAGGCGCTGAGGGCGTAAGAAACCGATCTATGCGTACATCACGCGTATATTGTCGGGGACAAAACGGGGACAAAAAGCCCCGTTTCCGAGGCTTATGTTAGTGGTTACTATCGATGAAGTGCTTGTAAAATGGGGTGGATGATGGGACTCGAACCCACGACAACAGGAATCACAATCCTGGACTCTACCAACTGAGCTACATCCACCATTGTGTTGCCAGCAAGGCTGGCAACGAGAAAACCTTGGCCTGCCCGACAGGAATCGAACCTGTAACCCCCAGCTTAGAAGGCTGGTGCTCTATCCAGTTGAGCTACGGGCAGAGACTCGCTTCTCGGGCAACGCTCTTACTTGCCGGACAAGGGGTGGTCGGGGTGAGAGGATTCGAACCTCCGACATCCTGCTCCCAAAGCAGGCGCGCTACCGGGCTGCGCTACACCCCGAAATCCTGTCGGCGTCCGGTATTCCGGGCGCATTTCGGAGAGGCGAGACTATACCTTGACGAATCGGCCGGGTCAATTTTCACTTGAGCCGGGAGGGGAATTTCCGGGAAAATCACGCTTTTGCTTCAGGGTTTTCAGATGAGCGCACGCATTCTAGACGGCAAGTCCATGGCCGACACCATTCTCGCAGTAGTCCACGACAAGGTGGCCGAACGCGAGGCGCAAGGCAAGCGCCGCCCCGGCCTGGCGGTCGTGCTGGTCGGCGACGATGCGGCGTCGGCGGTGTACGTGCGCAACAAGAAGCGCGCGTGCGAGCGGGCCGCCGTCAACAGCGTGTCGCACGATCTGCCCAGCGCGACGACACAGGATGAATTGCTGACGCTGATCGACACACTGAACGCCGACCCGGCCATCGACGGCATTCTGGTGCAACTGCCGCTGCCTGCGCACATCGACGCCGAGACGGTGATCGAGCGCATCCGCCCGGACAAGGATGTTGATGGCTTTCACCCCTACAACATCGGCCGTCTGGCGGTGAAGATGCCGACGTTACGCCCGTCCACCCCGCGCGGCATCATGACGTTGCTGCGCGCTACCGGCGAGGAACTGCGCGGCAAGAACGCGGTCATGGTTGGCGCCTCCAACATCGTCGGCCGGCCGATGAGTCTGGAACTGCTGCTGGCCGGCTGCACGATTACCGTGTGCCACAGTGCCACGCGCGACCTGGAAAGCTTCGTGCGATCGGCCGAAATCCTGGTGGTAGGGGTGGGGCGGCCGCGCATGATTCCGGGCGACTGGATTCGCGAAGGTGCGATCGTGATCGATGTCGGCATCAACCGACTGCCCGACGGCAAACTGATCGGCGATGTCGATTTTGATTCGGCCGTCGAACGCGCCAACTGGATCACCCCGGTGCCGGGCGGAGTGGGGCCGATGACCGTGGCGACGTTGCTGGAAAATACGCTTGAGGCGGCGCTGATGCACAATCCCTAGGGGCTAGGGGCTAGGGGCTAGGGGCTAGGGGCTAGGGGCTAGGGGCTTCATAAATTTCGCGGCCTTTGGCCGCTCATTCCCTAAATCCTGGACCCTGAATCCTAAATCCTTCTCTTTAGCCCCGATCTTTAGCCCCGATGCAGCGCCCTGAGATAGGCGACGTCGACGAAGGGCTGGCCAAAATCTGGGCCGGCGACTATACGGTTTGGTGCGCCGGGCTCGCCGAGATCGGACAGCACCACGGCCGCGCCGGTGAAATCGTGATCCAGCGTGTAGTCGTTCACCGTGACCAGTGTTTTCAGGTCGGCGCCGAGGCTCGCGCGCAGGCCGTTTTGCGAATCCTCGAATGCCAGGCAGTCGATGGGGTCGAGGCCCATCTTCTCCAGCGCGTAATGATAGATGTCGGGAGCGGGTTTTTTATCCGGCACGATGTCGCCCGCGGCAATCACTTCGAACCAGCCCGGGGAATCTGGATCGAGACTGTGCTCCAGCAATGCCGTCACATTTTCCGGTGTGGTGGTGGTGGCGATCGCCAGACGCAGACCGGCGGCACGCGCCTCGGCCAGCAAACGTCCGACCCCGGGGCGCATGGGAATTTCGCCGCGTGCGGCAAGCGCGATATAGTGCCGGGTCTTGGCCTTGTGAAGGTCCGCTACCAGTTCATCAAAATTGCCCGGCTTTATATAGTCCGGTCGATAGTGGTCGATATAGTATTTCATCCGCTCCTTGCCGCCGGTGACCGCAAGGAGTTTGCCGTAAAGGGCGACGTCCCAGTGCCAGTCGAGGCCGGCGTCGGCAAAGGCCTGGTTGAAGGCTGGCCGATGGCCGTCGCGCTCGGTATCGGCAAGCGTGCCATCCACGTCGAAGAGCAGGGCGTGTAGTGTCATATGGGTTGCGGCGCTTAGGCTATTCTGATATTAAGTCGGGTCGGGTTTGATCCGGGTTGGACCGGAGTTTTCAAAGAAGGCAGGAAACGGAATGGCTGAAACCTTGATGCGCTTCGAGCCTTACAAGGCGAGAAAAGGCGAAGAATACATGAATGCGAAACAGCTCGCGCATTTTCGCAAAGTGCTCGAGGCCTGGAAAACCGAGTTGTCGCAGGATATCGATACCACCCTGCTGTCCATGCAGGATGAGCAGACGGTTTTCGCCGACCCCAACGACCGTGCCACCCAGGAGTCCGACATGGCGCTGGAATTGCGCAACCGCGACCGCGAGCGCAAGCTGATCAAGAAGATCAACGAGACCATCGCCAGGATCGACGCCGGCGATTACGGCTACTGCGAATCCTGCGGGGTCGAAATCGGGCTGGAGCGTCTGCAGGCACGGCCGACGGCGACGCTGTGCATCGACTGCAAGACACTCGAAGAAATCCGCGAGCGCCAGCTCGCCAAGTAAGGGCGGCACGCCCGGCGAACGAAGCAAACCGGCGCGCTTTCCCCTCTCTCCTGACGCACTGCGGACCGACACCATGGCAGACACCAGCGAATTCGATCGTTATTACAACGGGCTGCTGTACAGCGTGATGAGATGGGACCAGTTGACGTCGTTCTGGCAGAAGGTGGATGACGGAGCGGGCTGGTACCTGTATGCCGTGGGGCAGGCTGTGCCGGTCGAACCTTCAACTGCCGGCCAGGTGCAGCAGTTCATGCGCGAACTGGATGAATTGCTGCGGCGCGAGCACCACGAGGATTACTGCGCGATTGTCTATGCGGACAATCTGGATGCGCCCAACTTCATCAAGATCTACGATCCCAATCATCTGGGAAGCTCCTGCGGATCGAGCGCGACCAAGTCGTCGATCCTTCCCGGTTGGCTGATGAGCCGGACACCGCCACGCGAACTCGAAATGCACGGCGTGGTGACAGGCCAGCGCAAGCGCTGGTGGCAATCGTTTCTTTCCGGGTCGGCATAAAAAAACCGCGCCCGTGAGCGCGGTTTCCACGTCTTGAAGCCTTACTTGGCAGGCTCGGCAGGGGTGGCCGCAGCATCAGATTTTTTCGCTTCGGTTTTCTTGGCGACATGCTTCCTGGTGTGCTTTTTGGCATGCTTGGCCTTGGGGGCGGCGGCAGGCTTCTCGGCAGCGGTCGAGGCGGAAGCGGACGAGTCGGCGGGCATATCGGCAGCCATGGCAGTCAGGCTGAATGCGCCGGCAATCGTTGCGGCAAGCAGGGAAGAGATCAGTTTGTTCATCAATTTCTCCATAGATCAAGTGAGAGGGATATGCGGTCGCAGATTGCAACGGCATGGACGGCACTATGCGACACCATACTTACACGAACCTTACGAAGACCGGCCAGCCGTCTTTTTTTGTGCGTAAGGCGCGAAAGGCATGCCGTACGGAGACGGTGAAGCCAGGACGGCACACAAAAACTTGAAACGTCATGCTGAGGAATCCTGCGAATCATTCAGGAACCGTGTCCCGATATTCTCGACCCCGGCAGGCCGGACAGCCTGACTTTGTGTCAGACTTTGATCATGAAAATCCTGCTTGTGGAAGATGACCCCACCCTGGGCGATGCCGTGATGCTGGCGCTCAGGCAGGCGGGCTTCGCGGTCGACTGGAGCCGCGATGGCGTGCAGGCGGAAAACGCGCTGGCGGGGTACGCCTACGACGCCATGCTGCTCGATCTGGGACTGCCGCGACGCGAGGGCCTGGAAGTCTTGCGCAATGCGCGCAAACGCGGTGCGGCCCTGCCGGTGATGGTTCTCACCGCGCGCGATACCGTGGAGGATCGCGTGCGCGGCCTTGACGCCGGTGCGGACGACTACCTGTTGAAGCCGTTCGCGCTGGACGAATTGCTGGCGCGGCTGCGCGCCTTGCTGCGGCGGGCGCATGGCGTGGCCGATACCCGGATCCGCCTGGGACGCTTCGGCTTCGACAGCGTGAAGCGGCAGGCCAGCGTGGACGAGACGCCGCTGGCGCTGTCCGCCCGCGAAGTGGAAGTGCTTGAAATCCTGCTCAGCCACGTCGGGCGCGTCACGGCCAAGGAAGCGATCGCCGATCGCCTGACGGGATGGGACGAGGGCGTGGGCGACAATGCGGTGGAGGTCTACATTCACCGCCTGCGACGCAAGCTCGAGGGGTCTGGCGTGGCGATCCGCACGCTGCGCGGCCTGGGCTATCTGCTGGAAGCCAAAGCTTGAGCGGGGACAATCAGACCAGCCTGCGGCGACAACTGATCGTCCGCATGCTGTCGATGATGCTGCCGCTGTTCATCCTGCTGTGGGTGATCGCCTATTTCTCCAGCCAGTATTTCATCAATGCGGCCTTTGACCGCTCGTTGATACGGCGCACGTTCGCACTGGCCGACCGGGTCGAGGTCATGCGCGGGCAGGTAGAGGTGGATTTGCCGGTCGCCGCACGCGAACTGCTGGTGTTCGACCAGGAGGATCTGCTGTTCCACAGCATCGTCAATCCGGCCGGACGCGTCATTGACGGGGAACTGGACATGCCCCGCCTTCCCGACAACCAGAGCATCCGGCCGGGCCAGCTGATCGTCTATGACGGGGTCAAGGACGGTGAGAAAGTCAGGGTGGCGGCTTTCGGGCTCTCGCTCAAGGGCACGAGTGCGCACGGAACCGTCCTGGTCCAGGTAGGCGAAACGCTGTCGCACCGATCGGCCATGGCCGGGCGCGCCACCCTGGCAATCGTGATTCCGATGCTGCTGATGACGCTGACCGCGGCGATTGCCATTGCCTATGGCGTGAGAAAGGGCCTCGAACCGCTGAGCCGGCAGCGCGACCGGCTGTCGGCACGACAGGCGTTCGACCTGAGCCCGGTTCTGCTGGAGGGGACGCCCGCCGAGTTGCGGCCATTCCTGGATGAAATCAATTCCTTGCTGCAACGCCTGTCCGAGGCCGTGGAGTCGCAATCGCGTTTTGTCGCGGATGCCGCACATCAGCTCCGCACGCCGATCGCGGGCATCCGCGCACAGGCCGAAGCAGCCCTGTCCGGCGCGCGTCATGATGATGCCCAGCATGCGCTGGCGCGTATTGCGCAGTCGGCGCAGACCATGGGCGATCTGGTGCAGAAACTGCTCATGCTGGCGCGCGTCGATGCGGCGGAAAACACCCTTCGCCTGAACCGTTTAGACAGTGCGGATGTGGTGCGTGAAGTGGCGCGGGA
Organism: Thiobacillus sp. 63-78; assembly: GCA_001899765.1. Classification (GTDB taxonomy): domain Bacteria; phylum Pseudomonadota; class Gammaproteobacteria; order Burkholderiales; family Thiobacillaceae; genus Thiobacillus. The sequence goes on from MKWM01000074.1 coordinate 19,426, forward strand.
ATGGGTGCCGCCAGCCTTGGCAAAAGGCGTGGAAATCGGTTTCGACATGCAGGACAGCGAGGCCTGGGTCATGGGCGATGCGCAATTGCTGCGAGAGATGCTCGCCAATCTGATCGACAATGCCCTCCGCTATGGAGGCACGCGCATCACCCTGACGGTCCGTCGTGCCGGACAGAGCGTGGTATGGCAGGTGGCAGACGATGGCCCGGGTATTCCAGCGGCACAACGCGCGGCCGTATTCGCCCCATTCCATCGGATGTCCGGTAGCGTGGAGGGCGCCGGCCTCGGTCTGACCATTGTCCAGCGCATCGCGCATTTACATGACGCGAAAGTCAGCCTGGAAGCGGGAGAAGGCGGCGCAGGCCTGGCTGTGAATGTCGTGTTTCCGGCAGTGCCGGCGCCAGGGCCGGCATAAAAAAATCAACCGCGCACTTGGGCGCGGTTGATTGTGATGGCGTGGATGGACCCTAGCTTGCCGTGCCTGGCGTTTCGCTGTTGTCGGCTGCCGGTGCGGGCGCATCCAGCAACGCCTTCATCGACAGGCGCAGGCGGCCTTTTTCGTCGGCTTCGAGGATCTTCACCTTCACGACCTGGCCCTCCTTCAGGTAGTCGCCGATGGTATTGACGCGCTCGTGGGCGATCTGCGAGATGTGCAGCAGGCCGTCGCGGCCCGGCAGCACGTTGACGATGGCGCCGAAGTCCAGCAGCTTGATGACCGGGCCTTCGTAGACCTTGCCGACTTCGACTTCGGCGGTGATTTCCTCGATGCGCTTCTTCGCCAGTTCGCCGGCTTCCATGCTGGTGCAGGCGATCTTCACGCTGCCGTCTTCCTGGATGTCGATCTGGGTGCCGGTTTCCTCGGTCAGCGCGCGGATGACGGCGCCGCCCTTGCCGATGACGTCGCGGATTTTTTCCGGGTTGATCTTCATCGCGATGATGCGCGGCGCGTAGGCCGACATTTCATGCGTCTCGGAAACCGAGGCCTTCATGATGCCGAGGATGTGCAGGCGGCCTTCCTTCGCCTGCGTCAGCGCGGCCTGCATGATTTCCTTGGTGATGCCGGTGATCTTGATGTCCATCTGCAGCGCGGTCACGCCCTTGTCGGTGCCGGCGACCTTGAAGTCCATGTCGCCCAGATGATCCTCGTCGCCGAGGATGTCGGTCAGCACGGCAAAGCGGTTGCCTTCCTTGATCAGACCCATGGCGATGCCGGCGACGTGCGCCTTCAGCGGCGCGCCGGCGTCCATCAGCGACAGGCAGCCGCCGCACACCGAGGCCATCGACGACGAGCCGTTGGACTCGGTGATTTCCGACACCACGCGCATGGTGTAGCCGAACTCTTCCTTGGTCGGCAGCACCGCCATCAGCGCGCGCTTGGCCAGCCGGCCGTGGCCGATTTCGCGGCGTTTCGGCGAGCCGACGCGGCCGGTTTCACCGGTGGCGTAGGGCGGCATGTTGTAGTGCAGCATGAAACGGTCGGAGTAGGAGCCTTCGAGCGCGTCGATGGTCTGTTCGTCGCGGCCGGTGCCGAGCGTGGTGACCACCAGCGCCTGGGTTTCGCCGCGGGTGAACAGGGCGGAGCCGTGGGTGCGCGGCAGCACGCCGGTGCGGATGGTGATCGGGCGCACGGTGCGGGTGTCGCGGCCGTCGATGCGCGGCTGGCCGGAGAGGATGCGGTGGCGCACCACGCCGGCTTCGAGGCGGTGGAACGCGTCCTTGACGTGGTTGGCAGCGACCGTGTCCATGTCGGCGCTGATCAGTTCGGCGAAGGCCTTGCTGCGCACTTCATCGACCGCGCTCATGCGCGCCTGCTTCTGCTTGATGTTGTAGGCGGCCTGCAGGCCGTCTTCGGCCAGCGCCTTGAGGCGCTCGACCATCGCGGTGTCCTCGGCCAGCGGCTCCCAGTCCCAGGCGTCGGCGCCGGCTTCGTCGGCCAGTTCGTTGATCGCGGTGATCGCGGCCTGCATCTGGGTGTGGCCGAACACGACCGCGCCCAGCATGATGTCTTCGGGCAGTTCCATGGCTTCGGACTCGACCATCAGCACGGCGGTCTCGGTGCCGGCGACGACCAGGTCGAGCGCCGAATCCTTCAGCTCCGAATGGGTCGGGTTGAGCACATATTCGCCGTTGAGGAAGCCGACGCGCGCCGCGCCCACCGGGCCGTCGAACGGCAGACCGGACAGCGACAGCGCGGCCGACGCCCCGATCAACGCGGGGATGTCGGCGCTGACTTCGGGGTTGGACGACATCACGGTGGCGATGACCTGCACTTCGTTGAAGAAGCCCTCCGGGAAGAGCGGGCGGATCGGACGGTCGATCAGGCGCGAAATCAGGGTTTCGCCTTCCGACGGGCGGCTTTCGCGCTTGAGGAAACCGCCGGGAATGCGGCCGGCGGCGTAGGTCTTTTCCTGATAGTCGACGGTCAGCGGGAAGAAATCCTGGCCCGGCTTGACTTCGTTCTTGGCGACCACGGTGACCAGCACCACGGTGTCGTCCATGTTGACGATGACGGCGCCGGCAGCCTGGCGGGCGATTTCACCGGTTTCCAGGGTGACCTGATGACGGCCGAAGGTAAACGTTTTCTTGATAGCGCTCACACGAGTTCCTTTCAAAGCAAAAACGCCCCGCGTGGGCGGGGCGTGAGAAATTCAGGGGGCAAGACGCCCCATCCACAGCTCTGATACGGACAGCGCCGGTGCAGCAGGGTGCCGGATCATCACAGTGGCCCTGTCGGGATTACTTGCGCAGACCGAGGCGATCGATCAGGGTCTTGTAGCCTTCGAGATTGGTGCGCTTCAGGTAGTCGAGCAGCTTGCGGCGGCGGCTCACCATTTTCAGCAGACCACGGCGCGAGTGGTGATCCTTCATGTTGGCCTTGAAGTGGCCGGTCAGGTCGTTGATGCGCGCCGTCAGCAGGGCCACCTGCACTTCGGGCGAGCCGGTGTCGGCGGCGGCGCGTTGGTAACTCTGGACGATTTCAGCCTTTTGGGCGACGGTAACAGCCATGGTGTACTCCTTCTGAATCGCGTGGCCTGCGGCTGTGCGGGACACGTTCGGGGGAAACCGCGCATTTTACGCGGAAAGGGTGGGGCGACTCAAGCTTGTTGTGTGGCGAGCAGACGGCGGGGGACCAGCTGGCCGGCGTCGGCCTGGGCCAGGCCGAGAAAGCGGTTTGCGGCCGTATACAGGCGCACCAGTCCCGCATGATTGCCGGAATATGGCACGCTGCGCCCCTGGCACAGCGCTGTCGTGCTGGCGTCGTCGAGATGCAGCGCCGGCAGGTGGGACACCAGGCAGTCCGCCGGCTGCAGGAGGGCGATACGCCGGACGGGGTCGAGCGTTTCCAGTTCGGCCAGCGTATGCGCCTGCTCCAGGCTGAATCCGCCCGCTGCCGTGCGTTGCAGCGCGGTGAGGTGGGCGCCGCAGCCGAGCGCGGCGCCAATGTCCTGCGCCAGGGTGCGGATATAGGTGCCGGCGCTGCATTGCACATCCAGCACCACGCGCGGCGGGGCGCATTCGATCAGTTCGAGTGCGCGGATCGTGACCTTGCGGGGCGGGCGCTCGATCTCGATGCCGGCGCGCGCGTATTCGTAGAGTGGATGCCCCTGGTGCTTGAGCGCGGAATGCATCGGCGGAATCTGCTCGATTTCGCCCATGAAGCGCGGCAGCACGGCGGCAATGTCGTCACGGCTGAGCGCCACCTCGCGGGTGTCGAGCACCTCGCCTTCCGGGTCGCCGGTGGTGGTGGTGGTGCCGAGCTGCAGCACCGCGCGATAGTGTTTGTCCGCATCCAGCAGGTAGGCCGAGAACTTGGTGGCCTCGCCGAAACACAGCGGCAGCAGGCCGTCGGCGAAGGGATCGAGGGTGCCGGTGTGGCCCGCCTTTTTCGCGTTGAGCAGCCACTTGGCTTTCTGCAGCGCGGCGTTGGAGGTGATGCCGACCGGCTTGTTCAGCAGCAGCACGCCGTCGATGATCGATTTGGGCATTACGTTCGCTCCTCTCCCGCGAGCGGGAGAGGGTTGGGGAGAGGGAAATCAATGTCGCGCGCCCGTCACGCGTCTTTGGGATGTCTGGCGTCCTCGGCGACGGCGGTTTCGATCAGCTGGGTGAGCTCGATGCCGCGCTCGACCGAGCGGTCGTAGACGAAAGTGAGCTTGGGCACCACGCGCAACTGCATGCGGTGCGACAACTGCGAACGCAGAAAGCCGCTGGCGCGCTGCAGGCCCTGCAGGCAGGCGTCATGCTCGGCCTGGCCGCCGAGGGTGGTGAAGTAGACCTTGGCGAACTCCATGTCGCGGTTGACCTCGACCTCGGTAATGGTCAGCATGCCGACGCGCGGATCCTTCACTTCCTGCCGGATCAGTTCCGGCAGTTCGCGCTGGATCTGGTCGGCGACGCGGCGGGCGCGGGGGAAATCTTTGGGCATATTAGAGGGGTCAGGATTCGGGGATCAGGATTCAGGGAGCAAGGCTGGGCCATTGAATCAAGCGCGCGGCGCAGCCGCGCACTGTCCCTGACCCCTGAATCCTGACCCCTGGTTCCTCACAAGGTACGCGCCACTTCCACCACTTCAAACACTTCGAGGATGTCGCCTTCCTGAATGTCGTTGTAGTTCTTCAGCGAGAGGCCGCATTCGAAGTTGGCCTTGACTTCCTTGACATCGTCCTTGAAGCGCTTGAGCGAATCGAGTTCGCCCTGGTGCACCACCACGTTATTGCGCAGCACGCGTATGCCGGCGCCGCGCTTGACCACGCCATCCTGCACGTAGCAGCCGGCAATGGTGCCGATCTTGGAAATGTGGAAGACCTGGCGGACTTCCACGGTACCGATGACGGTTTCTTTCTTCTCCGGCGCCAGCATGCCGGAGAGCGCGGATTTCACCTCATCCACCGCTTCGTAGATGATGTTGTAGTAGCGCAGGTCCACGCCGCTGGCTTCGGCCAGCTTGCGGGCCGACGTGTCGGCACGCACATTGAAGCCGATCAGCACGGCCTTGGAGGCGATCGCCAGGTTGACGTCGGATTCGGTGATGGCGCCGACGCCGCTGTGGATGATGTTGACCTTGACTTCGTCGGTCGACAGTTTGCCCAAGGCATGCGCCAGACCCTCGTAAGACCCCTGGGTATCGGATTTGAGGATGATGGGCAGGTGCTGCACTTCGCCCTGGCCCATCTGGTCGAACATCGATTCCAGCTTGGCGGCCTGCTTCTTGGCCAGTTGCACGTCGCGGAACTTGCCCTGGCGGAACAGCGCAATCTCCCGCGCCTTGCGTTCGTCCGGCAGCACCATCACGTCTTCGCCCGCCTGCGGGACGTCGGACAGGCCCTGAACTTCTACCGGGATCGAAGGCCCGGCTTCATTGATGGGCTTGCCTGCCTCGTCGAGCATGGCGCGCACGCGGCCGAATACCTGGCCGGCCAGCACCATGTCGCCGCGGCGCAGGGTGCCGGATTGCACCAGCAGCGTGGCGACCGGGCCCTTGCCTTTGTCGAGGCGCGCCTCGATGACGAGACCCCTGGCAGGGCCATCGGCGGCGGCCGTCAGTTCCAGCACTTCGGCCTGCAGCAGAATGGCGTCGAGCAGGCCGTCGATATTGGTGTTGGCCTTGGCCGACACTTCGACGAACTGGGTGTCGCCCCCCCATTCCTCGGGCGTGACGCCCTGTGCGACGAGCTCCTGGCGGATGCGCTCGGGATTGGCTTCGGGCTTGTCGATCTTGTTCACCGCCACCACCAGCGGCACATTGGCCGCCTTGGCGTGATGGATGGCTTCGATGGTTTGCGGCATCACGCCGTCGTCTGCCGCCACCACCAGCACCACGATGTCGGTCGCTTTCGCGCCGCGCGCGCGCATCGCGGTAAACGCCTCGTGGCCCGGGGTGTCGAGGAAAGTGATGACGCCTTTTTCGGTTTCGACATGGTACGCACCGATGTGCTGGGTGATGCCGCCGGCTTCGCCGATGGCCACCCGGGTACGCCGGATGGTGTCGAGCAGCGAGGTCTTGCCGTGGTCGACGTGACCCATCACCGTTACCACCGGCGGGCGCGCCGCCGTTTCCATTTCGCTGGTCTCACCGGTTTCGATCAGGAACGCTTCCGGCGTATCCAGCGCGGCCGGCTTGCCGATATGGCCCATTTCCTCGATCACGATGAGGGCTGTTTCCTGGTCGAGTACCTGGTTGATGGTCACCATGCTGCCGAGTTTCATCAGGGTTTTGATGACTTCGGCTGCCTTCACCGATAGCTTGTGTGCAAGCTCGGCGACCGTGATCGTTTCGGGCACCAGCACCTCGCGCACGATCGGCTCGGTCGGGGCGACGAACGTGGTGTCATCCTGGGCGGATCTGGATTTGCCCTTGCGGCCACGCCAGCCTGCGTCAGGCGCCGCGCCGCCACGGGTTTTGAGTCCACCCTTGCGACGTGCGGCGGCTTCGTCTTTCCAGTTGCTGCCGGCTTTCTTGTCCGGACCCTTGGCACCTTTGGCGGTGCCGGGCTTGTCCGGTTTGTGCAGCGTTTTCACCGTCGGCGCGGCGGGCGCGGCAGGGGCGGCGGTTTTCTGGCTTTCTGACAGCCTGGCGGCCTCGCGGGCCGCTTCCGCCTGCTTGCGCAGGGCTTCACGTTCGACACGGGCTCGCGCATCCGCGGCCTGGCGTTCCAGCAGCGCCTGGTGACGGCGCGTTTCCTCTTCGCGCGCTTTGACTTCCGCCTCGTTGAGGATCGAAGCCTTCTTGATGCGGGTGGTTTTCTTTACCGCCGGGACAGGCTTCGCTACGGGCTCCGCAGCCGTTTCGACCGGCACGACTTCGGCAACGGGGGGGGCGATCACAACGGGTTCGGGTTCGGCAGGCACCTCGGCAGGCGGGATGACAACCGCTTCCGCGGCGACCTCGGGTACGGGCGTTTCGACCCTGGGTTCGACTGCCGGCTCGACCGGTGTCTCGATCCGGGGAGCAGGCGGGATCGCTGCCGCGGGTTCGGCGACAGGCGCGTCTTCGACGGTCTGGGCAGAGGCATCGCGCTTGACGTAGGTACGCGATTTCCGCGTTTCCACCGTGATGGTGCGGGATTTACCGGTACTGTCGGTCTTGCGGATTTCGCCGGTCTGCTTGCGCGTGATAGTGATCTTGGTCTTGCCGGTCTCGATCCCGCCACCATGCATTTTGCGCAGATAGTCGAGCAGGTGTGCCTTGTCCGCCTCGGTGACGGAGTCGATCACATCGTTTTTATTGACGCCTGCTGCCTTCAGCTGTTCCAGCAGCAACTGGGGCGGCAGTTTCAGTTCCTGGGCGAATTGTTCAACGTTCATGCAGTCCTCTTAGCCTTGGGCGAACCAGGGCGCGCGTGCGGCCATGATCAATTGTTTGGCGCGTTCGGCATCCATGGCCGCCATTTCGGTCAGCTCATCGACGGCCAGCTCGGCCAGATCCTCGGTGGTGTGGACGCCCTTGCTGGCGAGCGTACGTGCGGTCTCGGCGTCCATGCCTTCGAGCGACAGCAAGTCGCCTGCCGAGGCCTCGACCTGTTCCTCGCCGACGATGGCGGCGGTCAGCAGGGCGTTGCGGGCACGGTTACGCAATTCGTTGACCAGATCTTCGTCGAAGGCCTCGATCTCGAGCATTTCGTTCAGCGGGACGTAGGCGACTTCTTCCAGCGTGGAGAAGCCTTCGTCGACCAGGATCTGGGCGACCTCCTCGTCCACGTCGAGCTTCTCGATGAAGAGCGCGAGCGTCTTGCCGCTTTCGGCCGAGTGTTTTTCATCCGCCGCTTCGCGCGACATGATGTTGAGTTCCCAGCCGGTCAGCTCGGATGCCAGACGGACGTTCTGGCCGCCGCGGCCGATCGCCATCGCCAGCTGTTCCTCGTCCACCACCACGTCCATGCTGTGCTTGTCCTCATCCACCACGATGGAGCTGACCTCGGCGGGCGCCAGCGCGTTGATGACGTATTGGGCGGGGTCGGCCGACCAGTGGATGATGTCGACGCGTTCGCCGGCCAGTTCGTTGGTCACCGAGGTGACGCGCGAGCCGCGCAGACCGATGCAGGTGCCGATCGGATCGATGCGCGGGTCGTGCGAGACCACGGCAATCTTGGCACGCAGGCCGGGGTCGCGGGCGGCCGCCTTGATCTCGAGCAGGCCTTCCTCGATTTCAGGCACTTCCAGCTCGAACAGCTTCATGATGAACTCGGATGCGGTGCGCGACAGCACGACCTGCGGACCGCGGACCCCCCGATCGATGCGCAGCAGGTAGGCACGCACGCGGTCGCCGACGCGCAGGTTTTCGCGCGGGATCATCTGGTCGCGGTGCAGAAAGCCTTCGACGCGGCCGGATTCGATGATGGCGTTGCCGCGATCGATCCGCTTCACCACGCCGTTGACGAGGTGTTCCTTGCGGGCAAGGAAGTCGCTGATGATCTGCTCGCGCTCGGCGTCGCGGATCTTTTGCAGGATGACCTGCTTGGCCGCCTGGGCACCGATGCGGCCGAATTCGATGTTTTCCAGCGGTTCTTCGATGTAGTCGCCGATTTCGATGTCGGGGATCTTGTCCTGGGCATCGATCAGCAGGATCTGATAGCCCTCGGACTCCAGGTCGGCTTCGGTCACGACCTGCCAGCGACGGAAGGATTCATAGTCACCGGTCGCGTGGTCGATCGATACGCGCACATCGGACTCTTCCTTGAAGCGTTTTTTGGTGGCGGAGGCGAGTGCCTGCTCCAGGGCCTCGAACACCACCTCCTGGCTCACGTTCTTTTCGCGTGCCAGCGCATCGGCCAGCATCAACATTTCACGGCTCATATTCTCTCCAGCGCACGTCTCAAATTCTGGGTTTGAGGCGTGCCGCATCCACATTGCTCAAATCGACCGATATTTCTGCGCCATCGACGATCAGCTTTACTGCATTTCCTTCCAGGCCGGTCAGCTGGCCGCTCAGACGACGCCGGTTGTCCAGCGGCACCCGCAGCTTCAACGTCACGGACTCGCCGGCGAAGCGCGCATAATCCTGCGGCTTGACCAGCGGCCGGTCGAGCCCGGGCGAGGACACTTCCAGCCTGTCGTAGTCGATGTTCTCGACGGCGAACAGGTGGGTCAGGTGATTGCTCACCGCGACGCAGTCGTCGATTGTGATCCCGCCCGGCTTGTCGATGAAGATCCGGACCAGTCCGCGTCCGGCACGTTCCAGCATCACCAGCTCGTAACCGAGCCCGGCAAGTACAGGCTCCAGGCGGGCAGACAGATCCATCATCGAAAATCCATTGCTGTGCCGCCCGGTCAAATCCCGGCGCAGCACAAATAAAAAATGGGCGAACCGCCCATCGTGTTAATAATAAAGCGCAAAAATTATACCACTCGGGCCGATGAACAGGAAGGTGGTGCCCGGAACCGGAATCGAACCGGTACGCCATCGCTGGCGAGGGATTTTAAGTCCCTTGTGTCTACCAATTTCACCATCCGGGCAAAGCGGACGGCAGATCCTGAATATGGAGGCGCGAGCCGGAGTCGAACCGACCTACACGGATTTGCAATCCGGTGCATAACCGCTTTGCTATCGCGCCGTCGCGGTAAAACACTTGAACGAAAAGGGGAAAACGTCCGGCTGTGCCATCTGTTTTCCCCGGAATGCTGGAGCGGGAAACGAGGTTCGAACTCGCGACCTCAACCTTGGCAAGGTTGCGCTCTACCAGCTGAGCTATTCCCGCGTTGAAGGCTGCGCATTATGGTGATTCCGTTTTTTTCTGTCAACTCCTCAGGGTGAAGATTTTTGCAGGGCACGCGCGGCCATCACGAGATAATACGCCATGGATACAAGGGTGAGCAGGGCGGCCACCCAGATCAGCAAGGTGCCGATCAGTGCGATGGGAAGGCCGGCGAGCGGGTCGAAATACAGCAGCAGCACGATGGCAACCATCTGCGCCGCGGTTTTCAGCTTGCCGACGAAAGAAACCGCCACGCTGGCCGATTTGCCCGCCTTGGCCATCCATTCGCGCAGGGCGGAAATGGTGATTTCGCGGCCGATGATGATGAGGCCGATCAAGGGCGCCACGCGATTGAGATCGATCAGCACGATCAACGCGGCAGCGACCATCAGTTTGTCGGCCACCGGGTCGAGAAAAGCGCCAAAGGCCGAAGTCTGTCCCAGTTTGCGCGCCAGCCAGCCGTCGAGCCAGTCGGTCAGCGCCGCCACCCCGAAAAATGCGGCCGCCAGCAGATTGGCATCGGAGGACGATACCCAGCCGTCGGGCAGGTAGAACACACCCGCCATGAGCGGGATGAGCAGGATGCGCAGCCAGGTGAGCAGATTGGGGAGATTGAGCGGCATCAGTGGAGCGCGTGATAAATGGTTTCCGCCAATTCTCGGCTGATACCGTTGACGCTGGCAAGCGCGTCGACGCCGGCATCGCGTACGCCCTGCAGGCCGCCGAAGCGTTCCAGCAGCTGTTTGCGTCGTCTGGGGCCGATTCCGGGGATGTCTTCCAGGGTCGACTGCATGCGCGCCTTGCCGCGTTTGGCACGGTGACCGGTGATGGCGAAGCGGTGCGCTTCATCGCGCACCTGCTGGATCAGGTGGAAGCCGGGATGATCCTTGGCGAGATGGAGTTCGCGGCCGTCGGCGAAGATCAGCGTTTCCAGCCCGGGTTTGCGTGCTTCGCCCTTGGCCACGCCGAGCAGAAAAACCTGGCCCAGACCAAGCTCATTCATGGCCTCGACCGCGCTCGATATCTGCCCCTTGCCGCCGTCGATCAGCAGCAGGTCGGGCAGTGCGCCGTTTTCTTCCACGCTCCGGTGGAAGCGCTTGATCAGCGCGGCGTGCATGGCGGCATAGTCGTCGCCCGGGGTGATGCCGCTGATGTTGTAGCGGCGGTAATCGGATTTCTTCAGGTCGTCGCCTTCGTACACCACGTTCGATGCCACCGTGGCTTCGCCCATGGTGTGGGAAATATCGAAGCATTCGATGCGGTTGAGTGCGGGCAGATCGAGCGTCTCGCGCAGCGCGGCCAACCGCTGCGACTGGTTGGCGCGTTCGGCGCCACGGCGCTCCGCCGACAGGCGTGCGTTGGCCTGTGCCATGGCGACCCAGACTTTGCGCGCGCCGGTGACGCGATGCAGCAGCGTGACTTTCTTTCCAGCCTGTCCGGTCAGCAACGTGTCCAGTGCGCCGGTCTCGATGGCTTCGCTCACCAGGATGCGTGCCGGGACGGGGTGATCGAGGTAGTGCTGGACGATGAAGGCTTCCAGTACCTCGGCCGCGGTGGCGCCCTCGCCGTGCTGCGGAAAGAAGCTGCGGTCGCCGAGATGCCGGCCGCCGCGGATCATGGTCAGGTTGACCGCGATGACGCCGCCGGCCTCGGCCACCGCGACCACATCCGCGTCCGCATCGCTGCCGGTGGAGTCGACGAACTGCTTCTCGCGCACGGCAGCGAGCATGCGCAGGCGGTCGCGCAGGAAGGCGGCCGTCTCGAAATCGAGCGTGGCCGCGGCGGTATTCATCTGGCCGGTGATGTGTTCGGTCAGCGCGCTGGCCTCGCCGTGCAGCAACTGGGCGGCTTCGTGAACGTCGCGCGCGTAGGCGTCGGGCGTGATGTGTCCGACGCACGGTGCGGTGCAACGCTTGATTTGGTACAGCAGGCACGGCCGCGAGCGATTGGCGAACACGGTGTCCTCGCAGGTGCGCAGTTGAAATACTTTCTGCAGCAACTGGATGCTTTCGCGCACGGCGTAGGCGTTGGGGTAGGGGCCGAACGTCTGGTCGCGTTTCTTCGGCGTGCCGCGGAAATAGGCCAGGCGGGGAAAACGGTGCCCGGTCAGCAGCAGGTAGGGATAGGACTTGTCGTCGCGAAATAAAATATTGAAGCGCGGCTTCAGGCCCTTGATCAGGTTGTTTTCCAGCAGCAGCGCCTCGGCCTCGGTGCGCGTCACCGTGGTGTCGATGTGGTCGACGCTTTTCAGCATCAGCCGGATGCGCGGGCTCTGGTCGGTTTTCTGGAAGTAGCTGGAGACCCGCTTCCTGAGATCCTTGGCCTTGCCGACGTAGAGCACCGCGCCGGCGGCGTCGATCATGCGATAGACGCCGGGCAGGGTGGGCAGCGAGGCGAGGAAGTCCCTGGTGACGGTGGTCAAGGCGGCTTAGTCATCCTCGTCGAGCAGTTTTCCGGCGATCGCCCAGTTCTCGTCGGGCAGTTCCTCGAACGCAATGTAAGTGTAGGAGGCCGGCTTGCCGGCATGGCGTTCCAGCGTGGCGGTGATTTCCTCGGCGACTTTCTGCTTCTGTTCGCGGGTGAGGCTGCCGGCGAGCTTGATGGTGACGACGGGCATGATCAGTCCTGGGCTTGAATGTGCTGGAATACGGCTTCGAACATCGCGGGAGTGAGACGACGCGTCTGGGTATTGTAGCGGGAGCAGTGGTAGCTGCTGACCAGCCTTCGGCCGTCGGGCAGGCGATGGTCGCTGGCGTGGGCGAAGGGGTAGTCCTTGAGCTTCAACCCCTGCGCGCGCAGCACCGCCTGATGGGCGATCTGCCCCAGCGCCAGGATGCTGGCGTGACCGGGCAGGGTCTCCAGTTCCGCGGCCAGGTAATGATTGCATGCGCGGATTTCGCCGGGTTCCGGCTTGTTGGCTGGGGGCAGGCATTTCACCGCGTTGGTGATGCGGCAGCCGGTGAGTGTCAGGCCGTCGTCCGCCGACAGCGATTGCGGGGCGCTGGCGTAGCCGAATTTGTGCAGGGTTTCGTACAGCAGCACGCCGGCGTAGTCGCCGGTGAAGGGGCGGCCGCTGCGGTTGGCGCCGTGCATGCCCGGCGCGAGGCCGACGATCAGCAATTCGGGTGCGGGGTCGCCGAAGGCGGGTACCGGACGGGCGTGATAATCAGGATGGCGGGCGCGTACCTCGTCGAGAAACGTGGCAAGACGTGGGCAGGCACGGCAGTCGGGGTCGAAGTGCATGGGGGAAGAAAACAGGGACGCCCCACGGCGGAGGCGTCCCTCGTACGCATGGCGTCATTCAGCCTTCGATCGGGCCGGCGGCGGTCTGCATGTAGTTCTGCTCGCCCATGCGCTTGACCAGGTCGAGCTGGGTTTCGAGATAATCGATGTGTTCTTCGGTGTCTGTCTGGATGTCGACCAGGATTTCGCGCGAAACATAGTCCTTGACCGACTCGCAGTGCGCGATGGCTTCGATGTAGAGGGCGCGCCCGGTCAGTTCGAGCTTGAGATCGCATTCCAGGCACTCGACGACATTTTCGCCAATCAACAACTTGTTCAGATCCTGGAGGTTGGGCAGGCCTTCCAGAAAGAGGATGCGTTCGATCAGTTTGTCGGCGTGATGCATTTCCTCGATGGACTCTTCGTATTCGTGTTTGCCCAGTGCGGTCAGCCCCCAGTTCTTGTACATGCGCGCATGCAGAAAATACTGGTTGATGGCGGTGAGTTCCACCGTGAGTGTCTTGTTAAGGTACTGGATGACTTTCTTGTCGCCTTTCATGATTCTCTCCTGACATTGGGCAAGCCCGTTTAAAGAGCCGTTGGCTGGGCGAATGCTGGCTAATGGGCGGATGGGACGCCTGTCATTCTAGGGGAAAAACCATGCAGGACAAGCATGGGCGCGCAGCCCGTGCAGGGCGGACGCGGGCGGAGTGAACCGGATCAGGCCGCGGCGGCGAACGAAGCGTCAGCCGCACACGCCTGGCATTCGGCGAGGGCTTCCTTGAGCACGTCCTTTGCGCAGCCTGCGCAGCGGCCACACTGGGTGGATACACCGAGCTCATCGCGGAGTTCCCGCATGGTGGTGAGCCCACGTTGATGGACCATGCGACGAATTTCGTGATCGGTGACACTTTTGCAAAGGCAGACGTACATGACGCACCCTCTGGATATCCAACTCGATGCGGGAATAGTATAAGTAATGAGAATGGTTGTCAATAACGAAATTTGCTGAAGCCTGCGCGCAAGGAAATGGATGGGCGATATCAATCCGGACCGGGCGTACCGCGGTCTTCGAAAGGCGCGGAACGGATGGAGCGCACCTTGTAGCCGGTGAGCATCGCGCGCGGCAGGTTGATGCGCCATGTCAGGCTGGCCGCCGCCACGCCGGCGACGTGCAGTGCGGCGCAGACGAGCAGGCCGTTGGCCAGCGCCTGGTGCAGATCTTCCAGCCATGCCTCGCCCCAGTAGGCATCGCTGCGCATGAGCCAGCCGGTGATGCCCAGGGACACGACCAGTGCGAGCATCGCCAGCATCATTGCGGCGCCGAGCGGGTTGTGGCCGCGCGGGGCCACGCCGGGTCGGGCGAAATGGGCACGCAGACGCGCGGGCGTGGGCAGGAAGGCGGCGAAGCGCGCGTGCGGCGAGCCGGCGACACCCCACACCAGCCGCGCACAGACGAGCGCCAGCGCCGCGTAGCCCGCCCAGCGGTGGGCGGGACCGTCGAGGATGAAATGGTTGGCGAGCACCAGCGTCGCGAGGCTCCAGTGGTGCAGGCGGACGAAGCGGTCCCAGACGTAGGCGCGCTCCATGATCCCCGCTGCCATCAATCGAGGTAGGCCTTGACGGGCTTGCCGGTGACGGTGTCCATGTAGATTTCGACGCGTTGGCCCTTCTCGTTGTGGCCGTACATCTCGTAGCAGTTGCCGTCGACCTTGAATTTCTTGAGGGTGTAGCCGGCGTCCTTCAGCGCGGCCTTGAGGTCGTCTTCCTTCATCCACTGCTCCCTGGGATGGGCTTCGCAGTCGGCGGCGGCGTGCGCCAGCAGGGGAACGAGCGCCAGGGCGGCAAGGGTGAATCGCAGACCAGTCATGATGGAACTCCTTTTTCAGGGTGAATGAAACGGGGGGTATTCAGACCGTCGCCCACATCCGCATGAGGTTGTGGTAACAACTGGTCAGCCGGACGGCGGTATCGGTCTCGCCGTGCTCGCCGCGCAGGGCGGCGATGCTTACATCCATTTCGTGCAGCAATTCGCGTCGTTGCGGTTCGCGCACCATGCTTTCCAGCCAGGTGAAGCACGCCAGCCGCGCGCCGCGCGTCACCGGCTCGACGCGATGCACGCTGTATGAGGGATACAGGATCAGGTGGCCCGCCGGCAGCTTGACTGCGCGGCCACCCATGCCGTCCTCGATGATGAGTTCACCGCCTTCGTAATCGGCTGGATCGTTGAGGAAGAGCGTGAACGACAGGTCGGTTCGCACATGCTGTGCGGTGGCCGGGTGGGTGCGGATGGCGTTGTCCACGTGATTGCCGAAGGAATTGGCTGCGTCGCCATAGCGGTTGAACAGCGGCGGATAGATGCGCTTGGGCAGGGCAGCGCTGAAGAAGGTGGGATTCTTCGACAAGGCTTCGAGGACGAGCGCGCGCAACTGCTGCGCCACCGGGCTGGTTTCGGGCAGTTGCCGGTTGTTCTTGACCGTGGCGGCCTGGGTGCCGGCGGTGACGCGGCCGTCGGTCCAGTCGGCCTGTTTCAGCAGCGCCGTGCAGTGCGTGAGCGTGGCCGCGTCGAGAACATTTGGGATGTGCAGCAGCATGGTCGGATCTCCTGTCAGGGATAGGGCGCTGCGCACAACGCCCTATCCCTGCCAACGATTGGCAGGGAAGGCTGGCTCAGAACTTCAGCTCGCCGGTGAGAATGAAGCGGCGCTTCTGCCCGGGCACGGTGAACGGCCCGTTGTCATAGATCGCGTCGTAGTACGTCTTGTCGAACAGGTTCTGCACATTCAGGCGGACGCCCCAGGCTTTCTGGTCATAGGACAGCATGGCGTCCCAGCGCACATAGGCCGGCGCGGTATTGGGATTGAAGCTGCTGGGCTGGCCATTGGTGGTGAACTGGGCGTTGGCCGAGGCCGACGACGGGTTGTAGCCATAGCGATCCCCCTTCGCCTCGGCGCCACCGCCGATCTTCCAGCCGCCGCCCAGCTTGTAGGTGGACCACAGGTTGAACGTGTAGGGCGGCGTGTTGCGCGGACGCTGGCCGACGAAGCGCGGATCACCGGCGCTGCCGTTGGACTGCACCGCGACTTCGAGGATCTCGGGATCCATCAGCGCGAGGCCGGCGAAGACTTCCCAGTTCGGCGTGATGCGGCCGGCGGCTTCGAATTCGATGCCGTCGGTGCGGCGTTTCCTGGTCAGGATCGCGGCAGTCGATTCGAGGTCGGTGTTGCGTTCCCAGTTCTTGATCGCGCGGTACAACGCGGTGCGGAACGTGAGATCGCCTTCGAAGAACATCCATTTTGCGCCGACTTCGTAGACCTGGCTGGTCTCGGGCGGCTGCGGCGTGGCGGTCAGCTGGTAGAGGTCGGCCGTGGGGCTGAAGGAATCGCTGTAGCCGATGTAGTAGTGCGCGACGTCGGTCGGCTGCCAGGACAGCGCGGCGCGATAGCTCCATTCGCCGTAGCTCAGCCTGGGCGAGGTCGCGCTGCTGTAGTCGGCGCGCAGCTCATCGCGGCGCACGCCCAGGGTGGCTTTCCAGTCGGGAATGAACTCGACCGTGTCCTGCGCGTAGACGGCGTAGGAATTGCCGGTGAAGTTGTTCAGCCCCGCGCCGGTCGTCGATTCGACATAGGGCTGGAACAAGGGAGGAATACCGGATGCGATGGTCGTTCCGCCAAGGTTCTGCAGGCTTGCGCGGTGGCTGTCTTCGTGCAGGTATTCGACGCCGGTGAGGAATTCGTGCTTCATGCCCAGCGCCTGGAATTTCCGGCTGTAGTCGGATTGCACCGTGAGCGTTTCGTAATCCGCCGAGCGGGTGGGCCCGGCATTCCAGTTGCCGCCGTTTCCGGGAATGGTCCCATCCGCATTGGGCGCAACCGTGGCGCTCGGCGTGCGCGCCCAGTAGCTGCGCTCGTAATCGCCGTAGCGGACCGTAGTGCGCAACTGGCTGTCGTCGGCGAAGCGGTGCGTCCAGGTGCCGGTGGAGACGTTGACGTCGCTGTGGTCGAAGTTGCGGTCGATGCCCCAGAAATCATCGACCGGGAACGCGGTGTTGGGGCGGTGGGTGGCGTTGTCGAACTGGAAGCCGTAGTCGGGAATGTCGCGGTTGCGCATGTAAAGGTGCGAGAACGTGAATTCGTCGTCGGTGTTCATGCCGAGCGCGAGGCTGACCTGCGCGCCGCCGCGGTTGACGTCCGGCTGCGCGCCGCTGGCCGGGTTTTCGCGCCAGCTGCCTTCGTCGCGTTTCATCAGGTTCACGCGGACCGCGCTATGCTCGCCCAACTGCTTGTTGAGATCGGCGGTGGCTTCGCTGTAGCCGTCGGTTCCCACGCTGCCGCTCAGCTTGTAGGCGTCGGCCAGCCTGGGCGTTTTGGAGACGAGGTTGATGACGCCCCCGGCCTGGCCGCGGCCGAACAGCATCGAGGCGGAACCACGCAGCACGTCGACCTGTTCGAGGAAGAAGGTTTCGCGGTTGTATTGCGCGGTGTCGCGGATGCCGTCGAGGTACATGTCGCCGAAGGTATAGAAGCCGCGCAGCATCATG